>NZ_JBIRAZ010000025.1:0-174348 GCF_044326415.1 Actinomadura sp. 6N118 | reverse complement strand
CCCTGGGAACGGCCCTCCACCACCACAGCAGTGATCACCAAACGCCTCATCGACATCGCCAGAGACTGACGGCCCGCTCATTCCGATGTCTTGAGACACCCCATTCCTATGTCCTGAGCGAACACACTGCCCCCGCTACAGGGTTTGGGGTTGGTGTGCTCGCGGAAAGCGCGAGCCATCAACCCCTTCGCCATTCCCAGGGGGGCGACCCCCTGGAACCCCCGATGCAGGGGCTCCGCCCCCGCACCCCCGCGGGGCTCCGCCCCATTCGGGGCTCCGCCCCATCATGGGGCTCCGCCCCTTTTTAGGGGCTTCGCCCCCTTGCAGGGGCTCCGCCCCCAGCACCCCCATGGGCTTCGCCCTTTTGCAGGGGCTCCGCCCCCAGCACCCCCATGGGCTTCGCCCTTTTGCAGGGGCTCCGGCCCCAGCACCCCCATGGGGCTTCGCCCCTTTTTGCAAGGGCTCCGCCCTGCACCCGCACCGGGCTGAGGTGGTTGGTCGGAGTGGCTTTGTTGTGCGGGGTTGCGCGAGGCACCAACCTCTTCGCCATTTCTTCACTAGCGAGTAGGCATCTCCTGATTCCGCGCCCTTGCTGTCATCAGAGCACGGGACGCCTGGAACGGGGGCCGACGATCTTTGGTGTCCTCTTGACATGACGCGGGCCCTGAAGGTCTGGGCAGCGGGTATGTCGCGTACAACGTCGGATCGGCAAGGGCCTGATCATGGGGATGCTCAGCAGGGACATCGCGGTCGACCTCGGGACCGCCAACACCCGTGTCTACGTGCTGGGCAAGGGTCTGGTGCTGAACGAGCCGTCACTGGTGGCCGTGGAGGACAACAACGTGATCGCCGCGGGCTCGGAGGCGCAGCGGATGGTCGGTTGTGCTGCGATCTCGATCGGGCATCCCATGCGGAACGGGACGATCGCGGAGTTCGGTCTCGCCGACGGCATGCTGCGGCAATTCATGTCGCGGGCGAACAGGTGGGGCCGGATCGCGCCCCCGCGTGTGGCGGTCGCGGTGCCGAGCGGGGCGACGGCGGTGGAACGGCGGGCGGCCCAGGACGTGGCCTTCCAGGCGGGTGCGCGTGCGGTGTATCTCGTCGAGGTGCCGATCGCGGCCGCCCTTGGGTGCGGGCTGACCATCGGAGACGCCAGGGCGGCCCTCATCGCCGACATCGGCGCCGGCTCGACCGATATCGCGATCATTTCCGCGGGCGGTGTCGTCCTCGCCCACACGGCGCGGGTCGGTGGAGATGACGTTGACCGGGCGATCGTCTCGTACGTCCGGTCGGAGCGCGCGATGCTCGTCGGGGAGCTGGCGGTGGGGAAGCAACTGGCCGACGGGCCGGGCGGGCTCGTGCTCAGCGGCCGGTGGAAGGCCAGCGGGCTGCCTGGCACGGTCGAGTTGAGCGCGGAGGAGGTCAGCCATGCCGCGCTTGAGCCGATCACGGCGATCGTGACCGCGGTCCGAGCCGTTCTGGAGAACTGCCCGCCGGAGTTGTCCGGTGACCTGATGGACAGGGGAGCCGCGCTCACAGGCGGCGGTTCGCTGCTGCGCGGCCTGGCCGACCTCCTGCGCAGGGAGACCGAGATCCCGGTGCAGATCGCCGACGACCCGTTCTCCGCCGTGGTGGTCGGAACCGCGCGGCACATGAAGGGCTTGGACACGCCCAGGCGGAAGCGCCGGTCGCGGGGGTCACTGGTCCCTGTCGGCCGGGACCCGGTGAACGGTTCCTTCGTTCGGCGGCTGGATGTGGGTGGCGGGAAGCGTGGCCCAGCCTCGCGTGAACGGTGAGGAGATCCGCTTCGCGTTGCCGAGGTCGACTCCCGCGTGCGGATGGCGCGCATAGAGCTCTTCGAGGGCGATGCGGGCCTGCAGTTTGGCCAGGTGAGACCCGATGCAGAAGTGCACGCCCGTCGCGAAGCCCAGATGACGCGGGATCTCGCGAGTGATGTCGAGGGTGCCAGCGGTCGGGCCGAACTCGCGTTCGTCCCGGTTGGCCGCCCCGTACAACATCATCACCTTCTCGCCCGCCGGGATCTCGACTCCGTGCAGCGTGACGGGCCTGGTGGTCGTACGCGCCAACGCCTGGACCGAGCCTTCGAGGCGCAGGAACTCCAGCAGCGCGTTCGCGATGAGGGAGGGATCGGCGACCAGTTTTTCCCGCTGGGCATGGTGCCCGTCGAGGAGCGCGACACCGTGCGAGATGAGGTTGCCCGTGGTGTCGTTCCCGCCGGCCACCATGACAAAGCAGAAGCCGAGGATGTCCCAGTCGCTGAGACGTTCGCCGTCGATCTCTGCCCTGGTCAGCGCGCTGATGAGATCGTCGGTGGGGTCGGCGCGCCGGGCCGCCACCACGTCGCTGAAGTAGGCGAACATCTCGGCCACGGCCTCGACGGCGCCGCCTCTGAAGCCGTCGTCTTGCAGCGTGGTCAGCGTGGCCACCCACGGGTCGAAACGGGTGCGGTCGGCGGCCGGGACGCCGAGGAGATGGGCGAGGGCGAACGTGGGGAGCGGAGAGGAGAAGTCGCGGTGGAGATCGACCGGCTCGTTGTCCGCGGCCTTGCGTTCCATGTCGTCGAGGCGGCTGCGGACGAACTCCCGCAGGAGGTCTTCGAGAGCGGAGATCCGGCGTGGTGTGAAGCCGTGGCTGATCAGGCGCCGGAGCCGGGTGTGCCGGGGCGGGTCCAGCATGACCATCGTCGGGGCGAGGCCCAGCGTGCCGATCTCGTCCGGATAGAACGTCAGGCCCTGCGCGGAGGAGAACGTCGCGGGATCGCGGACCGCCGCCCAGATGTCGGCGAACCTCGACAGCGCCCAGAACGGCGGGTCGCCGTGGCGGTGCACGGGGTCGTCGTCACGGAGTCGCCGGTACGCGGGATACGGGTCGGCCTGGAAGCCAGGGTCGAACGGGTCGTACATTCTAACGCCTCCCGTTATTAACGCCCCCTGTTATTATCATCGGGTGCCGAGAGACGCAAGGGCGACCAAGGAACAGCTCATGCGGGCCGGTGCGAGGCTCTTCGCCACCGAGGGCATCGACGCCGCCCGCACGCGCGACATCGTGGCGCTGGCCGGTCAGGGCAACGACTCGGCCATCACGTACCACTTCGGGTCCCGGCGCGGCCTCCTCGAAGCGATCCTCCGCGCGGGCGTCGATCGGATGGAGCCCGCGCGGACCGAGGCGCTCGCCACCCTCGACCCCGGCGACCTCCGGGCCGTCGTCGAGGCCATCGTGGAGCCGATCGCCGAGGAACTGAAGACCGAGGAGGGGCGCGACTTCCTGCGGATCGTGGTGCAGGTCGCCGGACACGCCGGCGTACGGAGCCACACCGTGCCCACGTTGATCCGGGACACGGCGATCGCGAGACAACTCCACCTGCTCGAAGACGCCTGCCGCGCGTTCCTCCCAGCACCCCTCGCGGTGGAACGCATCGCCGTGGTCATCGCGTTCCTCACCGCGGCCCTGGCCGACCGCACCGTTCGAAAGGACTCGCTGCTCGACCACGACACGTTCGTGGCCGATCTCGTCGAGATGCTCACCGCCGCTCTGCGCGCCCCGGCAATCAGTTCGCGTTCACCCTCCGGACGCTATAGAGTTAACGCATCGCCGCGGGGTGGAGCAGTTCGGTAGCTCGCTGGGCTCATAACCCAGAGGTCGCAGGTTCAAATCCTGCCCCCGCTACAGGGTTTGGGGTTGGTGTGCTCGCAGAAAGCGCGAGCCTCCAACCCCTTCGCCATTCCCAGGGGGGCGACCCCCTGGAACCCCCGATGCAGGGGCTCCGCCCCGGGGTGCGTTCGCGTCGATAGCCTGGGGTGGTGCGGAGAGTTACGGCTGGGGTTGTGGACGTCTGTTGCGTGCTGGTGTTCGTCCTGATCGGGCGGGCCAGTCACGAGGAGGCGGCTAGCTTGGGCGGGTTTGCGACTACGGCTTGGCCGTTTCTGGTGGGACTGGCGCTGGGGTGGGGTGTTACTCGCGCCTGGCGTGAGCCGTTCGGGCTTTTGCCGGTTGGCGTGGGTATCTGGGTGATGACGGTTGCCGCCGGCATGGTGCTGCGGGCGCTTTCCGGGCAGGGTACGGCCGTTGCGTTCATTGTTGTGGCTACGGTCTTCACCGGGGTGACGTTGCTTGGGTGGCGGTTGGTGGCCAGGCGGTCGCGTGCTGGCCTAAGCGCCTAGGGACTTCATTATCAGCGGCCAGGAACGGTGCAGCTCGTACTTCCAGTAGGCCCAGCTGTGCGTGCCCTTGGCGTAGAGGTGCGTTGTTACTGGAATCTTCAGCTGTTTGAGGCGCTTGAGGAGCGGCTGGGTGGTGTACCAGCAGAACGCCTCAGCGGGGTCGGCGGCCTGTCCGGTCGGGGGGTCGAGGGGGCCTTTGACTCCCCTTCTGGCGACTGAGAGGAACAGCTTGGTGCCGCGGAGGCCCGCGGCCTTTGACACGGGGTCGTGCGCCGCCCAGATGTTGCGCTGGAAGATCGGGTGGCCCCACATCGCGTACTTGTCGGTGAACGGGCCGAGACCGGACAGACCGGTCATCAGCACGTCGGGCGCGCCGTTCGTGAGGGTGGAGCCGTAGCCGCTGTACGAGGCGGCGAAGCGGAACATGCCGGGGTGACGGGCCGCGTAGATCAACGCGCCGTATCCGCCGGACGACTGGCCCAGGACCGCGCGCTTCCTGCCTGCTCGATACCGCTTTTCTAGGAGAGAGCGTAGTTCGGTGAGGTGGAACGTCTCCCACGCCGGGCTGCCACCTCGGCCGTAGTTCCACCAGTTGGTGTAGCCGCCCGCAAAGCCGCCTTCGGGCATGACGACCAGCACTTGGCGGCGTGCGGCCAGGGCGGCGATGTCGGTCTTCTTGGTCCAGGCTGTGTAGCGGTCGTTGCCGCCGTGCAGGGCCCACACGATCGGCCAGGTGCGCTTGGCGTTGCGCGACCAGCCCTTGGGTACCAGCAGCCGGACCTTGAGCGTCTTGCGCATGGCCTTGGATTTCACTGTGAGCTCTAGCATCCGCGAGCTCACGCGTTTCTCGCCTACAGCTGTTTGCGCAGATGCCGTGTCGCTTAGCAGGCCGGCGCTGAGGAGAAGGCTGAGGGTGACGGCGGCCAAGCGGGGCTGCATGTGACCTCGTTCCTGCTCGCAGGTTTGTGCGCGACGGTAACAACGGGATCAATGGGGATGAAATGGCCTCGCGTGACGATTTTTGGCGGTCCAGTTGTCACTGGGCGCGCATGTGCAGGAGCCTGCGTTTGGTTTGTGATCGTCGCGGTTGACGCAGATGCGGCCGTCCTGGTGAAGTTACTCACGAGTCACGTGTGAACGCGAAGGGACCCCCGCATGACATCTGCGCTGCGCGACTGGCTGGACAAGCCGAACATGCGACGCGGCGTTCACCTGGCGAGTGACGATGGCGGGTGGGAGTTCCGCGACTACGGTGAGCTGGCGTCGGCCGCGCGTCGTACGTGTGGAGCGCTCATCGAGGCAGGCGTCCGGCCCGGTGACGTGGTGTGCATGGTCCTTCCGACCGACTTCACGTGCATCGAGACGTATTACGGGGTCTGGGCGGCGGGTGCCACCGTGTGTTTGATCACGCCGCCGTTGTTCCAGGACGGTGATGATTACGTTGCGCATGTCGCGGCGATTCTGCGCCAGGCCGAGCCGGTGTTGACCATTGCTTCGGCTGATCTGGCCCCGCTCGCGGCCCGTGCCATGGAGCAGGCCGGGCTGGACGGCGGGCCTTGGGAGCCCCGGCAGGCTTCGATTGAGGCCGATGTGCAGGAGCTGGGCGAGCTCGCGTTGTTGCAGTTCACGTCCGGTTCCAGCGGCGCGCCGCGGGGTGTCATGGTCACGTGGGACAACCTGGAGGCGAACTCCGAGCTCATCTCGCGCAGCGCCGGGTTCGACGAGGAGGACACCGTCGCCTCCTGGTTGCCGCTCTACCACGACATGGGCCTTATTGGGTGTTTTCTGACCCCGATCGCCCGGCAGGCCCATCTGAAGCTGATGCGGCCTGATCATTTCATTCGGGATCCTGCTCGGTGGATCCGGTGCTTCACCGAGGCGCGGCACACCGCCGCCCCTCCGTTCGCGTACGCGTATGTGGCGCGGCGGGTGAAACCGGAGCAGCTGGAGGGTGTCGATCTTTCGGGCTGGAAGACCGCGATCATCGGGGCCGAGCCGATCGATCCGCACTCGCTGGAGGTCTTCGCCGAGTTGCTGGAGCCGTTCGGGTTCTCGCGCCACGCGTTCAAGCCCGCGTTCGGCATGGCGGAGACCACGCTGCTGGTCACGCTGGACGAAGTGGAGCGCGACCCACTGGCAGTGCGGCCAGATAATGAGTCGCTGGCTTTCGGGCAGCCTGTGCGGATCCTGGAGCAGCATGGTCTGGGGCCGCAGTCAGTGGGCGCCAAGACCGGCTGGGTGGTCGGGTGCGGTACGCCTCAGGAGGATGTGCCCGTCACGATCGTGGATGATGACGGCCGGGAGCTGCCGGAGGGCTGTCTCGGTGAGATCGTTGTGGGTGGTGACTCCGCCTGCCCGGGCTACTACGCCGGGGCCGAAGGTAAATCGACGCGATTCAACGGCGGCAAGGTCTTCACGGGTGACGCCGGGTTTTTCCACGCGGGGCAGCTCTTCGTGCTCGGCCGGATGGGCGACAGCATCAAGGTGCGCGGCCGTTCGGTGTACGTGGAGGACCTCGAGGCCAAGATCGCTGAGGTCGCCCGGCTGGGCAAGGGCCGCATCGTGGTCGCCGCCGTTCCGGGCGCCGGGCAGAAGGGGCTGGCGCTCTTCGCCGAGACGACCGACGACTCGTGGGCGCCCGATGTCCGCGAGATGTTGCGCCGCCGGCTGGGGGACGAGGGGGTCGAGCTCACCATCGTCGTCGGCACCGGGCTGATCCAGCGCACCTCCAGCGGCAAGCCGCGCCGCCGCTACATGTGGGAACGCCTCCAAGCTGGGAAGATGGACGGAGCCCGTATCGTTTCCGGATCCGCCTGATCACTTATTGATAATCCTGTCCCCAGCGGACAACATGGCATCGACCCATGTGAAAGGCCGACGATGCCCTCTGTTGCCAAATCGCTCCTCCGCCTGGGTTCGCGCCTGGGCTCCACCGCCCAGAACGCGTTGGAGGTGGCGCGGTTCGGCGGGCTCGACCTCGATACGGACGCGGACGCCTCCCCGTTCGAGGTGGTGACGGAGCAGCGCGTCTACCGGCTGCGGCACTACTTCCCGGGCAGCCCGCCGGAGGACGACGTCAAACGGCCGGCGGTGCTGCTCGTCCCACCGCTGATGATCACTGCCGAGGTGTACGACATCTCGGCGCGGGTGAGCGCGGTGGGCATGCTCCACGAGTTCGGCGTCGATCCGTGGGTGGTCGACTTCGGCGCGCCCGAACGCGAGCCGGGCGGGCTGGAACGCACCATCACCGACCACGTCCTCGCGATCAGCGACGCGATCGACCGGATCCGGGAGGCGACCGGCCAGGACGTGCACCTCGCCGGTTACTCGCAGGGCGGCATGTTCGTCTACCAGGTCGCCGCGTACCGCCGCAGCAAGGGCATCGAGTCGCTGATCACGTTCGGCAGTCCCGCCGACATCAGCGTCGGCCTGCCGTTCGGGCTGCCGAGCTGGGTCGCCGCCGAGGGCGCGGGGCGCATCCCCGACCGGCTGCTCGGCAACGTCGCGGTGCCGGGATGGGTGACGCGGACCGGGTTCCAGTTGCTCAGCCCGGTCAAGTCGGTGCGCAGCCGCATCGACTTCATCCGGCAGCTGCACGATCGGGAACGGCTCGCGCCGCGCGAGCGCCAGCGGCGTTTCCTCGAACGCGAAGGCTGGGTGGCCTGGCCGGGGCCCGCGCTGGCGGAGTTCCTGCGGCAGTTCATCCAGCACAACCGGATGCTCACCGGTGGCTTCGTCATCGGCGACCGCCTCGTGACCCTGGCCGACATCTCGTGCCCGGTGGTGACGTTCGTCGGCGAGCTGGACGAGATCGCGCCGCCGCCGATGGTCCGCGGCATCCGCCGGGCGGCGCCGCGGGCCCAGGTGTACGAGGCGTCCCTGCGCGCCGGGCACTTCGGCCTTGTCGTGGGCTCGCTCGCGCTGGCGCAGACCTGGCCCGCCGTCGCCGAGTGGGCGAAGTGGCGCGCCGGGCAATCCGACCTGCCAGAGATCATCGTGCCGGTCGAGGGCGAGGCTGCGGCATCGACCGCGAGCCCGCCCGGCGGGACGGTCGGCTACGGCGTGCAGCTCGCGACCGGTGTCGGCGCGAGTGCCGTGCGTTCGGCCGCGGTGACCGTCTCCCGGGCGGTACGCGGCGGACGCCAGCTCGCCGGCGAGGCCGCACAGAACCTGCCCCGCCTCGCCCGCCTCGAACGCATCCAGTCCGACACGCGCATGTCGCTCGGACTCCTCCTCGACGAGCAGGCGCAGCGGGCACCGGACGACATCTTCTTCCTCTACCAGGGGCGGGCACACACCCAGGCCGCGGCCAAGACGCGCATCGACGCCGTCGTCCGGGGACTCATCAGCATCGGCGTCCGGCAGGGCGACGCGGTGGGCGTCTTCATGGAGACCCGGCCGAGCGCACTGGCGCTGGTCGCCGCGCTGAGCCGCCTCGGCGCCGTCGCCGTCCTGCACCGGCCCGACGGCGACTTGGCGCGCGAGATCGATCTCGGCCGCGTGACGAGGGTCGTGGCTGATCCGCAGAACGCCGCGCGCGCCTGCGAGCTCTCCGGGGACGTGCCCTGCTACATGCTCGGCGGCGGGGAGCGCGGCCTTGGGCTGCCGCTCATGGACATGGAACGCATCGACCCGGACGAGGTGCCGCTGCCTGGCTGGTACCGGCCCAACCCGGGGCGCGCGGGCGACACCGCGTTCATACTCTTCACCGGCGACGGCGAACACCTGCGTGCGGCCCGCATCACCAACCGGCGATGGGCGCTGTCGGCGTTCGGCACGGCCTCGTCGGCGGCGCTATCACCGGCTGACACGGTCTTCAGCATCACGCCGTTGCATCACCCGTCGGCGCTCCTGATGAGCTTTGGCGGAGCGGTCGCGGGCGGCGCCCGGCTCGCCCTGGCCAGCGCGTACGACCCGGAGACGTTCTGGGACGAGGCGCGGCGTTACGGCGTCACCGTCGCCTCGTACACCTGGACCCTCCTGCGCGACCTGGTGAACGCGCCGCCTCACCCGGGGGAACGCCACCACCCGGTGCGGTTGTTCATTGGCTCCGGCATGCCACGCGGATTGTGGCGGCGGGTCGAGGACCGGTTTGCGCCGGCCCGGGTGCTGGAGTTCTACGCCGCCACTGAGGGTGAGGCGATCCTGGTCAACCTGAGCGGCAAGAAGCCCGGCTCGTTGGGCCGCCCGCTGCCCGGCAGCGCGGAGGTGCGGCTGGCGCGCTACGACCTGGAGAACGGGCGGCTCGCCGAGGGACCGGACGGCTTCGCGCAGGAATGCGAGCCGAACGAGATCGGCATGCTGGTCGCACGCGTCAAGCCAAGCCGCGTCACCACGACCCCTCGCGTCATACGCGGCGTGTTCAAACCCGAGGACGCCTGGACGATCACCGGCGACCTGTTCCGGCGGGACGCCGACGGGGACTTCTGGCTGGTCGGCCGCGACGCCGAGCTGATCCGGACCGCAGAGGGCATCGTGCCGCCAGGCCCCATCCGGAACGCCCTCGACGATCTGCCGTACATCGACGCGGTCGCTGTCTACGGCATCCCGGTCGGCGACACCGAGATGGCTGCGGCCGCCGTTACCCTGCGCGGTGACGGCGAGGTCAAGCCGGTCGACTTGTCGGAGGCGCTGCTGCGAGTGGAGCCCGAACTGCGTCCCGCGATCGTCCGGGTCGTGGACGACATCCCGGTCACCGCTGGCCGCCGCCTCCGCACGGCGCCGCTCCGAGAAGAGGGCGTCCCAATACCGGCTGACGGCCGCACGTACTACCGCGACCGCTCCGGCGCGTACCGCCTCCTCACCGACACCGCCCGCCGCCGCATCCTCCGCAACAAGCCCGCCGCTAAAGCCCGCTAGTCCGCCGCAAAGGCCTGCTAATCCGCCGCCAAGGGCCCGCTGATCCGTCGCCAAAGCCTGCCCATCCTCCACCTGAGGCCCAGCAACGGACGCGCCATCACCGTGCGGTTGTTGCGCGCGTGCGTCAGTTGCACATGGGCCGACAGCGGCGGCGGCTCCGCAGGCGACGGTTTGCCTACTCTGGACATGCGGTTGCCCGGTGCGTTACAACAAAGCTACATATTCCGCACATCTGTTCCACGTCCCGGCGCGACCGGGGGCCGGAGGGCCTATGGGCACGAGCATCCTCGCAGCGCCACCGCAAGGCAGTGATCTCAAGCCGGTACGCGGAGAGCCAGGTCTCCCGTACATCGGCAACACGATCAAGGTCATGCGCGACCCGTTCGGGTTCGCCCGTATGCGGTACGACCAGTTCGGGCCGGTCACCTGGGGGTGGCTGCTCGGGCAGCGGATCGTCACCGTGCAGGGACCCGAGGCGGCCGAGGCGGTGCTGGTCAACAGGGACAAGGCTTTCGCGAACGGGCCCGCGTGGAGTTACTTCATCGGGCCGTTCTTCTACCGCGGCATCATGCTCCTGGACTTCGAGGAGCACCTGCACCACCGGCGCATCATGCAGCAGGCGTTCACCAAGGCGCGGCTGCGGTCGTACATGGACGCCATGGCGCCCGGGATCAGCAAGGGCCTCGACGCCTGGGAGCCCCAGAGGGGGTTCAAGGTCTACGACCACGTCAAGCAGCTCACGCTGGATCTGGCGACGGACGTCTTCATGGGTGTCGAGTTGGAACGTGCCGAGGCCGACAGGGTCAACGGCGCGTTCATTGGCGCTGTGCGTGCGGGGACCGCCTATGTGCGCTTTCCGGTGCCTGGGCTTCGCTGGCACAAGGGCCTGAAGGCGCGGAAGGCACTGGAGGTGTTCTTCCGCCAGCACCTGCCCGCCAAGCGAAGTGAAGGGGGCGATGACCTCTTTGCTGCACTGTGCCAGGCGGAGACCGACGACGGTCATCGCTTCACCGATGACGATGTCGTCAACCACATGATCTTCGCGCTGATGGCGGCGCACGACACCACCACGATCACGCTCACGACGATGGCGTACTACCTCGCCAAGTACCCCGAGTGGCAGGAACGGGTACGTGAGGAGTCGCTGGCCCTCGGCGGCCCGCTGGAGTTCGACGACCTCGACAAGCTCGAGTCGATCGATCTGGTGATGAAGGAGGCGACGCGGCTGGTGGCTCCCGTGCCGGCGTTGCCGCGGAAGGTCGTCAAGGACACCTCGATCCTTGGTTTCCACATTCCAGCTGGCACGACCGTGATGGTTCCTGCACTGACCAACCATCACATGCCCGAATGGTGGCCGGAGCCTGACAGGTTCGATCCGGGGAGGTTCGCAGCCGACCGCCGTGAGGACAAGGTGCACAAGTACGCGTGGGCTCCGTTCGGCGGCGGCGCGCACAAGTGCATCGGCCTGCATTTCGCCGGTATGCAGGTCAAGGGCATCATGCACCAGCTCGTCCAGCGCTACCGGTGGAGCGTGCCCGCGCGGTACGAATGGCCGCTCGACACCACCTCCCTGCCCTCGCCCAAGGACGGCCTGCCCGTCAAACTGGAGTTGATCCAATGAGCCTGGAGTTCGCCCAATGAGCAAGGTCATCGCCATCACCGGCGCCGCACGCGGCATAGGACTCGCCACCGCCCGCGCGCTGAAGGACAAGGGCGCCACGGTCGTGATCGGTGACATCGACGAGGCGGCGGTCAAGGAGACGGGGGACAAGCTCGGCGTCCAGGCGTTCACGGTCGACGTCACCTCGCGCGAGTCGTTCGAGGCCTTTCTGGGCAAGGTCGAATCCGAGGCCGGCGGGCTGGACGTGCTCGTCAACAACGCCGGCATCATGCCGATCGGCCCGGTGACCGCGGAAAGCGACGCCGACGCTCGCCGGTGCATCGACATCAACGTGCACGGTGTCATGCTCGGCACCAAACTCGCCCTGGACCGCATGCTCTCGCGAGGACACGGGCAGATCATCAACATCGCCTCGGTCGCGGGCGTGGTGCCGACGCCCGGGATGGCCCTCTACAACGCGAGCAAGGCCGCCGTCGTCGCGTTCACCGAGGCCACCCGGCTGGAGGTGCAGGATCGGGGCGTCCACGTCTCAGCGGTGCTGCCCACGTTCACCAACACCGAGCTGATCGCGGGCACCCGCAGCCCCAAGGGCCAGAAGAACGCCGAGCCGGAGGACATCGCCGCGGCTGTTGTCGCGCTGGTCGGCAAGCCCCGCGCGCAGGTCGTGGTCCCGGCGAAGCTCGCCGCCCAGATCCGCCTCGGCGCCCTCATGCCGGACCGCCTCAAGCAGGCGATCGCGCGCCGCTACGGCCTCGACAAGATCTTCCTGGAGTACGACGCGGACGCTCGCAAGTCCTACGACGCCCGTATCCGCAGTTAACCGAGGCGGCGGGATGCCGAAGGCGTCAGCAGTGGGTGGCCCTCGGTCTGCGTCGTTGGCGGAGGTGTCCTAAGTCGTTAGCGGGGGCGGCCGTCGCGGCGGAAGGCCGCCCTCGCCTGCGGGAGGTAGCGGGTGGCCTCTGGCAGTAGTGGCCAGGCTCGGTTGAGACGGCGGACTCCGGCGGCGAAGCGCTGGTAGCGGCGCTCGTCGGCGGTGTTCCACGGCAGGTCGAGGAGTTCGCGCATGCGCGGATGCAGGCCACCGACCGTGATGAAGCGGGCCACCGAGTTGAACGGCGGCGAGACCGCGCGCCACAGCCGGGCCGGAACCTTGGGCGGGGCAGGCAGCCCCTTGATGACGTAGCCGACGCCATAGCGGGCGGTCTTATGCGGGACGACGACCTCTTCGAGCATGCGCTTCCAATACGCCTGGAAGGCCTCCCAGTCTTCGGGCATGCCTCGGTCGCTCACCCCGTACATGCGGAACCAGGTCTTGGACTCCTCATAGATCCGGCGCTTCTCGGCTTCGCTGAGGGGCCGGATGAACCTCTCGATCCCGTACACCATGGTGTCGAGGAAGGTCGCATGCGCCCAGAAGTAGGTCTCCGGATCGAGCGCGTGATAGCGGGAGCCGTCCGGCATCGTGCCCTTGATGTCCCGGTGGTAGTCGCGGACCTGCTGCCCGATCTCCGCCGACCGCGAACCGCCGTACACCGTGTTGAGGATCGGCCCGGCGGAGCGCTTGAGGCGCGCGAACGTCTCGGAGAAGAACACCGAGTGGTCCAGGACTCCCTGACCGAGCGCGGGCAGCATGTTCTGCAGCACGGCCGCGCGGGGTCCCACCAGCAACATCCGGGTGTCGCCGAAGTACCGCCAGGTCAACGAATCCGGGCCGAGCGGCTCGGTCGCCTTCTCCGTCATGGGCACCGCCAAGAGGAACGCGAGGAACAGAACTACGAAGATTGTAGCTGTGTCTCGTTCCGGGTTACAGTGGGGGATCGGGCCAGGAAATAGGGTTATGACCATGGACGCTGCGTTGACCGGGCTGCTCGCCGCCACCCCTGACACCGACGATCTGGACACCCGGATCCTCGATGCCGCCCTGGCGGAGTTCGAGACGTACGGGTTGCGCCGCGTCAGCGTCGAAGACGTCGCCAAGCGCGCCGGAGTCGCCCGTACGACCATCTACCGGCGGTTCACCAACAAGGAGCAGCTCCTCCAGGCCGTGATCCTGCGCGAGGTACGCCGCTTCCTCACCGCCATCGCCGACGCGACCGAAGACCTGCCCTCGCCCGAGGACGCCGTCGTCGAGGGCTTCGTCGCCGGTCTCCAGGGCGCCCGTACCCACCCGCTCATGACGCGTGTCCTGCAGAGCGAGCCCGAGGCGTTCCTCCCGCAACTCAGCATGAACGGCGGCGCCGTCATGGTCGCCGCCCGCGACATCCTCGCCGACCGGCTCCGCCGCGCCCGTCCCGACGACCCCCAGGACTTCGCGACGGTCGCCGAGGTCCTCCTGCGAGTCGCGGTCTCCCTCCTCCTCGTTCCCGGCGGCGGTCTGACTCTGGACGACGAACCCGCCATCCGTGCGTTCGCCCGCGACTACCTCACCCGCATGCTCCACGCTCACTGACGCACTGAGGGCGCGGATCTCGTCGAGGACGTTCTACTGGACGACGGCCGGCTCGTTCGTTGTGATCTTCATTTCCCCTGGCTCTTCCCGAGTGGTGGTCGTTCAGTGAGATGTAACATACGTACATGCATGTACGTATGGAAGGGTCTCGCAAGAGGAGGCAGCGGTGAGGGTGTCGAAAGCCGAGCACACGGAACGGCCGTGGCGGATCCACGAGATCGTCGGCGACTTCAAGGTGGAGGACGTGTGGGTCCTGCGGACGCCTGGCGGTGGACCGGACGACCTGCCTCGGCTCGTGTCGAGCCTGCTCTCGGCCGACTTTCCCGAGGGCGCCCCGCTACCCGTGCGGGTGGTCTGGAATGTCCGCTGGAAGCTGGGCGCGCTGTTCGGCTGGGACCGCGAGAAGGAGGGCGTCGGTGCCCGGGTGCCGTCGCTCATGGAACGGATGCCGGACGACCTGCTGAACGCGCCGCGAGGTCCGGGGTTCCAGGGCGTCCCGTTCACGTCGCTTTATCTGATCCAGGACGAGTGGGCGGCGGAGATGGCCAACCGCACCGTCCACACGGTCATGCACATCGGCTGGGTCCCGGACGGATCGGGCGGCTACCGGGGCCAGATGGCGGTCCTGGTGAAGGTCAACGGGTGGTTTGGCCGCGCCTACATGGCAGCGATCATGCCGTTCCGGTATCTGCTCGTGTACCCGGCGCTCATGCGCCTGATCGAGCGCGGCTGGCGGGAGTCCGCTCCTGCCCACGACTGAGCCGTAGTGCGCGTTCAGGAGTGAGTTGCCGTTCCCTCCTGGTCAGCTCGCCCTCGGAAAACCGATTGCCGCAGGACGGCAAGGCTTCGTATCGTGGACGTATCGATGCGGGGTGGAGGCAATTCGGAAGCCCACCGGTCTCATAAGCCGGGTTATGCAGGTTCAAATCCTGTCCCCGCCACTGAATGGACGCCCGGGCAGCCAGTCGGCGGCCCGGGCGTTCGCCAGGAGTAGCAGGTGAAAAATTGGAAGCGAGCGCCGCAGAATAGTTGAGGTTTTTCTGCATTTCGGCGTCGGATGCGCGTAGACTTCGGGTATCTGGCAACGATGACATCTCACTATTGAGGCTGGTTCGCCACTTGCACCCCTGAAGGGGATGTCACGTCGACACCGCGTCCAACGCGGAGTACGGCGGCGTCTCAGGAGCGATCAGACGCCCGCGATCACCGCCTTCCGGACCACGCCGCCGATGTCATCGGCCAGGGCCGTCGCCACATCATGCTCCATGTGGCCGACCGGCCGGCTCAACAACCCTGACCTGCCGACGCAGGTCGAAGATGGAGATTTTCATGCTTCACACCGTCCAACGCCCCGCGCCGGAGCGAGCCGACAAGGCTCTCTCGGTGCTGCGAAGACCCGCCTACACCGTCGCCCGGCTGCGGGGGGAGATCGATATCGCCACCGCGCCGCCCTTGCGGGAGAGGCTGCTGGCCGCCGTTCGCCCCGACACCCGGCTGCTGGTCCTGGACGTGGCGGGAGTGCCGTTCTGCGACGCGGCGGGGCTGGGCGTGCTGCTCGGCACCTGGCGTCGTGCCAACGCGCTCGGCGTCGCCTTCGTTCTGGCCGGGCCCTGCCCCCAGGTCGTCAAGCTGCTGGAAGCCACCGGTCTGGACAGTGAGCTCACCGTCCGCGCGACCGTGGCCGACGCGATCGCCTGGCCGCTCACCCGGCACGGCGCCGTCCGGCCGTCCCGTGCCAAGGTCTCGGTCCTGCGTTGATGCTCAGCCTCGGGGTGATGGCGCGGTCCCGCAAAGAGAACGAACGGCGTCTGCCGATCCACCCCCTTCATCTGTCGCGTATCGAGCCCGGCATCCGGTCGAGGATCTTCCTTGAACGCGGGTACGGCGCGAACTTCGGCATGTCCGACGAGCAGCTGGCCCCCTTGGTGGCCGGAATCCTGCCCCGCGACCGGCTCATCGCTGACTGCGACGTCATCCTCAATCCCAAGCCGCTCGCCCAGGATCTGGCGGAGCTGCGCGAAGGGCAGACCCTCTGGGGCTGGCCGCACTGCGTCCAGGACCGGGAGATCACTCAGCTGGCCATCGACCGGCGGCTGACGCTCATCGCCTTCGAGGCGATGAACCACTGGTCCGCCAGTGGCGGATTCAGCCTGCACGTCTTCCACAAGAACAACGAGCTGGCGGGCTACTCCTCGGTCCTGCACGCCCTCGCGCTCACCGGAGTGACCGGCGACTACGGCCGCCGGCTGCGGGCGGCCGTCATCAGCTTCGGGGCGACCGCGCGCGGCGCGGTGACCGCCCTCAACGCGCATGGCGTGCACGACGTGCACGTGCTCACCCACCGCGGGGTCACCGCGGTGGCCTCGCCGATCCACTCGGCGAGCATCGTGCACTTCGACCATGACGCCGACCGCCCGACCCGCACGCTTGCCCTGGTCGATGGGAAGTCGGTGCCGATGGCGACATTCCTCGCCGAGCACGACATCGTGGTCAACTGCGTGCTGCAGAACACCGACGCCCCGCTGATGTTCGCCGCCACGGACGAGTTGCCGGTGTTCGCGCCGGGCACGCTCATCGTCGACGTGTCCTGCGACGCGGGGATGGGATTCGAATGGGCCCGGCCGACCACGTTCACCGAGCCGATGTTCACGGTGGGCGACAACGTCCGCTTCTACGGCGTCGATCACAGCCCGTCATACCTGTGGGACTCGGCCACCTGGGAGATCAGCCAGGCTCTGCTCCCGCACCTGCCGACGGTGCTCGCCGGGCCGGCGGCCTGGCAGGCCGATCAGACGATCCGGCGTGCCATCGAGATCCGCGGGGGCGTCGTCCAGAATCCGGCGATCCTGTCCTTCCAGGACCGTTCGGCGAGCTACCCGCACGGGGAGCGGCGCACCGCCTGACGCGGTTCCGTGGAGGGCGTACGCTCGTTTGAACTTCGTTCTAGTTCGGGTGGGCGCGCATGGAGACGGTCGTTCAGACGTCGTACGGCAAGGTCCGCGGCAAGGTCGAGGACGGCGTCGCTGCCTTTCTGGGGATCCCGTACGCCGCGCCGCCGTTCGGCCCCAACCGCTTCCAGGTGCCGCAGCCGCCAGAGCCCTGGGACGGCGTGCGAGACGCCACGGAGTACGGGCCGACAGTGCCCAAGCCCGGCTATCCGAAGCCGTACGACGCGCTGCTGCCAGACCCTGTGATCCCGGGTGAGGACTGCCTCAACCTGAACGTGTGGACTCCCGGCGGCTCTGGGTTGCCGGTCATGGTGTGGATCCACGGCGGTGCCTTCCGAAACGGCTCGGGCGCGGTGGACATCTACAACGGGCGGACCTTCGCGCGTGACGGCGCGGTGTGCGTGACGATCAACTACCGGCTGGGTGTCGAGGGCTTCGCCAGCCTGCCGGGCGCGCCGCTCAACCGCGGTCTGCGCGACCAGATCGCGGCGCTGGAGTGGGTACGCGACAACATCGCGGCGTTCGGCGGGGATCCGGACCGGGTGACGGCGTTCGGCGAGTCGGCCGGTGCGATGAGCGTCACCACGCTGCTCTCGCTGGATCTCGGTCTCTTCCACCGGGCGATCGCGCAGTCCGGCGCCGGCAGCATCGCCCAGTCGCCCGAGGACGCATTGCTGGTCACCAAGGAGCTGGCCGCGCGGCTGGGCGTCGAGCCCACCGCTGAGGGCTTCGCCGCGCTCGACCCCGCCACGATCATTCCGGTGCAGGCTGCGGTCGCCGCCGAGGTGGCGGCGCTGCCCGATCCCGGCCGGTGGGGCCGGACGACCGCGGCGGCAGCCATGTCGCTCATGCCGGTGCTGGACGACGATCTCTATGTCCGTCGTGCGGAGGACGCGATCGCGGACGGGGCAGGACGCGACGTGGATCTGCTCATCGGCTGCACGGCCGAGGAGTTCCGCCTCTTCTTGATGCCGAACGGGCTCGCGGACGCGCTCACCCCCGACCTGGTGAACATCATCGCCACCGGCTTCGGCATCCAGCCCTCCGTCACCACCGCCTACCGCGACAACCACGCCGACCTGTCAGCCGGCGAGGTACTGGCCCTGCTCATCACGGACAGCTTCTTCCGGCTGCCCGCCAACCGCGTCGCGGAGGCGCACTCGCCGACCTGGATGTACGAGTTCGGCTGGTGCTCGCCGAACCTCGGGCTAGGTGCGTGCCATGCCTTGGAACTCGGCTTCGTTTTCGACAACCTGCGCTCGCCCGACGCCTTGGGGATGGCGGGAGAGAATCCGCCGCAGGAACTGGCCGACGTCATGCACAAGGCGTGGGTCGACTTCGCTGTGACCGGCGACCCAGGCTGGCCGCGGTTCGACACGTCCGCCCGTTCCGTCAAGGTCTTCGACGGCGCCGCGAACGAAGTCGTTCAGGACCCACGAGGCGAGGACCGCAAAGTCTGGGACTCTCTGTGACAAACACCACATGTGAGCGTTCAGCTACTAAGCGTAGTAACCAACTGTGACTGTCCAGCGGTGCTTCTGGTCATCTGCCCACTGTCGCCGAGGTCGCTGCCTGTAAGGCGCCGATCGAACTCGGGCATCCCGGGTTGGTCCTGCGCCCCGTGGTACTCGGGCCTGACTCAATCAAAAAGGTCACCACCCTCGCGGAAGCCATCTCCAACATCGAGCTTGCCGTCCTGTCATGCGGCGCTCACGGAGACGGCCCGGACGGCAAGGTTATTCTTGAGGTGGTGACCGAGGCCCTCGACACCATCGACATCGACAAGGCTGGCCAGTACACCGACCTGCTCGGCTCCATGCTCGGGGAGTCAGGGCTGCTGCTGCTGGAGGAACTTCTCTTGAACGCGCAATACGAGTACGTCAGCGAGTTCTCCCAGAAGTTGCGCGCTGAAGGCGAGGCGAAGGGGCAGGCGCTGGGGGAAGCGCGGGGGGAGGCACGGGGGGAAGCGAGGATGCTCCTCCTTGTGCTCGCCGGGCGCGGGATCGTTGTGGATCCCAAGTCCGAGGCGCGAATCCGTGCCTGTCCGGATACCGACCAGCTTGAACGGTGGGGAGCCCGGGCACTCGACATCACCCATATCGAGGAGCTCTTCGCCGAGTGAACGAGAAGGCGTGGCTACAGAACCTCCTCACGAACGGGCATTTCGCGCTGCCGAAATCGCACATTGTCAGCGAGTCGAAGGTAAGGACCCCGGCCAGCAGTATCAGTGGACGGATCGGCTAGTTGGCGTTCCCCGTCCCGAGGAGCTTTTCGGCGAGAACGGTGCCGGGCCAGGCAGCACGCGTGCTGCCTGGCCCGGGTCGTTAGGTGGGAGCCGACGTCCACGGCCACCGTTGGCCTGTCCCACATCCACTTGGAGTGGGAAAACCACATCCCGTTGGCTGCCGCCTTCATGCGGAAAGGTCAGGCCGGTCTTGTGGCCGTCCTCGTGCCGGGGAAGTTCGACCGAGGTGAAGGTCGCTCCGCCGACAGTGGTGGGATTAACCTAAGGATTGTTGATCTTGATTTGAGAAAGGGCTGCGGCCCCGGTGGGGGCCGCCGGCCGGCCTGCGCGCCGCTGACAGGCCGGATTGGTCCCGGGTGGTGATGCGACAGCGCCATCAAGGGAGGTCAGGCAACGGTGAAACCACCGTCGACGGGCAGGATCGTACCGGTCACATAGCTCGCCTCTACGAGGTACCGGATCGCCTCGGCGACGTCGGCAGGGCGGCCCACCCGCTTGGCCGGCAGACCGCTGGCGACCTCCGCGAACTGGGCCTGTTTGTGCTCTTCGGGCAGGAACGACCACCACGGCGTGTCGATGATCCCGGGTGACACGGCGTTGACCCGGACCGGCGCGAGTTCGGCCGCCAGTGGCGACACCATCCGCTCGATCGCCCCGTTCACCGCTGCCAGCGACACCGTGCCGGGCAGGGAAGCCCGTGCGGAGGCGGCCGAGACGAAGGTGATCGACCCAGTCACCCGGGCGGACTGAATCGCCGACAGGTAGGCGAAGAGCTTGCCCTCGAACGCCGCCTTGATGTCGGCCAGAGCGGTGTCGGCCAGCGCCCCCATGCCGACCGCACCCGAGCTGAATGCCAGCACCAGGTGGTCGAACGGGCCGATCCGTTCGAAGAACGCGGTGACCTCACCTTCGTCTGTGCCGTCCACCATCTCCGCCGCGGCCATCCGGTCCTTGACCGCCGCGAGCTTCTCCGGGTCGCGCCCGGTGACGATCACCTCGGCACCGTCGGCGGCCAGCCGTTCAGCCGTGGCCAGGCCGATGCCGGACGTGCCACCCAGAATCACAACGCGCATCATGCGCCTCCATTTCTAGACGTGATGTCTCGATATTAATTCGAGACAGTGCGTCCTGTAAAGTGGGCGGCATGTCGGACCAGCGAGGACCCGGGCGACCACGAAGCCAGACGGCCCGGCGGGCGATCCTCACCGCCGCCCTGACAGAGCTGGAGGATCAGGGCTACGCCGCCCTCACCATGCAGGGCATCGCTGCCCGCGCCGGCGTGGGCAAACAGACGATCTACCGCTGGTGGCCCTCCAAGGCCGACGTCGTGCTCGAAGCCCTGGTCGACCTGGCCGAGACCCGGATCAGCGTTCCGGACGAAGGCTCACTGCCCGCCGACCTGATGGCGTTCCTGGACGCCACGTTCCGCCAGCAGGGCCAGCGCCCGATCCTGATCGGCCTGATGGCCCAGGCATTGCTCGACCCGGCCTTCGCCGCCGCGTTCCGGGACCGTTTCCTGTTCACCCGCCGCGCCGCACTACGGCAGATCGTGGACCGCGCATCCGTCCGAGGTGAGATCTCCCCGGACATCGATCCGGAGCTGGTCATCGACATCGTCTATGGCGTGCTGTGGTACCGCCTGATGCTCGACCACGCCCCGCTCGACAAAACGGCGGCCCGCCAGCTCACCGCACTGCTGCTGCGGGCCGTTACCTGACCGGCGCCCTCAGGAAGCCCCTATGGCCAGCTGCCTGAGATGTGGAAGTTGCCAGCGCGGAGAGCACCGGGCCGTGCTCGGCAAACAACATCCCCGGATCGTCAGCGACAGGGGCCAGTCATTCATGCCCGGCCTGGCGCCAAGGTCCCCGGTGATCGCGAACGCGAAGAAGGGAACGGGCAAGGCTAGGCGCCAAGACGACCGCACGTTTGATGACGAGAGAGGCTTGGTCGCCCGCGCGTGGGAAGGCTGGTGCTGGAACTTTCCAGCCATGCTCACATCTGGTGCCAAGGCGACCGCGCGTTTGGTGGGGAAGAGCTTTGCCGTGCTGCGCGCGGCGAGGCTGGTGCTGCCACATGCCGACCATGCTCATGGCCGCTGCGGCATCGGCCGCCCTTTGGTGCGGCTGATTGCCCGGCTGCAGGTCACTGCGAGGCTGGGCTCAGACTCGGCAGCGAGGCGAGCGGGAGGCAGGGCTGGGCGCCGACGTGACCGCATATCTGGTGGTGGAAGAGGGAGCTTTGCCGCGCTGTGGGCGGGGAGGCTGATACTGCCGCGTCCCGGCCAATGCTCTTGGCCCGTAGCGATCCTAGTTCTGTGATCTCGGCATCGGCTCGTCGGCGTACAGGTTCAGGTGCAAGCCGGGTACAGGTAACCGTGCAGGGATGATCGGGCGTGTCACGGTTGTGATTTTGAAGCCCGCGCGGCGGCAGGCGTCTGCTTCCCGGGTGTCGAAGTGGCCGCGGTCTTATGGCACATACTCGAGGAACCGGCCAAGATCGCGAAAGCCCACGGCTGCGTAGATGTGCTCGGCCATCTCCGTCGACTGCAGGCTCGCCGTCCGGCAGCCGCGCCCGAGCGCATCGTGTGCCTGGAGGACGGTCAGCGCGGTGCCCAGCCCGCGCCGCCGAGCCCGCTCCAGCGTTCCCACGTTGTAGATCCCGCAGTCGTCGCCGTGGTCGAACGCCATCGCCGTGGCGACGTTCTCGCCGCCAAGGCGTGCGAGCAGGATGTGGAAGGCAGTCCAATCGGCCCCACCGAGAAAACCGGGCGGCACCCCGACGATGCGCAGATACTCAGACCAATCCGGTCGCCCGAGTTCGATCTGCGGCGGGGGCAGGCGCAGGTCGTCGAGCACCATGCCCATGGCACGCGTCGACTCGGCGAATGTGTAGCCGCGCCGTTCCAGATCGCCGCGCATCGCCGTGTCGCTCTCGTGCACCCATGCGGCAAAATGCGCAACACCGGCCGCCGCGTACGTGCTCTCCATCGCATCCAGCGCCTCGGCACGCGCGGCAGCGGCCAGGTCGCGTTCCAGCAGTGCGTTGTTGTAGACGGCGCGTTCTGGCCCGGACGGAAAGACGGCCGTGGCGACGCCGGGCAGGCGCTGAACCGCCGCGCCGGTCACTGCGCGGGCGTACTCCTGCCAGGAGGCAAGCAGCGTCTTGGCGCCGCGCAGGTACAGATCGGCGTCGGTCAGCGCAGCCATCGCGCGGCCTCCTCAGACTTCCCAGAGCTCGGGCACCAGCACCCGCCTCGCGGTACCTACTCACGCCACCAGTGAGCCGTCCGCCAGCAACGCCTCACGCGGGCCCTTGAACCAATCGATCTCCACCATCACACCCACAAGACCGAAGTGCCCGCCGCCCAGGCTCCGACCATAAGTTACGGACCCGGCCCAGCTCCACGGCCTTTCCGCCTCGATCCCGATGCCAGCACGGGCAGACGGGGAGATCATCCAACTACCGCCACCCCGGCGGCCCACGACCGCCACTGACAGCTCTGCACATTTACCGGCTCTGTCGCTGATCTTGTGACCGTGGGCTCAGTCCTGGAGCAGGATCCGCTTGCAGAGAAGGTCGAGGTTGGCTCGGCCGTATCCGTCTCTTGATGCGCTAGACTCGCGTGTTCTGCCCCCGGCCTGCCCAGAGGTCAAGGGGACCGACAGCCGGGCGGTCACGGCGACGGGCGGGGGCGCCGGGGGCGAAGGGTCGCTGATGTTGCGGCGGGCCTGCTCGGAGGCGGTCTCGGGCATGGAGCACGTGTAGCTGCTGCTGACGATGCCGAGGGCCGCGCCGGCCTGCTGCATGGTGTCGTTGAGGGCCGAGCTGATACTGGCCTGCTCGGTGGGACGGCGCCTTTCAGCACGGAGATCGCGGCGGGCATGGCCAGGCCGCCGTCAGCGCCCAGCACAGCCAGGGCGACTGCTCGAGGGCAAAGCCGGTGTCGGCCGAGAGCGCGCCGGCGCCGGTGGCCATGACGACTCGGCCGATGAGCGCGGCGGGGATTCCCTTCCTGCGTCATATTCATCGGAGGTGGTGTCGGTCGGGTCGCTGGGCTGGGAGCTGTGGCGGCTGGCACGCCCTCGCTGGGCAGACGGCGTGCGCGGTGCTGGATGAGGCGGGGATCGGCTGCGGAGTGTTCATGCGGCCCGTGCCGCCGTACCTGTGTGCCTTCGGGTACGTCGGGCTCGTGTTGTGAACGGCGTGCGTATCGGAACGGTGCGCGAGGCGGTGTTTCGACTTCGGTTAGTGCGGAGATATATTCGGCTTATGCGAAGTGAGGCGCCGCCGCTCCTGCCGATCTTCAGGTCTCGGCATCAGGCCGACCTGCTCACCGTGCTGTTCTTCCATCCTGACCAGGATTTCACGCTGGCGGAGCTCTCCCGGCGGCTGGGCGTGTCGATGTCCACGCTGCACGGCGAGGTGGGCCGGTTGCTGGACGCGGAGCTCATCACTGCGCGGGCGGTCGGTCGTTCCCGGCTGCTGCGGGCCAACACCGGCCACCTGGTCGCCGACGCGCTGGCCCGGCTGCTCACGCTCACGTTCGGTCCCCAGGTGGCGGTGGCCGACTCGTTCGCCCAGGTGGCCGGGGTCCAGACGGTGCTGATCTTCGGCTCGTGGGCCCGGCGCTATGAGGGCGAGGCCGGTCCGTTCCCGAACGACGTGGACGTGCTCGTGCTCGGGGACGTCGACCGCGCGGAGGTCTACGAGGCGGCGGAGGTCGCCCAGGACCGGCTCGACCTGCCGGTCAACCCGGTCGTCCGGCCCGCCGATCGCTGGCTTGCCGGCACGGATCCGCTCGTTCAGCAGGTCAAGGCATCGCCGTTCGTGATTGCATACGGTGATCTTCCGGCGGACGGGTGAGGCGGCATGGCGCGTTGGGCACGAGGTGAAGCCGTCATCGAACGGCTGATCGCCACCGGGGAGCTGCAGAAGGTCCAGGGTCCAGCCGCTGACGGTGAACCCTGGTTGACAAAGGCACAGCGGACCTATGCCTCGGCGGTCGTGCTTGGTGCCACCGACCGCGACAGCGCTTACGTCCTCGCTTATGACGCCGCGCGCCTTGCGGGGACCGCCGTGCTCGCCCACCAGGGGCTCCGGCCGACGACCAAGGGCGGGCACCTGGTCGTGGACGAGGTGCTGCGCGCTCAGTTCGGCGAGGTGTTCAAGCCGTTCAGGGGCCTTCGCATCCGCCGCAACGAGCTGGAGTATCCGGCCTTTCCAGGTGACAGCGCGGACGAGGCTGAGATCGAGAAGGCGCTCAGCAGTGCGGACCACATCGTGAAGGCCGCGCAGAAGCTCCTTCCCAGTCTCGGCATCTTCTGATTTGTTGCCGTTCTGGCAACGAGGTTTGTCAATCCCGGCACACATCGTTGACAGTGTGGCCATGGATAACACGAAGTACGACGTCATCGTGATCGGTGGAGGTGCGGCGGGGCTCAGCGGGGCCCTGGCCCTGGCACGCTCGCGCCGTTCAGTATTGGTGATCGACGCCGGCGAGCCGCGCAACGCCCCGGCCGGACACATTCACAACTACCTCGGGCGCGAGGGCACACCCCCCGGCGAGCTCCTGGCCATCGGCCGAGGCGAGGTCACGTCCTACGGCGGCGAGATCGTCTCCGGGACCGTGACCGCGGCTCGCAAGGCGAACGACGGCTTCCATGTCGAGCTGGCCGACGGAAGCGCTGCGCATGCGCGCCGATTGCTGATCACTACCGGGCTGGTGGACGAGCTGCCCGACGTGCCGGGTATCGCCGAACGATTCGGACGCGACGTCCTGCACTGCCCGTACTGCCACGGCTGGGAGGTGCGCGACCAGGCGATCGGTGTGCTGGGCACCAACCCGTTCGGATTGCACCAGGCCAAGCTCTTCAGCCAGCTGAGCGCCGACGTGACCTACTTCGTCCACACCGGGCCCGCGCCCGCCGAGGACGAACGCGAGCAACTGGCCAAGCGCGGGATCACCTTCGTCGAGGGCGAGGTCGCCGGGATCGAAGTCAGCGACGATCGGCTCACCGGCGTCCGGCTGCGTTCCGGCGAGGTCGTTCCGCGCCAGGCCCTTGTGGTCTCGCCGCGCTTCACCGCCCGTGCCGGCCTGTTCGAGGCGCTCGGGCTGAAGCCGGTGGAGCTGGAGATGAACGGCACCGTCTTCGGCAGTCACATCCCGGCCGACCCGAGCGGTGCCACCTCCGTTCCGGGCGTCTACGTGGCCGGCAATGTGACCGACCTCAAGGCCCAGGTCATCGTGTCCGCCGCGGCCGGGCTGAACGCCGGCGCCATGATCAACTACGACCTCGTCGAGGAGGACATCCAGAATGTTCGATGAGAGCTACTGGGAGGAGCGCTACAGCTCCCACGAGCACGTCTGGAGTGGCCGTCCCAACGTCCAGCTGGTGGCCGAGACCTCCGAGCTGACTCCGGGCACCGCGCTCGACGTCGGCTGCGGCGAGGGCGCGGATGCCGTCTGGCTCGCGGAACGCGGCTGGAAGGTGACGGCGGTCGACTACTCCCAGACTGCGCTAGAACGCGGCGCCGTGAACGACCCGACCAAGAGCGTTCAGTGGGTACAGGGCGACATGAATACCTGGGACCCCGGCCAGCAGTTCGACCTGATCTCGTCGCAGTTCACGCACCCGCCGGACGGGCCGCGGCAGATCCTGTTCGCCCGGCTCGCCGGCATGGTGGCCCCGGGCGGCACCCTGCTGATCGTCGCGCATCATCCGTCCGACATGGAGACCGGGGTGCGGCCCCTGAAGATGCCCGAGCTCTTCTACACCGCCGAAGAGGTCGCCGACTCGCTCCCGAAGGACGAGTGGGAGATCGTCACCGCCGAGGCCCGCCCCCGCCTCGAAAAGCACAAGGGGGAGGGTCAGGAGGTCACGGTTCACGACACCGTCCTGCGAGCCCGCCGCACCTGACATTCTCGGCCTATGGCCGACATGTCGTGGATGAGCGCCGAGTACGTGGATCGCTGGCCGCGGCCGCTGACGACGCGGACGCGGCGCGCACTCGGCTGGTTGGCGGCGAGTCGGCCGTCTCCCATCTGGTCACCAGCGGCAGCCTGCGGGCAGTCGACAAGACCCCGCTCCCTGCACCGATCCCGAGGACATCGCCTTCCATATGGACGGCGAGGAACTGGACCATCCCCGCCGACGGCCCACCGGCACCTTCCGCGGCCCGGACTCCCTGAACGACGCCATCCCTTGGTGACCGGCGTCAAGGATTCGTCCCGCCGGCGCGGCGGTCGCGGCCACATGCGGTCCCATGAGTCATGACATGTCTGCGTCCCGGCAGCACGTGGGCCGGCGCCGCATCGGTGGTACTGATGCGGCGCCGGCCTTCGTGAGCGGTCAGGGACGGCCGCCCGGCTTGTCGACGATGCCGTATGCGAGACGCGCGACGTTCATCCTCACGGTGCCCTTCGGAAGGACGGCCGACTCTCCGCGGATCGAGCGCTTCTGCTCCCGGGTGGTGGTCATGCGAAAGCCCAGGAAGCGGTAGCTGCCGCGGGCCAGAAGGACCTCCCCGCGGACGCCGTCGCCTTCGCGGGTGACCGCGACGGCCGGACGGCCCGCGGCGTCCGTGGCGTTCTTGCTGACCGCGACCCCCGGGATCCGCGCCGTGGCCCGGTAGAGCGTGGCCTGCACGCTCGGAGGCAGCGCCACGTTGTGGGAGAGCAGGTCCGAGATCACCCGGAACGCCTTGTCGTTGCGGTCGGCTCCGGCGTAGTGATCGAAGTCCCGGTAGATCCGCTGAAGCGCCCCCTCGGGATCGCGTGGCAGCTTCTTGAGATAGACGACCAACTGTTGGGGACTCTTGTCGTCGTACCCCGGCTTGATCGCGGGCTTGATCTCGAGGCGGCCGGCTTCGATGGATGCGTGCGTGCGGCCGTCGAACCGGATCCAGTACTCGTGAACCTGCCGCCGGGTGTTCCCCGGGGCATGCAGCGACTTCTCGTACACCCACTGGGTCGGGCGCGGCGTGGTCTCAGGCTGGGCTTCGACCGTTCTGGCGGCGGTCTCCAGCACCTCGTAGGCACTCACCGGCTGCACCGGGGGCGGCGTGGTGGCCGGATCGCCCGGGACGAGCAGGACCGCGGCCGCACCTGCGGCCAGGGCCGCAGCGACGGCCATGAACAGGACCGGACGGCGGCGGGCGGGCCTGCGGGCCGCCGCGCCGTCGATGGTGGCGAGCAGGCGGATACGGGCCGCGGTCCTGGCGGACGCGGTGAGCGGCGGCACATCGGCCTCCAGTTCGCGCAGGACTTTGAGGTCATCCATGGATGGGCTCCTCCGTTACGGACGTCGGATCGACCCCGCCCAGGTCGTCGGAGAGTTTTCTTCGAGCGCGGTAAAGGCGTGAGCGCACTGTTCCCAGCGGCGTGCCGAGTGCCTCGGCGACCTCCTCGTAACTGAGGTCGCCCCACGCGACAAGCAGCAGAACGTCCCGGTAGCGAGCCGGTAGCCGCGCCAGGGCACCTGCCAGTGTGCGGTGGGTGTCCTCGGCGCCGACCCGGTCGGTCACGCGGTCGGCCAGCGGCTCGTCCCCCTGGGGGGCGGGCAGCCGCGACATCGCGCGCAGCCGGCGGGCCTCGGCACGGCCGTGGTGGCCGACCAGGTTGCTGACGATCCCGTACAGCCAGGGACGCGCGTCGGCGCGGGCCAGGTCGTAGCGGTCACGTCGCTGGAAGGCGATGACGAACGTCTCGGCCATGAGGTCGTCCGCGACGTGCGCGCCGAGCCGCCGGGCCGCGTACCGGTGAATGTCATCGGCGTAGCGGTCGAACAGCGTGGCGAACCCTTCCGGCTCATCCAAGGACCGTTCGATGATGGAGGCGTCGCTCTCGTCCGCGCTGCCTTGCTCGATGGTCACATGGGCCCCTTTGAGTCACAGCGATTCTTCCGAATGCGGGCATGGTCGGCTTCTGTTGGCCGATGCCGCTCATCGGGTTCCCGCCGTCGTCACCGGGGTGGGGTCATCGCGGCTGCCGGCGGCCGGAGGTGCCTACGGGCGTACCGGGACCGGCGCGATCGTGTCCTACCGGTGATCGATCACCTGGGCGGCCACGTATTCGGCGATCGCGAGGGAAGACGTTGCCGCGGGGGAGGGCGCGTTGCGGATGGTGGTGATGGGACCGATCGAGCCGATGCGGAAGTCGTCCACGAGGGAGCCGTCCGAGTCCACCGCCTGCGCCCGTACGCCGGCGGGTGCGGGCACCATGTCGGCGGCGGTCAGCTCAGGTACGAAGGCCTGCGCCTCGGCGAGGAACGCGCGTTTGACCGCCGAGCCGTACATCTCCTTGAGCCCCGTACGCCAGTGCCGCCGGGCCAGACGCCGGAAACCTGGCCAGCGCAGAGTCTCCCAGAGGTCGGCCGGGCGGATGTCGCGGCGACGGTAACCCTCGCGGGCCAGCGCCAGGACGGCGTTCGGGCCGACGTCGACGCCGCCGTCCACCCGCCGTGTGAAATGCACGCCGAGGAACGGATAGCGCGGATCAGGCACGGGATAGATCAGCCCGCGGACGAGATCTGTGCGCGCCGGGACGAGACGGTAGTACTCGCCTCGGAACGGCACGATCGCAGGTGCGGGAGAGTCCCCGGCCAGTCTCGCCACCCGGTCGGAGTGCAGGCCGGCGCACACCACCAGGTGGTCGAAGGTGAGTTCGTTGTCCGGTGACGACACCACGACCTGATCGCCCGCGCGCCGCAGCCGTACGACCTCGAAGCCCAGCCGGACCTCGCCTCCCGCCTTGCCCACGTCGTCGGCGTACGCGCGGGCGACCGCAGTGAAGTCCACGATCGCGGTTGTGGGGGAATGCAGGGCGGCCACACCGGTCGCATGTGGTTCGATCTCGCGGAGCCCGGCGGCGGACAGGCGGCGCAGGCCGGGCACGCCGTTCTCGGTCGCGCGCCGCTCGATCTCAGCGAGGGCGCCGAGTTCGTCGGCGGAACGCGCGATCACGACCTTGCCGCACTCGTCGTAGGGAAGGTCGTGATCGGCGCAGTAGTCCTTGAGGAGGTTGATGCCGCGCCGGCACAGGGTCGCCTTGAGCGATCCGGGGGCGTAGTACAGCCCGGCATGCGCGACGCCGCTGTTGTGGCCGGTCTGGTGGGCGGCGATCCGGTCCTCCTTGTCGAGGACCGTCACAGCTGCGTCCGGACGCAGCTCAGCGAGCCGCCTGGCCACCGCCAGGCCGAGAATGCCCGCGCCCACCACGCCGATCCGAGTCACGAGCCGATGCTCGCACACCGCTCCCGGCCGTAGGCCAGCGCGGGCAACGGATCAGCTGCCGAGACGCTTGCGGCCCTGGGCACGTACCCGCTTGCGCTGGGAGGGGTCAAGCATGAGGTAGCCCGCGAGCGGTGCGCCGAGGACGCCGAGAATGATCAGTGCGGTGACCCACCACGGGAAGATGAACAGGGTGAGGAAGCCAACGACGACACCGCCGATGACGAATTTGGTCTTGGTGGACATCTCCTACCTCCGTATGGCCGCCCGATTGTTAAACGGCTGCGAAGGGGCTGCCGGTTCCACGATATGTCGCGAGTGTCCGGCCGTCCAAGAAGTGCGAAGCGTTGTGGATCAGATACGGAGAGATGGAGCGGATGCGGGGGGCTGATCAGATACGGAGAGAGAGCTGACCGCCGCCCAGTGTGCGGAGGACGTCGGCGTGCAGCTTGCCGTTGGTGCAGACCACGCTGCCGCCGTCCGGGCCCGGGACGCCGGCCAGGTCGGTGAACATGCCGCCCGCCTCCTCGACGATCACCTGCAGGGCGGCGAGGTCCCACAGCGAGACCTCGGGCTCGGTGGAGATGTCCACGGCGCCCTCAGCGACCATCATGTGCGACCAGAAGTCGCCGAAGGCCCGGGTGCGCCAGACCGAGCGGCCGAGGTCGAGGAAACGTTCCAGCCGCCCCTGCTCCTCCCAGCCGCTGAGGCTGGAGAACGAGAGCGAGGCGTCCGACAGTTCGGAGACTGAGGAGACCTGCAGCCGGGTGGCGCGGGCGAGGCTCCGGCCCGTCCAGGCGCCGCCGCCGCGGGCGGCCCACCAGCGGCGGTTGAGGGCGGGCGCCGAGACGAGGCCGACGACGACCTCGTCGTACTGCATCAGCGCGATGAGCGTGGCCCACACCGGAACGCCGCGGACGAAGTTCTTGGTGGCGTCGATCGGGTCGATGACCCAGCAGCGCGCGCCGTAACCGGTCCTGCCGTACTCCTCGCCCAGGACGGCGTCCCGGGGGCGAGCCCGCTTGAGGGTGCCACGGATCTGTTCTTCGACGCTGCGGTCGGCGTCACTGACCGGGGTCAGGTCAGGCTTGGTCTCGATGCTCAGATCGAGTGCCTTGAACCTTTTGGTCGTGATGTCGTCGGCCGCGTCCGCCAGCACATGGGCGAGACGCAGGTCATCGGAATAGCCTGCCACGGCGTGACACGCTACCGTGATCACACCCTGCGCCGACACTCTTACCGGGTGGAAGAACCTTCGACGCTCGGACAAGGCGTTGCGACCGGCTGATCGGCCTCATTAATGGGAGCATGGGCGAATGGCGCACGACCTTCCCGGGTGGGTGGCCGAACTGACCGACCCACGCCGGGCGCAGACGCTCGAAGAGCTCGCCGACCGGCTTGTCCCGCTCGCCGAACACGCGATCGACGTGTCCCGGCGGTTGCAGGCGCTGCTCAACGAGCTGAACGACCCATTCCGCCGGGAGGCCCTGTACGGACGGGTGGAACGGCTGAAGAGCCGGGCCGGTGAGGCGCTCGACGAGATCGCCGCCGAGATCGGCGCGTCCGGGGAGAGCCGGATCGAGAAGATCTGGGCCGACTGGATCGAGCGGGCCGGGCCCGGCGAACGTGACGCCGCCAAGGTCAGGGAGCTGCGTCGCCGTCTGGAGACCGACGTGGTGCCGGTGCTCACCGAGCAGCAGCAGGCGGTGGCCACGCAGGTCGCCGCCCGGACGTCGGCCGCCCTGGAAGAGGCCACCCAGACGCTGCTCACACGGGTCGAGGAACTGGCCAAGGCGGTGACCGACCTGATCCACGAGGTGCTGCCGCTGGCCCGCGAGGGCCTCACGCTCGCCAGCCGGATCTCCGGCCTGTCCAGCCGGGCCCGCAAGGCGGGCCGCGGCCCGATCCCGGACGAACTCCAGGAGCTGGGTGCCGAGACCTCGCGCGCCTTCGACGAGGCGGTCGCCCGGCTGGAGCTGGAGTGGGCCGCGCTCGGTGCCCGTTCGGCGACGGTGCGGGCGGCGTTGCGCGGCGCCGAGGAGTCCGCGTTCAGCCATGTGACCACCGCGATGACGTTGTGCGTGGAGGATCTGGCGCCCGATCACGTCAAGGTTCTGAACGAGGCCGAAGAACGCGCCAACGAGCTCTACGACGAGCTCAGCCAGAGCTGAGCGGAGCCAACCGACAGCCTGCGGCGGTCAGCCGACTGCCTGCGGGAAGCGGAAGAGCCGTTGTGGGTCGTACGCGGCCTTGACCTTGGTCAGGCGGTCGAGGTTGGGCCCGTAGTACGCCTGGCGCCAGCTGGCGAGTTCGGGGTCGATGTAGTTGACGTACGCGGCGCCGCCCGCGTACGGCTCCATGGCTTGATGGGTGCCGCGCAGCCACTCGCGGTCGCCGCCGTTCGCCAGGTATTGGATGCAGTACAGGCCCTGCCGGTGCGGGAACGCGGTGTCGCCGGGCCGCAGCCGCTTGACTGCGCCGCCGAGCGCGTCCATGAGCACTGACCTGCCTGTCACATCGTTGCCGCGCGTGAACCGCGCGACCAGCGTGGCGATGGCGTCGTCCGAGAGCGGGCGCGACACGATGTGCGACTTGCCCGCGTAGTCCGTCCGCGGGAAGCGTCCCGATGGGCGCTGTCCCGGCAGCGTGCCCTGGCTGTGGCAGCCGTCGATCGTCCGGCCCGCGCAGCCCCCCACCTGCTGCATGGTCGCGAGGTGGGAGCGGCGCTGGAGGTTGGGCCCGTCCGGATCGACCCCCACGGCGGCGGCGAGCCGGGCGAGATCGGGTCCGGCGTCGGAGAGCGCCACCCCCGTGATCTCGATCGTCGGGGTGCCCGCGGAGGGCTGGGCGTTGATATGGGCGCTGGTCCAGACACCGTCGGCGGCGGACGGCAGCCAGCGTTGCCAGCCGCTGATCACGGCGGCCGCGCGCGACCAGGGCCAGCGCAGGTCGAACGTGGTCAGGTCGGCGGCCTCGTGCGTCCGGAACGTGAACTCCACCGCGACCCCGAAGTTGCCGCCGCCACCGCCCCGGCACGCCCAGAAGAGCTCGGGCTCCCGGTCGGCGTCGCAGGTGACGACGCGGCCGTCGGCGGTCACGACCCGTGCCGACTCCAGAACGTCGCAGGTCAGCCCGTGCGCGCGGGACAGGACCCCGAACCCGCCGCCCAGCGTCAGCCCCGCGACCCCCACCGTCGGGCATGTGCCCGCAGGCACACCGCGGCCCTCGCGCGAGAGCCGGTCGTACAGATCGATCAGCCGGGTCCCGGCACCGACCACCGCCCGCCCGCCGTCGTATTCGACCGTGCTCATCGCGGACACATCGATCACCAGGCCCGGCCCGGTGGACCAGCCCGCGTAGTTGTGCCCGCCGCAGCGCACCGCCACCGGCAGCCGCTGCCGGGCCGCGAACGCCATGCACTCGGCCACGTCTTGGGCGTTGTCGCAGTAAACGACCCCCGCCGGGCGGATGCGGTCGTAACGAGGGATGTAGAGGCGGCGAGCCCGGGCGTACGAGGCGTCGCCGGGCCGGATCAGCCGTCCGTCCAGGGTGCGGGCGAGCGCGTTCCAGTCGGCCGCACCCGTCGGACCAGGCGAGACAGGGGAGGAGGCGGCGGGAGGACGCCGTGGGGGCGTGCGTGGCTCGTCCGAGGAGCACCCTGCCGCGAGGGCGCTCACCGCTGTGGTCGTCAGGAACCCCCGCCGATTCATATGACCATTCTCACCACTGATTCCCTTTTTGCACCTGAACTTCCCAAGTCTCATTGGGCGTAGAGGGATCGTTAGCGATCTTCGGCAACCTTCGCATCAGAGGTCGCCCTGGCCGCAAGCGGTCAAGCAAGTCCTTGTTTCACCTACTGATCGACTCGTTAGCATGCGTCCACATTGGCGCAGTTCATTCGGGGGATTCGTGATGGCTGAAGTGCACCATTTCGCCTATGGGGTCTCGACGCCCCTGCTCGCATACGTCATGTCGGTGGTCGGCTCGCTGCTCGGCCTGATGTGCACGGCGCGCGCCCGCGCCACCGAGGGGACTCGGCGGGCCTCCTGGCTCGGGCTCGCGGCGTTGTCCATCGGGGGCACCGGGATCTGGGTGATGCACTTCATCGCGATGCTCGGCTTCCGCGTCCCCGGCGCACAGATCCGCTACGACGTCCCGCTCACGCTGCTCAGCGCGTTCATCGCGATGGGGGTCGTGGGCGTCGGGCTGTTCACGGTCGGCTTCGGCGGCCCGCAGCTGGCACCGCTGCTGTCCGGCGGCGTGGTCACCGGCATCGGTGTGGCGAGCATGCACTACACGGGCATGGCGGCGATGCACACGTCCGCGCACGTCGGGTACCACTTCGGCGTCGTGCTGCTGTCGGTCCTGATCGCGATGGCCGCGGCCACCGTGGCGCTGTGGTTCACGCTGCGGGTACGGGGCACCCGGGCCACCGTCGGCGCCGCGTTGATCATGGGTGTGGCGGTGTCGGGCATGCACTACACCGGCATGGCGGCCATGCGCGTGGAGCTCGACGGCCCCGTCCACGTGCCCGACGGCGCGCGGCCGTTCGACTTCCTGCTCCCGCTGATCATCTTTATCAGCCTGGTGGCGACCGTGCTCCTGGTGATCGTCTCCATCGCCCCCACCGAGGACGAGCTTCTCGACGAGGCGCGCTCCCAGGCGAAGGAAACGGCCGCCACTCCGCCAGAGACAGCGCGGCAGCCCGGCCCGTCGGGGATGTCTTCGTCCCGGCCGCCCCTCATCGTGCCGCGCCGTCCGCCGAACGACCCGCCCCGGGGACGCTCCTAGGGGCGGCGGAAGCTTGAGAGGAACGTCTCGAACTTGGCGTTGCTGTCCTGCCAGTTGTGCTGGCCCGAGACGAGGAACGTCATGTAGAGCGCGCCGTTGTACGAGAAGACCCGCACGCGGCAATGCCCGGCCTTGCTGTTCTTGTTGAACGTGAACTCGAACTCCGCGGCCTTGCCGTCCTGGAACGGGATGTTCTCGCGCCATGCCACCTGCTTGTAGTTGGCGTAGCTGGAGTCGTTCTGGAAGTTCTGCGCCGCGCTGTTCAGGTGGCTCGCCTCGCTGCCCGTGGTGTTGGCGAGGTGCTGGAAGAAGATGCCACGGGTGGCGGCGCCGTCCGGGTCGGTGAACGACACGTTGCGGCCGACCTGCTCCTGCTTCCAGCCTTGCGGGACGGCGGCGGCGAACGTCCCGCTGTAGGTCTGGAAACCCGCCGGGGCGTTGGTCTGGGGCTGGCGGGACGCCGTGACACCGCCGCTGGTGGTCCGGCTGACCGCGCCGGGTGAGGTGCCGCTTCTCGGGTTGTCGTCGTCACCCATGAACGAGATGAAGACGATCACCGCTGCCACGAGCACGGCGGCGAGCACGCCCGCCGGGATGACGATGGCCCAGCGCTGCGCAGTGGAACGGCGGGGCGGGGTCTCCATCGTGGGCGGCGGAGGCGTGGGAGGCAGGGTCATGTCCCGGGCGGGCGTGCCCCCGACCGGGGACGGCGACCAGGCCGGCTCCGGAGTGCCCTGGGCGATCTGCCGCAGCTGGTGGATCGCGTCCTCGGCGCGGAGCCGCTGCTCCGGGTCCTTGCGGAGCAGCCCTTCGAGCACCGGCTGCAGGGGACCGGCCTGCCGCATCGGGTCTGGATCGTCGTTGAGGACGGCGGCCATCACGCCCCAGACGTCCTGCCGCTGGTACGGGGGACGGCCCTCGACGGCGGCGTAGAGCGTCGCGCCCAGCGACCACATGTCGGACGCCGGGGATGCCTTCTGGTGGCGGGCGAGCTCCGGGGCCAGGTACGCCGGCGAGCCGACGATGGCCCCCTCCTGGGTGAGGGTCTCGTCGCCCGCCACGGTGGCGATGCCGAAGTCGGTGAGGACGGCCCGGTTGTGGGGGAGCAGCACGTTCCCCGGCTTCACGTCCCGGTGCACCACCCCGGCCGCGTGCGCGGCGCGCAGGGCGTCCAGGACGTCGGCGCCGATCGCCGCGACCCGGGCGGGCGGCAGCGCCCCCTCGCGCGAGATCACCCGGTCGAGCGCGGGAGCCCGGACCAGCTGCATCACGATCCAGGGCCGGCCCTCGTGCTCGACCACGTCGTAGACCGTGACGATGCCCGGATGGTCGAGCCGGGCGGCCGAGCGGGCCTCGCGGAACGTCCGGGCGTCAACGCGCTCGCGCTGCTCCTCGTCCATGCCCGCCGGGAGGGCGACCTCCTTGATCGCCACCTCGCGGTCGAGCATCCGGTCACGGGCCCGCCAGACGGCGCCCATGCCACCGCTGCCGAGCAGTTCCACGAGCTCGTACCGCTCTGCGATGACGTGGGGCATAGCAGGACGATACCGACGACGGGGCGGCGAATCCCGCGCTATTTGCTCTGCGCTGTACGGCCTGCGCTAACCGACCCTGCGCTATTCCGCCCTGCACTATTCGGCCTCGCCCTCGCGCGCGGCCAAGAGGCGGCGGAGCGAGTCGAGGCGTGCCCGGGACGCGTGCCCCTCGGTGACCCACTCGTCCAGCCCGCAGTCCTGCCCTGCCTCTCTGGGGGGGCGACCCCCCAGGCCCCCCGGCAACTGCTCCCCGGTGGTCCTCGCTTCGCTGCGGCCACCGGGGAGATGGTCGCAGTGCGGCGGGCAGCGCTCGGCGGCTCCCTCGGCCAGGTCCTCGAAGGCGTGGATGACGTTCTCGGGCTTGATGTGCGCGAGGCCGAAGCTGCGGATGCCCGGGGTGTCGATGATCCAGCCCTCGCCGTCGGGGAGCTCCAGCGCGACCGCCGAGGACGACGTGTGACGGCCGCGGCCGGTGACCGCGTTGACATGGCTCACGGCGCGCTCGGCGTCCGGGACGAGGGCGTTCACCAGAGTCGACTTGCCGACACCCGAATGGCCGACGAGCACGCTCATGCGGTCCTTCAGGTGGCCGCGCAGCTCCCGGTTCTCGCCGAGCTCCTCGCCCTGCACCGTGACCACGTACGGGACGCCGAGCGGGGCGTACTCGGCCACCAGGGCGTCGGGGTCGCCCAGGTCGGCCTTGGTGAGGCAGAGCAGCGGGTCCATGCCCGCGTCGTACGCGGCGACGAGCTGGCGGTCGATCATCCGGGGCCGCGGCACGGGATCGGCGAGCGCCGTCACGATCACCAGCTGGTCCGCGTTGGCGACGATGATCCGCTCGAACGGGTCGGTGTCGTCGGCCGTGCGGCGCAGGGACGAGGTCCGCGGCTCCACCCGGACGATCCGCGCCAGTGTGTCGGGATCGCCGGACACGTCTCCGACCAGCGCGACCCGGTCGCCCACGACGACGCCCTTGCGGCCGAGCTCGCGGGCGCGCATCGCGACCACCCTGCGCCTTCCCGGCCGTGCCGCCGCCTCTTCCGCGCTGCGGGGGTCGTGCGGGGTCGTCCCTCCACCTAGATCTGGGCGGTCGTCGGTGCCCTCGTCGGTGCTGTCGTCGAGCAGGCACTGGTAACGGCCGCGGTCCACGGCCGTCACGAAGCCGGCGACCGCGTCGTCGTGCGCCGGGCGGCGCCGGGTGCGCGGCTTGGAGCCGCGGCGCCCGGGGCGTACCCGGACGTCGTCCTCGTCGTAGTCGCGTGTTCGGCGTGCCAGTGGTCCGGACCCTTCTAGGCGGGGCCGAGCGGAGAGGCGGTCACCATCGAGCCCCACAGCTTGGTGAAGTCGGGAAGTGTCTTGCCCACCGTGGCCACGTTCTCCACCTCGACGCCGGGAACGGCGAGGCCGAGGACCGCCGCGGCCATGACCATCCGGTGGTCGTCGTAGGTGTGGAAGACGCCGCCGTGCAGCGGGCGCGGGTTGATCTGGAGGCCGTCCGGGAGCTCCCGGGCGTCCCCGCCGAACGCGTTGATCTCGTTGACCAGGGCCGCGAGCCGGTCGGTCTCATGGCCGCGCAGGTGCGCGATCCCGGTCAGCCGGGAGGGGGTGGCGGCGAGCGCGGCGAGGGCCGCCAGGACGGGGGTGAGCTCGCCGACCTCGTGCAGGTCGGCTTCGAGGCCGTCGAACGTGCCGGTGCCGCGGACGGTCAGGCCGCCCGGCCCGCGTGACACCTCGGCGCCCATCGCCGCGAGGAGGTCGCGCAGGGCGTCACCGGGCTGCGTCGTGCGCTCGGGCCAGCCGGGCACCGTGACCCGGCCGCCGGTCACCAGCGCGGCGCCGAGGAACTGCGCGGCGTTGGACAGGTCCGGCTCGATGACGGTCTCGCCGCCGCGGAGGGGGCCCGGCGCCACCCGCCACACGTTCTCCTCGGTCTCGACCGTCGCGCCCACGGCGCGCAACATCTCGACGGTCATGGCCAGATGCGGCGCGGACGGGACGGGCGGCCCCTCATGCCGTAGCTCCACGCCCTTGTCGAAGCGCGGCGCGGCCAGCAGCAGGCCCGAGACCAGCTGGGAGGAGCTGGAGGCGTCGATGGTGACGGTCCCGCCCCGCACGGCTCCGGTGCCCCGGATGGTGAACGGGAGAGCGCCTCGTCCGCCGTCGTCGATCTCCACACCCAGCGCGCGCAGCGCCGTGATGATCGGGCCCATCGGGCGCTTGCGCGCGTACGGGTCGCCGTCCACGACGACCTCGCCGTCAGCCAGCGCCGCGACCGGGGGCACGAACCGCATCACGGTGCCGGCGAGGCCGCAGTCGATGTGCGCCGGGCCCGTCAGCTTGCCGGGGAGGATCTGCCAGTCGTCCGCGTCTTTGTTGGATGCGGCCTCGCCGATGCCCACCCCGAGCGAACGCAGCGCCTCGGCCATGAGCTCGGTGTCGCGGCTATGAAGCGGGCGTGTCACGGAGGTGGGGGAGCCTGCGAGGGCGGCCAGGATCAGCGCACGGTTGGTCATCGACTTGGACCCGGGAATCGCCACGGTGGCGTCGACCGGGGCATGGGCTACCGGGGCGGACCAGTGCGGAGCAGGCATAACCCCAAGGTTATCGGGATGCGGTGGCGAGCCGGGATCCTGGCAGCGGAAAGCCGCACGGTGGCGTGGACCGGCCACCGTGCGGCGCTCCCCGGGAATGCGGGGCCCGGTCGTGACCCTCGGCGATCAGCCGAGGAAGACGATCAGCCGAGGAAGAGGTAGTCAGCCTGGTAGGGAACCTTGGCGCCGGCGCCAGGGGCGCAGGTGCCCGCGGGGGCGACGCCGCCGATGGTGTTCAGGCGGAGGATCGCGGTCGAACCGGCCAGCAGGCCCTGCTTCGCGCCGGCCTGGGTGGCGTCGAGGACGAGCTCAGGGATGTTGCCATCGCCGTTGGGCGTCTTGACGACGGCCTTGCCGGTGACGGCGCTGCCATCCCGGGCGACCCACTGCGGCGGGCCCTGCGGGCCGGGCTTGACGAACGAGTGCGCGATCGGGCCGGCCAGCGTGGCGGTGACGCCTTCCTGCGTGAAGGCGAGCGTGCCGTCGGCCTGCTTGGTGCAGCGGTAGATCTGTGCGCCGCTGATGACCGGCTTGGTGAACGTCCGGGCTTGGGTGCCGCTGAATGGCGCAAACTGGCCACGGATGGCGCCGCCGGGAACTCGGCGGTGTGGAGGTTCGAGTAGTAGTTCTCCGGCTGGCGCATGATGCGGTCCGCGACGTCGCCGGCCACCGGCGTCATCCCGGCCAGGCCGGTCACCCCGGCGGGGAGGCCGGCGGGGGCGGCGAAGAGGTCCGCGGCGACCGGGCCGTTGACGCCCTTGGTGCCCTGGTGGATGTGGCCGACGGTCGGCTGAGCGGTGGACGACCAGGTGAAGCCCCAGGTGATCATGGCGCCGTGGCTGCGGGCGAACGCGGTACCCCGGCCGTCGGGGTCACCGGTCTTCTTGCCCTCCGCGCTGGGGATCTCCTGCGCGCCGTCGGCGATGGATTGCAGGGTCGCGGGCGTGGAGCCGATGAGCACGCCGTTCAGGTCGGCGGGCTTGCTGAGCTTGTGGAACTGGCCGCGTACGGCTCCGCCCGGGAACTCACCCGTGTGCAGGTTGGCGTAGAAGCCGTTCGGGTTGCTCTTGAGCTGGTCCAGCGTGGCCTTGTCGGTGACCTGGACGACTCCCGCGACCGCTCGCGCGGTGTCCGGCAGGTTTCCGGCGAAGAACGGCACCTTGACCGCGCCGTTCGCGCCCTTGGCGCCGAGGTGGATGTGCCCGGCGGTCGGCGCCGCGACATTGCTCCAGCGCAGCGCGTACCAGATCCGGTCGCCCTGGATGCGGATCAGCGCCGTCGCGCTCCCGTCCCGGTCGCCCACGGCCTTCCCATCCGCCGCGGGCACCTCGTTGCGGCCGAGCAGGCTCGCCGCCAGGTAGGTGATCTCGCTGCCCTGAGGGGCGGTCCCGGGGGCGTCCACGGGAAGCGCACCGTTCTGCGCGGCCGCCGCTGCTGCGGCCGTGCGGCCGTGGCCGTGGCCGTTGCCCTGCTCCGCGACCGCGGATTTACCATTGGCGGACTTATTCGAGGCGCCGGTGATTTCACCGGTAATTCCAGTGGCGGCGGCCACTCCGGCCCCGGGAAGCGATAATTGCGGCGGCGGCGACGGTGGGCACCACGATCTTGCGAACGGACATTGTTTTACCCCTGGTCTCTAGGGTGTGGCTTTATTGCCTTCACCCTGAGGCACGCGGTGGTCGCCGACCCGGGTTCAATAGGTTTAACATTTCTTTTCTTATTTCAATGATGCGATTCCCTTATCAATTGGACGCCTGTCATTTGGACATGCGAAAGCCGCCCGGCGGGGGTCGCGTTGCCGGGCGGCTCTCAGGTACGAGGGTCGGTCAGATGTACGAGGGTCGGTCAGATGGGGGCCTCAGACTGGAACGGTCAGACCGGGATGGTCAGCAGGGTCCCGCCGCCGCCTTCGACCACGACCTCGAACCGGTCGAGGTCCGCACGCGGGATGGATGTGCCGCCGTGGGTGACGAGCGGCGCGGGCGAGCCGGGCACGCCGTAGCCCTTGTTCGGGACCCGCCAGCCGGTGACGACCGTTCGCTCACCGGTGCGGGACACCGCCTCCAGGCGGCACTTCAGCGGGCCGCGCACATTGCGCAGCTCAAGCCCGACGTGCGTGCCCCAGAGCTTGCTCTCCAAGCCCACGACACCGGCCGCGCCGGTCTTGGCGTCGCTGCCGTTGTGCCGTTCGCCCCAAATGACGAGGGCCTGCGCCGGGCCGTGGTTGTGGCCGGGCTCGGTGCCGCCGCCCTCATTGTTGATCGCTGCGCCCACCGTGATCCCGGTGGCCAGCACCGCGGCGGCGGCGATCGAGCCGATCGCGTACGTGCCGCGACGGCGCCGCTTGTCGAGTTGACGGCGGCGCCGCATCATGTCGATAACGGCGTCGGGTGGGGCGTCCCCCGAATCCGGAACGTCGGGTTCGGCGGCCGGCGGGGCGGCGTCGTCGCCCCGCCCGTGCACATGCCCGACGTCGGTGAAAGAGCCGATCTCGCTCAGCGCGTCCGCCATTCCGCTCATCTCGGCGAGCTCGGCGGTGCACGTTTCGCATTCACGGAGGTGCGCCTCGAAGGCCCTTTTATCGTCCTCTTCCAAAAGGCCCAGGGCATAGGCTCCGACATCGGTGTGCTCGACTTCTGGAGTCATGCCGTCACCCCCCTTTCTTCCAATGCGACGCGCAGTGCGCGGAGTGCGTAATAAACTCGGGACTTGACTGTCCCTACCGGAATGCCGAGTACTTCCGCGGCCTGATTGACTGTCCGGTCGCGAAGGACTGTCTCGGTCAGCACTTCGCGGTGAGCGGGTGACAGTGCGTTCAACGCCTCGGCCACGACCACCTTGTGCAAGAGGCCGTCCATCTCATCCGCCATCGGAACGTTCTCCAGGGCGCCGTCGCCGACCTCCGGCGGCCGGACGTCGCGGTGCCGTCGATTGTCGATGACGATACGTCTGGCGACTGTGGCGAGCCAAGGCATCAGGGATGCTGTTGTGGCATCGAGACGGTCGGCATTGCGCCAGGCGCGGACCATGGTCTCCTGCACCACGTCCTCCGCCCACTGCCGGTCCCCCGCGGTGAGCCGGAGCACGAAGGCCAGCAGTGGGCGGTGGTACTCGCGGTACAGCTCCGCGACGAGTCTCTCGTCGTCGGCGTCGCGTACCGGTCTTGGGCGGCGGAGAAGGTTCCGCAACCCACCCCCGGTGGGGCGTCCGACTGTTCCGGGCATTGCCATGGCCGGGCGTCTCCGTCAGGTAGGAGGGGATCCCTGAAAGAACGGGCGGTCAGTGGGCAGTACGAGGCCGCACCCATGGGTGGTTCAACGGATTTTAGGTTTTCTTATGGTCGGCTTGAGGAAGCCGGGCCCTTCCGGAGCCGCCAGGTTCAGCGCTTCCGCGCCTTCGACGCCCTGCCCTTGGCCGCCTGAACGGGCTTGGACGCGGCCGATCCGGCCTTGCTGGCGGCCGATCCGGCCTTGCCGGCGGCAGTGCCGGCCTTGGAGGCGGCCTGGGAGGTGCCCTTGACGGTCGCCTTGGAAGCCGCCTTCGCGGCCTTGGCCGACCTGGCCAGTGCCTTGGCGGTCTTGCGGTCGCCCTGCCTGCGGGCTTCCTTGATCTGCCGCGCCGCCTCCCTCCGGGCGTTCTTGAGCTCGGCCTTGGTCTCCTTGCGGAGAGCCTTGGACTCCATGGCCGCCTGGACGCGGGCGTCGCGGACCTGCTGCCGGAGCTCGCCGACGCGGCGGCCGCGGCGCGGCTCGGTGGCGACCATGAGCAGGGCGCCGAAGAGACTGGCGTTCTTAAGGAGGTGCGAACGCTCGCTGTTGCGGCGTTCCGGGTCGTCCTCGGTCCAGTACCGGTGCTCGCTCGCCATGGCGGGCACCAGCTGGACCGCCATGAGGAACGTGGTCGCGCGGCGGAACTTGCCGGTCAGCAGCAGCACACCGGTGCCGAGGCTGAGCGCGCCCTCGATGCGCACGAGGCTCTCGGGGTCCTTGGTGGGGAGCCAGTCGAGACGGTCGGCGATCGGCTTGACGGTGGGTGCGACCTGCTCGGCGCGCGGACGCGGGTCGCGGAGTGTCTCCAGGCCGGTGATGATGTACGGGGCCGCCACGAAGGGTCGGGCCAGAGTCGTGAAGGGTCGCATGGGCCCTCTATGCCCGCCACCCGAGGGGTCAAGCGCAGCTTGTCCCTTGTTGGGCGGGCGGGTGGGGGCTGGCGGCGGTCAAGCGCAGCTTGGCGTGCGCCCACCGTCCGGAAACGGTCTGGGTTGGTGGCCTGTCAGACCCAGCGGGCAGGATGGGCACATGTGCGGTCGCTATGCCACGGCCCGGGCGCGCCAGGAGCTGATCGACGAGTTCCAGGTGCAGGTCGACGCCGTCGAAAAGGATCTTCAGCCCGACTACAACGTCGCGCCCACCAAACAGGTGCCGGTCGTGCTCACGCGCGCGGCCAAGGACGAGCCCGAGGAGGAGGCGCAACGGACACTCCGCACCGTGCGCTGGGGGCTGGTGCCCGTGTGGGCCAAGGACCTGTCCATCGGCAGCCGCATGATCAACGCCCGGTTCGAGACGGTGCATGAGAAGCCCGCGTACCGCCGGGCCTTCGCCAGGCGGCGCTGCCTGCTCCCCGCCGACGGCTACTTCGAGTGGTACGTCCTGGAAGACTCCCGGACGGACGACCCCGCCGAAGGGGAGAAGGCCAAGAAGAAAAAGCCGCAAAAGCAGCCCTTCTTCATCCATCCCAAGGACAACGCGGTCATGGCGATGGCCGGGCTCTATGAGCTGTGGAAGTCGCCCGAGAACGAATGGGTGTGGACCTGCACGGTCATCACGACCGACGCCCCCGACGAGCTCGGCCGCATCCACGACCGGATGCCGATGATCGTCACCCCCGACCGCTGGGACGCCTGGCTCGACCCGGGGCTGACCGACACCGACCAGGTACGTGAGCTGCTCACCCCCGCGATGGCCGGGAACTTCGAGGCCTATCCGGTCTCAAAGGCCGTGAACAGCGTAAAAAACAACGGTCCAGAACTGATACAGCCCTCGACAAATGGGGGATAGTTCTGGCAAACATTCCGACACCTTGTTCTGACCGCCGCAACCGGTAGTTTTCGCGCCGGTGTCCCGTCCCGGCGCTTCCTGCCCGGTACCCCCTGGCCGGAGCTCCCCGTCGGTGGCGGTCGGAGGCGAGGCCCACCCCCTTTGCCCGGGGCATTACCGGGAGGAGCTCGGAGCACGTGGACGCCGCCACCGCCCGTACCCGACTTGAGGCCATGCTCGCCGACCTGGAGCGTTCGATCGCGATCCTTACCGGCGAGCACCCCGAGCGCGAGAACTCCGCTGCCGACGCGGGTGCGGGCCTCACCGACAGCGACCGTGTCGAAGCGGCGCTCGAATCCCTCGAACGGCACCGCAACGCGGTCCAGGCGGCGCTCCAGAGGATCGAGCAAGGCTCGTACGGCCAGTGCATCGGCTGTGGCAAGGACGTCCCGCCGGGCCGCCTGGAGGCACGCCCGGACGCCGCCCGCTGCATGGTCTGCCAAGCCAAACACGACAGGGCGTTCCGGTGAATGCAAGGCTTTCGGGGCTTGGGTCTGCGACCTCAGCCCGCGCGCGAGCGCGCTAACGGGTCGTGAAGCGATGTCGCGCTCGCCGCTTTTGGGGTTTGGGTCCGAGCCGCCAGGCGAGGGCCCAAGGCCCCAAAGGCCATCAAATACGCCTGGCGCTGGCTAGTAGGTGGATTCCCAGGGACTCGTCGACCAGCGGGGCGCTGAGCTCCGTGCGGACCAGGCGGGGGAGCTCGCGGGGGGACGCAGTCAGGATGTGCTCGACTGTCGACGGGGAGAGCACCGTGCGGGGCCTGATCCACTCGACCTCCAGCCCGACCTCGGTGAGCAGCTCGCGTAGCTGATCGGCCCAGAAGCAGCGGGTGATTGTGCCGTCCGGCCAGGGGACGAGGACGACCTCGGCGCTTGGCACGTCCGACAGGTGGGCCCAGCAGTTCTGCTCGGCCAGCAAGGCCATGCCGAGGGTGAGGGAGTCGACCGTCAGCAGCACGCGGCCGCCGGGGCGCAGCACCCGGGCGATCTCAGCGATGGTCGACTCGGTCGCCAGGTGGCGGGAGAGGGTGCGGTCCTCCGCGATCACCGCGTCCACGCAGGCGTCCGAGAGGAACGGCAGGGCGCCCGTCTCGGCGATGATCTGGCGCAGGGTGCCGGGCGGGTGGTGCTCGTTGTGCCCGGAGCGCGGCGCCGGCGGCCGGTGACGGCCATTCCCGTTGGCGGCCGGCGCCACCGGCGCCACGGGCGGGGCCGCGGCCAGATGGGGATCTCGTACCTCCAGCACCGTGTGGCCGGCCGCGGCGGCGTGCGCGCCGCTGTGCGAATGGCCACCGGACACGTCCAGGACCCGGGATGGACGGCGGGGGAGCCAGCGCGCCAGCTGGGCCGCTGCCACGGCCCAGTAGAACGTCCAGTACATGGCCAGCGACTCTCCGTCACCGGGAGAGTTCCGCAGGCTGGCAATGGAGGGCTCCGGAGGTCGTGCCGGCACCGGTAGCAAAGGGTTGCTCCTGTTCTAGCCGCGTATGTGACTTGTTCCCCGCGGAGGCGCCCACATCACCCTCCGTGCAGGTATGGGTGACCTGACTTAAGCCCGGTGAGACCCGCCCGAAAACACGGTCCGCGGCCGGGAATCGACGGGGTGGTGGCGGCGTTGCACCGATGCATAACCGCCTGCACGCGTACGGCTCACGCTCCGGAAACGGTTTCGGAGGGCCGATGGCGCAGCGTGGGCGGGAGATGACACAGAACGTCCAGCGGAGGTGCAGTCGATGTCCACAGCCGTCGCAGAAAGCCCAAGCGGCACCGCCGTGGTGCCGTCTCAGGGCAGCACGCGGGCACCCGCTGGCGTTGTCAGGCCACGCCGACCTATATCGTCTGTGAGGTACGACGCCGCCGGCGTCGCCACGACGGAGGGGGTGGGTCAGGTCCCGGGCACCACGGAGACCGTGGAGCAGCGCCAGGAACGGTTCCAGCGCGATGTGCTCCCGTTCTTGGACCAGCTGTACTCGGCCGCCCTGCGCATGACGCGAAACCCGGCGGATGCCGAGGATCTCGTGCAGGAGACCTTCGCCAAGGCCTTCGCGTCCTTCCATCAGTTCAAGGAAGGCACGAACCTCAAGGCCTGGCTCTACCGGATCCTGACCAACACGTTCATCAACTCCTACCGCAAGAAGCAGCGCCAGCCTCAGCAGGCGGCGACCGAGGAGATCGAAGACTGGCAGCTCGCGCGCGCCGAGTCGCACACCTCCAGCGGGCTCAAGTCCGCCGAGGCCGAAGCGCTGGAGCACCTGCCCGACTCCGACGTCAAGAGGGCGCTCCAGGAGCTCCCCGAAGAGTTCCGCATCGCGGTCTACCTCGCCGATGTCGAGGGCTTCGCGTACAAGGAGATCGCCGACATCATGGGGACCCCTATCGGTACGGTGATGTCACGGCTGCACCGAGGCCGGCGGCAGCTGCGCGGCATGCTTGAGGACTACGCTCAGGAGCGCGGCCTCACCCGTGCGAGGGAGGGATCGGCATGAGCTGTGGCAACCACCACGAGACGCCCTGCACCGAGGTTCTCGCCCGGGTCTACACCTACCTCGACGGCGAGCTCGACCAGGGTGGCTGCAGCCAGGTGCGGGAGCATCTCGACGAGTGCGGCCCCTGCCTCCAGGAGTACGGCCTCGAGGAGGCCGTGAAGAAGCTCGTCAACAAATCCTGCGGCTGCGAGCCCGTGCCCGGCGACCTGCGAGCCAAGGTGCTCGGCCGCATCGAGCAGATCTGCGGCGAGATCAAGTCCGCCGAGACGACGTCCTCCGAATCGGCCTGAACCGGCCGTGAACGGCCCGAGCCGGGCCTGACGCGGGCCGGCCCGGCCTGACCCGGCCTGCCAGGGTCCCCCGCGCCGCGGTCGCGGCTCGGTATCGTGACTCGGGTGCTCGCACTCGTCACCGGCGCGGCCGGATTCATCGGCTCCCATCTCGTCGATCGCCTTCTCGCCGACGGCCATGAGGTCGTCGGCGTCGACGATTTCTCGACGGGCGGCAACACCCGTACCGACATCGAACTGTGGCGGATGAACGTCGCCGATCCGGCCCTGGCCGAACGCGTCGCGGGCCGCCGCCCCGAGGTCGTCTTCCATCTCGCTGCCCAGGTCAGCGTGCGCCTGAGCGTCGCCGACCCGTTGCTCGACGCCCGGACGAACGTCGTCGGCACGGCCAACGTGTTCGAGGCGGCGCGCGTGGCCGGGAGCCGCAAGGTGGTCTTCACATCCAGCTGTGCGGTCTACGGCGTGCCAGACGTCCTCCCGGTGCCGCCGGACGCCCAGTTGCGGCCCGCGTCCCCGTACGCGGCGTCCAAGGTGTCCGGTGAGATCTACGCGCAGACGTACAAGGCGCTGCACGGTCTCGACTTCACCACGCTCACGCTCGCCAACGTCTATGGCCCGCGGCAGACGCCCGAGGGCGAGGCGGGGGTGATCTCGATCTTCACGGACGCGCTGCTGACCGGTAGGCCGACCCAGGTCTTCGGCGACGGCAAGCAGACCCGCGACTACGTCTACGTGGCCGACGTCGTGGACGCGTTCATGCGTTCGGCCGGCGAGCAGGGCGGCGGCGAGCGGTTCAACGTCGGCACCGGGCTGCAGACCACCGACCGCGAGCTGCACACGCTCGTCGCCGAGGCGGCCGGAGCGCCGGACGAGCCGGCGTTCGCGCCACCGCGGCTCGGCGACCTGCCCGCCATGTCGGTCGACCCCGGCCCCACCCGTGCCGTGCTCGGCTGGACGCCCGCCGTCAGGCTGCGTGAGGGTCTGTCCGCAACGGTTGCGTGGGCACGGTCCCGAGACAGCTGATCACTTAAGGTGACGATTGCTTCACGCTTTGCTCACGATTCCCCGCATGCCTGTGTGGCGTGGGCCCCCCAGGTTAGGCTTGTGCCGAAATCAGCGACGGGAGCATCATCACCTGCCCGGGTGGCCGGGGCGAGGAGCCATGCCAGAGCATGTGATGTCGGCGGGCAGGGCGGCGACGCCACGGTGTCCTCACAGCTGGAGTCCAGGGGCGTTTCCTGGGCGTAGGCCTGCCGGCTTCGGCCGCGTCGACCTCTGAGGGGGCGGCAATGCGTGGACTACCGCTCGCGGCATGGGCGTACGTCTGCGGAGTGGTGGCGCTGGCGACCGGTCTCATCGCGGTGAACTTCAAACCGCTCGACTGGGAGACGCTGATCGTGCTCGCGGTCCTGGGGGTGCTCTTCCTCATCTGCGACTCGGCGCCCGCGCTCCTCAACCTGGAGCGCGCCCGGGTCTCCCTCAGCTTCGCCGCCAGCCTGGCGTCGGTCGTCCTGCTCGACCCGGTGGGCGCCGCGCTGCTCGGCTTCTGTGCGGTCGTCACAGGGCAGCGCCGCCTCTCCACGGTCAAGCGGCTGTTCAACGGCGCGCAATTCGCGCTGTGCGGCTTCGCCTCCGGCGTCGTCTTCGAGGCGCTCGCCCCCGACGGCCTGAAGCCGGGGCGGGGCCACTGGGTCGAGCACGTCATCGGCCCGTTCCTCGGCGCGCTCGTCACGTTCGTGCTGGTCAACTTGCTGCTTGTGGCGGGCATCCTGCTACTCAGCAAGCAGGCCACTCTCCGTGAGCTGCTGCGCGAGAGCGGCGGGCTCGCCTTCGGCTGCCTCGGCTACGGCATGTTCGGGCTGCTCATCGCGGGGCTGTGGCCGCGGGTCGGGCCGTTCGCCGCCGTGCTCGTGCTGCTGCCGCTGTTCATCGCGCGCTGGGCCCTGGAGCAGACCCGCGCGCAGCAGCAGGCGCACGCCGCCACCCTCGCCGCGCTCTGCCAGGCGGTCGAGACCAAGGACTACTACACGCGCGGCCACAGCGAACGGGTGTCCCGCGGCTCGGTGATGATCGCGCAGGAGATCGGCATGCGCTCGGACCGGGTCGAGGCCATCCGCTACGCGGGGATGCTGCACGACGTCGGCAAGCTCGGCGTGCCGACCAAGGTGCTGCAGAAGTCCGGTGACCTCACCGAGGAGGAGTTCGCCGCGATCCAGCTCCACCCGATGCGCGGGCTGGAGATCGTCCGCGAGATCGGCTTCCTGGACGAGGCGCTCGCCGGGATCATGCACCATCACGAGAAGGTGAACGGCCGCGGCTACCCCATGGGCCTCGCCGGCGACGAGATCCCCGAGTTCGCCCGCATCATCGGTGTCGCGGACGCGTTCGACTCGATGACCTCCACCCGCTCCTACCGCGCCGCCCGGACGATCGAGGAGGCCGTGGTGGAGCTGCGCAAGTGCGCGGGCGACCACTTCGACCCGGTCATGGTCGACGCGTTCCTGTGCGCCCTGGAACGCAGCGGCTGGGAGCCCCCGGAGCCGGTCGTCCTGCCGGAGGACAACGTCGTGGAGATCACCCTGCAGGACCACGATGATCCGACCGTGCCGATCCGCGTCGCGACCGACGAGGTCCGGCGGTAACGGTGACCACCCAGGAACGTGCCGCGTGGCAGACGCTCGACTCGGGCCAGCTGCTGCTGATCGCCTCCGCGGGGCTCTTCGTCATCGTCGCGGTCACGCAGGTGGCCGCGGTCGGCCTGGTCCAGCCCGACGTCGCGGTCATCTTCGGGGTGCTGATCGCTCTCGGTGAGCTGTTCCGCATGGTCATGCCCGGCAACCGCGAGGTGGCGCCCATCGCCACCGCGGGCGCGATCGGCTACGCCCTCCTGGTCGGGGTCGGTCCCGAGAGCGCCGGGGCCGACCCGGATCCCGGCGTGGTGCTGGCGACGCACTCGCCGCTGCAGGTGGTCGCCGTGACCGCCGTCGGCATGCTCATCGGCTCGCTGCCGCACATCGCGGTCGGACGCTCGCCCGGGCTGGACGCGATGGCCCGCCGGCTGTTCACCGTCGCCGTGGTGTCGCTGTGCTTCCGGCCGCTCGTGACCTCTGGGATCGATTCGCTGCCGCTGCTGTTCACGTTGATGGGCGTGGTCGCCGTCTTCGCCTGCTTCGCCGACGTCCTGGTCGCGTCGGTGATCCGGGCCGAGGCGGTGCGGACGCGCTTCGGCATCGCGTTGCGCGACGAGATCCGCGCCAAGATCGCGCTCTGTGCCGCCACCACAGCGACGGCCATGCTCGTCGCCGTCTCCACCACCGTGATGGGTCCGGCGGCGCTGCTGATCTTCACCGCGCCGATTCTGGTCACGCAGTTCGCGTTCCGCCGCTACGCCGGTGTGCGCGCCACGTACCTGCAGACCGTGCGCGCGCTGTCGCGCGTCACCGAGGTCGGCGGCTACGTCGAGACCGGCCACTCGCGCCGGGTGTCCCGGTTCGCCGTGTCGATGGGCCGCGAGCTCGGCATGTGCGAGGAGGAACTCCTCGAACTGGAGTACGCGGCGCTCATGCACGACATCGGCCAGCTCTCGCTCGCCGACCCGATCCCCGGCGGCGCCACCGTGCTGGCCGCACCGACCGAGCAGCGCCGCATCGCCGAGCTCGGCTCCGAGGTGATCAAACAGACCGGCGTGCTCGACCGGGTGGCCCACATCGTGCACCTGTCGTCCCACCCGTACCGGACCGGCCACGGCGAGACCCCCAACGGCGCCGCCGCCCACGTCGAGCGGCCGGTGCCGCCGCCGCTCGCCAGCCGCATCATCAAGGTTGCCAACGCCTACGACGATCTCGTCGGCGACTCCGGCGACCGTGACCGCGGCGCCGCCGTGCTGGAACGACTCCGGCTCGACTCCGCCTCCGAGTACGACCCGACCGTCGTCGAGGCGCTGAGCCGCGTCGTGGACCGCTACGTCCGCCGCTGACACGTTCGCCGCTGACCGCGTGTAGATCCGCGTCCGGGGGTATACGTCCCCGCGGACAAGTCCACGAGTTGGTATTTGTCAACGGCATGGCCGGACTGGACGCCGTCGCACCACTAGTCTCGGCCACGTCCAAGGTGTCGCATGCAGAGCGGTCGTGTGCAGTGCGAGCGACCGGCCGGAGCCGATGAAGGAGTGTCCGCAGGTGTTCGAATCCGTGCTCGTGGCGAATCGCGGCGAGATCGCCAGCCGGATCATTCACACCGCGCGCCGGATGGGCGTCAAGGCCATCGCCGTGTACTCCGAGGCGGACGCCGACCTCCCGTTCGTCGCCGAGGCCGACGAGGCCATCCTCATCGGCCCGCCGCCGGCCGCCGCCAGCTATCTGGACGCCTCCGCGATCCTGGAGGCCGCGCACCGCACCAACGCGCAGGCCGTTCACCCCGGATACGGCTTCCTCGCCGAGAGCGCCGAGTTCGCCCGCCGCGTGATCGACTCCGGTCTGACCTGGGTCGGCCCGCCGCCGCTGGCCATCGGCCGGATGGGCGACAAGATCAACGCACGCAACCTGATGAAGGAGGCCGGCATCCCGGTCACCCCCGGCACCTGGGAACCCGTCCCCGACGTCGCCACCGCGGTCGAGGAGGCTGAACGCATCGGCTACCCCGTCATGGTCAAGGCCGCCAGGGGCGGAGGCGGCGTCGGCATGGGCGCCGCGTTCGACGAGCCGGGTCTGCGCAGCGCCTACGAGGCGGCACGATCGCGGGCGGAGCGTCATCTCGGCGAGCACAGCGGCAGCCCGGACATCCTGATCGAGAGGTTCGTCGAACGGGCGCGGCACGTCGAGGTGCAGATCCTCGGGCTGACCGACGGCACCGTGATCGCGCTGGGGGAACGCGACTGCTCGGTGCAGCGCCGTCATCAGAAGGTCGCGGAGGAGACACCTTCCCCAGGCATCACCCCCGAGCTGCGGGAGCGCATGCTCGCCGCCGCGGTGCGCGCGGGCGAAGCGGTCGGCTACCGCGGCGCCGGGACGGTCGAGTGCCTGGTCGATCCGGCCACGCAGGACTTCTTCTTCCTGGAGATGAACACCCGTCTCCAGGTCGAGCACCCGATCACCGAGCTGGTCACCGGCCTTGACCTGGTCGAGCTGCAGTTCCGCATCGCGGCCGGTGAGCGGTTGACGATCGGGCCGGTCCGGCCGGACGGGCACGCGATCGAGTTCCGGGTGTACGCCGAGGACCCGCAGCGCTTCCTGCCCAACCCCGGAGAGATCAAGATCTGGGAGGAACCCGTCGGGCACGGGATCCGGATCGACGCCGGATACGCCGAGGGCACCATGGTCACCCCGTTCTACGACCCCCTGCTGGCCAAACTGTGCGTGCACGGCACCGACAGGGCCGACGCGCTCCGGCGCGCACGGGCGGCCTTGGACGCCTTCCGGATCGAGGGTCTGGAGACCAACCTCCCGTTCCTCATCGAACTGCTGGACCGTCGCGAGTTCGTGGACGGGACGTACGACACCGGGCTGGTGGACCGGATGCGCGCGCACTAGGACGCGCGTGCTGCTTACATCAATAGAGGGAGTACTGTGCCGGTCGTGGAGAGTGCCTACTGCGATCGCTGCGGCGAGCCCGTTCACCAGGGTGACCACGGCTCGTGCCGCGCCGCTCGCCGGATGGAGCCGCCCCGCTACTGCGGCCGGTGCCGCCGGCGGATGATCGTTCAGGTGACGCCCACGGGCTGGAGCGCCCGCTGCTCGGAGCATGGAGAGCTGGCGTCGACCTGACGGTCGAGGCTCAGAGGAGCCGGACGTAGGCCTTGAGGGGGAATCCCGGCACCGGGGAGTAGTCCCGTTCCGGGGTGCGCGTGAAGCCCATTCGCTCGTACATGCGTTGCGCTGCCCGCATGTCCGGTTGGGTGGCCAGTCTGACGCGGGCGAGGCCTGCCGCACGGGCACGTTCCAGGCACGCGTACACCAAGGCCTGTCCCACGCCCTTGCCTTGTGCGCGTTCACCGACGGCCAGCATTCGGATCTCGGCTTCGTCGGGGTGCCGCGCCAGCTGGGTGTAAGGGCTGCCTGGAACGCAGTAGACGAGCGCGCCGGTGATCTCTGCCACCAGGAGCTCGGCTTTGGCGGCGCGGTCAGCGGCGTTCCGCAGGATCGGCACGTACGTGGAGGTGGGGGACACGAAACCGCCGCCGACGTAGGCCTCCACGGTCAGATCTCCCGCCCTGGCGTACTCGTCGGGCCTGGCCAGACGGACGAGGACGGAAGGCGGCTCAGACACCGGTGGTGCTTCGCGGATAGGCGATCTCGGTGCCCCACCGTGCCGAGGTTCCATGAACGCACGCTAACAAGCGACCGTTCACCGAATAGGTGTTAGGGGAATAGGCGTCAGGCGCGGGCTACGTCCCTGCAGGTGTGCTCGTTGGGAAGCAGGGGACGCAAGCGCACGGCATAGGTCTTGCCCTGGCTCAGCCAGACGACGTTGCTTTGGGCGAGTTCCCTGGCGGTAGTCGAGTCGAGATGGGTGACCACCTTGCAGATGGCTCCGGCTGCCCGCTCGCCCTGGGCCAGCGGTGCGAGGGGCCACGGCTTGATGGTCTTGCCCGAGGACGTGGTCTCTCCGGCGAGGACGGCGACCTGGAGTGGCAGGTAGGGGCGGTGGGAGCCTTGCTGATCGGCAGTGGGCCAGGCGTACGGCTGGAGTCGCTTCCACATCCGCACGGCCGGGTCGGCAGGCTGAGACTCGGGCTGGATGACCCTGGTCCGCGCCGAACCCATGGTGATCTCCACGATCTGCGCATCGGCGACATCCTCGGAGCCGGCCGTTCTGGAACGTTCGAGACCGGCTGCCCGGGCGTCGCGGAGCAGCCGCGTCAGCGCATCCGATCTCAGCTGGAACTTCGCCAGGCTGTCGACCGGTGAATCGACGTCGCCTTTTTGGATCGCGTACGCGCGGCCGTCGGCGTACAGGGAGAACTCGGGGATGCTTCCGGGACCACCTAGACCGGCGAAACCGCCGGTCATCCGCCACCGCAGGAGCAACCGGTCTGACGGACCGGCCGACGGGGCCTCGGACGCCGGTGCGGAGGTCGCGGGTGTCGGCGTCCATGTCGAGCAGTCGGGATCGGAGAGGGCGCAGGCTTCCTTGTCGTCCCAGATCGAGCCGCAGCCGGTGAGGACGCCCACGCTGATCAGTATGAGTGCGATGCTCCGGCTGGCCAGGCCTGCGGATGGAGCTGCCATATGGCTTGGACGCGTGGCCGGGGCCGCGGGTTTCCGCCCGTACAAAGTCTGCGTGTCAAGACTGTGGGAATCAGCGAGCCTTGAGTGAGTGACCGCACGCTAGTGTGCGGCTCGTGAGTGTGCTCGTAGTGACCGGAACCTGTACGGGTGTCGGCAAGACGATCGTCACCGCCGCGCTGGCCGCGCTGGCGGCGGCCCGGGGGACGCCGGTCGCCGTCGTGAAGCCCGGGCAGACCGGGGCGGCCCCCGATGAGCTCGGCGACCTCGATGAGGTACGGCGCCTCGCGGCGATCGATGACGTGCACGAGCTCGGGCGGTTCCCGGACCCGCTGTCGCCCGCGGCGGCCGCGCGACGGGCGGGGATGCCGCCGATCAGCCTGCCCGAGGTCGTGGACCAGGTCCGCGAGCTGTCGGAGACCCGGCGGCTGGTGCTCGTCGAGGGCGCCGGCGGCCTGCTGGTCCGGTACGACGACGAGGGCGCGACGGTGGCAGATTTGGCGCGGTGGCTCGGCGCGGCCGTGGTCGTGGTGGTCCGGCCCGATCTCGGGACGCTCAACCACACCGCGCTGACGCTGGAGGCGATGGCGCACCGCGGGATCCAGCTCGCCGGAGTCGTGATCGGGGAGTGGCCCGAAGAACCCGGGCTGGCCATGCGCAGCAACATCCAGGACCTGGAGACGATCGCCGCGCGGCCGCTCGCCGGGGCGATGCCCGCGGGCGCGGGCGCCCTCGACCCCGCCGAGTTCCTGATCACCGCGCATCGGTCGCTGGCCCCGGCGTTCGGCGGTGCCTTCGACGCTGCTACCTTCCGCGATAGCTACGGCCTCACAAAGGAGAATCCGTGACCGACATCCTCGAGGTGGCTCGCCGCCAGGTGCTCGACGAGGGCAAGGGTCTGTCCGCCGCGCAGGCCCTGGAGTGTCTCAACCTTCCCGATGACCGGCTCGAGGAGTTGCTCGCCCTCGCCCACGAGGTCCGCATGCGCTGGTGCGGCCCGGAGGTGGAGGTCGAGGGGATCATCTCCCTCAAGACCGGCGGCTGCCCCGAGGACTGCCACTTCTGCTCCCAATCAGGCCAGTTCACCTCCCCGGTCCGCGCCGTCTGGCTCAACATCCCCGAACTGGTCGAGGCCGCCAAGGAGACCGCCAAGACGGGCGCCACCGAGTTCTGCATCGTCGCCGCGGTCCGCGGCCCGGACGAGCGCCTGATGAAGCAGGTCCGCGAGGGCATCAAGGCGATCAACGAGGCCGTCGAGATCAACATCGCCTGCTCGCTCGGCATGCTCACCCAGGCCCAGGTCGACGAGCTGACCGAGATGGGCGTTCACCGCTACAACCACAACCTTGAGACGGCCCGTTCCCACTTCTCCAACGTGGTCACCACGCACAGCTGGGAAGAACGCTGGGACACCCTCCGCATGGTCAAGGAGGCCGGCATGGAGGTGTGCTGCGGCGGGATCATCGGCATGGGCGAGACCGTCGAGCAGCGCGCCGAGTTCGCCGGGCAGCTCGCCGAGCTGGAGCCGGACGAGGTCCCGCTCAACTTCCTCACCCCGCGCCCGGGCACCCCGTTCGAGAACTTCTCCCTGGTGGAGGGCAGCGAGGCGCTCAAGACCATCGCCACGTTCCGGCTGGCCCTGCCCCGCACGATCCTGCGCTACGCGGGCGGCCGCGAGCTCACCCTCGGCGACCTCGGCACCCGCGACGGCATGCTCGGCGGCATCAACGCCATGATCGTCGGCAACTACCTGACCACCCTCGGCCGCCCCGCCGAAAAGGACCTGGAGCTCCTCACCGAACTCCACATGCCCATCAAGGCCCTATCCCAGACCCTCTAACCCCATCACACGTGTGGGCGCCGACCCGGCGCCCAACACGTATGCCCGGCCTCACGTCTGGTCCCTGGACGCCTCCCGCTTCGACGCCTCCCACCCACGACGGATCTCCTCGCGAAGGCGCTCGTTCTCTTCCCACACCTCCTGAACGGTCCGATGACGAGCTCTCGGTGAGTCGGGCAGTGGTGGACGGGGCGCTCCATCGATGCAGACCTCGCCGCCGATGACCTCGACCTTTGCCCCCTCCTCGGCGTTGACGTGATCCCAGAGCTCGCCGGAGCACCACAGGTTGTAGGGAGTGTCGGGCAGTTCGATCTCGTAGGCCTGCCGGACGACGTACCACTCGGTGCGCGACTCCTCGCTCACTTCTTCCATGGCTTCCATCCGCTGGTGTCGATGTCGACGTTGAACGGATCAGGTAGGTGGACCTTCTCGCCGAACTGCCACCCCTCCACATGCAGGTAGGCGGCACTCGCCTGATCTGGGATGGAGAAGAGTGTGATGGCCGACCGCTCTGGATCACGGTCGACAAGGAGGCAGTAGGGAATCTCGGCCCGCGCGTAGCCCGTCCATTTGGACGGCTTCTTGGCCGGGTCGCGCTGCTCGGTCGGTTTTCGATCGTCGTCCGCGCGACTGGGAGAGGTCACCTCCACAGCCATCTCGATCTGGTCGGGGACGAATCCGGGCACGTCCGCGTCGTCGGCGTCCTTGAGCATGGCGGCATCCAGGACGACCAGGTCGGGGATGTAGCCGCCGTCCGGCCCCACGGGCGTCAATTGCGTGACCTGCAGCAGCCGCCATGGAAACTCGGGATTCTCGTGGTGCGCCCGAGTCAGTGCATTGGAAATATCCTGGACGATGATCGCATGACGGACCGTCGGTGCGGGGGACACGGCGATCTCGCCTCCGATGATCTCTACGCGAGTGCCGTCGTTCGGGAGGTGGAGAAAGTCGTGCAACTCCCCGCGCACCCACATGTTGTACGCGGTGTCAGGGAGTTCCGCCGTGTATGGCGGAAGCTCTACGAGTGTCACTTTAGGCGACCCTTCGCTCACGATCTGCTCCGGTCATCGTAGGGATCGTGTGTTCAGAGCGTACCCAGAACGGGTGACCTGGTTGCTGTGGGTGACGAAAGTGCTGCTCAGTGACGTGTGATGGCGGTCACCGTGGCCGGATACGGTCAGTGAAGGTCATCGGGCGTGGCGTAACCGGGGGGAAATGGCCGCTTAACGCGGCTGACTTTTTTAGCCGCGGCGGAGGCGGGTGATGAATTTGTAGCGGTCGCCGCGGTAGAGGGACTGGGCCCATTCGACGGGCTGGCCGGTGGAGTCGAATGCGTGCCGGGAGAGCAGGAGCATCGGCAGGCCTACGTCGACGGCCAGGAGCTGGGCGTCGTGCGGGGTGGCCAGGACGGTCTCGATGGTCTCTTCGGCTTCGGCGAGGTGCACGTCGTAGGCGGTGGCGAGCGTCTCGTACAGGGAACGGTGGCGGGGGAGCTCGCGGCGCAGGCCGGGGAAACGGCGGGCCGGCAGGTGCGAGGTGTCGATCGACATGGCTTCGCCGTCGGCGAGGCGGAGCCGGTGAATGCGCAGGACACGGCCGCCGGGGCGGATGCCGAGGAGGGTGGCCAGGCGTTCGTCGGCGCTCACGTAGCCGATCTCCAGGATGCGGGTCTCCGGCTGGAGGCCGTGGTGGCGCATGTCCTCGGTGTAGCTGACCAGCTGGAGCTCCTGGGAGACCTTCGGTTTGGCGACGAAGGTGCCTTTGCCCTGGATGCGCTGGAGGCGGCCCTCGACGACCAGCTCTGCCAGAGCCTGGCGGACCGTGGTGCGGGAGGTCTCGTACTTCTCGGCGAGGGTGCGCTCGGGCGGCAGCGGGCTGCCCGGGGGGAGCTGCTGGATCAGCTCGACCAGCAGTTCCTTGAGCTTGTAGTACTTGGGGATGCGCGGGGCGGACGCCGAGTGGTGGTGGCGTCCGAAGTCACTCATGGGCGCGGCGTCGAATCCGGGGCCCGGACGGGGCCCACCCCTGACCTCCGTCACGGACTCTCCTCACGTTCACCAGCGGTTGTCCCCGATGTTACGTGTGAAGACTACGGCTGGTAGAGCCCGAGACCGCCGTCAGGGCCGCCCGGAGGATTGTGAAGTCGGACTCGGCCACCGACGCGCGGGCGGTGAGGCGCAGACACGCCCTTCCCTTGGGGACCGAGGGCGGCCGGAAGCAGCCCACGCGGGCGCCGTGCTCGGCACAGATCTCGGCTGCGCGGAGGGCGACATGGGGCTCGCCGAGGAAGACCGGGACGACGGCGGCGGCCGGGGCGGCAGTCTCCAAACTGAGGTCTGCCGCGATCCCGGCCATGCGACGGGCCACCGCACGGGCGCGGGCGGGAAGGCCGGGTTCGGTCTCGATGGCGTCCAGCGCCGCGAGGGCGGCACCGGCGGCGGGCGGATTGAGGCCGGTGTCGAAGATGAACGCCCGGCCGGTGTCGACCAGTGTCTCGATCAGCTCGGGGGCGGCGAGGACCGCGCCGCCCTGGGCGGCGAGGGACTTGGACAGGGTGAGGGTGAGGACGACGTCGGGTTCGGCGGTCAGGCCTGCGGAGTGCGCGGCGCCGCGGCCGTGCTCGCCGACGACCCCGAGGGCGTGCGCCTCGTCGATCACCAGGAGGGCGCCGTGGGCGCGGGTGACTCGGTGGAGGGCGGCCAGGGGCGCCAGGTCGCCGTCCACGGAGAAGACGGCGTCGGTGACGACGAGCGCGTGTTCTTCGTCGCGGTCGGCCAGGGCCTGCTGGACGGCGGCCACGTCCCGGTGCGGGGTGATCACCACGCGGGCCCGGGAGAGGCGGCAGGCGTCCACGATCGAGGCGTGGTTGACCTGGTCCGACACCACGAGCGTGCCCGCGCCGGAGAGGCCCGCCACCGCGCCGAGGTTGGCCAGATAGCCGGAGGAGAAGGTCAGGCCCGCCGGGCTGCCGGTGAACGCGGCGAGCCTGCGGTCGAGCTCGGCGTGCAGTTCGGTGGTGCCGGTGACCAGCCGTGATCCGGTGGAGCCCGTACCCCACTCGCGGGCCGCGGCGACCGCACCCTCGATCAGCCGGGGATCCCGGGACAGGCCCAGGTAGTCGTTCGAGGCCAGATCGATGAGGCCGTCATGGTCGGCGGTACGGGGGCGCAGCCGGCGGCGCAGCCCCGCCTCGTCGCGGCGTTCCGTGGCGGCCCGGAACCTGGCCAGGGGGTCCTGTCCTGCGGTCATGTCCCCGCATCCTGCCAGGTGGGCGGGGCCGGGCAGGCATGGGGATAGGCGATGATGGAGCGGTGCCTACCTTGACCGATCTGGTGCGCGATCACACCGACCTCAACGAGACCGACGTGGAGTGGCTGCACGCCCTCGTGTCGGACTGGCAGTTGCTGGCCGACCTGTCGTTCGCGGACCTTCTGTTGTGGGTTCCGCTGCGTTCGGCGGAGGCCTTGCCCGCCGAGAACGCGCCGAGGTCACGCCCGCGCCCGGCGGTTGCCGGGCAGGGGACCGTGCCCGGCTGGGTGGCGGTCGCCCAGATGCGCCCGACGACGGGCCCGACCGCTTACCCCGAGGACCTGGTCGGCAAGATCGTCCGGACCGGCCGGCGCGGCCTGATCGACGTCGCCTGGCGGGAACGGCGCATTGTGCGTGAGGGCGATCCCGAATGGGGGAGCGGCATCCCGGTCAGGGAGGAGTCGATCCCGGTCCGCCGGGGGGCCAAGTTGCTCGGCGTCATCCAGCGCAGCACCAATCTCAGCTCCGCCCGTACGCCCAGCCGCCTGGAGCTCACCTATCTGCAGAGCGCCAGCGACCTCGCCCAGATGATCTCTGAAGGCCGGTTCCCGGTGCCGGGAGAGGAACCCAATCTGGTCCGCTCCCCCAGGGTCGGTGACGGGCTGATCCGGCTTGACCGGACCGGCCGGGTGACCTACGCCAGCCCGAACGCGCAGTCGGCGTACCGGCGCCTCGGCCTGCAGGCCGACCTCGTCGGAGAGTCCCTCGGCGAGGTGACGGCCGAGCTGTGCGACACCGGCGAGCCGCTGGAGGAGGCACTGACCGCCCTTCTCAGCGGCCGGGCACCGCGCGAGGTCGAGGTCGAGTCGAACGGGTCGATCATGCAGCTGCGGACCATCCCGCTCGTGGTCGGGGGTGCCCGGATAGGCGCCATCGTGCTGGTCCGCGACGTCACCGAGCTCCGCTGGCGGGACCGGGAGCTGATGACCAAGGACGCCACCATCCGGGAGATCCACCACCGGGTGAAGAACAACCTGCAGACCGTGGCCGCGCTGCTCCGCCTGCAGGCCCGCCGGCTTCGCATCCCCGAGGGACGGGCCGCGCTGGACGAGGCGGTACGCCGCGTCGGCTCGATCGCCATCGTGCACGAGACGCTCTCGCTCACCCCGGACGAGCTGATCGACTTCGACGACATCGTCGATCGCGTGATCACCATGGCGGGCGAGGTCTCCACCCCCGAGACCCGGGTCGTCCCCAAGCGCACCGGCAGCTTCGGCGTGCTGCCCGCCGAGATCGCCACGCCGCTCGCCATGGCGCTCACCGAGCTGCTGCAGAACGCGCTGGAGCACGGCCTGCCCGATCACCGCGACGGCACCCTGGAGGTCGTGGCCCACCGTTCCGACGAACACCGTCCCGATGAGCACCGTTCCGACGGGCACCCTCCCGACGAGCACCGTTCCGGCAAACACCGTCCCGACAAACACCGTTCCGACGAAGAGGCACGGCGGCTTGTCGTCACCGTCGCGGACGACGGCGTCGGGCTGCCCGCCGACTTCGACGTGGAGAGCAGCAACAGCCTCGGCTTGCAGATCGTCCGCACGCTCATCGTGGGCGAACTGGGCGGCACCTTGGACTTCCACCGCCGCTCCGGCGGCGGCACCGAAGTGATCGTCGACGTCCCCCTGAATCACAGCAACCGCCCAGGCGGCCCACCGGTCCGCTGAAGCTCCCGTGGTGCAGGTGATGATGTTGCGGGGCGGACATGACAAACGCCCGTGGCTTGGCCACGGGCGTTTGCGGTGCCCTGGTCGGCGTCTTGGGCTCTCCGGCTGGGGAGTTCGGAGGCGGCGCCGGTTACGCCCGGCATGGCCGGGCGGCGGGTGTTCGCGAAGTGTGAAGCTAAGAAGTGTGAAGTTAGAGGTTGGCGTTGGCGCGGGCCCGGGCGCGGGCGTTGCGGCGCTTGAGGGCGCGGCGCTCGTCCTCGCCCATGCCGCCCCAGACGCCGGAGTCCTGGCCGGACTCGATGGCCCAGCGGAGGCAGGCGTCGGTGACGTCGCAGCGGCGGCATACCTGCTTGGCCTCTTCGATCTGCAGGATCGCGGGCCCGGTGTTGCCGATCGGGAAGAACAGCTCGGGATCCACGTCACGGCAGGCTGCGCGGTGGCGCCAGTCCATGCGGTCCACTCCTTCGTCAGCGTGGAGATGCTCCACTTGTGAACGGTTTCACATGTCGCGAACACCCCGTACCGCAAAGGTTTTGTGTGCAGGGGTGATTTGGTTACGGCGCTGCGAGCAGGCGGCTGACGACATTGGGCCGCTCTCGGCTGGCGCACTTTGAGCGTGTCAGGGCCCCGCAGCCGGACGCAAGACCTTTGAGAAACGTTTCTCAAAGTATGGGTGTCGGATGTGTCACATCAGTGAGTCGGGCTTGTTGCCTTGTCGTTAACAGGGCCCATGATCAGCCTCATATGACAATGCGTATCGCCTTGGGCACCGATCGGAATGTGATGCTCTCCTGCTCACCAAGGTAGTCGCCGTCGAGCTGAAAGGCCACGGGACGCTCCGCGCGGAGGGTGAGTTCCGCGGCGTCGTGAACGTTGAGCGTGTGCGTCCCCTGTACTGGGCGGTTACCGCCCAGCAACATCTGGCCGACGGCCCCCAGCATCGGGAGGACGTCCATGGATTGCATTCCGAAGACGTCGAGGCCGCGGTTGAAGTTCGCGCGGGGACTGAGATTCAGCGCACGGGGACCCATGAAAGTCCATGGCGACGTGTTGGACACGAACGCGAAAAACAAACCGGATTTGGCGGGCCGCCCGGGCCGCTCCATGGTGAGCGCCGACCGCTTGCGATCGGTTCCCGTGAAGAAGTGCCGGAGTGCGGTCCGCACGTAGAGGGACGGGTCGGCCCTCGCGCCCGTCACCCGGCGCCGTTCGACCTCGCGGACCACCTCCGCGTCAAAGCCCACTCCTGCGCCGAACGTGAAATATCGCTCTGCTTCGTCGGCGAAGCGGGCGGTGCCCAGACCCACACTGCGGTGACGTCCGGCACGCAGCGCTTCGAGCACGGTGCGCGTCGCGGCGATGGGGTCGTTCGGCAGGCCCAACGCGCGGGCGAAGACGTTGGCGCTGCCGCACGGCAGGACCGCCAGGGCCGGGAGGTCGGGGGAGGGGCCCTCGGCCAGAAGTCCGTTGACCGCCTCGTTCACCGTGCCGTCACCGCCGACGGTCACCAGGATGTCGTAGCCCTCCTCGGCCGACTGCCGGGCGAGCTCGGTCGCGTGGCCGCGGTGTCCCGTCTCGGCGATGTACAGGTCGAGGTCGCCGGAGACGGCCCGCACGAGGATGTCGCGGGCCCGCCGGGAGGTGGAGGTCGCCTTGGGGTTGGCGATGAGCATGGCGCGCACGGGCGCAAGGGTATCCATCGCGCCCAGTACTCAGGCGCCGGTAGGGTTCCAGGTTGTGTCCAAGCGCCCCATGACCGTGAACGCCGCCGCCGCCCTAGAGGCCGCGGAGGGCGTCGCCGCCGTCGGATTCGGCCTCTACGTGGGGGTCGAGACCCTGCTCGGCGAGCCGCACGACCCGGCGACCGCGATCGGGGTGACCACGCTGGCGCTGGCCGGCGGCGCCGGGATGCTGGCGTGCGCGCGCGGCCTGCTGCGCGCCGAGCCCTGGAGCCGCGCGCCCACGGTGCTGACGCAGCTGTTCGCGCTGCCGATCGCCTGGTCGTTGTGGCAGAGCGAGCAGTACCTCATCGGCGTTCCGCTCGGTGTGGTCGCTGTTCTTGCTCTCGTCACGGTGCTCGCTCCGCCAAGCACCGCGTGGCTCGTCCAGGACGAGAGCGATGGTGACGCGGGTGACAGCGACGCGGACGACGACGACGCGGGTGATGGCGACGACGCGGGCGGCACCGGGAGCGCGGACGAGCGTCCCCGCTCCGATGCCTGACCCCTGATCACTCGTCGGCGGTGAGCCCGTCGCGCAGCTGGGCCAGGGTGCGGGCGAGCAGCCGCGACACGTGCATCTGGGAGATGCCGAGCTCGGCGGCGATCTGCGACTGGGTCATGTTGCCGAAGAACCGCAGCAGAAGGATCTTCTTCTCGCGCGCGGGCAGCTTCTCCAGCAGCGGTTTGAGGGACTCGCGGTATTCCACGCCCTCCAGCGACTCGTCGATCATGCCCAGCGAGTCGGCCACCGCGGGGGCGTCCTCGTCGCCGGAGTCGGGGGCGTCGAGCGACACGGTGGAGTAGGCGTTGGCCGACTCCAGTCCCTCGAGCACCTCCTCCTCGGTCATCTGGAGGTGAGCCGCCAGCTCGCTGACCGTCGGCGCGCGGCCCTCGCGCTGGGCGAGGTCACTGATCGCCTTGGTCAGCGACAGCTTCAGCTCCTGGAGCCGCCGCGGGACACGGACGGCCCAGCCCTTGTCGCGGAAGTGCCGCTTGATCTCGCCGACGATCGTGGGCGTGGCGTACGTGGAGAACTCCACCCCGCGGCCCAGATCGAACCGGTCGATCGACTTGATCAGGCCGATCGTGGCGACCTGGATCAGATCGTCCAGCCATTCGCCGCGGTTGCGGAAGCGGCGGGCGAGATATTCGACCAGCGGCAGGTGCAGCTCCACCAGCTGGTCGCGGATGCGCTGGCGCTCGGGGTCGCCCTCGGGCAGCTCGGCGAGCCGCTCGAACAGGGCCCTGGCCCGGGCGCGGTCCGGAACCGCGCTTTCGGTGCGCTCGTTGCCGGTGCTGCCGGCGACCGTCGTCTTTTCCGTCACGGGGCCCCCGCCGCGCCGCGGCGCTTCTGCAACGTCACGGTCACCCGGTCGTCGGCACCGACGCGCGAGTCGACCTCTCCGGCCAGCGAGGAGAGAACGGTCCAGGCGAAGGTGTCGCGGCTGGGTTCCGTGCCCTCGACGGTCAGCACCGACACGGAGATCCGCATGGCGTCTCCGGTCAGCTCGAACTCGCATGTCAGGTCGGTCCCGGGGACCGCCTGGGCGAGCAACATCGCACACGCTTCGTCGATGGCGATGCGCAGGTCCTCGATCTCGTCCAGCGTGAAGTCCAGCCTGGCCGCGAGGCCCGCCGTGGCGGTTCTCAGGACGGACAGGTAGGCACTGGCGGCGGGCAACTTCACCGTCACCACGTCGCGCAAGGACAACTTCGTACTGGCCGGCATCGCAGCGGTTTCCTCGGTCACGTCACTCCCTAACTGGGATAGTCCCGCTGCTTCGAAACTACCGCGTGCGGAGCCCCCGGCGAGACTTCGCCGCGCGTGGCTTTCCCACGGATTCGCGGACCGACGCGGTTGTTCTCGCTTCAAACGTGACAACCGCGAGGAAAGGATCACGTTCAATCGCTCCGGTCTATTGACTAGATGACTTGTTCTCTAGATATCTTGCCGCCATGGATCTCATGGAGAAGTACGACACGGACGGTTACGCGATCTTTCGGAACGTGCTCGACGCGGAACTGATCGCCGAGGCCGACCAGCACGTCCGCTGGCTGCAGGAGCGGTACCCCGGACGCAGCGGCGAGGACCTGTCCACCGAGCTCGTCGCCCGGGACCCGTTTTGGGTCCGGCTGGTCTCCGACGACAGGTTGCTGGACATCGCCGAGAAGTTCATCGGCCCCGACATCGCGCTGTTCGCCTCGCATTACATCGCCAAGCCGGCGCGCACGGGCAAGGCGGTGCTCTGGCACCAGGACGGCGCGTTCTGGCCCCTGGATCCGATGAACGTGGTCACCCTCTGGCTCGCCGTGGACCGCTCGACTCCCGAGAACGGCTGCCTGCGCGTCATCCCCGGCACCCACCGGGAGGAACTGCACGCCGTGCGGGAGCACGAGGGCGATGACGCGGTGTTCAACGTGGAGAGCGACGTGACCGTGGACGAGTCGAAGGCGGTCGACATGGTGCTCCAGCCCGGCGACGTCGAGGTGCACCACCCCGGCATCATGCACGGCAGCAACGCCAACACCTCGCCCTACCGGCGCTGCGGCCTGACCATCCGCTACATCCCCACCTCGACCCGGATCACCGCCGAGCCGCAGCCGTTCCCCAGCGCGTTGCTCCTGCGCGGCGAGCCCGGCGTCAACACCTACCAGCCGAAACCGCGTTATGTCCCCGGCGAGCACTTCCCCTTCGCCGACGCCCCCGCCTGGACCTGACCCACGGCGGGGCGCGGGGCGGGCGGCGAGCGTCTAGGCGGGCAGGAGGGCGCCCGGGTGGCCGATCACTTCGGCGGCCAGTCGGGCTCCGGCCTCGGCGGCGGGGCGCGGGGTGGCGCCGGCGAGGCGGGCAGCGAGGTAGGCGCCGTTGAACGCGTCTCCTGCGGAGGTGGTGTCGACGACCGTTGCTCCGGGCACGGCGGGGATCGGCTCGGTCGAACATTCGTCGGCGATGACGCAGCCCTGCTCGCCGAGTTTGACCACGATCTCGCGGACGCCGGCGGCGCGCAGGCGGGTGATGCAGGCGTCTGCGTCGGTGTCGCCGTGCACGAGGCGGTCGTCGTCCAGGCTCGGGAGCGCGATGTCGGTGTGCGCGAGGACGGTGTTGGCGACGCCGGCGGCGGCGCGGGGTGAGGGCCAGCCGCTGGGGCGGTAGTTGCCGTCGTACGCGACGCGGCCGCCGCGTCGGCGGGTCTCGGCGAGGACGTCGACGAGGCGGGCGCGGGCGGTCGGGGTCATGATCGAGAGGGTGATGCCGGACAGGTAGACGAGGTCGTGGGAGGCGATGGCCTCGTCTATCTCGGCGGGCTGGTCTGGGCCGAACAGGTCGCGGGCGGCGGATCCCCGCCGGTAGTGCTGGAACGTGCGCTCTCCGCGTTCGTCGGTGCGGATGAGATACAGGCCGGCCTTTCCGCCGGGGAGGGTGCGCGTGTACGTGTCGTGCACGCCGTACGCACGCCAGTGCTCGCGCATGGTCAGGCTGTACGGGTCGTCTCCGGTGACCGAGACGAACTGGACGTCGACCGCGCCGGGCTCCGCGCTGCGCGCGAGGTAGGCGGCCGTGTTGAAGACGTCTCCGGCGTAGCCCAGCGCGAGCCGGTCCGCCGACAGATGCCGAAGCTCGATCATGCACTCGCCGATCAAGGCCACGCGAGCCGCCCGGGGTCCAGTCGTCATGCGCAGCACGATACATCTAGACAACAAGTCATCTAATGACCAAACTTCTAGCTCCATGGAATCGTGATCGACGAGACCCGTGAGGTGCACGTGCGGAAACCCACCCCCCGCGACAACAGAACACTCCGGAAGAGAACGCTCGGCCTCGCGGCCGGTGCCTTGACCCTCACCCTGGCCACGACCGCGTTCGTTCCGGCGAACGCGGCGCCGCCCAAGCCGAGCCAGGCGTCCGCCGCCCAACTGCGGACGGCTGCTGCTGCGGCGCCCCTGACCTGCGACGGGGTACGGACCCCGGCGTTCGTGAGCTCCAAGCCGCACGCCGAGCTCAACGGGCTCTTCACCAGGTACGCGACCGACAACCGCCGGGTCGACGACTGGACGGGCGCCGACGGCACCTACTCGACGACCCTGCCCGACGGCCGGCTCGCCTTCGTCTTCTCCGACACCTTCCTCGGCAAGGTGAACAAGGACGGCTCGCGGTCACCGGTGATCGAGGAGGGCGGCACCACCCCGTTCCTCAACAACACGTTCGTGGTCAAGGACGGTAAGAGGCTCACCACCGTCACCGGCGGGAGCAAGGGGGCGCCCAAGGCGGTCATGCCGCCGCGTGACAAGAAGCACTGGTACTGGGCCGGGGACGCCATCACCGCAGGTGGCAAGGTCCAGGCCACCTACCAGGAGTACGAGCGGTTCGGCCCCGGCATCTGGGACTGGCGCTGGCACCGGAACGTGCTGGCGCAGTTCTCGCCCAAGCGCCTGTCCAAGCCCACCAGCGTGACCCCGCTGCCCTCCAGCAAGGGCATCTCCTGGGCGTCGTGGCTGGAACGCTCGGGTCGCACGATCTATATCTACGGCGTCGAGGACAAGGGCAACTCCAAGTACATGCACCTCGCCCGTGTCCGGGGCAGCAGCCTGAAGAGCCGGTGGGAGTTCTACACGGGCAAGGGCTGGTCGAAGCGCGAGGCCGACTCGGCCCGCGTGATGGACGGCGTCGCCAACGAGTACAGCGTAAGCAGGCTAGGGCGCGGCTACGTTCTGATCACCCAGGACACCACCGAGCTCTTCAGCACCAAGATCGTGGCGTACTACTCCTGCTCGCCGCAGGGTCCGTTCACCGGTAAGACGACCGTCTACAACACCCCGGAGACCGGGCTGACCGGCACTTACAAGAACGCCAACGTCTTCACCTACAACGCCCACGCCCATCCCGAGCTCAGCTCCAAGGGCCGCCTCGTGGTGTCGTACAACGTGAACACCTTCAAGAACACCGACCACTACAAGGACAGCAGCATCTACCGCCCCCGTTTCGTCGACGTGAGGTTCCGCTGACCGATGAGTCACCGACGTCACCGCCCGGCCCGCAACTGGGGTGCCCGGCTGCACGAGATCACCTGGTTCGGCCTGCGCGCCGTGGTGCTGGAGAACGAACTGCTGCGGGTCACCGTGCTGGCGGACAAGGGCGGTGACGTCGCCGAGTTCTGCTACAAGCGGCGGGACATGGACTTCGTCTGGCTGGCGCCGGACGGGATCCGCAACCCCCGCGACGTGGCGGGCGGCGCCTCCGACGACGTGGCGGCCTTCCTCGACCACTACGAGGGCGGCTGGCAGGAGGTGCTGCCCAACGGCGGCCTGCCGAGCACCTACCGGGGTGCGGCGCTCGCGCAGCACGGCGAGGTGGCCGGGCTGCCGTGGGACGTCGAGATCGTGACCGACGACCCGGGCGAGATCGCGGTGCGGCTGAGCGTGCGTGCGCGGCGGATGCCGCTGCGCGTGACGAAGACGTTCCGGCTGGTCTGCGGGCGGCCCGAGCTCCTCATCGACGAGGAGCTGACGAACGAGTCCGGGGTGGAGCTGGAGGTCATGTGGGGTCACCACATCGTCTTCGGCGCCCCGTTCCTGCTCCCCGGGCACCGGATCCGGCTGCCGCCGGAGGTCGAGTCCGATCCCGTGGTCACCGAGAAGGAGCTCACCGTGGTCCCCGACTACGGCCGGCCGAGCGACATCCACTACCTCACCGGCTTCGGACCGGACGGCTGGTACGAGATCACCGATCCGGTGGACGGGCTCGGGCTCCGGGTCGGCTGGGACGCGACCGTGCTGCGGCACCTCTGGGTGTGGCGCGAGCTGGGAGCCTCCCGAGATCATCCCTGGTGGGGACGGGCCTACGTGGTCGGCCTGGAGCCGTTCGCCGGGCACCCGACCGAGGGACTGACCGAGGCGGTGCGGAACGGGTCTGCGCTCACACTGCAACCGCACGAGATCAAGCCGCTGTGGTTGCGCGCGAGCGTCATCGACGAAGAGCGGCCCCTGAACGGAGCGAGAAATTGAGCAGGATGAGCACGGCCAGGGTGAGCAGGGCGAGACATTGAGCAGGGAGGCTAAGTGAGCGGGGAGTTCGACGGCAAGGTCGCCGTCGTGACCGGAGGTTCGCTCGGGATCGGCCGGGCCGTGGTCGAACGGCTGGCCTCCGATGGCGCCGCGGTGGTCTTCTGCGGGCTGGACGAGGAGTCGGTGCGGGCGGCCGAAACGCAGCTCCGGGACAAGGGACACGACGTCACCGGGGTCGTCGCCGATGTCACCGACGTCGCGCAGATGCATGGTCTGGTCGGGCTGGCGGTCGAACGCCACGGCGGGCTCGACACCGTGGTGACCTGCGCCGGCATCCAGCGGTACGGCACCGTGGAGGACACCACCGAGGAGCTCTGGGACGAGGTGCTCGGCGTCAACCTCAAGGGTGTCTTCCTGGTCTGCAAGGCGGCCGTGCCCGAGCTGCGGCGGCGGGGCGGCGGCACGATCGTCACGATGTCGTCGGTCCAGGCCTTCGCTTCCCAGGACCGGGTCGCCGCGTACACCGCGAGCAAGTCGGCCATCAACGGGCTCACCCGCGCGATGGCCCTGGATCACGCCGCCGACGGCATCAGGGCGAACGTGGTGTGCCCCGGCTCCGTGGACACCCCGATGCTGCGCTGGGCCGCGGACCTGTTCCGCGGCGGCACGAGCCAGGACGACCAGGTCGCCGAGTGGGGCCGCGCCCACCCGCTCGGCCGGGTCGCGCGGGCCGAGGAGGTCGCCGAGCTGGTGGCGTTCCTCGCCGGGCCGCGCTCCTCGTTCATCACCGGGGCCGAGCACCGCGTCGACGGCGGCCTGCTCGCCCGCAACCCCGCAGCGCTGCCGGAGGTCTGATGACCAGCACCCGAGTGTTCTTCGACGGACTGTTCACCAGCCCGCGGCTGGACCACCCCGAGGGCGTCGCCGTGCACCCGGCGGACGGCAGCATCTGGTGCGGCGGCGAGGCCGGTCAGATCTTCCGCATCGACCCGGCGGGCACGAAGATCGAGCAGATCGCGACCACCAACGGCTTCGTGCTCGGCATCGCGTTCGACCCGACCGCCTCCTACCTGTTCATCTGCGACATCGTCCATCCCGGCGTGTTCCGGCTCGACCTGGCCACGGGCAAGGTGGAGCTGTTCGCCGACGGGGCGGGCGGCCACCGGTTCCGCAACCCCAACTACGCGGTGTTCGACGCGCAGAGCCGGATGTACGTCTCCGACAGCCGCCAGCTGGACGAGCCGGGGCCCGCGGTGTTCCGGTACGAGGTGGACGGTACCGGCGAGGTCTGGGACGAACGCCCGATGGCGTTCGCGAACGGGCTCGCGCTCGCGCCGGACGAGTCGTCCCTCTATGTCGTCGAGTCGTTCATGCCCGGCGTCACCCGCGTCGAGATCCGCGCGGACGGCAGCGTGGGGCAGCGGAGCACCGTCGTCGAACTCCCCGGCACCGTCCCCGACGGGATCGCCTTCGGCCCCGACGGCCTCCTCTATGTCGCCTGCTACGAGCCCAGCAAGGTGCTGCGAGTTCGGCCCGACGAGAACACAGATGGGGACGTCGAGGTGGTCGCCGACGATCCCACCGCCCACCTTCTGTGCCACCCCACCAACCTGGCGTTCAAGGGCACCACGGCGTACGTGGCGAACCTCGGCCGCTGGCACATCACCGCGATCGACCTCTAGATCTCCTCATCCCCGTCCACCTCTCCCTATCTCCGTCTACGCCTTATCTCCGTCCACCCCCACAGATCTCCTTTTCACCCCCACAAGGAGTTTTCGCATGCGTCCATTGACCCTGCACGCTGCCCGAACCACGGTGGCCTCCGCGCTTCTGGCCACCTTCTTCCTCGCCCCACCCGCCTCCGCTGCTGCCGCCCCCGTATGCGGTGGCGCCGCGGCCCCGACCTTCGGCACGGCCTCCCAGCACACCTCCCTCAACAACTCGTTCACCACGTACGGCAACAGCAACGCCCGGCTCGACGACTGGACGGGCGCCGACAGCACCTACTCGGTGAAGCTGCCGGATGGCCGGACGGTCTTCGGCTTCTCCGACACCTTCCTCGGCGAGGTCAACGGCGGCACGCGCCCGCTGACCATCGCCGACGGCGGCACCACCCCGTTCCCCAACAACACCTTCGTCGTGCGGTCCACCAGCGGGGCGATGACCACCGCGCACGGTGGCACGACGGCCAACCCCACCGCGCTCCTGCCTCCGCGTGACGCCTCGCACGTCTACTGGGCCGGCGACATGACCGTGAACGGCAGCGAGGTGCAGCAGCCCTACCGGGAGTACTGGGTCGGGGGCGCCTGGAACCTCAAGTTCGAGCGCAACGTGCTCGCCCGCTTCTCGACGAGCAACCTCAACCAGCCGACCTCCGTGACGGACCTGCCCTCCAGCCGCGGGATCATGTGGGGCTCGGCGCTCCTCAGGGACGGCGGCTACACCTACATCTATGGCACCGAGGACCTCGGCACCTCCGGCAAGCACCTCTACATCGCCCGGGTCTCCGGCACCGACCTGCGCGGCACGTGGACCTACCGCACCACGAGCGGCAACTTCGACTCCACGTCGGAGGCGTCCGCGGTCCGCATGCTGAGCGGCGTGTCGAACGAGTTCAGCGTGTCCAAGCGCGGCAACTTCTACATCCTGCTGACCCAGGACACCAAGGACGCGTTCAGCACCGAGATCGACACCTATCTCTCCTGCTCGCCCGCCGGGCCGTTCACCGACGAGAAGACGGTCTACCGGACCCCCGAGACCGGCGCCGGCAACCCGAACATCTACACCTACAACGCCCACGCCCACGCCTCGATGACGACCACGAACAACATCGTCGTGTCGTACAACGTCAACAGCCTCGACACCACCCAGGGCGCGGAGAACGACAACTACAAGAACGTCAGCATCTACCGCCCGCGCTTCGTCAACCTCCCGGTCTCCGGCTGAGAAAAGTCAGCGGCTGAGAGAGTCAGCGGCTGAGAAAGAAGGACACCGATGGATCCCGAGCTGACCGACGCCCTCGCCGACATGCCGTACGTGAGCCTGGCCGACCCGGCCAAGGCACGGGACGCCATGCGCGCGCTCGTCGAGGTGTTGTCGGAGCCGGTGTCCGACGCCCGGGTCGAGGTCGGGGATCGCGAGATCCCCGACCCGGCCGGGGGGTCCGTGCCCGTCCGGATCTACCGGCCGAAGGAGCGGCGAGGGCCGGTGCCGGCGCTGGTCTATCTCCACGGCGGCGGCTTCGTCACCGGTGACCTGGAGAACGAGCACGTGCGCTGCCTGGATTTCGCCGGTGAGGTGGGCATCGTGGTCGTCTCCGTGGACTACCGGCTCGCGCCCGAGCATCCGTTCCCGGCCGCGTTCGACGACGGTTACGCGGCGACGGTGTGGGTGCGCGAGAACGCGGCGGAGCTCGGCGTCGATCCGGACCGGATCGGCGTCGGCGGCGGGAGCGCGGGCGGTGGCCTGGCCGCCGGGATCGCGTTGCGCGCCCGGGACGAGGACGGGCCGCCGCTGGTGTTCCAGCTGCTCATCTATCCCGTTCTGGACGACCGGATGGACACGCCCTCGATGCGGGCCTTCGTCGAGCCTCCGCTGTTCAATAGGGGCGATGTCGGGCACATGTGGCGGCACTACCTGGGCCCGCATCACGGCCAAGCGCCCGTCTACGCGGCTCCGGCGCGTGCCGGGGATCTGTCCGGGCTGCCGGCCACGTACATGCTCGTCGCGGAGGGCGATCCGCTGCGCGACGAGGACCTGGCGTACGCCCTGCGGCTCATCCAGGCCGGGGTGCCGACCGAACTGCATCACATGCCGCACGTCTACCACGGCTTCGACGGTGTGCTCTCGGCCGCCGTTGCGCGCGAGGCTCTCGCAGGTCAGCGCGCAGCCCTGCGCCGGGGGTTGGCAGTGTCGGATGCGGATCCCGGTCGGATGCGGGTCTCGTGAACGCTGGACACCGCAGCACATCAAGTGATTAGATGACTTAACTTCTTCTGCGAACGAGGTAGTCGATGGCTCAGGATGTGGCCCGGCCCAGTCTCTCCGACGCGCTCACCGAGAGCGTGCTGGAGCTGATCCGGTCCGGCGGGCTCCGTCCCGGCGACCGGCTGCCCTCGGCCCGGGAGTTGTCCGAGCGCTTCGCCGTGACCACCCCGACGCTGCGCGAGGCGCTGCGCCGGCTGGAGGCCACCGGCGCGGTCCAGATGCGGCACGGCTCGGGCATCTATGTGGGTGCCGACCTCGAACGGGTCGTCATGCCCAATCCCAACGTCCGCGAGCTCCAAGGCGACCAGCTGCTGCAGTTGCTGGACGCCCGGCTGCTCATCGAACCCCCGGTGGCGGCGATGGCCGCCCGCCGGGCCGACCCCTCCGACCTCGCCACCCTCCGGTCGGTCCTCGACGAGGCGGGCTGCCACCTCGACGGCGCGGACGCCGAGCTCGACCAGGCCAACCGGTCGTTCCACCGGGCGGCCGCCAAGGCCGCGGGCAACGAGGTGCTGAACGAGGTCATCGACTCGCTGCTCTCGGTGCACGCCGCCGAACAGCGGGAGATACTGCGCATCTTCGATGACCGGGCCCGCGACCACGACGAGCACCGGGCGATCCTCGGTGCCATCGAGGCGGGCGACGCGGAGCGAGCCGAGGAGCTCATGCGCTCCCACCTCCTGGACGTGAAGAGCGTCATCGAAGCCAGACTCACCTGATCTGACATCCCCGTTCCACCTGACACCCCGTTCCACCCAGGCCGTCCGCCCGCGCAGGGCCGGCGGCTCCACAGCCAACCCCTCGTCCCACCCCCGACTAGGAGGCCCCATGATGCCGTCGATGCGTCTGCGGGTTACCGCGCTCGCCACCGGCGCGGCGATGCTCGCCCTCGCGAGCTGCTCGTCCGGCAATGATTCCGGCGGGTCCAAGTCCGAGATCAAGCTCTACAACGACAAGGGAGCCTGGTCGCAGTTCTTCGACCAGATGGGGGCCCAGTCGAAGACGGAGATCGGGCTCGGCATGAAGCCGGTGGGCTACACCGACGAGCCCGCCTACACCGCGTTCATCAAGGCCTCGTTCCGGACCAAGGTCAAGCCGGACCTGTTCACCTGGAGCACCGGCGGCCGGCTGACCGAGATCGTCAAGCAGAAGCAGGTGGCCGACACCACCGACATCTGGCAGGCGGCGATCAAGAGCGGTGACCTGTCCGCCGATCTGGCGAAGTACTACACGATCGACGGCAAGCAGTACTGCGTCCCGCTGAACACCGCCTACTGGGGCATGTTCTACAACAAGAAGATGTTCGCGAAGTACAAGCTCAAGACCCCGACCACGTGGGCGGAGCTGGAGAACATCGCGCGGACCCTGAAGTCCAAGGGCGAGACGCCGTTCAACCACACCACGCCGACCTCGCTGTTCTCGTTCGTGTGGTTCGAGCAGCTTCTCGTCGGCACCAACCCGGACCTGTACGAGAAGCTCGGCACCGGCCAGGCCTCCTACACCGACCCGGGCGTCGTGGACGTCATGAAGCGGTGGAAGACGATGATCGACGCCGGGTGGTTCAGCAACCCCGGCGACAAGGCCGACCCGGCCGACCACTTCAAGAGCGGCAAGGCCGCCATGGTCTCCTCGGGCACCTGGTTCAACACCAGCATGACTCAGCGGCAGCTCAAGCTCGGCGAGGACTACGGGTTCTTCTTCATCCCCAACGTCAACCCCTCGCTGCCCAAGACGTCGCTCGTCTTCGAGAGCGGGCCGCTGTGCTCGCTCACCAAGGCCCCGGACCCCGCGGCCAGCACCAAGTTCCTGAAGTGGTGGGTCACCCCCGCCGCCCAGGAGAAGTGGGCCAACTCGCGCGGCGACGTCTCCGGCAACCCGCGGGTGAAGATCGCCCAGCCTGAGCTCGGCAAGATCACGAAGGACGCGGCCGGCGGCGACTACCGGCTGATGCAGCGGTACTTCGAGGCGGCTCCCGCCCCGGTGCTCACCGCCGCGCTCGACGGCCTCAGCGGCTTCACGGTCAAGCCCGACACCTACATGAAGGTGCTGGAGACGATCCAGAAGGCCAACGACCAGTACTGGAAGACCCAAGGAAACTGATGGCCCCCGCCACCTCGCCGTCCCGGCCGGCCGCGGCGCACACCAAGCGCCGCGGTGCCGGGAGCGGCGGCCACCGGTCCGGCCCGCACCGGCCCGGCGGCTCCTACGCACTGTTCGGCCGGCTGCGCTACGCCTACGTCTCGCCCGCGCTCCTGCTCGTCGCGGTCCTGCTCTACCTGCCGTTCGTGTGGACGGCCTGGCTGAGCCTGACCCGCTACGACGGCCTGGGATCGCCGGAGTTCATCGGCCTGGACAACTACACCCGCCTGTTCGAAGACGAGGCGCTGATCACCTCGATCCGCAACACCCTGCTGTGGGTGGCCGGCACGACGGTGCTTCCGGTCGGGCTGGGCTTGCTGGTCGCCGTGCTCTCGTACGACATCAGGGGCGGTCCCTGGTTCCGCCTGCCGTTCCTGTTGCCGTACGCGATGTCCGGAGCCGGGCTCGGCCTCGTCTGGGGCTTCATCCTGCAACCCGAGGGCGTCGCCAACCAGGCACTGACCTTCTTCGGCATGCCGGGCGGCGACATGTCGTTCCTCAACGACGGGCCGGAGAACACCTTCGCCATGCTGGGGGTGTGGACCTGGCAGCAGCTCGGCGTCAACATGCTGCTGTTCGTGGTCGGCCTGCAGTCGATCCCGCGCGCGCCGATCGAGGCCGCCCGGATCGACGGCGCCTCCGGCTGGCGGCTGTTCCGGCACGTGCTCTGGCCGCTGATGCGCCCGCTCACGACCGTGGTGGTCGGGCTGGCGCTGGTGGCGAGCCTGAAGACGTTCGACATCGTCTGGGTGATGACCCAGGGCGGTCCGGGCCGGACGTCGGAGACCCTCGCGGTGACCATGTACCGCGACGTGTTCGTGGCCGACGAGTACGGCTACGGCTCCGCGGTCGCGGTGCTGCTGACCACCGTCACCGGGCTCGCCTCGTACGCCTACATGCGCCGCCAGATCGGGAAGGAGGACCACTGATGCGCGCCACCGCCACCAGTGCGATTCTGCGCCGGGCCGTGCTGGCCGGGCTTGGGCTGATCTGGCTGTTCCCGACGTACCTCATCCTGGCGAACGCGTTCCGGCCGGCCGACGAGTACCAGCCCTCCGACGCGATCAAGCCGTCCGGCAGCTTCGCGCTGTTCGACAACATCGCGGAGGTGTGGGAGCGCACCGACATCGCGCAGAGCCTGTTCAGCACGATGCTCTACGCGCTGGTGTCGCCGGGGCTCGCCGTGCTGCTGGGTGCGCTCGCCGGATACGCGATCGTCGTGCTGCGGCTCAAATACGGCTTCGCATGGTTCATGCTCATCTACGGCGGGTCGATCTTCCCGTTCCAGATGTTGCTGGTGCCGCTGTTCGTCGGGTACAGCAAGACCCCGCTGTACGACACCAGGCTCGGCATGGTCCTGATCCACCTCGCCATCAACATCCCGTTCGCGGCGCTGGTCATGCGCAACTTCTACGGTGGTGTGGCGGTCTCGATCTTCGAGGCCGCGCGCATGGACGGCGCGTCCACGATGCGCGTCTTCCTGCGGATCTTCCTGCCGGTCTCGTGGCCGGCGCTGGCCGCGGTGTTCATCTTCGAGTTCACGTTCACCTGGAACGACCTGCTGTTCGGGCTGACGCTCACGCAGTCGGAGACCGCGCGGCCGGTCATGACGGAGATCGCCGCGCTGACCAGCGACGTCTACGCGGGCACGCCCGTGCCGATCGCGCTGGCCGCCGGGCTCGTGGTGTCGCTGCCGACCGTCGTGCTCTTCCTGGCGACACAGCGCCTGTTCGCGAGGGGTCTCTCCATCGCCCAGCTTTGATCGGCTTTTTCTCAACCAGCTCTTATTTGTTCAGCTCTCATTTGTTTTAGGGGAAACATGACGAGCCGTCTGTTGCAGGCCAGTCTCGGATCACCCGACTATGACGGGATCCGCGACGCGCTGCGCCAGGACTCTTCGGTCGAGGTCCTCGCAGTGCGCGGGCTGGCGGTCCGTGCCGCCGTGCTGCCGCTGTTCAAGCGGGATGGCGACGGCGGACTCCGGCAGGTCGTACGGATCGACGTGACCGGTGAGGCCGCCGGCGGGCTCGACCTCGCGCTCGAAGACGAGGACGGCTCCGGCGTCGCCACGGGACGGACGGACGACCAGGGGCGTGCGACGCTGCTCGTGCCGGAGGTCGCCGAGACGCGGCGGCTGACGCTGCGCGTACGCGACGTCGCGGGGCTCGTCGGCGCCGCGCCGCTCGACGTCACGCCGCAGCGTAAGTGGAACGTCTTCGTCGTTCACCACTCCCACCTGGACATCGGCTACACCGATACCCAGGGAACGGTGCTGCGCCACCACCTGGACTATCTGGATGCGGCGTTGCGGCTCGCCCAGGAGACCGCGGACTGGCCGGACGACGCACGCTTCCGCTGGTCGGTGGAATCGTCGCTGCCGGCGTTGCGTTGGCTGGCGACCCGGCCCGAGGACCTGGTCGCCGAGTTCTCCGAACGGAGCCGTGCGGGCCAGATCGAGGTCACCGCCTTCCCGATGCAGTTGCACACGGAGGCGTGCTCGGTCGAGGAGCTCTACCGGCAACTGCGTTTCGTTGAACGGCTTCGTTCGTCGTACGGCATCGATGTGCGGTCGGCGATGCACACCGACATCCCGGGCGCGGTCGTGGGTGTCGTGGACGCGCTCAACGCAGCCGGAGTGCGTTACCTGGCGGCGGCGCACAACTGGGCTGGACGGTCCGTCCCGTACATCACGGGCGGCGACAAGCTCGGCCGGCCGTTCCGGTGGCGGGCCCCCAGTGGGCGCGAGCTGCTCGTGTGGTTCACCGACACCCCGCATGGCATGGCCTACATGGAGGGCAACACCGTCGGCCTCGTCGATGGCTACGACTTGGCCGAAGACCTGCTGCCGCGCTATCTGGGCTCGCTCGCCGACCGTCCCTATCCGTACGGGCCGGGCACGTTCGGCTGGTATGCGGCGCCCGGCCAGGTCGGCGCGGCCAAGGCGCCCGACGTGCTGGACGCGGTGCATCTGCGGGTGCAGGGCGCCCACGCCGACAACGCCGGGCCGTCGATCATGCCCGCCGAGATCGCGCGCAAGTGGAACGAGACGTGGGCGTACCCGCGGCTCCGCATGGCGACCAACGCCGACTTCTTCGAGCACGTCGAGGAGCACCACCTCGACCAGCTGCAGGTCCACGAGGGCGACTGGACGGACTGGTGGGCCGACGGGCTCGGCTCCGGCGCCCGCCCGCTCGGTTACGTCCGGCGGGCGCAGAACGTGCTGCGCGCAGCTGAGACCCTGCACTCCCTGGCCGGGGCGACGGCTGACGGCGTCGATGAGGCGTACGACAAGGCCGCGCTCTTCGACGAGCACACCTGGGGCGCCGCCAACCCCTGGGAGGACGCCGAGGAGGGCGGCGACTCGGGCGGCCTGCAGTGGACCCGCAAGTCCGCCGTGGGCTACCAGTCGTACGACGACGCCCTCGACCTGCTCCAGGCGGGGTCCCGCCGCTTCGGCTCAACGCAGGGCGCCTCGCCGGATGCGCTCGCCTCGTTCGTCGTCGTCAACCCGGGCACGTTCGCCCGTACCGACGTGGCGCGGGCGTTCCTGCCCCGCGACGTGGTCGCCGTGGACGTCCCGATCACGATCGTGGACGCCCGGACCGGCGAGCCGGTGCCGCACCGCGAGGAGGAGGTCGACCCGGACGAGTGGCCGACCCGCCCGATCGGCCGGCACCTGGACGCCGTCGTCCCGGATGTGCCGGGTCTCGGCCACGTACGGCTGGACGTGATCCGGGGTGAGGCGCCCGCACCTGAGCCGATCAATCTGGGCCGCGACGGCATGATCGAGAACGAGTACTACCGGGTGACGTACGACCTCGCCGAGGGATATCTCAGCTCGGTCTTCGACAAGGTCGCGGGCCGCGAGCTGGTGAACGCCGACGCGGCGGCGGGCTTCGGGCAGTACATCTACGACCGGTACGCCACCGCGCCGCACTTCAACCACCTGTCCGGGCACATGCTCGTGCACGACAAGACGCTCCTGGGCGACCGCGCGATCGGCAGGAACGCCGGTGTGGTCAGGTGCGAACGCACGCCCGCGGGAGAACGGCTCGTCGTGGAGCTGACCGGCAAGGGCGTCGACTGGCTGCGGACGACGATCGACCTGTACGCGGGCGTCCCGCGCCTCGACCTGCGCTTCCAGCTGGGCAAGCAGCCGACGGCGGCCAAGGAGGCGGTCTTCTTCTCCTTCCCGTTCGCGGTCGGCGGGCCGCCGTCGGTGTGGGAGCTCACGGGCGGCGTCGGCGGCACCCACGTGCCGAGCGTGCCGGGATCCGCCGAGCACATGCGGCCTATCAGGCACTGGACCGCGTTCGAAGACGCTGATCTTACGGTCGCGTGGGCGACGCTGGAGGCACCGCTGGTGCAGTTCGGCTCGATCCACATGCCGTACGCGCCGTTCCCACCGACACTCGATGTCGAGCCGTCCACGGTCTACTCCTGGGCGCTCAACAACATCTGGGACACCAACTTCCCGTCCCAGCAGTCGGGGGAAACGACGTTCCGGTACGCCGTCGCATCGGCCACGGGCGGCGTACCGGGACGGCGGCTCGGCGCGGCGACCGCCGCCGGGCTCACCGACGCGTTCGTGGCGACCCTCGCGACAGGTGAGAACGAGGCGGCCGCCACGGGCACCTTCGTCTCGGTCGACGATCCGGACGTACTGATCACCTCGATCGGCCGGGTGGACGGCGACCTGGTCGTCCGGCTTCAGTCGCTGGCCGACGGGCCCGTGGAGGCCGGACTGCGGCTGCCCGGGCTCCGCCGTGCCCTCGTCGACTCCGGCCTTGGCCGTGACGTCGAGGAAGTGCCGGTCCGGGACGGCACCGCGGTCGTCCGCCTGCCCGCATGCGGGATCGTCGCCGTCACGGTGAAGGGGAACGCGTAGATGAAGATCACCGACATCCGGGCCACCACCGTCGCGGTGCCCCTCGAAGCGCCGCTGCTGCACAGCAACGGGGCCCACTGGGGCCGCTTCATCCGCACGATCGTCGAGGTCGAGGCGGACAACGGGCTGGTCGGGCTGGGCGAGATGGGCGGCGGCGGGCAGAGCGCCGAGGACGCGTTCCGTGCCCTGGCGCCCTATCTGGAGGGCCACGACCCGTTCGAGCTGGAGGCGCTCCGCTTCAAAATCGCCAACCCGACGGCCAGCCTCTACAACAACCGCACGCAGATGCTGGCGGCGATCGAGTTCGCCTGTATCGACCTCATCGGCCAGCACCTCGGCGTCCCCGCGTACGACCTGCTCGGCGGCAAGATCCGGGACACGGTCCCGTTCGCCTCGTACCTCTTCTACCGGTATCCCGGGAAGGACACAGGCGAGGTCCGCACGCCCGAGCAGCTCGTGGCGCACGCACATGCGCTCAAGGAGGAGCACGGGTTCTCGGTCCACAAGCTCAAGGGCGGGGTGTTCCCACCCGGGTACGAGCTGGAGTGCTACCTGGCGCTGGCGGAGGCGTTCCCGGACGACCGGCTCCGGTACGACCCGAACGCGGTGCTGAGCATGGACGAGGGCATCCGCTTCGGCAAGGCCATCGAGCATCTGAACAACGACTACCTCGAAGACCCCGTTCTCGGGCTGGAGGGGCTCCGCCTGGTCCGCGAACGCGTCGACGTACCGCTCGCGACCAACACCGTCGTGGTGAACTTCGAACAGCTCGCCACCAACGTGCTGCGCCGCAGCGCCGACGTCGTCCTGCTGGACACGACGTTCTGGGGCGGCATCCGTCCCTGCATCAAGGCGGCCGGGATCTGCGAGACGTTCCAGGTCGGGGTCTCGGTGCACTCATCGGGCGAGCTGGGCATCCAGCTCGCCACGATGTTGCACCTGGGGGCGGTCCTGCCCAACCTGACCTATGCCGCGGACGCGCACTACCATCACCTCGCCGACGACGTGATCGAAGGCGGCAAGATGCGGTACGTGGACGGCCGGATCCCGGTGCCGACGGGACCCGGCCTGGGGGTGCGGTTGGACCGTGACAAGGTCGCAGAGTACGTCGAGCTGTACCGCGAGCTAGGGGGCTATCCGTACGACCGTGACCCCGGCCGCCCCGGCTGGTATCCGCTCGTTCCCAACGAACGCTGGGCTGACCCGACCGTCATGCTAAGCGCGATCTGAGGTCAGGAGGGTTGCGCGGTCAGGCGGGCTGCGCGGTCAGTTGCGCTCTGCGGTGCCGAGCGCCCGCAGCGGCTCGCCGGTCAGCCGGTGGACGGTCCACTCGTCCTGCGGCGCCGCGCCCAGCGACTTGTAGAACCCGATGGCCGGCGTGTTCCAGTCGAGCACCGACCATTCGACTCGCCCGTATCCGCGCTCCACGGCGATGCGGGCGAGTTCGGTCAGGAGGGCCTTCCCGTACCCGTGCCCGCGCACATCGGGGCTGACGTAGAGGTCTTCGAGGTAGATGCCGTGCTTGCCGAGCCATGTAGAGAACGACAGGAACCACAAGGCGAAACCCACGACCTCGCCCTCGTGCTCGGCGACATGCGCGAAGGCCTTCGGCTCGGCGGCGAAGAGGTTGCTCCGCAGGTCAGCCTCGGTCGCCTTCACCTCGTCCGCAGCACGCTCGTAGGTCGCGAGCTCGCGCACGAGCCGCAGGATGGTGGGGACATCGTCAGGAGTCGCAGCCCGAATCATGCCTGACAGGCTAGCGACTCCCGACGAGTCCTTTTTACGGCGAGTTGAGCAGGTGTTCCCGGATGGTCAAGCCTGCTTGGTCTCCCAGAAAATCTTGTCGATCTCGGCGATCTTGCCCAGCAGGTCCTCCGCGACCTTGACGTCGAGGCTGCCCTTGGTGCCGCTCGCGCCGGCGAGCTTGGTGGCCTCGTTGAACAGCTGGTGCAGCTGCGGGTACTTCTCGAAGTGCGGCGGCTTGAAGTAGTCGGTCCAGAGCACCCAGAGGTGCTCCTTGACCAGTTCGGAGCGCTGCTCCTTGATCTGGATCGCCCGGGCCCGGAAGGCCGGGTCCTCGTTGGCGGCGTACTTCTCGATGATCGCCTTGACGGACTCTGCCTCGATGCGTGCCTGCGCCGGGTCATAAACCCCGCACGGCAGGTCGCAGTGCGCGGAGACCGTTGTCTTCGGACGCAGAAGGTTGACGAGCACCTGCGTTTCCCTTCCCTCGTATCGGATCATGCTCAGGCCACCGACATTACTCTTGTGGCCTGGAGGGCGTATGGGCAGGGCGCTCGGTCTTTGGGCCTAGGACCCGAACCCGCGGTCGTCCCATGTGGGGGCCCTCACCGGCCTGTTGTATCCGCGAATGCGGAAGGCATGCGGGCAAGCCGGCAAATCCGAGGTCATGGGGGGAGCGGTGATTCGCATTCCGTGGCGCGTCGTCGCGGTGACCGGGGACTCGATGGCGCCCGCGTTGCGTCCGGGCGACGCGCTGGTCGTGCGGCGCGGCGGCCGGGTGACGGCCGGCGACCTCGTGGTGGCGCGCCATCCGGAACAGCCGGACACGCTGACCGTGAAGCGCGCCACATTCCGGGACGGCGACGGCTGGTGGCTGGAGAGCGACAACCAGCGGGCGCGCGGTCGCCGTGACAGCTGGAACTGGGGTGCGGTGCCCGACGAACTCGTGATCGGACGGGTGGTCGCGTGTTACTGGCCGCCGTCGCGGGTCTCGGTCTTCCGCCCGTCCTGCTGAGCGGCCCGCCGCTGGGCCGGCACCGCCGTGTCGATCAATCCGGGGTCGATCGTCGCCCGGGCGCTCGTACGGGACGGATGGTGGGCCGCCGCCACGCTCGGCCGTCCGGCGCAGCGGTCCGAGCAGTAACGCTGGGACTTGTTGGCCGTCGTGTCGAAGAACACCCGCTCGCAGTCGTCGGCACGGCAGATCCCGAGCCGGTCGAGCCCGCGGTCGCTCACCTTGATGGCCAGCCCCATGGCAGCCCACGCGGCGTACCGGTCCTGGATCGAGCCGCCCTCGTTCAGATGCAGGTGCCAGCGATGTCCGTCGTGGGCGGAGAGCTGCGGATGGACCGGATGGTGCATCAACAGCGAGTTGAGCCGTTCGATCGCGTCCTCCTCGTCACCGGCCACCGCGGAGACGAAGATGGCGCGAAGCTGGGCGCGCAGTTCGCGCATGGCGTCGAGGTCGCGGTGTGCGACCCGGCCGCCCAGATGGGGCCGGATCACCAGCAGCTCCCGCAGCGCGTCGAGGTCACGCAGATTGTCCGCCTGCGAGTCTTGCGTGTTCACGAGTTCGATCGCCAGGTCTGCGTAAGAGGCGAGGTCCACGTTCGCTCCTGACGGAGTCGACCTGATCGTGCGAATCGTAGGTGTCATTCCCCCTTGTCGAGTATTACACCTCCGCCCACCCGGAGAACGAAGTGGTCTACTCGGAATATGAAATATTGTGCGGCTCCCGAGAGCATTTACCGACAAATTGATCGCGACGTACCCGACATGACGGAATTTTCACGCTCGTCACGCATGCCTAGCAGACGATCACGGCCCGTGACCCCAGCCTAGGGATCACGGGCCGTTCACTCAGATCAGATGTACGGACGTCCAGATCAGATGCGACTGACGCCATCAGCACGCGCCTGCGCGGCCACGGCTGCGGTGACGGCGGGCGCGACGCGCTCGTCGAACGGGCTCGGGACGACGTAGTCGGGGGACAGGTCGTCGCTCACGATGTCGGCGATCGCGGTGGCCGCCGCGAGCTTCATGTTCTCGGTGATGGAGTGTGCCCGCACCTCGAAGGCGCCCTTGAAGATGCCCGGGAACGCGAGCACGTTGTTGATCTGGTTGGGGAAGTCGCTGCGGCCGGTGGCGACCACCTTGGCGTGCCGGCGCGCGACCTCGGGTTGCACCTCGGGAGTGGGGTTGGACAACGCGAAGACGATCGCGGTGTCCGACATCGTGGCGATGCACGACTCGTGCACGGTGCTCCCGGACAGGCCGATGAACACGTCGGCGCCGCGCAGCGCCTCCTCGGTGGAACCCTTGAGATGCGATCGGTTGGTGATCGCGGCGATCCGCTGCTTGATCGGGTTGAGGCCGTCCCGGCCCTCGTAGATGAGGCCCTTGCTGTCGGACAGCGCGATGTCGCCGATGCCGGCGTTGATCAGGATCTGGGAGACCGCGATGCCCGAGGCGCCCGCCCCGGCGACCACGGCGCGCAGATCCGACAGCGGCTTGCCGATCAGCCGCGCCGCGTTCGTCAGCGCCGCCAGCACCACGATGGCGGTGCCGTGCTGGTCGTCGTGGAAGACCGGGATGTCGAGCGCTTCCCGCAGCCGGTCCTCGATCTCGAAGCAGCGCGGCGCGCTGATGTCCTCCAGATTGATGCCGCCGAAGCTCGGCGCCATCCGGATCACGGTGTCGACGATCTCGTCGACGTCGGTCGTGCTCAGTGCGATCGGCACCGAGTCCACCCCGGCGAACTCCTTGAACAGCAGCGACTTGCCCTCCATGACCGGCATGGAGGCGGCGGGGCCGATGTCGCCCAGACCCAGCACGGCGGTGCCGTCGGTGACGACCGCCACGACCTTCGAGGTCCAGGTGTAGTCGTAGGCCAGCTCCGGGTGGTCGGCGATGGCCGTGCACACCCGCGCGACCCCGGGCGTGTACGCCAGGGACAGATCGTCCTTGTTGCGCACCGGGATGGTCGAGCGGACCTCGAGCTTGCCGCCGCGGTGCAGCGGGAAGGCCGGATCGTCGTCATAGGAGAGTGGTTCGTTGGGAATGGGCTCAGCAGCCACAGCGACCCCTGTCAGAGAATGGGTTTTGCGGGCGATGCCGCCGCGTAGGTGCGGTCTGGTAGCCGTCACCGTGTTGGGCATCTCGCGACGTACGGGGGTCACCCGTTGTCCGATTGTGCCACACCTGACCGCGCCCAACCTTGAACTGTGAGGTGGCGGCCATCACCAAGACGTCACAGCGTGATACCTATCTTACGCGGCGCGTTCGTATGACGGTGATCTTCCCAATCGGGGTTGCAGTGTTGTCCGATTGTTTCGGAGCCTTAATCCAGATAGTGCCTGGTGTAGGCCAAAATGTGCCATTGACCTCCGGATCTGCGAAGGTCCGACCTAGATTCGAACTGGAGGGGGACCCGTGATCACTGGTTCTCTGCGCCGTGGCGTTGTCGCGACGGCCGCGCTTGCCCTGACCGGTCTCCTGGCGCTGAGCGCCTGTGGCGAGTCAGCTGACAAGCAGGGAGATGGAGACAAGGCAGGCGGCGCCGCCGCCTTCAAGCCGGTCAAGGCCGGCAAGCTCTCGGTCTGCACCAACCTGCCGTACCCGCCGTTCCAGTTCGACCAGGGCGGCAAGACGGTCGGCTTCGACGTTTCCATGATCGACCTGGTGGCGAAGAAGCTCAACGTGACCCAGGAGATCGTCAACATCGACTTCGCCGCCATCAAGGGCGGCTCGGCCCTCAACGCGGGCCGCTGTGACCTGGCCGCCGCGGGCATGACCATCACCGACGAGCGCAAGGCGAGCCTGGACTTCTCCCGGCCCTACTACCCCGAGGTCATCACCCTGCTGACCAAGAAGGGGGTCACGGCCAAGACGGTCGACGACGTCAAGTCGCAGAACCTCAAGCTGGGCGTCCAGGCCGACACCACCAGCCTGGAGATGGCCAAGACCAAGGGCATCAAGCCCAGGGAGTACAAGGACTCCGAGAAGCAGCGCCTGGCGCTCGTCTCCGGCCAGATCGACGCCGTCCTGCAGGACACCCCGGTCGTCAACGAGTGGCTGAAGAAGAGCGACGTCTCCTCGAAGTTCACCGTCGCGGCGGAGCTCCCGACCGGCGCCCAGTACGGCTTCGCCGTCAAGAAGGGCGGCAACCCGGTGCTGCTCAAGACCATCAACGACACGATCACCGAGACCGTGAACAGCGGCGAGTGGGCCAAGCTGTACAAGCAGTGGGTCGGGTCCGAGCCGAAGTCCAAGCCCGCAGAGAGCTGATGACGTCGCAATGACGACAACCGTGCAAGAGCCTGGTCCTGCGGGGAAGACCCCCCGCAGGACCGGGCTCAGCCCTCGCCGCAAGCGCCAGATAAGCCTCTACATCCAGTACGCGGTCTTCGTCCTGGTCGTCATTGGTGTGATCTTCGGGGCCGACTGGTCCGCGATCAACACGTACTTCCTCGACTTCGACAAGCTCGACGGCCGGTGGGGGAGCCTGTTCGGCACCGCGCTGATCAACACCATCCTCTACACCCTCGCCGCCTACGTGGTCGGCCTGGCGGTCGGCCTGGTCATCGGCCTCATGCGGTTGTCGTCGGTGCTGCCGTACCGGTGGTTCGCCCTGGTCTTCATCGAGATCTTCCGGGGCCTGCCGGCGCTGCTGATCCTGCTGCTGGTCGGTTTCGGTGTCCCGATCGCGTTTCCCGACATGGCCAACCCGCCGGGCGGCGTGTTCTTCAGCGTCTCCGTCGGACTCGGCCTGGTCGCCGCCGCCTACATGGCGGAGACGATCAGGGCGGGCATCCAGGCCGTGCCCAAGGGGCAGCTGGAGGCCGCGCGTTCGCTCGGCATGTCACGGACCCGCGCGATGATCTCGATCATCATTCCGCAGGCGCTGCGGATCGTGATCCCGCCGATGACCAACGAGCTGGTGCTGCTCTTCAAGGACTCCTCGCTGGTCTTCGTGCTCGGCTTCACCGCCGACCAGTACGACCTGACCAAGTTCGGCGAGAGCCTGTCCAACACCGTCGCCAACACCACGCCCTACATCGCCGCCGGCGCCGCGTACCTGACCATCACGATCCCGCTGGGCTTCCTGGTGCGCCGCCTGGAATCACGGCAGGCAAAGGCACGGTGACCCGATGAACCACATGGTGGAGATCCGCGACCTGCACAAGTCGTTCGGTGACAACGAGGTCCTCAAAGGCATCGACTTCACCGTCGAGCGCGGAGAGGTCATCTGCATCATCGGCCCGTCCGGCTCGGGAAAGTCCACGCTGCTGCGCTGCGTCAATCTGCTGGAGGAGCCCACCGGCGGGAAGGTCTTCGTCGAAGGCGAGGAACTCACCGACCCCGACGTCGACATCGACGCCGCACGCCGCAAGGTCGGCATGGTCTTCCAGCAGTTCAACCTGTTCCCGCATCTGAAGGTGCTCGACAACGTCACGATCGCGCAGCGCCGGGTGCTCAAGCGTGGCAAGAGCGAGGCGGTGAAGACCGCGCGGGCCAACCTGGAACGTGTGGGGCTCGCCGAGAAAGCCGACAGCTTCCCGGCCCAGCTTTCCGGCGGGCAGCAGCAGCGGGTCGCCATCGCCCGGGCCCTGGCCATGGACCCGGCGCTGATGTTGTTCGACGAGCCCACCTCGGCACTCGACCCGGAACTGGTCGGGGACGTGCTCACGGTCATGCGCAAGCTCGCGCAGGACGGCATGACCATGCTCGTGGTCACCCACGAGATGGCGTTCGCCCGCGAAGTGGCCGACCACGTCGTCTTCATGGACGGCGGCGTGATCGTCGAGCAGGGCCCGCCGGACCAGGTCATCGGTGAACCGCAGCACGAGCGCACCAAGCTGTTCCTGCGCCGCGTCCTCGACCCCACTCACGTGGAGGTCGGCGAGGCGGTCGACTACGAACGGCCCAAGGGCCTGTCGCCCGGCGAAGCCCCCGGAGGGATCCCCAAACCGACCGGCTTCTGAGCGCCCAAGCAGCGGACGGGACGGTCCGCGCCCCGGAGCCGGGGCGCGGACCGTTCCGCTATCGGATATCGAACTTCTGATCCTTGGCCTTGCTGCATCGCCAGAGGATCGCGGGGGCGTTGTTCGATTTCCAGCCACCCCGGATGGAGAGGCACAGGCCGCGGCCGGGCCGAGAGTACGGCCGAATCTCGCATTTCGTGTTCCCCTTGCCGCCGCAGGTGATCCAGAACATCTGGTCCTGGGCGCGGTTACAGCTCCATACGACGGGCTGAACACCCTTCTTGTACTTCCCACCTGGAACCGACAGGCACAGCCCGGCTCGGTGCTGGGGGCGGAGCGTGTAAGTGGGCAGCGGGGCACTGACCGGGACGAGCTCCCATTTCTGGTTGCCTCGCCCGACGCAGGTGTACTGGTTCAACTTGGCGCCTCTGCCGCCTGCGCCATGGACGGTGAGGCACTTGTTGGAGACGTGCTTCGGCATGATGCGACGGACGCCAGGGGCCTTGATTCCCTTGGTGGTGGGCTCACCGACGGTGGCAGGGATCGGCGCGGGCGGGGTCTGCGCGACGGCGTCGGACCAAGCAACTGGAGAGAAGGTCGCGGCGGCGAGCACGGCCATTCCGATGGCCGCGCTCTTGCCTGCTCTGCCGCCGGGCAGACTCTTGATGACGTGTCGCACCTTGTGCCTCGTTTCTCTCTCGATTCGGATGGGTGAAGAGAAACAGGTGCGCGTCTTCCTGGCGTCGTCGGAACGTCGTTCAAACGTCTCCCGGGCAGGTCAGAAGGTGGTGAGCGGGGTTCCGAGCACGTCACGAGGCAGGGGCGGTTGATTCTGCTAGGGCGGGGGCGGCGGTCTTTGCCTTGCCGCCCAGGGAGATGGTGCCCTGGCGGGTGATGGTGGCGTAGACGCCTAGGGTGGCGGCGGCTTGGGTGGTGATGGCGCGGAGGATGGCGCGGTCGGTCGGGAGGCCCTCTTGGGGTTGGGTGACCATGACGCAGCGGCGGCAGGCGCCGGTGATGTGGATTTGGGCTTCGCCTAGGTCTAGATGGCCCTCGATGTCGTCTGGGGCTTCCAGGACGATGTTGGGGCGGAAGCGGCGTACCTCCCAGGCGCCTTCGGGGTGCCATTGGCGGGCCTTGCGGAGAGTGCTGCGGGTGAGGAGGTGGAGGGGGGACTCGTCCACGAAGCCCCAGGGTGGGAGCTCGAAGGTGGAGCCGTTGTCCTCCTCGACCTGGGCGTTCTGGGTGGGGGTGCGGAGGAGGTGGACGGGGCGTTCCAGCCAGGCGCTCAGTACCAGGTCGACGGCGGGGTCTGAGCTGTGGACGCGTCTTGTGGGGAGGACTATTTCGGCGCCGTTGTTTCGGAGGCGTGCGCGGGCGCGTAGGAGGGTGGGGAGGCGCTTGGCCGTGAGGACCTTGCCGGTCCGGGCGTCCAGCAGGGCGAAGGCACGGTCGCCGATGACGCCCTGGGGGCCGAGTTCGAGTTTGGTCACTCGCTGGCCGCCCAAGGACTTCACCGGATAACGCCATAGTTCCGAAATCAGCACGCGTTCGAGCGTGCCAACGGGGGTCAGACGGTGTGTAGGTCCAATCGGGAGGGCTTGGACCGGTCGTTGTCGGCCAGGGCCAGGCGTCTCACCCCTTCGATCAGGGTCTCGGGCGGGTGGACGTAGGGGATGCGCAGGTAGTTCTCCAGCGTTCCGCCTATGCCGAAGCGGGGGCCCGCGGGGATCCGCACGCCGTGGGCGGCGGCGGCGCGGGAGAGGCGGGTGCTCTCCGGGCGGCCGATGTCCGCCCATAGGACGAGCCCGCCGGTGGGCTCGGCGAAGGACCAGCCGGGGAGGCGGTCGCGCAGGGCGTTGATCAGTGTTCGGCGCTGCTCGGTCAGGACTCGGCGGCGGGTGACGACGAGGTCGTCGTAGGACTCGAAGACCCGCGCGGCGATGTACTGCTGGACGATGGCGTTGCCTGCGTCCAGCGACTCCCGTACCCGGGCGAGCCGGTCGATCAGCGCGGCGGTGGTGCGGATCCAGCCGACGCGCAGGCCGCCCCAGCAGACCTTGCTCATGGAGCCGACGGTGATGATGCGGGACGGGTTGCCGTGCGCGGTGAGGGGGAGGGGCAGGCGGCCCGGTTCGGCGCTCAGTTCGGAGACGGTGTCCTCCACGACGAGACGGGTGCCCGCCTCGCGTGCGGCCACCGCGATCGCACGGCGGGCCTGGGCGGGCATCACCTGCCCGGTCGGGTTGTGGAAGTCCGGCATCAGGTAGCCGAGGACGGGGCGGGCGCGGTGCAGGGTCGTCCTGATCATGTCGACGTCCCAGCCGTCCACGCCGACGGAGACTGCGACAGGGCGCCCGCCGGCGTGGCGGATCGCGTTGTGGACCGTGGGATGCACGGGGGACTCCATGAGAACGCGGTCGCCCTTGCTCACCAGGAGCCGGAGCAGCAGGGTCCACGCCTGCTGGGCGCCGCCGGTCACCATGATCTCTTCGGGCAGGGTGGGCAGGCCCCCGCGCGTGTACCGGTCGGCGATGGCCTTCCGGAGGGAGGGGATGCCGGTGAGGTCGTAGCCGGGCTGGTCGGTGTGGCGGGCCAGCTCCGGTGCCGTCTCGACCATGGTCTGGGTCAGCAGCGGCTCCGGCGCGGGCAGGCAGGCCATGGCGAAGTCGATCTCCGCGGGCGCGGCGTCCGGTGCCCAGGTGATGCCGCGGGGCGTGTCAGCCCGGGGTGGCAGCGAGACGTAGCTGCCGGCGCCGCGGCGGCTGTGCAGGTAGCCCTCGGTGCGCAGCATGCCGTACGCCGCCGCCACCGAGTTGCGGCTCACGCCCAGGTATTTGGCGAGGGCGCGTTCGGCCGGGATGCGGGTGTCGGGCTGTAGGCGTCCATCGGTGATGACGTAGCGGATCGCCGCGGCCAGTTCCTCGTAGATGACACCTTCGCGGGACCAGGGGCCAAGGATCCTGGCGAGTTGTTCGGCGTTCACAGAGTTAAACGATCGGTTAACTCTAGAATAGGTCATGGATTCACGTTTCCCGTTCCTGGGAGCTTCGGTCATCTCTCCGCCCCTTGTGGGGGTCGAGGGTTTTTCATCCGAAGCACGGTCATGCTCCTGAGATGGTCATGGTGGCAGTCAGGTTCGCAACAAACAAGCCACCCGGCCGCTCACTCGCCTCGACGTATCAGGTCAGGCGCCCTGCGGCCAGAAGCGGCCATATCCCGTTCGGCCCGAGGGTGCCAAGCGTTTCGGATTGGCTCTTTGCCCAGCCGCGTGGGCTCCCCAAGGATGCGTATCACGACCTGACATAGGTAGAACGCAAGGGGAGCACAACGTGGCAAAGCTGGATCGGGAACGCCTGCAGAAACTCGCTCAGGAAAGCGTCGAGCGGCAGTTCGACCGCGTACCCAAGATGCGGGAGTTCCACACGGGGGAATGGACGGACCGGGAGTATTTCGTCCGGCACAAGACCGAGACCGTGCTCCGGATCCGCCTCAACAACGAGGTCGACTCGTACGCGCTGTTCAAGGTGGGCTCCAAGGACGACGCCCTCGCCGCCAAGCTGGCGCAGTACCTGGCCGAGGAGTACGGCCACGAGAACATGTTCACCCGCGACCTGGTCAAGTTCGGGCTGACGCTGGACGAGCTCAACGCCACCCCGGTGTTCCCGTCGACCGCCAAGCTGATGGGGTACCTGCGGCTCGCCGCCGACTCCCGCGGCCCGGCGCCGACCACGGTCTGGGACTGGTTCGTCGAGTGGTACTCCGACCGCTACAACCAGATCATCCTCAACAAGGCCACCGAGGAGTTCGGCAAGGAGTACACCCGGGGTTCCCAGACCCACCTGGACTTCGACGAGGACCACGACCACGACGAGCTGATGTTCAAGACCGTCTCGCTCGCCGTCGAGGGCTTCGGCAGCGCCGAGGAGGCCTACCAGGACCTGGTGACCTACATCGACCTGATCGGCGACTACTTCGCGGAGCTGTACGAGGCGACCGTCGGCCGGCGGGCGGAGGCCACGCCCGAACTGGCCGAGGTCTGACACTGGTCGATCGGCCGTGGCCGCAGCGGGGGGCCACGGCCGATCTCTTTGCTGACTGAAGACCAGACACCGACAGGACACAGCGTTACCAGACAGGACTCAGTGTGAGCACAGCACCAACGACGGGGGCGTCGTCCGTGCCTGACAGCATCCGGCAAAACGACGTGCGGCAAGCACTCATCGACAAGGTGACCGGGGACTCGTTCCCCTGCGTCGCGGGCAAGACCGCCGCGCGGCGCGGAACCATCGTGCATCGGCACTACGGCGTGATGGGGGACGAGGGCACCACCGAGGCCCTGCACGCGGATCTGGCCGGGTTCGCCGCCGCCAAGGACGAGATCGATCTTCTGCTGGCGTCCTTCGTGGCGACCTTCTACGGCCCGGGAGGGCTGACCGAGGAAGAGTTCGACGAGGTTCTCTGGCACCAGTTGCAGCGCCTTCATGATCTCGATTCGGCGCGATTCGGCTGGTCTGAACGGGTGGATTCGGATCCGTCTTCACCGAACTTCGGGTTCAGTGCGGGTGGTCATCCGTTCTTCGTGGTCGGACTCCATCCACAATCATCGCGCGTCAGCCGGCGTTTCGAACGACCGGCATTGGCATTCAATTCACATGTCCAGTTCGACCGCCTCAAACAACGCGGTATTTATCCACGGCTCCAACGCGAGACACGTGCACGGGAGATGACATTGCAAGGCTCATTGAATCCCAATCTCGCGGAGTTCGGAGAGGCGTCAGAAGCCGTTCAGTATTCCGGCCTTGCGGTGGACGCCACCTGGAAATGCCCCTTTCGGCCGCACGCCGCCGAGCCGGCGGCCGGTGAAGGGAGCATCCGATGACGGCGTCATGGGCGGTGGTCACCGGCGCCTCCTCGGGCATCGGCTGGGCCATCGTGGAGCACCTGCTCAAGGACGGTCACCACGTCGCAGCGTGGGCGCGCCGCGGCGACCGGCTGGCCGAACTTGTGGAACGTTACGGCGCTGACCGTGTCCGGCCGTCCCAGGTGGACGTGCGGGACGCGACCGCGGTCCGGGCGGCGGTCGCCGACCTGACCGCGAACGGTGCGGGGATCGAACTCCTCGTCAACAACGCCGGGTTGTCCCTGGGTCTCGGCCCGCTGGACGACGGAGACGCGGGCGACTGGCACACGATGGTGCAGACCAACATCGAGGGCCTGCTCGCCTGCACGCAGGCCGTGATCCCGGGCATGCGCGCCGCCGGGCGCGGTCACATCGTCAACATCGGGTCGCTGGCCGCCGAGTACCCGTTCATGGGCGGCAACGTCTACGCCGGCACCAAGGCGTTCGTCCACCATCTGACCGCCAACCTGCGGGTCGACCTGCACGGCAGCGGTGTCCGCGTCACCTGCGTGGCACCCGGCATGGTGCGCAGCGAGTTCGCGATGGTCCGCTTCGGCGGAGACCGGGAACGCGCCGACGCACTGTACGAGGGCATCGAGCCGCTCACCGCCGACGACGTGGCGGACGCGGTCGTCTGGGCGCACCGCTGCCCGGCGAACGTGAACGTCAACTACATCGAGCTCATGTCGCTCGACCAGCCGTACGGCCTCGCCCTGACCTCACGGAAGGACGCCAGATGACCGGCCTCGTCAGCTCCTACAACGACTTCGACCCGCTGGAGGAGATCGTCGTCGGGACGGCGAACGCCTACCACCTGCCGCCGGTGGACATCTCCCTCCGGCACTTCTTCCAGCTCGACGGCCCCGGCGCTGAGCCCGTGGACGCCGAACGCGTGGACACCGCCCGTCTCGCCCGTGTGATCGAGGAGACCGAGGAGGACCTGGCGGCGTTCACCGCCGCCCTCACCGGGCTGGGCGTGCGCGTCCGGCGGCCCGAACCCGCCGGGCTGGGCGAACGCCTGGCGCAGCCCGGCTGGGAGGCCGAGGCCAACCACGCGCTCATGCCGCGCGACTGCCTGCTGGTGGTCGGCTCCACGGTCGTGGAGGCGCCGATGCCGGTGCGGGCCCGCTACGCCGAGACCTTCCCGTACCGCGGCCTGCTCACCGAGTACTTCGACGCCGGCGCGCGCTGGCTCGCCGCGCCGCGGCCGCGGCTGCCCGAGGACACCTATCGCTTCACCCCGGACGGTCCCGTCCTCGCCGAGAACGAGCCGCTCTTCGACGGCGCCAACGTCATCAGGTGCGGCGCGGACCTGTTCTTCAACGTCAGCAACACGGGCAACCGGCTCGGCGCGCGCTGGCTCGCCCGCGCCGTCGGCGACGACTACACGGTCCACGAGATCTCGATCTGTGACGACCATGTCGGTACCACGCTGCACCTGCTGCGGCCCGGCCTGCTCCTCGCCAACGCGGGGCGGCTCCGCCAGGAGGACATCCCGGCGCCGCTGCGGTCGTGGAAGACGCTCTGGTTCGACGACCCCGCCGACGACGGCTACGGCCTGGACTGGGCACGGGCCTCGACTTGGATCGGGATGAACATCGTGTCGGTGGACCGGGAGACCGTGATCGTCCCGGCTGCGCAGAACGGGCTGGTCCGGCAGCTGGAGAAGGAAGGCTTCACCGTCGTCCCGGTGCCCTACCGCCATGGCCGCACGTTCGGCGGCGGCTTCCACTGCTGCAGCCTCGATGTCCGGCGCCGTGGCTCCCTCGAGTCGTACCTGTAGGGGGCCATGCTCATGATTCGCCAGAGGAACATCGATCTTGTGCTGAGCCGTGGCGGGCCGGACGTCGTCGACGTGCGGTTCCGGCCGGCCACGGCGGCCGACGTGGATCGTGTGCACGAACTGTCCCGGCCGTTCATGGCGTCGGGCGCGCTCATCACCCGTGACCGGCAGTTCTTCGACGAGCGTGTCGAGGAGCTCTTCGTCCTGGAGGTCGGCGAGACCCTCGCTGGCTGCGCCGGGCTCAGCCGGGTCGGCGACATCACCGAGATCTTCAACGTGGCCGTCGCGCCGCAGTGGCAAGGGCTCGGCATGGGCCGGATCCTGCTGGCCTGCATGATCGGTGCCGCACGCCGGGCGGGCTACACCGAGGTCGTGCTGTTCTCGCGCACGACGACGCGGTGGTTCGCCCGGCAGGGGTTCGTGCCCGCGGACCCGGCCACGCTGCCGAGCGACCGGGTGGCCCTGCTCGACGCGTCCCGCGGCTCGACGATGTTGCGCCGCACGATTCCGCCGATCGGCTCGGGCGAGGTGCTGGAGGCGCTCACGCCGCCGCGCGTGCGCTTCGCCCGGTCCGGTGACGAGTACGAGTGGGACTGGGAGCACGACTCGCTGCTGCGGTTCGCCGAGCACCACGACGTCGAGGTCGAGTCGTTGTGCTGGGCCGGGGTCTGCGGCACCTGCGCCACCGGGCTCAAACAGGGCTCGGTCGTCTATCACATGGCTCCGGAGGAGGAGCCCGAGAACGGGGAGATCTTGCTGTGCGTCTCGCAGCCCGCGACGGATCTGGTGATCGACCGATGACGGCCGGGAAACGGGAGGGCCGCGTCCTGGTGGTGGAGCCCACCGCGTCCTGCCACGGCATCCTGCATCGCGCGCGGGAACTGGGCCTGGAGACGATCGTGGTCTCCCATGACGACGGTGACCGGAAGTTGGCGGACGGGGTGCGCGAGCTCGCCGACAGGCTGGTGGTCCTCGATGCCAACGACGAGGAACTGCTGACCGAGACGGTGCTGCGGCTGCACGGCGAACGCCCGCTGACCGCGCTGATCCCGGGCTTCGAGTTCTATGTGGAGATCGTGGCACGACTGGCCGACCGCCTCGGGCTGCCGGGACTGCGCATCACGGCTGTCGACGGGCTGCGCGACAAAGCACTGATGCGCGCCAGGGCGGCTGCGGCGGGCCTGCGCGTGCCGCGGCTGACCACGATTTCTTCTGCGGCCGGGCTCGCGGACGCCGCCGCGGAAGTGGGCTTCCCGCTGGTGCTCAAGCCGCGCGACTCGGCCGGCAGCGTGCACGTCTCACGGGCCGACGACCTGGCCGGGCTGCAGCAGGCGTACGACTGGATGCTCACCGATCCCCGGACCGACCTGGGGCGCGGCATGGACGGCCGGGCGGTCGTGGAGGAGTACCTCGACGGCCCCGAGCTCACCGTCGAGGGGTACGTGGCGGACGGCACAGTCGTGATCGTTTCGGTCACCGGCAAGTTCCTCGGGCCGGAGCCCACGTTCGTCGAGACGGGCCACATCGCGCAGGCCGACCTGCCGCGCGGCACCCGGGACGCGGTCGAGACGTACGTCCGAGACCTGTGCGCGGCTCTCGACCTGACGCTCGGCCCGTTCCACTGCGAGCTGCGGCTCGTGGACGGCGAGCCGGTCCTCATCGAGATCGGGGCGCGGCTGCCCGGCGGCCACATCGTCGACCTGGTCGAGATCGTCACCGGGATCTCGCTGCCGGCCGTCATGCTGGCCGCCTACACCGGCCTCGATCTCGGCACGGTCGCACCGCCGAGGGCGCCGCGCGCCAAGTACGCGGGCATCGCGCTGCTGATCGCACCCGGTGTGGAGACGGTCGGCGCGGTGTCCGGATGGGACAGGTGGCAGGTCGGCGGCGACATCCTGGAGGCGGAGCTGTACGTGGCGCCCGGGGATCCGGTGCCGCCCCTGGAGGACTTCCGTTCCCGGCTGGGACATGTGATCTACACGTCCGATTCGCATGCCGAGGCGGTCGCGCGCTTTCACGAGATCACTGAGTCGGTCCGCATCACGGAGTCGGTCCGGGCCAGGGGGGTGGGCGACGATGCCTAGATATCTCGTCCTCAACCGGTTTGACGACGAGTTCGGGGAGTACCACCGGTTCGTTCCGACGAAGGACCACCGGCTCGCCTACATCACGCTGCGGCACGGGTTGCCGATCCTCAACACCGAGGGTGCCCTGGACACGGTGGTGGTGGACGATCTCGGGTTCGAGACCGTGCTGCCGGTGGCGCGGCGGCTCAGCGCGGCCCTCGGCCCGTTCGATGGGGTGGTCGGCCTGTCGGAACGCGACGTGCTGACGGCCGCCCGCCTCCGGACCGAGCTGGGGCTCCCGGGCTGGACGCCGGAGTTCGTCAACGCGTTCCGGGACAAGCCGCGGATGAAGGAGATCATCGGCGCGGCGGGCCTCCCCGTGCCGCGGTTCCGGACCCTCGACGAGGACACGACCGCCGAGCAGGTGGTCGCTGACCTCGGCCTGCCGGTCATCCTCAAGCCGCGCGACGGCGCCGGTTCCAAGGGCGTGGTGCTGGCACACACCGTGGCCGGGCTGGCGGAGGCGCTGGCATCTACGCGTTCCTCACAAGCATCCCCGGGCGGTCACGAGTGCGAGGAGTACGTGGCGGGCGACATCTTCCATGTCGACGGGATCCGGCGCGGCGGGCTCTTCCACTTCGTGAGCGCGTCGGTCTACGTCAACACCTGCCTGGACTTCATGGACGGCGTCCCGCTCGGGTCCCTGCTGCTGGACGAGGGGCGCCTGCGAGACCGGCTGATCGCCTTCGCGTCGCGCTGCCTGGACGCGCTCGGCCTGCGGGACGGCCCGTTCCACCTTGAGGTCTTCGGGCGGCCGGACGGCGAACTGGTCTTCCTGGAGATCGGCCTGCGGCCCGGTGGCGCCGAGGTCGCGTTCATCCACCGCGATCTGTTCGGGATCGACCTGTTCGGCGAGGCGTTCCGGGCGACGCTCGGCCTCCCGCCGCTCACCCCGCGCGAGGCGTTCCGTCCGACCGGGGCGGGCGGCTGGGTCAGCGTGCCCGAGCCCAGGCCGCTGCCGAGCCGCGTTCTGTCGCGCACCCCGCTGGTGGGCGTCGTGCCCGAGGTGTACGCCGAGGTGCTGCCGGACGTCGGTTCGATCTTCGACGGTACGGGCGGTTACGACCACATCGGCGGGCGGTTCCGGCTGCGCGGCTCCGGCCAGGACGCGGTGCGGCGCGCCGTTCTGGAGGTCATGGCCCGGTACGAGCTGATCGCCGAGCCCATCGGGCGCGCGGGCTGCGCGACCTGGGGACGGATGCCCGCGCACCAGCCGAAGGGAGGCTGACGTGGCCGATACCGAAACGGCCGACACCGAAACGGCCGATACTGCCATGGCTGATCGGGTCGCGGTGGCGTTCAACGAACAGGCCAGGTCGCGGGGCAGCGGTCTGCTCGCCATCACCGAGCGCCTCGAAAAACATCCCACGCTCGAACGCTGGCCCGGCGAATACCTGCCCAGGCCGCTGTTCCTCGGCCGCCGGGAGGTCAGGTCCTTCGCGGGCGACCTCCAGCGGCTGGCCGGATTGCTCTTCAGCTTGCCGGAACGCCTGTTCGACGGCGACATGGACCGGTTCTGCGCGGCCGTGCACGTCACGGGGGAACGAGCCGCGTTGATGCGACGGCTGGGAGCCGCCACCGCACCGGTCTGCGGGCGCGCGGACGTCTACCACGACGGCACGTCGATGAAGCTCCTGGAGTTCGGGACCGGAAGCGAGCTCGGAGGCTGGGACCGGGCAGGGGAGATGTGCCGGTGCCTGCTCGGGGACGAGGAGTTCGCCGCGTTCGCCGACGAGCACGGGCTCGGCTACGTCCATCATGGCCGTTACCTGGCCGGGCTGCTGCGGCAGCTCGGTGCCACCGTCGCCCCCGGCCGGGACCCGGTGGTGGCGCTGCTGGAAGGACCCGGCGCGCTGGCCGGCTGTCACAGCTGGCGCGTGCTCCAGGATCAGATGCGCTGGCTCGGGCTCGACTTCCACCTCGGTGAGGTGAATGAGCTCTCCGAACGCGGGGGGCGGCTCTGCCTGCGCGGCATGCCCATCGACGTCGTCTACCGCGGCTTCGAGGCCGACCAGCTTGTCGGCGATCCCGACGCGATCGCGCACGCCGAGCTGATCTTCCGCGCCCACGAGGCGGGCACGGCGGTCCTGTGGACGCCACTGGAGAGCAACATCTTCTGCGAGAAGACCTGCATGGCGCTGATGTCAGAGCCGTGCCACCGGGACCGGTTCACCGCTCGGGAGCGCGCGCTCGTCGACCGGGTGCTGCCCTGGACACGGGTGCTGGACGCCGACGCGTTCCGCAGCGATCCAGACTTGGTCGAGGAGTGCCGGCACCGCCGACCGAACCTGATCGTCAAGCCGAACGGGCGGTACGGCGGGTACGGGGTCGTGCCGGGCTGGAAGGTCGCCGAGGCCGACTGGCTGCCGCTGCTGCGGGACAAGGCCGCGAACGGATGCGTCGTCCAGGAACGCGTCGTTCCCCGTGCCGAAGCCGTGATCGATCCCGTCACCGGGGCGGAGGAGCCCTGGCACGCGGTCTACGGATTCTTCTACACGCCGCTGGGCCACGCGGGCCTCGAGGCGCGCACGCTGCCGGCGACGGAGAGCGCCGTCATCGGTATCAGCGGCAACGCCCGGACCCGTTCCGCCGTCGTCTACCACCATGATCAGAAGGACGAGGCCCCGTGAGCACGAGTGAGCTGACGCCGGCACCGTCCCGGCCGGCCTTGGAGGACAGGACCAGGCGCAACACGTTCCGCTACCTGTGGTCGGCGAGCTTCATCTCCACACTCGGCGACGGCGTGCTGCTCGCGGCGCTGCCCCTGATGGCGGCGGCCCTGACCAAGGATCCCCGGCTGGTCGCCGGGGTGGCCTTCGCCGGGCGGCTGCCCTGGCTGGTGCTGGCGCTGTTCGGCGGCGTGATCGTGGACAGGTTCGACCGGCGCCGGCTGATGATCGGGACGCAGATCGGCCAGTTGTCGCTGGTGACCCTGATCGCGATGGTCGCCACGCTGGACCTGTCCGAGATCTGGATGATCTACATCTTCGCGTTCGGCATCGGCTGCGGGGACATCCTGTTCACCGGCGCCAGCCAGGCGATCGTCCCCACCCTCGTCCGCCCGGACGAACTGGAGAGGGCCAACGGCCGGCTCATCGGGGCCGAGTCGGTGTCGCGCGAGTTCCTCGGCCCGCCGCTCGGCGCCGCCCTGTTCGCGTTCGCGACGCCGTTCCCGTTCTGGGTGGACGCGGTGACGTTCCTGCTCTCCATTGTGTTGCTCGCCCGGATCCGGACCCCGGCCCCGGCCACCGAACCGATCGACACGATCGAACCGGCGGCCGTGCCCGCACGGCGCGGGATGTTCGCCGAGATCGCCGAGGGCCTCCGCTGGCTGGGCCGCGCACGGCTGCCGAGGGCCCTCACCCTGATAGCCGCCGCGGGAAACTTCGCCGAGGCGATGGCCCTGTCGCTGCTGGTGCTGTTCGCGCACGAGGTGCTCGGCCTCGGTGACTTCGGCTTCGGGCTGCTGCTGGCCGCGATGGCGGCGGGCGGGGTGCTCGGCAGCCTGGTCAGCGGCTGGGTGGTGGCCCGGTTCGGGGCCCGGGAGGTCGCGATCGCGGTGCAGGTGATCAGCCCGGCGGCCTGGCTGGCGATCGGGTTCTACGGCCGGAACGTCGTGGTGGTCGTCGCGCTGTTCACCGTGTTCTCCATCGCGCTGGCGATGTGGAATGTGGTGTCGGTGTCGGTCCGCCAGCGGCTCATCCCCAACGAGCTGCTCGGCCGGGTGACCAGCGCCGGGCGGATGCTCGCGTACGGCGCCACGCCGCTGGGCGCGCTGGCGGGAGGCTTCGTCGCCGACACGTACGGGCTGGTCTCGCCCTGGATCGTCGGCGGCGTGATCTCACTGCTGGTCGCCGCCGTCTCGCTGCCCGTACTGCGCCGCTGGGACTCATGAGGGAGCAGATGCGTTGACCCAGATCCGGAACGACTATCTGGCCGTCGCCGAGTCTGCGGCCGCGCTGGTGGGAAGCGCGGCCGTGGCCCGTGCGTGGGACGAGCCCAGCGCGCTTCCCCGGCTCAGCGTCGGGGCGCTGGCCAACCATCTCGCCGGGCAGATCTCGTTCGTCTCGCTGGTGTTGCCCGAGCCGCCCACCGACCTTCCCGCCATCCCGATCCTCGACTACTACCAGCGGGTCGGCTGGATCGGCAGCGGCCTGGACGAGCCGTTCAACCTGCGCGTCCAGCGCGGAGAGGAGAAGGCGGCGGCGGACGGGCCACAGGCCCTGATCGCGCGTACAAGGAAGGCCCTCGACGGGCTCCGGGACACCCTCCCAGACGCGCCGCCCCGGGCCGTGCACCTGCCGGTGTGGGGCGACTGGTCGCTGAGCCTGGACGACTTCGTGACCAGCCGCCTGATGGAGCTGGTCGTCCACACCGACGACTTGGCCGTGAGTGTCGGGCTGCCGACGCCTCCGCTGCCACCCGGAGCCGTCGACACCGTGGTCGTGCTGCTGGCCCGCCTGGCGGTAGGGCGGCACGGCCACGTGGACGTGATCCGTGCCCTGAGCCGAGCCGAACGCGCACCCAGGAGCATCGCCGCGATTTAGAGCGTGTGTAATGTGCGGAGCATGTTCGCTGTCACGGCTTCGCAGTTCGACGCAGACAATCCGCTGAAGGGCCTGACCCTGGGAGAGCGGCCCGATCCGGCGGCGCCCGAGGGCTGGACCACGGTCACGGTGAAGGCGACCGCGCTCAACCACCACGACCTGTGGTCGCTGAAGGGCGTGGGGCTCCGCGCGGAACGGCTCCCGATCGTCCTCGGCTGCGACGCGGCAGGCGTGGACGAGGACGGGAACGAGGTCATCGTGCATGCGGTGATCGGCGACCCGGACCGCGGTGGCGGTGACGAGACGCTCGACCCGAAGCGTTCGCTGCTCTCGGAGTCGTACGACGGCACGTTCGCCGAGAAGGTGGCGGTGCCGCGGCGCAACCTCGTGCCCAAGCCGGCGGAGCTGTCCTTCGAGGAGGCCTCCTGTCTGCCGACCGCCTGGCTCACCGCGTACCGCATGTTGTTCGACAAGGCGGGCCTGCTGCCCGGCTCGACCGTGCTGGTCCAGGGCGCGGGCGGCGGCGTCGCGACCGCACTGATCGCGCTGGGCGCCGCGGCGGGCTACCGCGTCTGGACCACCAGCCGGAGCGAGGGCAAGCGTGAGCGGGCACTGAAGCTGGGTGCGGACGAGGCGTTCGAGCCGGGTGCGCGGCTGCCCGAACGGGTCGACGCGGTCATGGAGACGGTCGGCGAGGCCACCTGGTCGCACTCGCTGAAGTCGCTCCGGCCGGGCGGGCGCATCGTGGTCTCCGGCGCGACCAGCGGCCAGGTACCGCCCGCGGAGCTGAGCCGGGTGTTCTTCCTGCAGTTGTCGGTCGTGGGGTCGACGATGGGCACCCGCGATCAGCTGGAGCGGCTGGCCCGCTTCCTGGTCAAGAGCGGCGTCCGGCCGCAGATCGACCGGGTGCTGCCGCTGGCGCGGGCGAACGAGGGCTTCGCGGCGATGGCGGAGGGCGAGCTCTTCGGCAAGATCGTCTTCACGCCGTAGCGGCGTGGGACGCGGCCGTCAGTGGTCGCGGTCCAGGATCTCGTTCTTGAGACGTTCGCGGGTCTCGTCCAGGAGGGCCTGGACGGCGGTGAGGTCGTCGTCGTCCAGGTGCGACTTCTTGGCGCTCTTGCGGATGTCCTCGACGAACTTGCGCAGCAGGCGCTCCAGCTTGAGGCGGGCGATGTCGTCGTTCGAACCGGTCGCGGTCTTCCACGCGTCGTCCCAGTTCTGCCGCCACTCCTCCGTCCAGGCCTGCTTTTGCTCGCGCCAGTGCTCCTTGTGGCGGCGCCACTCCTCGCGTTGGCGTTCGGTGGTCTCCTTCCAGGCGTCCTTGGACGTGGCGCGGGACTGGTCGCGCATCTCGCGGGCGGCCTGGGTGAGCTCCTCGCGCAGTGATCGCACGGTCTGGCGGACGTCCTGCTGGACCTCGCGGGCGAACTCCTGGGCGGAGGCGGAGATCTCCTCTTCCAGCTCGGCCAGCTCGTCCATCCGGCGTTCGAGCTCCGCGCGGCCCTTGTCGGTCAGCGTGTAGACCTTCTTGCCCTTGATGAGCTCATGGCTGACCAGGCCCTCGGACTCCAGCCTGGCCAAGCGGGGGTAGATGGTGCCGGGGGAGGGGGAGTAGACCCCGAGGAACCGGTCCTGGAGCAACCGGATGACCTCGTAGCCGTGCCGCGGGCTCTCCTCCAGCAGCTTGAGCAGGTACAGCCGGAGGCGGCCATGGCCGAAGACGGGGCTCAACTCAGTTCTCCATTCCGGATGCGTCGATCTCCGGGGCGTCGTCCTCGGGCCTGCTGAGGAGGGTGACGCCGCCCGAGACCGTGGTGACCGACAGCTTGCCGGAGCCGTCCCCGATCGTGCCGCCCAGGCTCCGCCCGACGGGCCGGTCCTGCCGGTCGAGCCCGGGGAAGGAGGTGTCGATCTGGCCGGCCGCCGAGTTCAGGCTGACCGTGGCCGAGATCGAGTCGGGGACCCGGAGCGTGACCTCGCCGGAGACGGTGTTGACCTCGACCCGGCTCGTCCCGGCCAGATCGACGTCGGCGGCGATCCGGCCGCTGACCGTGCGGGCCGCGAGCCGGTCGATCGAGCCGCCGGCGAGGGCGAGGTCGCCGGAGACGGAGGCGAACGCGACCTTGCCGTCCAGACCCTGTGCCTCGACCGCGCCCGACACGGTGTTGGCGTCGATGTCGCCGATGACCCCGTCGAGGGTGACGTCGCCGGTGCCGCTCTTGATCGTGGCACGGGCGGTCAGCCCGGCGATCACCGCGTCCGCGGACACGAGGTTGATGGTGACGGGACACTCGGGCGGGACCGTGACGGTGATGACGGCCTGCACCTTCTGCCGTTGCAGCCAGCTGAGCATGCCCTCCCACATGCGCTCGTGGGTGACGCTCAGCATGCCGGCCTCGTGCGTGATCACCAGCGGCGGCCCGTCGATCGCGGCGATCTGGATCGAGGGCCGGTCGTCCGCGGCCAGCACCGAGATGCTCCCGGCGATCAGTGTCGCCTTCAGCGCGACCACGCCGTCGAAGTCGAGGGTGGTCGGTTCTTCGATCGTCCAACGCGACATCGCGTCTTGCCTTTCGTTCGAGCCCTCAGGTCATGGACCGGAGACCACCTACCAGTAAACACGATATGTCGCGTCCACCCAAAGTCAAGACATGTCGCGTCTGGGCCCTGCCCGCCGACCTATTCGTCGTCCTCGTCGTCCAGCCGCGCCAGCCAGGTCGCCAGCCGCTCGACCGGCGTCTCGAACTCCGGGTTGAGGTCGACGAACTCGCGCAGCCGGTCGGCCAGCCAGACCAGGCTGACCTCCTCCTGGCCACGCCGCTCGACCAGCTCCTCGATCCCCCGATCGGTGAAGTACATGAGGTGATTCTCTCTCGCTTCGATGGGTGCCGGACGGGCGAGGGCCCCGGCGGATGGTGCATGCCGGGGCCCTCGATCGTTTGGGCTTGCTAGTGCCTTTCGCCGAAGAGGCGGGCCAGGAGTGCCTCTTGCTCGGCCTGGTGGAGCTTGGCCGAGCCGACCGCGGGCGAGGACGATGCCGGGCGGGAGACCCGCTTGAGCACACGTCCCTCCAGGTGCGGCTGGAGCTTGAGCGCGAAGAACGGCCACGCGCCCATGTTGGCCGGCTCGTCCTGGACGTAGATGACCTCGGCGTCGGCCGGGTACTTGGCCAGTTCGGCCTTGATCTCGTCGATCGGCGGCGGGTAGAGCCGCTCCAGCCGGACCACCGCGGTGTCGTTGGCGCCAGCGGCCTTGCGGGCGTTCACCACGTCGTAGTAGATCTTGCCCGTGGTGAGGACCACGCGCTTGACGCCGGCCGGCTCGATCGCCGGGTCGTTCTCCGGGATGACCGGGAGGAATGCCCCGCCGGTGATCTCCTCGACCGCCGAGGTCGCCGCCTTGAGCCGCAGCAGCGACTTGGGCGTGAAGACGATCAGCGGCTTGCGGCGGTCGGACACCACCTGCCAGCGCAGCAGGTGGAAGTAGTTGGCCGGCGTCGTCGGGTAGACCACGGTCATGTTGTCCTGGGCGCACAGCTGCAGGTAACGCTCGATGCGCGCCGAGGAGTGGTCAGGGCCCTGGCCCTCGTAGCCGTGCGGCAGCAGCAGCACCACGCCGGAGCGCTGGCCCCACTTCTGCTCGCCGGACGAGATGTACTCGTCGACGATCGACTGGGCGCCGTTGGCGAAGTCGCCGAACTGGGCCTCCCACGCCACCAGCGCGTCCGGCCGGGTCATCGAGTAGCCGTACTCGAAGCCCATCGCCGCGTACTCGCTGAGCAGCGAGTCGTGCACGTAGAACTTCGAGATGCCCTTGCCGAACTGGCGGAGCGGGGTGTATTCCTCGCCCGTCTTGCGGTCGACGAGCACCGCGTGCCGCTGGCCGAACGTGCCGCGCCGGGTGTCCTGGCCGACCAGCCGCACCGGGTGGCCGTCGATGAGCAGTGAGCCCATCGCCAGCAGCTCGCCGGTCGCCCAGTCGATCGCGCTGTCCTCGATCGACTGCACGCGGCGCTGCACGATCGGCTGGAGCCGCGGGTGGACGGTGAAGCCCTCGGGCAGGCTGACCTGCGTCTCGATGATCCGCTTGACGACCTCCTGCGGGATCGCCGTCCCGGCCGAGGCGTGGTCGATCGGGATGCGCTCCTCGACGTCGGGCTTGACGACCGAGCCGGGCGCGGGCGGCTGCTTGACCGCCTCACGGGTCTCGGTGAAGGCGCGTTCGAGCTGCTCCTGGTAGTCGCGGAGCGCGGCCTCGGCCTCCTCGACCGTGATGTCGCCACGGCCGATCAGCGCCTCGGTGTAGAGCTTGCGCACCGACCGCTTGGCGTCGATCAGGTCGTACATCAGCGGCTGGGTGAACGAGGGGTTCTCGCCCTCGTTGTGGCCCCGGCGCCGGTAGCAGACCATGTCGATGACGACGTCCTTCTTGAACGTCTGGCGGTATTCGAACGCCAGCCGCGCGACCCGGGCGCAGGCCTCGGGGTCGTCGCCGTTCACGTGGAAGATCGGCGCCTGGATCATCCGGGCCACGTCGGTGGCGTAGACGCTGGAGCGCGAGTACTCCGGCGCGGTGGTGAAGCCCACCTGGTTGTTGATGATCACGTGCACGGTGCCGCCGGTGCGGTAGCCGCGCAGCTGCGACAGGTTGAGGGTCTCGGCCACCACGCCCTGCCCGGCGAACGCGGCGTCACCGTGGATCAGGACCGGCAGCACGGTGAAGCCCGCCTCGCCGACGTCCAGGATGTCCTGCTTGGCGCGGACGACGCCCTCCAGCACCGGGTCGACCGTCTCCAGGTGGGAGGGGTTGGCGACCAGCTCGGTGCGGATCTTGGAGCCGTCGTCGGCGACGAAGTCGCCCTCGGCGCCCAGGTGGTACTTCACGTCGCCGGAACCCTGCGCGCTGCGCGGGTCGAGGTTGCCCTCGAACTCGCCGAAGATCTGCGCGTAGGACTTGCCGACGATGTTGGCCAGCACGTTGAGGCGGCCGCGGTGGGCCATGCCGATGACGACCTCGTCGAGGTTCGCCTTGGCGGCGGAGGAGATCACCGAGTCGAGCAGCGGGATGACCGACTCGCCGCCCTCCAGCGAGAACCGCTTCTGGCCGACGAACTTGGTCTGCAGGAACGTCTCGAACGCCTCGGCGCTGTTGAGGCGGCGCAGCACGTGCAGCTGTTCGTCGCGCGACGGGGAGACGTGCGGGACCTCGAGGCGCTCCTGGATCCAGGCGCGCTCCTCGGGGTCCTGCATGTGCATGAACTCGATGCCGACCGTACGGCAGTAGGCCATGCGCAGCACGCCGAGGATGTCGCGCAGCTTCATGGTCGGCTTGCCGCCGAAACCGCCGGTCGCGAACTCGCGCTCCAGGTCCCACAGGGTGAGGCCGTGCTTGAGGATGTCGAGGTCGGGGTGGCGGCGCTGCTTGTACTCCAGCGGGTCGGTGTCGGCCATCAGGTGGCCGCGGACCCGGTAGGCGTGGATCAGCTCGTGCACGCGGGCGACCTTGGCGACGTCGTCCTCGTGGGTGGCGGAGATGTCCTTGACCCAGCGCACCGGCTCGTACGGGATGCGCAGCGCCTCGAAGATCTCGTCGTAGAAGCCGTCCTCGCCCAGCAGGAGGGCGTGGATCCTCCGCAGGAAGTCGCCGGACTGCGCGCCCTGGATGATCCGGTGGTCGTAGGTGGAGGTCAGCGTCATGACCTTGCTGATCCCCATGCGCGCCAGGGCCTCGTCGGAGGCACCGGCGAACTCGGCCGGGTATTCCATCGCGCCCACGCCGATGATCGTGCCCTGGCCCGGCATCAGGCGCGGCACCGAGTGCACAGTGCCGATCGTGCCGGGGTTGGTCAGGCTGATCGTGGTGCCCTGGAAGTCTTCCAGGGTGAGCTTGTTGTTGCGGGCCTTGCGGACGATCTCCTCGTAGGCCGCCCAGAACTGGCGGAAGTCGAGGGTGTCGGCGGTCTTGATGCTCGGCACCACCAGCTGGCGCTGGCCGTCGGGCTTCTGCAGATCGATGGCCAGGCCGAAGTTGATGTGCTCGGGCTTGACCAGCACCGGCTTGCCGTCGACCTCGGTGTACGCGGCGTTCATCTCCGGCATCGACGCCAGCGCCTTGACGATGGCGTAGCCGATCAGGTGCGTGAACGACACCTTGCCGCCGCGGCCGCGCTTGAGATGGTTGTTGATCACAATGCGGTTGTCGATCAACAGCTTGGCCGGCACGGCCCGCACGCTCGTCGCGGTCGGCACCGCGAGGCTGGCCTCCATGTTGGTGGCCGTCCGGGCGGCCACGCCGCGCAGCCGGACCTCCTCGGCGCCGGCGGGCACCGGGGGCGGGGCGGGCTTGCTCACCGCCGGCTGGGCGGCGGGCTTGCTGTCGGCCTTCGCGGGCGCCTTCGCCGGAGCGGCGGGCTTGGCGGGGGCCTGCGCAGGCGGCGCTGTCGGTGGTGCTGTCGGCGGGGCGGCTGCCGTGCCGTTCGCGGCCCTGGGGGCCTGGCCGTCGGGCGCCGTGGTCACTCCAGGGGTCGCGGACGGCCGGGTGTCCGGCTGGTAGTCCGCGAAGAAGTTCCACCAGGCTTCGTCAACGGAGTTCGGGTCTTCGAGGTACTTCTGGTACAGCTCGTCGACCAGCCACTCGTTGGCGCCGAAATCTGTGTGCTTGGGGTCGGCACTTGAATGCGACGACTCTGTCGACACGGCGGAGATCGCCCTCTTCCGCAGCTCGCAGGTGAGTTCTAAGACGAGTCAAGGCTACTCGCACTTCCATGTCGCAGATGCAACCGACGTGGCTTCCACCGCCTGTCACACCCCAATCCGGCCGATCTTGCCCAAGTCCGGCAGCCGGTTTCGTCAAGATCGGCCGGTGTGGAGAACGTGCTGGTGACGCGAGTGCTGGTAAAGAGGGCGCTGGTGACGGGAGCGCTGGTGACGAGAGGGCGTCAGCCGCTCAGGAGGCCGCCGAGGCCGCCCTTGCCGCCCTCACCGATCACGGGCGGGCCCTCGCTCGCCTGGACGAGCACGAAGCCCTGGCCCTGGTAGGCCAGCTGCATGGCCTCACCGCTGCCCCGCCCGATCAGCGCGCCCGCCTTGAACGTCTTGTTGACGCCCACCTGCAGGCTGGTGCTCCAGGCGATCGCGGACTGGCCGTCGGCGAACGTCGGGGCGCGGCCGCAGTCCAGCATCACCGGGGTGCCGTGGGCGGTGAGCGCCACCCAGCCGGTCCCGGTCAGCGTGGTGTTGAACAGCCCACCCGCGGCGACGCCCGCGCCCTGGACCCGCTGGATGTCCGACTGCAGCTGGGGGTCGTAGGCCAGGATGTTGGTGCCGTTGACGGTGATCCCGTCGTTCTCCAGGTAGAACAGGTGGATGTCGTCGGCGTTGTTGGCCGCGAACAGCAGGCCCTGCCCGCGTACCCGCATGAGCGGGACGCCCTCGCCGGTGACGGCCTTCTTGAGGAACTTGCCCATCCCTCCCGAGCCCTCGTAGTCGAACTCCATCTGGCCCTGGAAGGCGACCATGGAGCCCTGCCGGGCCAGGACCTCGCCGTTCAGGTGCACCCGGAGCATCTTGGAGTTCTGCAGGGTGAAGTGGCCGGGGACCTGCCCCTGCTCCAGGTTGCCGAAGAACTGACTGCGCAGCATCGGAGGGCCTTTCTCGTTCTATCTCGGAGAGTGTCCGTCGGTGGAAGAAGCTCGCCAGCATAGTGGCGGGTTTAATTCTTGGACGACCAGGGCAATCCGGTCGGTTCCCGCCACCGAATCACCCGTGTGATGCAGACGGATCAGGTGATCGCCGAACGCTACCGCCTGCTGGCCGAGCTCGGCCGGGGCGGCATGGGAATCGTATGGCGGGCGGAGGACGTCGTCCTCGGCCGCCAGGTCGCGGTGAAGGAGGTGCTGAGCCCCTCCGACGACGCCGCCCGCCGGGCCCTGCGGGAGGCCCGGTCGGCCGCGCGGCTGTCCCATCCTTCTGTCGTCAAAGTCTACGACGTGGTCGAAGAGGGCGGCCGGCCCTGGGTGGTCATGGAGTACGTCGAGGCACGTTCGCTGCAGGAAGTGATCAAGCAGGACGGCCCGCTGCCGCCGGACAGGGCGGCGCGCATCGGCTGCCAGCTGCTCTCGGCGCTGGGCGCCGCACACCGGGTGGGGATCCTGCACCGCGACGTCAAGCCGGGGAACGTCCTGCTGGCCAAGGGCGACCGGGCCGTGCTCACCGACTTCGGCATCGCGACCATCGAAGGCGACGTCACGCTGACCCAGGCCGGCGGCGTGCTCGGCTCACCGGCCTATATCGCGCCCGAACGTTTCCTGGGCGAACGTGCCCTTCCCGCCTCTGACCTGTGGGCTCTGGGCGCGACGCTCTACGCGGCCACATCCGGACGGCCGCCTTTCCACCGCGACGATCCGGTAGCCGTGTTCGGGGCCGTCCTCAACGACGAACCGCCCATCCCGCCCCAGGCCCAGGCCCTCCGGCCCGTCCTCGAAGGCCTGCTCCGCAAGGACCCCCGCGAGCGCATGCCGATCGGGGTGGCCGAGGCCGTCCTCTTGGCGATCAGCGAAGACTTGGCGATCAACGAAGATCGCCTTCCCCGGCTGCCGCCGGTGGTCCATCCCCAGGCCACCGGCGGCGGCACAACCCTCACGACCGCCGCCGCCACCGCCACGAACGGCGCGGGCGCCGCCGCCAATGGCAGGAGCGCCGCCACGACGGCGCTGCCTGTGGTGCCGGAAAGGGATCGGGATCTCTCCTGGCGGGTGGGCGGGATCTTCGCGTGCGTGGGGATGGCGCTGCTGTTGCTGGGATCCCTCTTCGTGCTGCTCAGCTCCCGCTGAGCGCGGTGCGGCCGTGGGGTTCGGTCCAGTCGGCGACCGGACCCTTGGGGACCACGCCTGACGGGTTGATGTTCTTCTGGGTCACGTAATAGTGGCGTTTGATCTGGTCAAAGTCGGTGGTGTCGCGGAAGGCCAGCTGCTGGTAGAGGTCGCGCGCGTACGCCCAGAGGCTGGGATAGTCGATCAGCCGGCGCAGGTTGCACTTGAAGTGGCCGTGGTAGACGGCATCGAAGCGGGCCAGCGTGGGATAGAGGCGGATGTCGGCTTCGGTGATGCGGTCGCCGAAGAGATAGCGATGGGCGCTAAGGCGCTCCTCTAGGCGGTCCAGCGTTGCGAAGAGGGCGTCCACCGCCTCGTCGTAGGCCTGTTGCTCGGTGGCGAAGCCCGCGCGGTAGACGCCGTTGTTGACCGTCGCGTAGACGAGTTCGTTCAGCTCGTCGATGTCCGGCCGCAGCTCCACCGGATAGAGGTCGGGTGCGCCCGTGGGGTGGTAGTCGGTGAACTGCGTCTCGAACATGGTCGTGATCGCCGGGAAGTCGTTGGTGACCAGGCGGCCGGTCACCGTGTCCCAGATGCAGGGCACGGTGTACCTGCCCTCGTACGAGCCGTCCGTCGCCAGGTAGAGCTCGGAGAGGAAGGCCGCCCCGGTGACCGGGTCGCGGTCGGGGAAGCGCCAGCCCCGCTCGTCCCGGATGGGGTCCACGACGCCGAGGCCGATCACCTCGTCCAGGCCCAGCAGCGCGCGCACGATCAGCGTGCGGTGCGCCCACGGGCAGGCGTAGGAGACGAAGAGCCGGTAGCGGCCGGACTCGGCCGGATACCCGCTGGAGCCGTCGGCCGTGATCGTGTCGGTGAACCGGTTGGGCTGCCGGACGAACCGGCCTTCCGCCATTTCCCGGGTGATCATCCGCGTTCCTCCTCGGGTGGGAGCTCCGTCGCCACGATAACCGCGGGCCCGAATCCGAGCGCCGTTCGGTCGGCGTGGTACTAAGTAACCCCCTGGTTGTTCACCGGGTGGCAGTCGGTGCGATGTGAGGAGACAGGATGTCGGAACTGCGCTACGACGGGCGGGTCGCGGTCGTCACCGGGGCGGGGCACGGCCTCGGCCGGCAGCACGCGCTGGAGCTGGCGTCGCGCGGCGCCAAGGTCGTCGTGAACGACCTCGGCGGCGACCGCTCCGGCGCGGGCGCCTCCGCCGGCCCGGCTCAGGAGGTCGTCGAGGAGATCACGAAGAACGGCGGCGAGGCCGTCGCCAACCCCGACAACGTCGCCACTCCCGAGGGCGCCCAGGCGATCATCCAGACCGCGCTCGACGCGTTCGGGAAGGTCGACATCGTCATCAACAACGCGGGCATCCTGCGCGACAGGTCGTTCAAGAACATGAGCGTCGAGGAGTTCGACGGGGTCATCGCCGTGCACCTGCGCGGCTCGTTCCTGGTGTCGTCCGCCGCGTGGCCGACGCTGCGCGAGCAGGGTTACGGGCGCATCGTCAACACCTCGTCGCCGGCCGGCCTGTTCGGCAACTTCGGCCAGGCCAACTACGCCACCGCCAAGATGGGCCTTGTCGGCTTCACCAAGACGCTCGCCCACGAAGGCGCCAAGTACAACATCAAGGCCAACGCGATCGCCCCCGTCGCGTGGACCCGCATGACCGAGGACCTCCTGCCGGCCGACTTCGCCGACAAGCTGGGCGTCGACCAGGTCACCCCGCTGGTGGCCTACCTGGCGCACGAGAGCAACCCCGACTCCGGCGAGGTCTACACGGTCGGCGGCGGCCGGATCGCCAAGATCTTCGTCGCCGAGGGCCCGGGCTACGGCCAGAAGGAGACGCTGACGGTCGAGGCCGTACGCGACAACTGGGCCGCGATCAACGCCGACGCCCCGCTCACGGTCTTCAAGAACGTGGGCGAGCAGATGGGTCCCCTCATCCAGCAGCTGACCTCCTGACGGGACTCCTCATGGGAGACCTACGGCTCGGCCGGCAGGACGGGGTGCTCACCATCACCCTGTCCCGCCCGGAGCGGCTCAACGCGGTCACCGCGTCGGTCACCGAGGAGATGCTCGACGTCCTCAACGAGCTGATGCGCGACCCGGACACCCGGGTCGTGATCCTCACCGGTGAGGGGCGCGGCTTCTGCTCCGGCATGGACCTCCAGGGCGGCGACCCGGGAGGCGGTGATGAGGGACGCATTCAGCGGATCTATCGCGGGATCGCGCGGGGCGGCGAGGTGACAGCCCGGCTCCGGGAGATACCGCAGCCGGTCATCGCCGCGCTGCACGGCCCGGTCGCCGGCATGGGCGTCTCCTGGGCGCTGGCCTGCGATCTGCGCGTGGCCGATCCGACGACGAGGTTCGTGGTGCCGTTCGTCGACCTCGGGCTGTCGGCGGGCGACTGTGGGCTCTCGTGGCTGCTGCCGCGGCTCGTCGGCCCGGCCAAGGCCGCCGAGATCTTCTACCGTGCCCAGCGCCTGGACGTGGCGAAGGCGGCCGAACTCGGGCTCATCACCGAGCTCACCGCCGAGGGCGCCGACCTCGAGGGCGCGCTGGCGCTCGCCGGGGAGCTCCTCACCAAGTCCCCGTACGGGCTCAACCGCACCAAGGAGCTCCTCAACATGTCGCTGGACGCTCCAGGCCTCCGCCGGCAGCTCGCGGTGGAGACGGGCATCCAGACCATGGCCTTCTTCACCGAGGACCTCGTCGAGGGCATGACGGCCACGATCGAAAAGCGACCCCCGGCGTTCAAGAACCGCTAGTTCTGCTGTTGACTCGTGGCGGTTCGTTCATGGACGAACCGCCACGAGCCGACCAGCAGAGGGGGCGCGGTGGAGCGGGAGATCGCTCTTGAGGGCTGCGTGAACTTCCGGGACCTCGGTGGCTACGTCGCCGAGGGCGGGATCGTCCGGTGGCGCAGGCTCTTCCGCAGCGACGCGCTGCACGAGCTGACCCAGGCCGACGTGGCGGCCCTCCGGGAGCTCGGCGTGACGACCGTGATCGATCTGCGATCCGACTTCGAACGTGCCCACGACGGCGGCCCGCATCCGCTCGACGGCGCGGTGGAGCTCGTCCGCGCGCCGATCATCGACGAGGGCAACGGGCACCTCATGGCCGACACGTCGCTGACGCTCGCGCAGCGGTACGCCCGGATCATGGAGAGCACCGGCACCGCGCTGGCCGACGCGGTCAGCGCCATCGCCGAGGCGCCGGGCGCAGCCGTCTTCCACTGCGCCGCGGGCAAGGACCGCACCGGGCTGGTGAGCGCCGCCGTGCTCGGCACGCTCGGCGTCTCCGACGAGGACGTGGTCGCCGACTACGCCATGACCGGCCGCAACCTGGTGGACATCCAGGCGCGCCTTGAACGCCACGCCGCGTACGAGCGGACCTACGCCTACCTGCCGCGCGACGCCATGACCGCCGAGACCGACACCATGGGCGCACTGATCGCCGACCTGCGCGCACGCCACGGAGACATGCCCGCCCTCCTGCGCTCCCTGGGCGTCGCCGACGCCACCATCGCCCGGCTCCGCGCCACCCTGATCGAACGCTGAGGCTCCGGTCGGGCCGCTCAGCCGGACAGGGCGGTTCAGCCGGGACAGAGCGGTTCAGTCGGACAGGGCGGTGGCCAGGGCCTCCACGTAGCGGAGCGCGGCCACCTGGGCCAGCGCCGGGTGCGCGCCGATGGGGGCGGCGTGCTCCGCGCCGGCCGCCGCCGCCGCGGCGGCGAGGCGCTCGGCGGAGACCTCAGGACCGATCAGGTGTGGCGCCACGGCCAGCCGGGTGGCACCGGACGCGCGCAACTGCGCGGCGGCCGCCGCGATGGCGGCCTCGTCGCCGAGCGAGGCGGTGAAGACCGGCGCGGCCAGCCGGGCCGCCAGCAGCACGCTGGTGACCTCGGCCTGGCGGACCGCCTCCGCGTCGCCGGGCGTGACCACCACGACCCCGCTGGCGGCGGTCACCATCGTCATCATCCGCACCCGGTCGGCGCGGGCCAGCCCGGCCTCGGCGAGCCGCTCGTGCAGCGCCTCGGCGATGAGCGGGTGCGGGCCGAGTGGATCGGCGGCCACCGCCGGCACGTGGGCGTCGGCCACGATCTTGCGGACCGCGGCCTCCACCTCGGGATCGGGGCCGGTGGTGAGCGGCACGACGACGGCCGCCGGTTCGTCGGGCCGCTCCGCGCGCACCTCCGCGAGGACGGCGCTCAGATGCCGCTCGGCGCCCTCGAGGTGGCCGACCAGCGCGGGCTGGCCGGTCTGCTCGATCTCGACGAGCCGCGCGAGCTCGGTCGCGACGGCGCCACCGGGAGCGGCGGCAGGGCCGGGAGCTGCGAGAATGAGGGCGGGGGAGCCGGGTGGCAGCAGGTAGGATTCAGCGCCGCGATGCCGCCCGCCCCTGGGGGCTCGGCGGCGCCGCGACGGAAGTGCCTCGGATGCCTGGCTTTCGGGACTCACGGCCGGAATGGTAACGCTCCTGGGCGTGTCTGTCGGTCCCGAGTCGCCGATCTCGCTCCCTTCACCGCTGGTAGAGATCTTCGATCTCCTTGTCGTACCGGGCCGCGATGGGCTTTCGCTTGAGTTTCATGGTCGGTGTGAGCTCGTCCCCGCCGGGTGCCCAGTCGTCGCCGATCACGGTGAATTTCTTGATCTGTTCGACCCGGGACAGCCGGGCGTTGGCACGTTCGACCGCCGCCTCGATCTCGGCAAGAGTCGCCGGGTCGCCGGGGAAGCGGCCGGTCTCGGGGTCGAGGACGATGAGGGCCACGTTGTACGGACGGCGGTCGCCGACGCAGACCGCGTGGGCGATGAGAGGGCTCTCGGCCTTGACCGTGTTCTCGATGTTCGCCGGGGACATGTTCTTGCCCGCCGCGTTGATGATCATTTCCTTCTTGCGGTCCACAATGGTGACGTAACCGTCACCATCGATGGTGGCCACGTCGCCGGTATGCAGCCACCCGCCGGCGTCCACCGCCTCATCGGTCAGGTCGGGCCGGTTGCGGTAGCCGCGCATCACCACCGCGCCGCGGCAGAGCAGCTCGCCGTCGTCGGCGAGCCTCACCTCGACGCCGGGAAGCGGCCGTCCGACCGAGCCGGGACGCGGGTCGCCCGGCCGGTTGACCACCGCGAACCCGCTGGTCTCGCTCATGCCCCAGCCCTCCAGGAGGGGGATGCCGATGCGGCCGAAGAAGTCCTGCACGTCACGCGGAGTCGGTGCGGCGCCGGTGAGGAAGTACTCGGCCTGGTCCAGCCCGATCGCCTCCTTGATCTTCTGGTGGCCGGCCGGGTCGCCGGCCGCGAGCTCGGCCGGGAACAACATCTCCAGCGCGGCCTTGAGCTTCTCCCAGATGCGCGGCACCCCGCCGAAGAACGTCGGGCGGAGCTGCGCGGCCAGCCCGATCAGCGCCTTGGGGTCGGGGCAGGTGGTGATGGTGAGGCCCCACGTCATGAGGCCCGAGTAGTGCGAGGTCCAGCGGTCGGCGACGTGCGCCGAGGGCAGGTAGGAGATGAGCCGGCCGCCGGGCGTCACCGGCATGACCTCGTGCAGCCCGCGGATCTCGGCCATCATCGCGGCGTGCGTGATCTCGACGCCCTTGGGCGGACCGGTCGTGCCGGAGGTGTAGATGAGCGTGAGCACGTCGTCGGGGCGCACCGAGTTCCAGGCGGCGTCGAAGTCGAAATCCGCGGCGTCGGCCGCCTCGACCCCGGCCAGGCTCAGCGCGCCCTCATCAAGATCGTCTTCCGGGTCGTCCACGTCCGGGTGGTCCACGATGACCAGGTGCGCGGCGGGCACGCCCGCCGCCTTGACCGCGTCCGCGAACAGCCGCTCGGTGACGACGATGTGCGGCGCGGCGTCGGCCAGCATGTGCGCGATCTGTGCGGGCGCGCTGGTGTTGTAGATGGAGAACGGGACCGCGCCGAGGTGCATCGCGGCGGTGTCGACCAGATGGAACTCCGGCCGGTTGGTGAGCATGAGCGCGACCCGGTCGCCGTGCCCGAGGCCGAGGGCGGCGAACCCGGCGCTCAGCGCGCGGACCCGCGCGGCCAGCTGCGCGTGCGTCAGCTCCACGGTCCCGTCGTGACTGCGGACCGCGAGCTGGTCCGGCCGTTCAGCGGCGGTGGTCTGGTACGCCGCGCAGAGGGTGCCCGCCGACAGGGCCCGCGTGATGGATTTCGCCACCGTGTCCGTGCTCAACGTTCCGACGCCTCCGCTCAAAGGTGATCAAAGACGCCGAGTATGGCGCACGTCCCGGAGCCGCGGGGAATTGTCCGGTGTGGTCCACGCCACAGAATTACATGATCACTAAGTGCGACTCGTTTCGGTCGGACCCATTCCAACCAGGCCGAATAACCACCAGGTATTCAAAAACCGGGCGAGGGGGGTTGCGGGGGCATTCGGGGCGGCCTTTATGATCGATAGCCCTGGTCCCGCGGGCGCCTGGGACCAGGTGCCAGGACACCAGGAGTCCGATCGTTCGAGGTTCATTTGACATCCCCCCGCACACGGTCGATCCGAGCTGAGATCGCCGTTCTTCTCTTCGTGCCGCTGATATCGCTGATAGCGCTCTGGGGCTATGCCGCGAGCGTCACCGTCGGCGACGCGCTGGACCAGCGCCGCTACCACACGCTGGACCGCAAGTTCGCTCCCAGCGGCCAGGGAGTGCTGATCGAGCTGGGCAAGGAACGCCTTGCCTCGGCCATCTTCCTCAGCACGCCCGCCTCGGCCGCGCCAGAGATCCCCGCGGAGCTGCGCGCGCAGCGCGCCAAGGTCGACGCCGCGGTGGCCTTCTTCCGCAAGGAGGCAACCGGCGACGTGGCGCGCGGCGCGACCAACGCCGCCATGGAGCAGCGGGTCGCGGACGTGCTCGACGAACTGGACGCGCTGCGCACGTCGCGTGCGGCCGTGGACGACCGGTCGGTGGACCGGCTGGGGTCCATCCAGGTCTACAACCGCATGGTCGACGCCATGCACCGCGCGTACGACGCCCTGGTCGTCATCGACGACTCGTCCCTCTACAACTGGACGCTGTCGACGCGTGCGGCCGGACGGGCGCTCGAGCTGATCCAGCGCGAGAACGCGCTCGTGGCCGGGGCCTTCGTCACCAAGAACCGGATGACCGCCGCCGAGCACCGGATGTTCGTGGAGATGGTCGGCGAGCAGCGCCAGCAGTGGGCGAAGCAGCGGTCCCTGCTCGACCCGGCCATCTACAACACCGGCACGGCGCAGGTGTTCGCCTCGCAGCAGTACCGGGCCTTCAAGTCGATGGAGGACCGCGTCGCCGACCAGACACGCGGCGCGCTGCCGGTGTCCTCCGGCGAGTGGCAGGCGACGGCGCAGCCGCTCGTCCTCAACGTCAACAAGATGCTGCTGGCCAACTCCAAGCGCGCGGGCGAGCACGCGGACGGCCTCGGCCGCAACGCCTACATCCGGGTGGGCGTCGTCGGCGGCGTCGGCCTGCTCGCGGTCATCGTGTCGATCCTGCTGTCGCTGCGGTTCGGCCGCGGCCTCGGCCGCGAGCTGGTCGGCCTGCGCCGGTCCGCCCAGGAGATGGCCGAGCAGCGGCTGCCGGGCGTCGTGGAACGGCTGCGCCGGAACGAGAGCGTGGACGTGGCCGCCGAGGTCCCGGCGCTGCAGACCCGCGGCAAGATCGACGAAGTCGTCAAGGTCTCCGAGGCGTTCGCCTCGGTGCAGCGCACCGCCGTCGACGCCGCCGTGGGCCAGGCGGAGCTCCGCCGCGGCGTCGCCCGGATCTTCCTCAACATCGCGCGCCGCAACCAGTCGCTGCTGCACCGGCAGCTGACGATGCTGGACACGCTGGAGAGCCGGGCGGAGGCCGACGACCTCGATGACCTGTTCCGGCTCGATCACCTCACGACCCGCATGCGGCGTCACGCGGAGAGCCTCATCATCCTGTCCGGCGCGACCCCGGGCCGCGGCTGGCGCCAGCCGCAGCGGATCGTGGACGTGCTGCGCGGCGCGGTCGCCGAGATCGAGGACTACACCCGCGCGAAGGTGATGACCGAGTCCGCCGACGGCCTCGTCGGCACCGCCGTGACCGACGTCGTGCACCTGCTCGCCGAGCTGGTGGAGAACGCGGTCGCCTTCTCGCCGCCCAACACCGACGTGCGCGTGCTCGCCGAACGGGTCGGCAGCGGGTTCGTCGTGGAGATCGAGGACCGCGGCCTCGGCGTCCAGCCCGAGCTGCTCGCGAGCATCAACGCGCGGCTGGCGGAACCGCCGGAGTTCGACCTCGTCGACACCGACCAGCTTGGGCTGTTCGTGGTCGCCCGGCTGGCCGCCCGCCACAACATCAAGGTCTCACTGAACCCGTCCCCGTACGGCGGCACCACGGCGATCGTCCTGCTCCCGCACGATCTCGTCGTGCCCTCTGAGCACATGGCCGACGCCATGGCGGCCGCCGAGGCCGAGCAGCAGAACCATGGGCCCCGGGTACAAGAGCCGCCCAGCAGGCCGGTGTCCGTCCCACACCTGCCTGCGCAACCGCCTGCCCTGCCTGAGCCGCCTGCGCCGCCCACACTGGTCGGGCCTCCCGCGCCTCCCGCGCCGACATCGATCGCCCCGCCGGCACCGGTCGCGAAGCCCGCACCGGTGGCCCCATCCGCACCGGTCGCCCCATCCGCACCGGTTGCGCAGTCCGCGCCATCCTCACAGCCGACGCCGCCCCCGCCCGCTCCAGCGGAGCCTCCACTTCCGCCGCCCACGCCTTCGAGGCGGCTGGGCAATCCCTGGTTCGACGACGCGCCAGAGCTTCCGCAACATTCTCAAGGTCCAGCGCCTGACCCTGCCCCGGAGAACGGGGACGCGCCCGCGAACGGCGAGGCCCCGAACACGCACGCGGGACTGCCGCGCCGCGTCCGCCAGGAGAACCTCGCCCCGCAGTTGCGCAAGGAGCGCCCAGCGGCGCCCGACCTCGCCACCGGCCCGGTCGCGCGGTCTCCCGAGGAAGCGCGCTCGCTGATGGCCTCCATGCAGCAAGGGTGGCGACGCGGCCGCGCGTCGGACGTCGACGGTGAGGACGAGCAGTGACGACGCACAACACGATGACCGGTGAGCTGAACTGGCTCCTGAACGACTTCGCCGGCCGCCTGGCCGACGTCCGGCAGGCGGTGATCCTCTCCCGGGACGGGCTGGCGATCGCGGCGTCGCAGGAACTGGGGCGGGAGGACGCTGAGCATTTGTCGGCGTTGGCCGCTGGCGTGCAGAGTCTTGCGCGTGGTGCGGGACGGCATTTCAACGGCGGTAACGTGCGGCAGACCATCATCGAGATGGATGCGGTGTTGTTGTTCGTGACAGCGGCCGGCGACGGCACCTGCCTCGCCGTCCTCGCCTCGGCCGGTGCGGACGCCGGGCTCGTCGCGTACGAGATGGCGGTGCTGGTCAAGCGCGTCGGCAGGCACCTGCAGGCGAACCCGAGGTCCCTGCCGTGATGAGCCGCTCAGGGGACCAGTGGTTCGACCGCGAGGCCGGGCCGCTCGTCCGCCCGTACGCCATGACCCAGGGGCGGACGCGGCCGAGCGGCGAGCCGTTCGACCTGATCGCGGTCATCGCGGCCACCGGCGAGCGGCCGGGGGAGCGGCTGCGCTTCAGCCCCGAGCACCAGTGGATCCTGCGGCGGTGCGGTACGCCGGTGTCCGTGGTCGACCTGGCCTCGGACGTCGGGCTGCCGCTCGGGGTGGTGCGCGTGGTGCTCGGCGACCTGCGCGACGAGGGCCTGATCCAGGTGGTCGCGACCATCGACCGATCGAGCGACCGGCCCAACCTGGGTGTGCTGCGGGAGGTCCTCGATGGCCTCCGCGCCCTCTGACGGGTGGCGGGCCGGTACGGTGCCGGGAGACGGGTGCGCCTGAATTGTCGGAACTTGCGGTTGAAGTGTGATGAAGGCCCTATGATCGGCGGACATATGCCGTACGGGGGGTCGTACTGCCACGAGGTGTCATGAGTCCTCGCACGCGATCGATCCGGTCGAGAACCGTCGTATTGCTGCTGGTTCCGCTGCTGTCGCTGGTCGCACTGTGGGCGTTCGCCGCCAGCCTCACCCTTGGCGACGCATTGGAGCACCGCCGGGGTGAGTCGTCGACGTCCCGCCTGACCAAGCCGCTGCAGGCCGCCACCTACCTGCTGGAGATGGAGCGGCACGCGGCGGTCTCGCTGCTGAGCGCGGGCAAGTCGGCGCCGCCCCAGCCGTTCGACGCCCTGAAGGGGCGTACCGACAGCGCGCTGGGCGACCTGCAGAAGCTGGCCAAGAAGGAGATGGACGAGGCCAGCGACCCCGACTCCCAGCGGATCAGGCTGCTGCGCGAGGCCCTCAAACAGCTTGAGACGCTGCCCGCGACGCGGACCTCGGTCGAGACGCACTCGGTGACCCGCCTCCGCGCGCTCGAGTCGTACAGCACCATGATCGACGCGCTGATGGACTTCTCCGCCAAGCAGACGCCGACCGACGACGCGCGCCTGCACTTCTGGGCGTCCAGCCTCGTCGCGGGCTCGCGCGCCATGGACATGGTCATGCGCGAGAGCGCGCTGGTGGCCGGGGCCGCCATCACCGGCGGCCGCATGAACGCGGCAGAGAACCGGCACTTCGCCGGGCTCGTCGCGCAGCAGCAGGCCTACTGGGCCGAGCAGCGCGCCAGCCTCGACCCCAAGATCTACGCCCGGTCCTGGGCGCCGCTCTTCTCGTCCGCCCCGTACACCGGCTTCAAGACGATGGAGCAGGACGTCGCCGAGGCGACCGGCAAGATCGACATCAACACCGAGCAGTGGGACGCCAACTCCAAGGCGCTGCTGGCCGCGTTCACCCAGGCCGCGCTCCAGGACAGCAAGGCGCTCGCCGCCGACCAGGACTCGGTGAGCCAGGGCATCCTGATCCGGCTCATCGTCGCCGGCGGCCTCGGGCTGGTCGCGGTGATCGGGTCGATCCTGCTGTCGGTGCGGTTCGGCCGCGGGCTGGTGCGCGAGCTGGTCGGCCTGCGCGCCGCCGCACAGGACCTGGCCGGGCGGCGGCTGCCGGACGTGGTCGCGCGGCTCGTCCGCGGCGAACGCATCGACGTCGCGGCGGAGGCGCCGCCGATCCCGGCCGGCCGCACAGCGGAGATCGCCGCGGTCGCCGAGGCGTTCGGCACCGTGCAGAGCACCGCGATCCAGGCCTCGGTCGGCCAGGCCGACCTGCGCGAGGGCGTCAGCCGGATCTTCCTCAACATCGCGCGCCGCAACCAGTCGCTGCTGCACCGCCAGCTCGCGATGCTCGACTCCCTGGAGAGCCGGGCGGAGGCCGACGACCTCGATGACCTGTTCCGGCTCGACCACCTCACGACCCGCATGCGGCGGCACGCGGAGAGCCTCATCATCCTGTCCGGCGCGGTCCCGGGCCGCGGCTGGCGCCAGCCGGTGCGCATCGTGGACGTGCTGCGCGGCGCCGTCGCCGAGGTCGAGGACTACACCCGCGTCGCGGTGATGACCGAGTCCGAGGACGGCCTGCTCGGCGCGGCCGTCACGGACGTGATCCACCTGCTCGCCGAGCTCGTGGAGAACGCCTGTTCGTTCTCGCCGCCCGAGACCGAGGTCCGGGTCATGGCCGAACGTGTCGGCACCGGCTTCGTGGTCGAGGTCGAGGACCGCGGGCTCGGCATCCGGCCCGAGGCGCTCGACCGGATCAACCAGCGGCTCGCCACGCCGCCGGAATTCGACCTCGTCGACACCGACCAGCTCGGGCTGTTCGTGGTCGCCCGGCTGGCCGCCCGTCACAACATCAAGGTCTCACTGCGGCCCTCGCCGTACGGCGGCACCACGGCGATCGTCCTGCTTCCGCATGAGGTCGTCGTGCCGGTGGAGGACTTCGACAAGGAGCCGCCGGTCGAAGAGCCGTCCGAGCCCCAGATCGACGCCCGGCCGGACGCGGGCGTCGTGGCACTGCGCGATGTCGGTGCTCTTCGGCGGGCCAGCCCGGCGCCCGAGGGCGAGACCGTTCTCCCCCCTGCGCCCGTTCTCCCTCCTGCTATCGCTCCCGAGCCCGCGCCACACGCCGGCGGTGGCCTGTACGACGCGCCCTGGGAGACGGTGACCGCTCCACAGCAACAAGTCGACTCCGTTCCCTCGGCGACACCGGCACCTCCGGCCACCCCGGCGGCTCCCGTGCCGGATCCGGCGCCGCCGGCACCCCCAGCGCCGCCCACACCCCCGGCGCCACTCGAGGTGACGTTCGAGCGACCGCCGGCCGCACCCGCGGCCGCCACGGCCGCCCAAGCTCCCATGGACGCACCCGAACCTTCCGACAGCCCGTGGGGGACGCCGGAGGGCAACGCGACGACGGCGGGGACCGGCGAGACCAGCGCCGGCAACCCCTGGTTCGACGAAGTGAAGTTCGACGAAATGAAAGGGCCGGACCGCTTGGCCGCAGTACCACCACAGCCCCCCGCCACCAACGGCAACGGCAACGGCAACGGAACTCCGCAGCCGCCTGACAAGGGCGCGGAACCGGCCGAAACCCACGCCGGACTCCCGCGCCGGCGGCGCCAGCAGAACCTGGCGCCCCAGCTTCGTAAGGAGAACCGGCCAAAGCATCCTCCGGTCGGTGACAGCGCGCACGGTGTGGTCGCACGCTCGCCTGAGGAGGCGCGCTCGCTGATGTCGTCGATCCAGAAGGGATGGCGGCGCGGACGGGACACCGATTCGAGCGAACCGGACGCAGAGAGCAAACCGGACGCAGAGACTGACTCGGACTTGAACGGGGAGGAAGCCCGATGATGCACAACAGCACCGCCACCGGCGAACTGAACTGGCTGCTCAACGACTTCGCCGGGCGCATCCCAGCGGTGCGCCAGGCCGTGATCCTCTCCCGGGACGGCCTGGCGATCGCGGCGTCGCAGGAGCTGGGGCGGGAGGATGCCGAGCATTTGTCGGCGTTGGCCGCTGGCGTGCAGAGTCTTGCGCGTGGTGCCGGACGGCATTTCAACGGCGGTAACGTGCGGCAGACCATCATCGAGATGGATGCGGTGTTGTTGTTCGTGACGGCGGCCGGCGACGGCACCTGCCTCGCCGTGCTGAGCGAGGCGGACGCCGACGCGGGACTCGTCGCGTACGAGATGGCGGTGCTGGTCAAGCGGGTCGGCCAGCACCTGCAGGCACATCCGCGCTTCGCGCCCGGGGCGGGCGGGGGTGCCCCGCAGCCCGGTGGCGCGGGGTTCGGCGGAAACTGACCCGTCATGAACTCCTCGCGGGGTGATCGGTGGCTGGACCGGGAGGCCGGTCCGGTGGTACGGCCGTACGCCATGGTCCGCGGGCGCACCCGCCCGCGCGGTGAGAACTTCGATCTCATCGCCGTGGTCGCGGCCACCGGGGAGCGGCCGGGCGACCGGCTGCGCTACAGCCCGGAACACGTGCGGATCCTGCGCCGCTGCGCGAACCCGGTCTCGGTGGTCGATCTGGCCTCGGAGATCGCGCTGCCGCTCGGCGTGGTGCGCGTGCTGCTCGGTGACCTGCGCGACCAGGGACTGGTCGCGGAGGTCGCCACGATCCAGCCCGTGGGCGACCGGCCCAACAGGGGCGTGCTGAGGGAGGTGCTCAATGGTCTTCGGGCACTCTGAGCCAGGTGAACCGCCGCTGGTCACCACGAAGATCCTCATCGCCGGAGGTTTCGGCGTCGGGAAGACCACCATGGTCGGGTCGATCAGCGAGATCCGGCCGTTGCGGACCGAGGAGCCGCTGACCGACCGCGGCGTCGGCGTCGACGACGTGTCGGGCGTGGAACGCAAGTCCACGACCACGGTGGCGATGGACTTCGGCCGGATCACGCTGACCGACCGGCTCGTGCTCTATTTGTTCGGCACGCCCGGGCAGGAGCGGTTCTGGTTCATGTGGGACGAGCTGGCGCTCGGCGCGCTCGGCGCCGTCGTGATCGCCGACACCCGGCGTCTCACCGACTCGTTCCCGTCCATCGACTACTTCGAGCGGCGCGGTACGCCGTTCGTCGTGGCGGTGAACTGCTTCGACGGCGCCGACCGGCACCGGTCCGAGGACATCGCGATCGCGCTCGACCTCGACCCCGGTGTGCCGGTCCTGCTGTGCGACGTCCGGCAACGCGAATCCTCGAAGGAGGTGCTGATCTCGCTCGTCGAACACGTGCTGTCCTGGTCGGAGACCGAGCCGGGTCCCGCGGGCGCGGCAGCCCCCGCAGGGTAGTAGGCTCCGGCAGATCCGTAGACCTCCGTCGTTTCCCCCGTTATCGGGAGGTTTCCCCGCATGGCGTTCCACCGACCGCCCACGACCGCGCTCGCGCGTCCGGTGAGCGAGCGGTGATGTTCCGGCGCATCGCTTCATCGATCCGGATGAGGATCACCCTCCTCGTCCTCGTTCCGCTGCTCGCCCTCGTCGGGCTCTGGTCGTTCGTCACCGGCATCACGTTCACGGACGCTCGCCAGCTTCTTGCCGGCAAGGAGTTCCAGGACAAGACCGTGCTGCCCACGCAGGACCTCATCGCCGCCCTGCAGAAGGAGCGGCGCCTGTCGTTGTGGCAGATCGGCACCGGCGGTGCCCAGACGTCCGACCGTGCGGCGCTGGAGGCGCAGCGGCGGGTGACCGACCGGGCGCGGGAGAAGATCCAGCGGAACACCAAGGACGGCGGGCTGCGCGGTGAGCTCCAGGCTCCCGTCGTGCGGCGCATGGACGCGTTCGTGCTGCGGATGGGCGCGCTCGACGCGGTGCGGCGGACGATCGACGCCGACGTCGCGGAACGCACGCGCACGCTGGAAGAGTTCGCGGGGATGATCGACGCGGGTTTCGCGATCTACTCCGCGGTGGCGCCGGGCAATGCCGACATCGCGATGGACGCGCGTACCCTCACCACGATCGGCCGGGCACGGGAGGTCCTGTCGCGGGAGGACGCGCTGCTCACGGGCGCGCTCGCGGCGGGCCGGTTCACCGCGACGGAACGTGCCACGTTCGCACAGATGGTCGGCGCGCAGCGGTACCTGTACTTCGACAGCACGCCCCAGCTCGCGGGCGCCGACCTCGTCCGCTACCGGGCGGCCGTCGAGTCGCCGCAGTTCGCCCAGTTGCGTTCGCTGGAAGACCAGGCGATCCGCAGCTCCGACCCGGCCGAACAGGCGGGCGGCGGACAAAACGGCAGCAATGGGGCCAACAACGGCAGCAACGGCGGCACGCGTAACGGCACGGGTACGAACGGCCGCCCTAACGGCGGGGCCGAAAGCCCGGCGCGCACGCCCGCTCCGGTCGACGCCGTCGCCTGGCGCACCACAGCCGACGCCGTCATGGCCAAGTTGTTCGAGTTCGAGAACGCGCAGCTCGACAGCGTCACCAAGCGCGCCACCGACATCGCGATCGGCGTGCTCCTGCGGCTGCTGATCGCGGGCGGGCTCGGTCTGATCGCGATCGTCGTCTCGACCTACATCGCGTTCCGCATCGCCCGTCGGCTGCTGCGCGAATGCCGCACGCTCGCGTCCCGCGTCGTCGACTTCACCCAGCTGCGGCTGCCGGACCTGGCCCGGCAGGTACGGGACGGGCAGCCCGCCGAGCCGGGCTCCCCGCAGCTGGACGCAGACCTGCCCGACTACGACTACCGCATCAACGAGATCCGGCAGATCGCCGAGTCGTTCACCCGGGCTCGTGACGCCGTGCTCGTCGCCGCCGCCGGAGAGGTCGCCGCCCGCGAGGGCATCAGCGAGGTCTTCGTCAACCTGGCCCGGCGCAACCAGGCGCTGCTGCACCGCCAGCTCAGCCTGCTCGACACGATGGAACGCCGCACCGAGGACCCGTCGGAGCTGGGCGACCTGTTCAGCCTCGACCACCTCGCCACCCGCATGCGGCGGCACGCCGAGGGCCTCGTCATCCTGGCGGGCAAGTCCGCCGGACGGTCCTGGCGGCGGCCGGTGCCGCTGGTCGACGTGATCCGTGGCGCGGTCGCCGAGGTCGAGGACTACACCCGGGTACGGGTCGAGCCGATGCCCCGCCTCGCCCTCCGTGGCGCGGCGGTGGCCGACGTCATCCACCTGCTCGCCGAGATCGTCGAGAACGCGACCAGCTACTCCCCGCCGACGGCGCCGGTGCAGATCGCGGGTCACCAGGTCGCGAGCGGTTTCGTCATCGAGGTCGAGGACCGCGGCCTGGGCATGTCAGCCGAACAGGTCGAGGCCGCCAACGCGCGGCTGGCGGAGCCGCCGGAGTTCGACCCGGCCGACAGTGCGCAGCTGGGCCTCTTCGTGGTCGCACGGCTGGCCCGCCGCCACGACATCATGGTGACGCTCCGCCCGTCGCCCTACGGCGGCACCACCGCGATCGCCCTCATCCCCACCGCGCTCATCGTCCCGATCGACGAACCCGAGCCGCCCCCGCCGTCCGTCACCACGACGGGCCCGATGCGCGCCCTGCCCCAGAACGTCGACGAGCCGACCGGGGCAGAGCCCACGAACGGCGTCGTGCGGTTGGTCGCGGAACTGCCACAGTCTTCGCCCGTGCGAGACTGGCCGGCCGTGCGCACGGTTCCGCAGTCCGCGCCTGAGCCGGAGCCCGCTTCCTCGGCACCGGTATCCGCACCGGCACCTGAGCCGGAGTCCGCACTACGGGCACCTGAGCCGGAGCAAGCGCCACGAGCACCGGCAGTGCCGCAGGAGGAGGGAGAGCTGCCCCGGCGACGGCGGCAGTCGCACCTGGCGCCGCAGTTGAAGGAACGGGTGGACGCCGATCTCGCTGCCGAAAGACAAGCCGCCGATGAAATACAGGCGAATGGCGTGCCCGCCGCGTCTATGCCGCTGGCGGCGCCGGTGCCCCCCGCCAACGGGCATCCACCCCCCGAGGATCCGGCGCGATCCCCCGAAGCCATGCGATCGATGATGACTGCCATGCAGCGAGGCTGGCAGCGCGGCCGGGACGAGGCCGCACAGGCTGACTCCACCGACCGGACCCAAGCCGAGCAGGAGGACGAGAGGCCATGACGGAAGCCCAGGAAATCGGTCTGGAGACCGCAGCGCCCAATGGGGAGCTGAACTGGCTCCTCGACAGCCTGGTCCAGCGGGTGGCGCAGGTGCAGAACGCGGCGGTGCTGTCCAGCGACGGGCTGCGCATCGCGGCCTCGCAGGGACTGGGCCGGGAGGAGTCCGACCACCTCTCCGCCGTGGCGGCCAGCTTCCAGAGCCTGGCACGCGGCGCGGGCGAGTCGTTCGGCGGTGGAGCGGTCCGGCAGACCATCGTCGAGATGGAGAACGCCTTCCTGTTCGTGACGGCGGCCGGCCGCGGCGCATGCCTGGCGGTGCTGGCGGACGCGGAGGCCGACCTCGGCGTCATCGCGTACGAGATGGCCATGCTGGTGACCCGTGTCGGGCAACATCTGTCCGCCAATCCGAGGGTCGGCGCGGCGGAGCCGGGTGGCGTCTGAGGTGCCCCCAGAGATGTCTCCGACGGAAGGCCCGGAGCCCGGGGACCTGCCCGGGGCCGGCGGCTCGGCCTGGTTCGACGACGACGCGGGCCCGGTGGTCCGGCCGTATGCTCTGACGGGTGGACGCACGCACTACGACGGCGGTGATTTCGACCTGGTGGCGCTGATCGTCACGCGGGACACCGCCGAAGCCGACAAGCCTGAACGGCCCGGGCCGCTCGGCGCAGGGCCGCTCGGCTCAGGACCGTTCGGCACAGGTCCGTTCGGCTCAGGATCGTTCAGTACAGGGCCGAACCGGTGGGCACCCGACCCCGAACATGAGATGATCTTGGAGCTCTGTCGCAGTCCGCTCTCGGTGGTGGAGGTCGCGTCGGAGCTCGAGCTCCCCCTCGGGGTCGTCCGGGTCCTGCTCGGCGATCTGCTCGACCGCTCGCTCATCCTCGTTCGACGTCCCGCGCCGGTGGCACAGTTCCCCAGCGAGCGCGTACTCAAGGAAGTGATCGATGGAATACGTGCGCTCTGACGCGGGCGCCCAGCAGGGCGAGTCCGCGCTGACCGTCAAGATTCTGGTGGCCGGCGGCTTCGGCGTCGGGAAGACCACTCTGGTGAGCGCGGTCAGCGAGATCCGGCCGCTGCGCACCGAAGAGGCTCTCACCGAGAAGAGCATCGGCATCGACGACACCAGCGCCGTGGCGAACAAGACGACCACGACGGTGGCGATGGACTTCGGCCGGATCACCCTGCCGAACGGTCTGGTGCTGTTCGTGTTCGGCACGCCCGGGCAGGACCGGTTCTGGTTCATGTGGGACGAACTGGCCAAGGGTGCGCTGGGCGCGGTCGTGCTGGTCGACACCCGCCGGCTGGCCGACTGCTTCCAGTCGGTGGACTACTTCGAACGCCGCGGGCTGCCGTTCATCATCGCGGTCAACCGGTTCGACGGTGCCGGGATGCACTCGCCCGACCAGGTCCGCGACGCGCTCGACCTGCCCGCCGACATCCCGGTCATCAACTGCGACGTGCGTGACCGCGAGTCGGCCAAGCAGGTGCTCATCGCGCTCGTCGAGCACATCATGCGAACGATGAGCGGCCGGCGCGACCCGAGCGCCGTCAGCTACTAACCTTCGAGAGCTCTCTTCCGCCGACCCCGTGTTCCACGGGGTCGGCGTTTCTCGTGTCGGCGTTGTCATGCCCGGCTTTGTTCTGTGAGTGGAGAAAGTTTGACGATATTGACGGAAAGGTCTTCTCAATCCGGCGAAAGCGCGTTACGTTCTCGCCACAGCCCCGTGGAGGGAACTGTGAGAGGACGGCGTGATGCGCATGACGGCTCGGCCAGAGAACGCGCATCAGGCACGCCTGTTGCGGCTCCTGCGCGACGAGGGCCCGCGCTCCCGCGCCGAACTGGGTGACGTCGTCCAGCTGTCGCGGTCGAAGCTGGCCCAGGAACTGGATAGGCTGGTCGAGTCGGGACTCGTCGAGACGGCGGGCCTGGCGGCCTCGCGTGGCGGGCGGCGCTCGGGCATCGTCCGGCTCTCGCCGAACCTGCGGTTCGTCGCGTTCGACATAGGAGCCACCTCGATCGACGTCGCCGTCACCAACGGCGAGCTGGAGATCCTCGGTCACGTCACCGAGTCGTGCGACGTCCGCCAGGGCGCCACCGTCGTGCTGGACCGGGCGCTCGACCTGCTCGGCAAGCTGCGCGACGAGGGGCTGATCCCGCAGGTGCACGGCACCGGCATCGGGGTGCCCGGCCCGGTGAGCTTCCGCGAGGGCATGCCGGTGGTACCGCCGATCATGACCGGCTGGGACCGCTTCCCGGTCCGGGACGCGATCGGCCAGGAGCTCGGCTGCCCGGTGCTGGTCGACAACGACGTGAACATCATGGCCCTCGGCGAGCTGCACGCCGGGCTGGCCCGTTCGGTGGACGACTTCCTGCTCGTCAAGATCGGCACCGGTATCGGCTGCGGCATCGTCGTGGACGGCACCATCTACCGCGGTGTCTCCGGCAGCGCCGGCGACATCGGGCACATCCGGATCAACGACGGCGGCCCCGTGTGCGCCTGCGGCAACGCGGGCTGCCTGGAGGCCTACTTCGGCGGCGCCGCGCTCACCCGGGACGCCCTCGCCGCCGCCCGTTCCGGCCGCTCGCCCTACCTCACGCAGCTCCTGGAGAGTGGCGCCGAGATCACCGCCCGCGACGTCGCCGAGGCGGCAGCCGCGGGCGACCCCGAGGCGGTCCGGCTCGTGCGCGAGGGCGGCCGCCACGTCGGGCAGGTCCTCGCCTCGCTGGTCAGCTTCTTCAACCCGGGCCTGGTCATCATCGCGGGCGGCGTCGCCGGTCTCGGCCACACGCTGCTCGCCGAGATCCGCAGTGTCGTCTACCGCCGGTCGCTGCCACTTGCGACCGGCAACCTCCCGATCGTTCTGTCCGAGATCCCCGGCACCGCCGGGGTCATCGGCGCCACCCGACTCATCAGCGACCACGTCTTCTCTACAGCTTGACCCCCTCCACAGCTTGACCCTCGTACCTACAGCCTGACCCTCAGATCCACAGCCTGACCCTCAGATCCACAGCCTGACCCTCGTTCCCCACCCGTTCGATCGAGGAGCCCCCCTATGGGCCAAGCCACCTCGCCGCCGCTGCTGCGGATGCGCGGGATCGTCAAGGAGTTCCCCGGCGTTCGCGCGCTGGACGGCGTCGACCTCGAAGTGCGCGCCGGCGAGGTCCACTGCCTGCTCGGGCAGAACGGCGCCGGCAAGTCGACCCTCATCAAGGTGCTGGCCGGAGCGCACCGGCCCGACCAGGGCGAGATCGAGCTGGACGGCGTGCCGCAGCGCTTCGCCGACCCGACGGCCGCGATGCGGGCCGGGATCGCGACCATCTACCAGGAGCTGGACCTGGTCGCCGGGCTCTCGGTGGCCGACAACATCTTCCTCGGCCACGAGCGGGCCCGATGGGGCTTCACCCGCCGGGGCGAGGGGGAGAAGGCGGCCCGCGAGCTGATGGGCCGGCTCGGCCACCCGGAGATCCCGCCGCGCCGCGAGGTGGGCCGCCTCCCGGCCGCCGGGCAGCAGGTCGTGAGCATGGCGCGGGCACTGTCCCACGACGCGCGCCTCATCGTGATGGACGAGCCGTCCGCCGCGCTGGCCCACGACGAGGTGGAGAACCTCTTCCGCATCATCCGCGAGCTGACCGCCACCGGCGTGGCCGTCGTCTACATCTCGCACCGGCTGGCCGAGATCCGCGAGATCGGCGACCGCGTCACCGTGCTCAAGGACGGCCGTTCGGTGGCCGGCAACCTTCCTGCGCGCACCACCCCGACCAGCCAGGTCGTCGCCCTCATGACCGGACGGGACGTGGAGTACGCGTTCCCGGACCCGGGCGAGCCCGCCGACGACCAGCCCGAGGTGCTGCGGGTCGAGAACCTCTCGCTGAAGGGGGCGTTCGAGAACGTCTCGTTCAGCATCCGCGGCGGCGAGATCGTCGGGCTTGCGGGACTGGTCGGCGCGGGACGCTCGGAGATCCTGGAGACCATCTACGGCGCGCGCCGTCCCACGTCCGGCCGGGTGCTGATGGAGGGGCGGCCGGTCCGGCCCGGCGACACCGGCGCGGCCGTGCGCCGCGGCATGGGCCTGGCGCCCGAGGAGCGCAAGAGCCAGGCGCTGCTGCTGAACGAGACCGTCGCCGCCAACATCAGCCTCGCCGGCCTCGGCCGGTACGCGAAGGCGGGCTGGCTGGACCGGCGCCGCGAGCAGGCCGACGCGCACGCACAGATCAAGGCGCTCGACATCCGGCCGAACGACCCGCGCCGGCAGGTGAAGACCCTGTCGGGCGGCAACCAGCAGAAGGTCATCCTCGCCCGCTGGCTGCTGAACGGCCGCAAGCTGCTCATCCTCGATGAGCCCACTCGCGGCGTGGACGTCGGCGCCCGGGCCGAGCTCTACGGCGTCGTCCGGCGGCTGGCCGACGAGGGCATCGCGGTGCTGCTCGTCTCCAGCGAGGTCCCCGAGGTCCTCGGCCTCGCCGACCGGGTCCTGGTCATCCGTGAGGGCCACCTCATCCACGAGGCGCCCGCCTCCGAACTCGACGAATCCCGTGTTCTCAACATGATCATGGAGGGCAGTGCACTTTGAGCGACGCCACCTCCCTCAAGAAGGCGCCCGCCCCGGCCAACGGCAACCGCCGCGTCTGGCAGGGAATGGGCGAGGTGCGGCATGTCGGCCTGGTCGCGGCGCTCGTGCTGCTCGCGATCGTCGGCCTGATCACCGAACCCGACAACTTCGCGACGTCCGGCAACATGGTCGGCATCCTGGCGCTGGCGTCCACGATCGGCGTCATCACGGTCGGGATGACGTTCGTCATCATCGGCGGCGGCATCGACCTGTCGGTCGGCGCCCTCATGGCGCTGGCCTCGGTATGGGCGACCACGGTCGCCACCCAGTCGTACGGGCCGTGGGTGATGGCGCTCTGCGCGATCCTGGTCGGCGCCGGCGCCGGGCTGGTCAACGGCCTCCTCGTCTCGTACGGGCGGCTGGTCCCGTTCATCGCCACCCTCGCCATGCTCGTCGCCGCGCGCGGACTCGCACAGCGGATGTCCGACCGCAAGACCCAGCTGATCCGCCCGGAGAACGACGCCATCGAGGCGCTGTCGACCACCAAGGTCCTCGGCCTGCCCCTGGTGGTGTTCATCTTCGCGGCGGTCGCCGTGGCGGGCTGGGTGCTGCTCAACCGCACCACGTTCGGCCGCCGCACGTTCGCGGTCGGCGGCAACCCCGAGGCCGCCCGGCTGGCGGGCATCAACATCCGGCGGCACACCCTGGCGCTCTACGCGCTGTCGGGGCTGTGCTGCGGCATCGCCGCGATCATCATCATGGCCCGCACCACCACCGGCTCCAGCACCCACGGAGACCTGTACGAGCTGGACGCGATCGCCGCCGTCATCATCGGCGGCACGCTGCTCACCGGGGGGCGCGGCACGCTGCTGGGCTCGATCCTCGGTGTCCTCGTCTTCACCCTCATCACCAACTTGTTCATCCTGAACGGCCTGCAGACCAGTGACCAGCTCATCGCCAAGGGCGTGATCATCGTCATCGCCGTGCTGCTGCAGCGCCGCGGCTTGCGCACTCCCACGTAGCCCCGTAGCCCCCGCAGATGACCCCGCATTAACCCCCCGCTTTTTCCACCCCCCTGGGAGCACGTCATGACTGAGCACAGCCGTCCAAGCCGCCGCGGAGTGTTGTTCGGCGGCGCGATGATCGGAGCGGGCGCCCTCGCGACCGCCTGCACCAGCAACGAGGAGAAGGACCCCGCGCCGGTCGCGCAGACCGGCGCCGGCGGCGGGGACAACGACAAGCCCGGCAAGGCCGTGACCATTGGATTCTCCGCGCCGGCGGCCGACCACGGCTGGATCGGGGCCATCGCCAAGAACGCGCAGGCGACGGCCAAGCAGTACTCCGACGTCACGTTCAAGCCCGTCGAGCCCACCAACGACATCAACCAGCAGATCTCCGCGGTCGAGTCGCTGATCTCGGCGAAGGTCAGCGTGCTGGTGCTGCTGCCCAACGACGGCGAGCAGCTCAACCAGGTGGCGCGCAAGGCGACGGACGCGGGCATCCCGGTGGTCAACCTCGACCGCGTCTTTCCCGACAAGCTGTCGTACCGGACCTGGATCGGCGGCGACAACTACGGCATGGGCGTGGCCGCCGGGCACTACGTCGGCAAGAAGCTCAAGGACAAGGGCGTGGCCAAGCCGGTCATCCTCGAGATCCAGGGCATCGCCACGCTGCCCCTCACCCAGGACCGCAGCAAGGGCTTCGCCGACGCGCTCAAGACCTACGGCTTCACCGTGACCGCCAAGCAGGACGCCAAGTTCACGGTGGAGAGCGGCAACCAGGTCGCCAGCAACCTGCTCCAGGCGCACAAGAAGATCGACGCGCTCTGGAACCACGACGACGACCAGGGCGTGGGCGTGCTCGCGGCCATCAAGCAGGCCGGCCGCAAGGAGTTCTTCATGGTCGGCGGCGCCGGCTCCGCCAACGCGATGCGCGAGATCAAGGCCGGTGGGCTGCTGGAGGCGACCGTGACCTACAGCCCGACGATGGCCGGCTCGGCCATCAAGGTCGCCCGGTTGCTCGCGCAGGGCCGGGGCATGGGTGATCTCGTCGAGCTCCAGGTGCCGCAGTCGATCACCCTGGCGTCCGAGACGATCACCAAGGCGAACGTGGACCGCTATCTGCCGCTCGGCTTCGAGTCCTAAGCAGCGAACCGAGAAGCGAACCGACAAGCGGAACCGAAGCGGAAACGGAGAAGGGAGACGTATGACCACGGTCGGGGTCGGGATGGTGGGGTACGCGTTCATGGGGCGCGCACACTCCCAGGCGTGGCGAAGCGTCGGGCCGTTCTTCGACCCGCCGGTGCGGCCCGTGATGGCCGCGCTGGCGGGCCGGACGGAGGAGAAGGTGCGCGCCGCGGCGGCGGAGCTCGGCTGGGCGTCGGTCGAGACGGACTGGAAGGAGCTGCTCCGCCGCGACGACATCGGCCTGATCGACATCTGCACGCCGGGTGACGGCCACGCCGAGATCGCGGTGGCGGCGCTGGACGCGGGCAAGCACGTGCTGTGCGAGAAACCCCTCGCCAACAGCGTCGCGGAGGCGGAGGCCATGGTGGCGGCGGCCGAGCGGGCCCAGGCACGCGGGGTTCGCTCGATGGTCGGATTCAACTACCGGCGCGTGCCCGCCGTCACCCTCGCCCACAAGCTGGTGGTCGAGGGGCGGATCGGCACGGTGCGCCATATCCGGGCGCAGTATCTGCAGGACTGGCTGAACGACCCGGAAGCGCCGTGGTCGTGGCGCGTGGACCGCGACCGGTCCGGGTCGGGCGCGCTCGGCGACATCGGCGCGCACATCATCGACACCACGCAGTTCATCACCGGTGACTCGCTCGTCGGGGTGACGGCGCTGACCGAGACCTTCGTCGCGGAGCGGCCCTACCCGGACGGCACGGGCCGCGGCCGGGTGACGGTCGACGACGCGGCGTTGTTCATCGGGCGGACGAGCCGTGGCGCCACCGCGTCGTTCGAGGCCACCCGGGTCGCGGCGGGGAGGAAGAACTCGCTGCGCTTCGAGATCAACGGCTCGAAGGGCAGCCTGGCCTTCGACTTGGAGTCCATGAACGAGCTCTGGTTCCACGACGGGACCGCCGACTCGGTCGAGGCGGGCTTCCGCCGGATCGTCGTCACCGAGCCGGACCATCCGTACATCGGCGCCTGGTGGCCGCCCGGTCACGTGCTCGGCTACGAGCACTCGTTCACCCATGAGCTGGCCGACCTGCTGGCCGCGATCGGCGAGGGCACCGACCCGCGCCCCTCGTTCGCCGACGGGCTGCAGGTACAGCGGGTGCTGGCGGCGGTCGAGGAGAGCGCCGCGCGCGGCAGCGGCTGGACGTCTGTTGAAGGGAGCGCATCATGACTGAACCTACGACGGGAAGGCCGGTCACCCTCTTCACCGGTCAGTGGGCGGACCTGCCGTTCGAGGAGGTCTGCCGGCTCGCCGCCGACTGGGGCTACGACGGGCTGGAGATCGCCTGCTGGGGCGACCACTTCGAGGTCGACAAGGCCCTCGCGGACGACTCGTACGTGCCGCGCAAGCTGGAGATGCTGCGCAAGCACGACCTGAGCGTCTGGACGATCTCCAACCACCTCGTCGGCCAGGCGGTCTGCGACCAGCCCATCGACGAACGGCACCAGGCGATCCTGCCCGCCCGCATCTGGGGGGACGGGGAGCCGGAGGGCGTCCGGCAGCGGGCCGCGGACGAGATGAAGGACACCGCCCGGGCCGCCGCGCGGCTCGGGGTGCGCACGGTCGTCGGCTTCACCGGGTCGTCGATCTGGCATCTGGTGGCGATGTTCCCGCCGGTCACGCCGGGCATGGTCGAACGCGGGTACGAGGACTTCGCGGAGCGGTGGAACCCGATCCTCGACGTCTTCGACGCGGAGGGCGTCCGCTTCGCCCACGAGGTGCACCCCAGCGAGATCGCCTACGACCACCACACGACCGTCCGCACGCTGGAGGCCATCGGGCACCGTCCCGCGTTCGGCCTCAACTGGGACCCCTCCCACATGGTGTGGCAGGACATCGACCCGGTGAACTTCCTGCTGGACTTCAGCGACCGCATCTACCACGTGGACTGCAAGGACACCAAGCTGCGCATCCGCGACGGCCATCGGGGGCGTCTGTCCTCGCATCTGCCGTGGGGAGACCTTCGCCGTTCCTGGGACTTCGTCTCCACCGGGCGCGGCGACGTCCCCTGGGAGGACTGCTTCCGCGCGCTCAACGCCATCGGCTACGACGGCCCGATCTCCATCGAGTGGGAGGACGCCGGCATGGACCGGCTCCAGGGCGCACCTGAGTCCCTGGCGTACGTGCGTGCCCTCAACTCCATCACACCTCCGACTACGTCGTTCGACGCGGCCTTCGGCGGTGACAGCTAATCGGCGGTGACGCTCATTAGCGGTGACGGCTAGCCGGTCGTGACGGCTAGCCGGTCTTGCGGCGTGGTCGTTCGGTCTGCTCGGTCCAGAAGGGCTCCATGACCCGGCCGATCGCCTTGGCGACGGTGCGGAGCTCTTCTGGACTCAGCGGCCCGAACACCTCTGCGCGTACCTGGTCGGCGAGGGCACGCGCTCGTTCGTGCAGCGCGCGCCCCTCCGCCGTGATGCGGACCGAATAGCGCCTGCGATCCTTCGGGTCGCGGGCGCGTTCGCATAGGCCGAGAGCCTCCAGATCGTCGACCAGTCCGACCATCAGGGTCGGGTCGAGCAGGAGGTAGGTCGCCATCTCCTGCTGGGAGAGCGTCTCGCGGGAGCTCAGCATCGCCAGGACGAGATAGTGGCGGACGCGGATCTCCAGGGGCTGCAGGGCCTCCTCCAGGCGTTGCTCCAGCCACCAGCCGCACTTGGACAGCTGGAAACCCAGCACGTTCGCTAGTCCCTCGGGAAGGGCGGAGTCGGCCACGGGCCAAGGGTATATCGATCCGAGCATCGCTCGCCTCGACTGTCTATTGACACGATCGTAGAACTTTTCGATTATCTAGGTCATGACAACACCTACGATCGGGCTGTTCGGAGCGAACCTGCACGCGTGCGCCGAGCCGTTCGGCGCGGCTCGCGTCGCCGCCCTCGCCGAGGAACTCGGCTATGACTCGCTCTGGGTCGCCGACCACCCGGCCCTGCCGAGCCCTCGGACGGAGCAGTCGCCGATGGAGCCGGACGAGCCGTTGCTGGAGCCCGTGGTGGCACTCGCCCACCTGGCCGCGCACACCGAGCGCATCCTGCTAGGGACGGGGTGCGTGGTGCTGCCGCAACGCAACCCTGTGATCCTCGCCAAGCAGCTGGCCGGCATCGATGTGCTGAGCCGGGGACGGCTCGTCTTCGGCGTGGCGGTCGGATACCTGGAGGCGGAAATGCGTGCGATCGGCATTCCAATGGAAGGGCGCGGCGCGCGCGCCGACGAGTACCTGCAGGCCATGAGCTCGCTTTGGTACGACGAGAAGCCGGAATTCCATGGAGAGTACGTGGACTTCGAGGGCGTGGACGCCTATCCGCGTCCCGTCCAGCATCCCGTTCCGGTGGTGGTCGGAGGGCACAGCCCGGCGGCCCATCGCCGGGCTGCGCGGCATGGAGCCTGGATGGGGTGGCTCCTGGGGCTGCGTGCCACCGCGGAGCAGTTGGCGGCGCTGCGTGCTACGGAAGCGACCGTGCATGTGTCGGTGGTGCCTCAGCGGCGGTTGGACCCCGACGTGGTGCGGGCGTACGGAGAGCTCGGCGTCGACCGGCTCATCGCGATCCCGCCCTTGGGGCTGCGGCCCGAGGAACTGATCCAGTTCGTCACGGACCACGCGCCCGAACGGTTGGAGGCCCGGGCAGTCTGACCGGGGGCGGGATCGCCTCAGACGCGGAAGTCGGCGAAGTCGAAGCCCGGCGAAACGATGCAGCTGACCAGGACCTCTTCGGCCGTGGCGGGCCGGGCGGCCTGCCAGACCCCGCCGGGTATGACGGCCTGCGGGACCTCGCCGGACTCCAGGCCTGCGCCGAGAGTGATGGCGGTCTCCTCGCCGGGACGGTCCCCGTCGCCGCCCAAGAGGAGCGTCAGTGGACCACCGCGATGCCACAGCCAGACCTCGTCCGAACGTACGGCGTGCCACATGGATTCCTCGCCGGGCGGGAGGAGGAAGTAGATGCCGGTGGCGCTGGCACGTTCACCCGGGTAGCCGTCAGGCGTGAAGCTCGGCGCCGTCTTCCAGGTCTCGCGGAACCACCCGCCCTCAGGATGGGGGAGGAGGTCCAGGGCCTCGGCGGTCGCCGGACGTTCCAGCAGGGCCGTGTGGTGGCCATTGGGTGCCCGGCGGAGGTAGCGGAGACCGGACGCGGCCGTACGGTCGACCGTGCCGCGCGGTGGGGAATCCATGGCCACCGCGATGATCTGGCTTTCGCTGAAGACTTCGTCGGCGACGGCGAGTGCGGCCTTGGGATCGTCCGGTGCCCAGCAGGCACCCGCCTCGTCCAGGACGAAGCGGGGGCCATCGTCGGCTTGCCAGGCTTCCAGCGTTGTCAGCAACAGCACAAGAACGAGCCTATTGGTCCGGGTGCACGGTCTGGTCCGGGTGCACGGTGAGCACGATCTTGCCCGTGGCGCGGTTGGTCTCGCCGCGTTCATGGGCCTTGGCCGCCTCGGCGAGCGGAACGGCCGTGTCGATCTCGGCGCGCAGCCGCCCGGCCTCGGCCAGCGCGGCTATCTCACGCATGTTGTGGTGATCGGGCTGGACGAGCAGCGTCTCCGTACGGATGCCTGGCGCGTCGAACTCCTCCAGCCTGCTCAGCACAAGGGAGACGAGCAGTCCGCCCGGCCGGAGCGTCCGGACGGAACGGGGGCCGTAGTCGCCGCCGATGGCGTCGAAGACGACATCGATGTCGCTGACGGCCTCGGCGAAGTCGGTGGTGCGGTAGTCGATCGCCTCGTCGATGCCCAGGCCGCGCAGGAAGTCGTGCTTGGGCGCGCTGGCGGTGCCGATGACGTACGCGCCGCGCGCCTTGGCGATCTGGACCGCCAGGTGGCCCACGCCGCCTGCCGCCGCGTGGATGAGGACACGCTGACCGGGCTGCACGTCGGCGACGTCGACCAGGGACTGCCAGGCGGTCAGCGCGGCGAGCGGAATGGCGCCCGCCTGAACGTGGTCGATGTTCGACGGCTTACGGGCGAAGTAGCGCGAGGGTGCGGCCACGTACTCGGCATAGGCACCGTTGCCGAACGGGTACTTGAGCATGCCGAAGACCTCGTCGCCCGGTTTGAGGAGCGCCACGCCGAGGCCGACCTTCTCCACCACGCCGGAGACATCCCAGCCGAGGACGAAAGGCGGCTCGCCCAGCATGGCGCCGGTCGCGCGGATCTTCCAGTCCGCCGGGTTGACCCCGGCCGCGTGGACGCGCACGAGCACCTCGGTGGGGCCGGGCTCGGGGCGGTCGGCTTCTATCTCCTTGAGGACCTCCGGACCTCCGAGAATGTCCTGGCTGATGGCGCGCATACGAGTGGTCATGTGGCCAGCCTGCCGTGGCGTCGCGGCGGCGGACAGTGGCCGGATTGCCAATTACTGCAAGGATCTGGCCAGCCGTTGGCTTCACATATCGGGGCCGGCTTCACCCGTCCGGGGGAGCCGGGAGATACCCGCGCGGGAAGTGGCAGCGCGGGCCCGGCGCGAGCATGGCGGTGTGGACAGGAGAAAGACCATGGACGCCGTACCTCGCTGGGCCAACGTGGCGGCCCATCTCGTACCGCTGACCGTGCTGCCGTTCGGACTCTGGTTGATCGCCATCGGCGTCGGCGTGCCGCTGGGGTTCAGCGGGGAGGTCGCGGACGGGCCGTCGTGGAGGTTGACGCCGTCCGTCCTGACGTTCAGCCTCGTCATCGAGTTCTTCGCGTTTCTCGCGCTGGGGCTGGTGCGGCCGTGGGGTGAGGTGTTCCCGCGCTGGATCCCGTTCGTCGGCGGCCGCAACGTGCCGACGCTCTTCGCGGCCAGCGCCGGGTCGCTCGGCGCCGTCGCGGTCACGATCCTCGGCGTCGTGGGGGCGCTGGGATGGTCCGAGGCCTTAGCTCAGCCTGGTGCCCCGGAGGGAGTCGCGGCGTGGGTGATGATCCTTTGCTACGTGCCGTTCGTCGCTTGGGGGCCGCTGCTGGCGGTCGTGACCGTGCACTACCTGCTGCGCCGTACGCGCGGAACTTACTCCATCTCGGAGAGCCGGGCGGGGTCGAAGCCGACCGGAAACGGCACCTCCATGGAGAACGACTCGCCAGCCTTCACCTTTCGGACCATTCGGTAGCCGGACTCGGTGAGCTCCAGAACCGTCAGCTTGGGGCGGGGCTCCAGGTCGACGAGCCAGTAGTGCGGGATGCCGATCGCCGCGTACTCGTTCACCTTGGTCACCCGGTCGTTCACCTCGCTGCCCGTACGGGGCGAGACGATCTCGCTGACCAGCAGCAGGTCCGGTCCGTAGTAGGTGCGGCGGGTGCGGCTCTCCAGCGCGGTCCGCGCCACGTCCCGGCTGACCACGAAGACATCGGGCTTGCGGACCCCGGCGGGCGTGGTGACGTCCTGTGGGATGCCCGCGACGTGCATGTCCGCGTCCGCGTGCCGCGCCGCCGCCTTGAGGATCTCCTTGAGCCGCTCGGCGGCATGGTCGTGCCAAAGGTCGCCGGGCAGTTCGGTGAGCCAGCCGTCGGCGAGCTCGTAGCGCCTGCCGTCCTCCGGCATGGCGTCCAGGTCATAGAGCGTGTACGGGCCGTGCGGGTGGCCGACGGTGCTGGTCACGAGGTCGAATCTAGTGGAAAAGGCCTGGTCAGGGCGGTAGGCGTGAATGGCGAGTCGGCGAGCTGGCCGAGATGTGCCCTTTCTCTGGATTTCTCTCGATAAGCGAGGGAGGTCGGGTTAAGATACATCTCGTTCATGCCTTGACCTTCCCCTAGCGGCAGGGTGCAGGCTCGGAGGCGGACAAAGGAGGGACGTATGGGTCTCAACCCCACCCTGCGCGCCTCGGACCAGGAAAGGGACGAGGTGCTCGTCCGGCTGCACACCGCGTACGCCGAAGGCAGGCTCACGGACGCGGAGCTGGACGAGCGCATCGACCTGGTCCTGTCGGCGCGCACGCACGGTGAGCTGGACCGGCTGGCCACCGACCTGCCCACGTGGCCGGTCCCGGAGAAGGCCGCCGCCACCTCCGCGCCGCGCATCGGCGGACGCTTCCAGCTGGCCTACAAGAGCAGCATGAGGCGTGCCGGCCGCTGGCGCGTCCCCGACCAGTGCACGGCCATCGCCTACAAGGGCGGCTGCCTCCTGGACCTGCGCGACGCGGACCTGTGCGGGCTGACCACCCTCCACGTGATCGCCTACAAGTCCACCATCGAGATCATCGTCCCGCCCGGCGCCCGTGTGGAGATCTCCGGCATCGGCATCTCCACCGAACTCCGCGAACCGGCCGGCCCCGCCGCCCCGGTCATCCACGTCCGGGGCCTCGCCTACAAAGGACACATCGAGGCAAAAGATCACCTCTACCGCCATGAACGTTCATGAGGTGATATGAACGCTCCCGCAGCCTGATCGGCTGCCGATCAAACCGATGTGCGCCCGAAGACGGATGCGGCGCGGTTTGATGGTGAGTCATCGTAAATGGCTAAGGAGCGCGAGTGACGGCGAGCGACCTTTCGGGTACGTCCCGGGAGATCCGGCGGCGGCTGACGACCGACCCCCAACGGGTGACAGGCGACGGCTCACCCTGGCAGCTGGCATACGAAGCCTGGCGCACGGCCGACCTGGCCTGGTCCGGCGACTCCGGCCCCACCAAGCTCCGCAAACCCGCCCGCAAGTCCAAGTCGCGCGCCGCCAAACCCAAAACCAAGCCCGCCGCCGCACCCGCGCCTGCCGCCGCTCCCAAGCCCGCGACCGCTCCCAAGCCCGCGACCGCATCCAAGCCCGCGACCGCATCCAAGGCCATCACGCCTGACCCTGTGGCCATCCGTGAGCCCGCAGCCGCGTCTGCCGCCGTACCCATGGTTGCGGCCACGTCTGACTCTGCGCTTGCCGCCGAACCCATAGCTGCGGCCGCCGCTGAGCCTGCCGATGCCTCCGCGCCCGCCGCCGCAAACGGCTCCTCCGCAAACGGCTCCTCCGCGCCCGCCGCGTCCGACGCTGAGGCTGCGCCTAAGCCCGCTGCCGCGTCTGCGGCTACCGCTACGTCCAAACCCGTCGCAGAGTCCGCAACTGCCGCCACACCGGCGCCTGCGGCCGCATCTGGGACCGTCGCGTCGGCGGCTGTGGCCGCATCTGAGCCCGCAGTTGTTTCCGAGTCTGTTGCCGCCAACGGAGCTGCCACGGTCGCGGAGCCTGCCGGTGTGTCCGAGTCCGTCGTCGCGGCTGCGGCCGGATCTGTTTCCGCGCCTGCTAGTGCCAATGGAGCTGCCGCCGAGTCCGAGGCTGCCGCTGCGACTGAGTCCGCTGTCGCCTCTGCGGACATGTCTGAGGCTGCCACGCCTGCTGCTGCGGCGGATGTGCCGCAACAGGTCTTGAGTGCGGGTGCCGGTGGGCGGCGGGGTGGGTTGTTGCGGGCGGTGGCGATGGCTGCTGCGGTCGTGGTTGTTGCGGGCGGGGGTGTTTACGCGCTGAGCAAGGGTGAGGGCGAGGGGCGGGCATCGGCGGCTCCTGGGGCGGAGATGGCCGATCAGGTCTTCGTCGCCAATCAGGCGAGGCCGGATGGGCTGGTGCAGGACGTCGCCGCTGTGGCTGCGGTGGGGGCGACCGTTGTGGCGATCGGTACCGAGGGGGAGGAGAGCGCTTCTCGGGCTGAGTTCCTTGTGTCTGGGGATGCCGGGCGCACGTGGCGGCTTGCCCGGGTGCGAGGTGCGGATGGGGGTGAGCCCACGCTGGGGGATCGGCCGCGGGTAGTCGCGGGTGGGCAGGGCGCCTGGGTCGCGCTCGGGCGGGGCGTGGTGTGGACCAGCACGGACGCGCGGACTTGGACTCGGCAGGCAGCGCCGCTTGAGCAGGTCGACGGGCTTGCCAGGACGGCTTCGGGGCTTGTGGCCGTGGGCAAGGCGAATGGGCGTGCGGCCGTCTGGATCTCGGCCGATGGGCGGAGCTGGGAGCGGAACGATCGGGTTGGTGCGACCTTCGACCGGGTGGCCTCGGTGGGCGATGTCGTTGTCGCGCGCGGCACGTCCAGCAAGAAGGTCACCAAGAAAAAGAAGAAGCGCAAGGTCACCACGACCGTGCACACGCAGGGGTACTGGCGGTCGGCCGACGGTGGCCGTACGTGGGCGCCGGTCACCATCCGGCAGGGCGAGGGCTCCTTTGGGAACGCGTGGGGGCTTGCGGGTGGGCCGGGCGCGTTCTTTGTCTACCGGGAAGGCAAGCGGGTCACCGGGCCCAAGAAGCGGCGTAAGACCGAGCGCTTCAGTGTCGTCTTCGGGTCGGCAGATGGGACGACGTGGTCTCCCTACGGACGTGTCAACGGTCGGGTCGTTCGGCTTGGGGGTTCTGGGGCGGGGTTGACCGCCCTTGCCGGTGCGCGGTTGTTCCGGAGCAAGGACGGCAAGGCGTGGCAGCCTGCGGGCGAGACTCAGGGGACCGTGAACGGGATGTCCGTTGGGGAGGGTGGTGTTCCCGTCGTCGTGGGGCGGCGGGCCGAGGATCCCTACCTGGCGGTCTCCGGGCAGGCCGTTGATCTGAAGAAGGTCCCGGGTGTCGTACAGCCGGAACGCACGGTGGCGGCCATTGCGGCGGGCAGCGGCATGGTGGCCGTTGGCAGCTCCAACCGTGAGGCCACGGTGTGGTCTGGCGGCGGGTGGACGCGTTATGGCCTCGGCAAGGGGCGGTTGACCGACGTCGCGTACGGGCCCAAGGGCTGGGTCGCGATCGGCCGCGACGACCGGGAGAAGGCGCTGGCGGTGACCTCGCCGGACGGCAAGGCGTGGGCCCCGGTGACCGTGAGCGGAGAAGGGGCGCTCGGGGCCGTCACCTCGGGTGCCAAGGGATACGTGGTGGTCGGCGTGGCGGAAGGCGCCGCGAGGACGTGGCGGTCGGCCGATCTCAAGAAGTGGACGCGTTCCGCCAATCTGGACAAGGGGACGTGGATGCGGGACGTGGTGGCCACGTCCACGGGTTATGTGGCTGTCGGCGGACGCCAGAGCGCCGGGGGCAGCCGGCCTGCTGTCTGGACCTCGGCTGACGGGGTGAAGTGGACCGCTGCTCCGGCGCCGACGCTGCCGTCCGGTCTGACGGCGGGTGTGCTGGCGCAGGTGGCCGTCCGGGGTGACCGGTTGGTCGCGATGGGGTCCGGTGGCGCCTCCGGGCAGGGCTTCGTCGGCGAATCGGCCGACGGCGGGCGTACGTGGCGCATGGCCGTTCCGGCCGGGGCCACGACGCTCACGGCCGTCACCGCCACGGCGAAGGGGTTCGTGCTGGCGGGCGTCTCCCAACGGGACGTCGCGTTGTGGACGTCTCCGGACGGGGTGGCCTGGCAGCGGTCGCCCGCGCGGGGCACGGGCCTGGACGGGCCGGGCGACCAGCGGCTCACCGGGATGACCGCGCTCGGGTCCGAGCTGGTCGCGGTGGGGGTCACGGCCGACCATCGTGGCGAGTCGCCGACGCTGTGGCGCACAATGGCCCCATGATCGATCATCCCCGTACCGTCCTCGGGCACTGGCCGACGCCGCTGGAGCACGCGCCGCGGCTGACCGCCGCGCTGGGCGGCCCGCAGATCTGGATCAAGCGCGACGACTGCACCGGGCTGGCGATCGGCGGGAACAAGACGCGCAAGCTGGAGTACCTGCTCGGGCAGGCGCAGGCGGAGGGGCACACGACCGTCGTCACGTTCGGCGCGGTGCAGTCCAACCACGCGCGGCAGACGGCTGCCGCCTGCGCGCGGCTGGGGTTGCGGTGCGAGCTGCTGCTGAGCCGTTCGGTGCCGCGGACGGACGCGCTGTACGAGACGTCCGGCAACGTGTTCCTCGACGGGCTGCTGGGCGCGCGGGTGCGTTTCGTCGACGGTTTGGACGAGACGGTGGCGGCACTGGAGGAGATCGGTCCCGCGTACGTCATCCCGGCGGGCGGCTCCAACGCGGTCGGTGCCCTGGGCTATGTGAACGCGGCGCTGGAGTTCGCCGAGCAGATGCGCGAGGCCGATCGGATCGTGGTCGCGAGCAGCACCACCGGCACAGTTGCGGGCCTGCTGGTGGGGTTGGAGCAGGCGGATCTCCAGACCGTCGTCGAGGCGATCTGCGTATACCGGCCGGCGGACGAGACGGAGGCCGAGCTGGACAAGCTGGTCGGCGAGACGTCCGGACTCGTGGGTGTCGTCCCGCGCACGGGTGGGCGCCATGTGCGGGACGACTGGTTCGGCCCCGGGTACGGGATGCCCACCCCGGAGATGGCCGAGGCGGTACGGCTGTTCGCCCGCACCGAAGGTGTGCTGCTGGACCCTGTTTATTCGGGTAAGGCGGCCGCGGCGCTCGTCGGCATGGTGCGTTCAGGAGAGATAGGCCCGGACGAGACCGTTGTGTTCTGGCATACGGGCGGCTCGCCCGGGCTCTTCGTCTATCCGGACGTCTTCACCGAGCGGTAGCCGTCAGCCGTTGCAGCCGCAGGAGCAGCCTTTCGGGCAAGAGCAACCACCGCCATGTCCGCAACTGCATCCACCTTGTGCCATGGACGGAACGTACCTCCGGGTCGGTGTCGGGACTATGGCTGTCACGCGACGTTACGCTCACGTGCGGATGTGCAGGTCGATGCCCAGCAGGATGAGGATCCACAGGAATATGGCCAGCAGTGCGCTGAGCACGCGGCGCAGGAGGTCGGGGTAGATGTAGCCGCGGTCCCACGCCACGAAGATGCCGATGATGATGTAGATGAGGCCGATCAGGCCGATGCCCCGGCCGCGAAATCGGTACGCCATGTGGGCGTCTCCTTCCAAGGTGCTGACTGACGCCCGAGCGGTGCCCGGGGTCGCGGGAAGGAAACACCGGCGTTTTTCGGTGCGGTTCCGTGTCGATCTATGGGTCCCGCCCAAATACGGGACAGGTTTCGGGGAGACGGCTATTTGGCGGGCAGTTCGAGCCGTACGACGGCGGGGTCGTGGTCGCCCGCGCGGTCGGCGAACTCCGCGGCCCGGTGCACGATGTCGAACTCGTGCTTGCCTCGCCGGAGCGACGGGCTCAGCAGGATGTGGTCGAGTGCCTCCGCGTTGCCGCCGACGATCGCGGTGTAGCGCTCGTTCTGCGGCAGCCCGGCGGGCAGGTCGGTCAGCCCGGTGTCCTGGGTGAGGATCTTGGGCGGGGAGGCGAAGTCACGTTCGTTGAGGTTGCCCGCCACGATGACGCCAGCGTTCTTGTCGACCGCGCGCACCGACCTGACGAAGCGCGCCACGACGCGCGCCTGCGCCTCCCGCCGCCATTCGCTGGGCCGCATCGGCGGTTGCCGGCGGCCGAACAGCGGCTGGTCGTCGCTGACCAGAGCCGACCAGTGGTTGGCGATGACGATGAGGCGCCTGCCCTGCCAGGTCACCTCGGCGGCGAGCGGCTTGCGCGTCCCGCTCCACGCCGGGTCGGCGGGCACGATCCGGCCAGGGCTGAGCGACAGCCGGGCCCGGCCGTTCTCGGCGAGCACCCGGGTGGCGGTGGTGGTCAGGTCCGGGCCGTCCGCGGCGGCGGTCTCCGCACCATGCTCTGGCGCTGTGCTTTCCGGATCTGAGCTGAGCGCGGGCCGGTCCACGAACGCCAGCCCGCGGTCGGCGCGGAACAGGAACACGACGCGGTTGTTGCCGCCGGTCTCACCGCCGTCGGCGTTGTCGCGCGGCGAGATCGCGCGCCAGTCGTACGCGGGTCCGCCCGCGGCGCTGATCGCCGCGATGAGCTCGGCGAGGGTCTGGTCGGCGACCACGATGTCGTCGTCTTTGGTGCCGCTGTTGTCCTGGATCCCGGACACGGCGACGAGGTCGGGGGACCGGAGACCCTCGACGATGTCCGTCGCCAGCGCCGCGACCCGGGCTGGGGACGTGTCGGGGCTGAGGCCCTCCATCGACGCGGTGGCGACCGACAGTTCGCCGGGACGTGCCACGCGGGTGGTCTCGCGCGCGAGACCGCCGCTCTCGGCGCGCGGGGCGGCGGTGAGCAGCAGCTTGAAGTCGCCGTAGCCGTAGTCGAGCACGCCGTCGTTCGCGCCCGGCAGCCGGTCGCCGACGTTCATGGCGGGGAGGGCTGCGAGCGCGTCGCCGAGGATCACCCGTTCGGGATTGGTGTCGCCCGCCCGCAGCACGATGCCGCCGCGCTTGGTGCGCGGGCCCGCACCCTCGCCGCCGCCGGGCAGCACGGGCAGCTCCCCGTCGCCGGAGGGGCCGACCGCCACCGCGTTCTCAACGCGGACGCGCATGCCTTCGAGCGCCTCGTAGAAGTCGAGTGCGTCGCCGCGGGGGTCGAACGTGTCGGTGGCGCTCTTGATCACGCCGGGCGCCCTGCGTCCCTTCGGGCCGAGCAGCACCGGCGCTGGCAGCGTGCCGCCGCGCCCGTCCACCGTGGTCCGCGTGGCGTCGATCTCGGTGCGGCTGAGGTTGGCCGAGGACGAGCCGCCTGGGCGGAACTCGCTCACCTTGCCGTCGACCCGGACGGAGTCGCCGACCACGGCGGTGGGACGTGTGCGCGTGAAGACGAAGACGCCCTCCGACGTCGTCTCCTTGCCGTCGGGACGCGGGTCCTGCATCCAGAAGCCGTTGCCGGTCACCGCGGTGACGACCCCCGGCACCCCGGACACCTTCCGCCCGCTGATCGGAGACTCGTGACCGGTGCCCTGGACGTCCCGGATGCGCTGCCCCGCCGCCGTGGCTTGCCCGGCTAGGGCGGAGTGCGCGGGAAGGACGGCGAGCGGCAAGGCGAGCACCATTCCGGCGGTGAATGCCCGGAACGTCAGAGTCCCATTGAACACCGCAGCAGGATCCCATGCCGGGCGGTCGCCCGGCGCCACGCCCCCGGCCTATTTCGGCCGGACGCGGGGCACCGGACTGTCCATTCGAACAGCACGGCTCAGTCGAACAGTACGACCTGGCGGATCACGTCACCGCTGTTGAGCGCCTGCACGGCGTCGTTGAGGTCCTCGAAACGGATGCGGCGCGTGATGAGGCTGTCGATGTCGAGCTTGCCGGCGCGCCACAGGTCGACGAAGAGCGGGATGTCGCGCTTGAGGTCGCAGCCGCCGTACAACGACGCCTTGAGGCTCTTGCCCTCGAACAGCAGCGAGAACGCGCTCTGCTGCCAGTTGTCGTCGGCCGCGCCCGCGCCGACCACGATGACGTCGCCGCCGCGCCGGGTCGCCGCCCACGCCGTCTGGATCGCGGTCGCCTTGCCGACCACCTCGAAGACGTAGTCGAAGCCCTGCCCGGCGGTCAGCAGTCCCTTCGTATCGTCGAGGTTCTCCAGCGTCGCGGTGTGCGTGGCGCCGAACTGCTTGGCGATCGGGTGCTTGGCCACGTTCGGGTCGATCGCCAGGATGGTGGACGCTCCGGCGATCTTGGCGCCCTGGATGACCGACAGGCCCACCCCGCCGGCGCCCACGACGGCGACCTTGGACCCCGGCCGGACGCGCGCGGTGTTGATCACGGCGCCGACGCCGGTGGGGATGCCGCAGCCCAGCAGCGCCGCGTACTCGAACGGCACATCCTCGGCGATCTTGACGGCCCCCTGGAAGGGCACCACGACCTCCTCGGCCCAGGTGCCGCAGCCCGCCATGCCGAAGACCGGACCCGCCTCGTTCTGGAACCGGGGCTCGGTGAACGTCGCGCCGATGAACGTCATGCAGAGGAACGGCTCGCCGCGCAGGCACTCCGGGCACGTGCCGCAGTCCGGACTCCAGTTGATCACCACGTGGTCGCCCGGCTGGACGTTGGTGACGTGGTCGCCGACCTCGGTCACGACACCGGCGCCCTCATGGCCGATCACCACCGGGATCGGCATCGGCAGGACCCCGGTCATGACCGACAGGTCGGAATGGCAGACCCCGGTCGCCTTGATCTTCACCTTGACGTGGTCGGGACCCGGATCGACGGTGGTGACGTCGTCGCGCAGGTCGAGTTCCTTGTCGCCGACCGCATGCATGACCGCGGCGCGTGCCATGGCTGCCTCCTCATTGAGGGGTCGGACGCCGGCGCCGGCGGCGCGACGTCCTGAAGGGGTGGGGTGGGTTCGCGGGTGAGGACGAGCGGCCCGGCGGGAAGCCCGCTATTCGTCGAGCGTGAGCGCGGCCTTGGGGCAGGAGCGCACCGCGTGCCGTACGCGGTCGAGCTGATCCGCCGGTGGCTCCGGAAGGAGGATGGTGAGCTCGTCGTCGTCGTCGAGGTCGAAGACCTCCGGCGCCAGCCCCACGCAGACCGCGTTGGCCTCGCACACGAGCGGGTCGACTTGGACTCTCGGCATCGTCGTTGCCTCCGTTCAGTTTCCGGCGAGCTTTCGGTGGTCCGGTGCTCCGGTGGTCCGTGGGTCCCACGATGCGACGCGAACAGGTTCTACGAGAAAGGCAGGGCGTGCCGGACCACCTCGGTGCCAACATACCGAACCCGGTTCGGCTGGGTCACCACCGGTTTGCGCTGGCTGCCCACCGGAGCGGTCATCTCGTCCCCGGCCGGCGTCATCCGCCTGCGCTCGCTCATCGAAAAAGTAGAACACGTTCCAGTATGCTCCGGCAAGGCTCACCTCGCACCCGAGTGATCTAGATGACACGGGCAGGTGAGCGTGCGCGGAACCCGGAGGGGGGACGCGTGCATAGACGGCAAGTCCGGATAAAGTGCGCGGCGGAGGCGATCAATGACCGAGACCATGGCGTCCACCCCCGCGGGGACGACCATTCCCCCCATGCCCGCTGATCTGCTGCGGTACGCGAAGTCCGCCAAGGGCTTCATGCCGCTGACCGAGGGCCAGGCCCTGTACGAGACGGCCGTGGACTACGGGTCGCGCCTGGGTGAGGCAGGCACATTCCTCGAGATCGGCACCTACTGCGGCAAATCGGCGATCTATCTCGGGGCGGCGGCCCGCCACACCGGCGCGACCGTCGTCACCGTCGACCACCACCACGGCTCCGAGGAGAACCAGTCGGGCTGGGAGCACCACGACCCGTCCCTGGTCGACCCCTGCACGGGCCGGATGGACACGCTCCCCACCTTCCGGAAGAACATCGGCGCCGCGGGCCTGGAGGACGTCGTCGTCGCCATCGTGGGCCAGTCACGCACCGTGGCCCGCTTCTGGCGGACGCCCCTCGCCCTGCTCTTCATCGACGGCGGCCACGCCGAGGAGCACGCCCAGGCCGACTACCGGGGCTGGACGCCCTGGGTGGCGGTCGGCGGCGCGCTCGTGATCCACGACGTGTTCCCCGACCCCGCCGACGGCGGGCAGGCGCCGTACCACCTCTACCTGCGCGCCCTGGCGTGCGGCGCGTTCGAGGAACGCCGGGTGGAGGGCTCGCTGCGAGTGCTGGAACGGGTCAACGACCACGACCCACTGGCCCGGGCCTGACCGGGTCCCGTCGGCCGCGCCGAGCGCCGTTGCCCGGTGCGGTCTGAAGACGGGTGCGGTCTCAGAGGCGGGTGCGGCCTATAGACGGGTGCGGATGGGATTGGCCACGCTCACCAGGGCGCAGCCGCAGGCGACCGGGTCGGAGGCCTCGGACGGGCCGAGTGGGCGCCCGGCGATCTCCTTGAAGAGGTGCGCGCCGGGGGAGGCGCCCTCCAGCGCGTCGGCGGCCAGGATGACGGCCGCGGCGGTGTAGGTGGAGCGGTCGCCCGGGAAGTGCCGCTCGTTCTCGAACTGCCAGCCGGTCCAGTACGAGCCGTCGTCGTGGCGCAGGTGCTGGATCGTGCGGAAGAGCTCCAGCGCGCGGTCACGGTCGCCGGCGGCGTCCAGGGCCATCACCAGCTCGCAGCTCTCGGCGGCGGTGACCCAGGGCTGGTCGCTGACGCAACGGCAACCCAGCCCCTCGACCACGAACGTGTCCCATTCGGCGGCCAGCCGGCGGGCGGCGGCCTCGCCGCGGACGGGCCCGGCGAGGACCGGGTAGTACCAGTCCATCGACCAGCGGCTCTTGTCGGCGAAGGCCTCCGGGTGGGCGGCCACCACGTGGCCCAACTGGTCGGCCGCCAGCTCCCAGTCCGGCTGTGGCTCGCCCAGGTGCTCGGCCAGCGCGACGGCACAGCGCAACGACTGGTAGATGGACGAGCAGCCGGTGAGGAGCGCGTGGTCGGCGTCCTCGCCGTTCTCGTGCCGGATCCAGAGGATCTCGCCGCGCCGCGTCTGGAGGCTGAGCACGTAGTCGACGGCGCGGCGGACGGCCGGCCACATCGCGCGGGCGAACGCCTCGTCGCCGGTCATCAGCAGCTCGTGCCACACGCCCACCGCGATGTACGCGGCGTGGTTGGACTCGCCGCCGGGCTCGGTCACCTCGCCGAGGATCCACTTGGCGGGCCACGAGCCGTCCGGGCGCTGGACGGAGCGCAGCCACTCATAGGCGCGGCGGGCCGGGGCGTTCAGCCCGGCGATGGTGAGCGCCATGGCCGCCTCGACGTGGTTCCAGGCGTCGACGTGGCCGGGCACGCCCTCGACCGGCGCGAACCACGGGATGGCCCCGGATTCCTCCTGCTGCACCACGATGCTCTGCGCTGTGGCCATGACGTCGTCCGAGGTCACCACACCCGGGACCGCCGGCGGCCGGGAGCGTACCGGGCCGTCAGACCGCATCGGCCGTCTCCCGCTCGCCTACCGGCTTGCCGGGTTTGGCGGGCTTGGTGAAGTAGACGACCACGCTCTTGCCGATGACCGGGTTCATCACGCGCTCGGCCAGCCGGGTGGCGAGCGGGCGCTTCATGATGTCCCAGACGAGGATCTGGTGGTAGGCCTTGGCGAGCGGGTGGCCGTCGTTGTTCACGCCGACCGCGCACTTGATCCACCAGTACGGGGCGTGCAGCCCGTGCGCGTGGTGGTGACCGTTCACCTGGAAGCCGGTCGCCTTGAGCTTGGCCTCCAGCTCGGCGCGGGTGTAGATGCGCACGTGGCCGCCCGGAGCGGTGTGGTAGTCCTCCGACAGCGCCCAGCAGACCCGTTCGGGCAGCCAGGACGGCACGGTCACGGCCAGCCGCCCGCCGGGCTTGAGCACCCGCAGCAGCTCGGTCATGGCCTTCATGTCGTCGGGGATGTGCTCGAGCACCTCGGAGGCGATGATCTTGTCGAAGTGGCCGTCGGGGAACGGCAGGTCGAGCGCGTCGCCCTGGACCGTCTCGGCGGCCGCGGCCTCGGGGACCTCGCCCTCCAGGCGCATGGCCCCGAACATCGTCTCCACGCCGGCCAGCTCGTCGGGGTCCAGGTCGAAGGCCACGACGTTCGCACCCCGCCGGTACAGCTCGAAGGCATGCCGTCCGGCACCGCACCCCATGTCGAGGACGCGCTCACCGGGGGTGACGCGGAACCGCTGGAAATCCACGGTCAGCAGGGTCGTGCTCCTTCCGTACGGGAGACCGTCGCGCCGGACGCCTCCGCAGTGGTCTGTTTCGCAGTGGCCTGTTTCGCTGCCACCGTCTTCCGGACCACCCAGCCCCGGGCCTACGGCCTTGCGGCGCGCCGCAGGTACTGGTGCTGGGTGATCGCGGCACGGTAGTGCTTCACCGTGGCCTGCGCGACGGCAGGCCAGGCGTACCGTTCCTGCACCCTGGCCAGACCCGCCGCACCGAGCCGGGCCCGCTCCTCGGAGGAGTCGTGCAGGCGGCGCAGCGTGGCGGCCAGCTCTTCGACGTCGCCGGGCTTGACGAGCACCGCCCCGTCGCCGACCACCTCGGGCAGCGCGCCCGCGCGGCTGGCGACCAGCGGTGTGCCCGAGGCCATGTGCTCGACGGCCGGCAGCGAGAACCCCTCGTAGCGGGACGGCACGACGGCGATCTCGGCGGAGGCCATGAGCTCGCCCAGCTCGTCGTCGCTGATGCCGTTGACGAACCGCACCCGCTCGCCGAGGGCCAGCTCGCGGATGAGGCGCGCGGTGGGCCCGTCCTTCTGGGGGCGGCTCACCACGATCACGTGGACGTCGCGTTCGGTGGCGACCTTGGCGACGGCGCGCAGCAGCACGTCCACACCCTTGATGGGCGCGTCGGCGCTGGCCATCGCCACGATGCGGCCGGGGACCCGCTCAGCGTGGGTGCCGCGCGGGTGGAAGATCTGGGTATCGACGCCCAGCGGCAGGATGTCGATGTCCCGCGGATCGACCTTGAAGTCCTTGACGATGTCGACCTTGGAGGACGAGGAGACCGTGAGCACCGGGCCGATCCGCCGCGCGACCTGGGACTGCATGGTCACGAAGCCGTACCAGCGGCGCTTGCCGAGGCGCTGCTTGATGCCCTCGGCGGCCTCCAGCTCGATCCGCCGGTCGACGCTGATGGGATGGTGGATGCTCGTCACCAGCGGCAGGCCGAGGCGGGCGATGCCCAGGTTGCCGAGGCCCAGCACCTGGTTGTCGTGCGCCACGTCGAAGTCGCGGCGGCGGCGCCGGAGCTCGCGGAGCACCCGGATGGAGAACGTCAGCGGCTCGGGGAAGCCGCCGGTCTTCATGTGGGCGAACTCCAGCACGTCGATCCAGTCGCGGAACTCGCGCAGCCCGGGGGTCCGGAAGGGGTCCTCGTCGCGGTACAGGTCCAGGCTCGGGATCTTGGTGAGGGGGATCTCGTCCCGGTCGAGCTCCGGATAGGGCTGCCCGGAGAGCACCTCGACCGTGTGCCCGAGGTCGACCAGTTCGCGGCTCAGATGCCGCAGGTAGACCCCCTGGCCGCCACAGTGCGGTTTGCTCCGGTAGGAGAGCAGAGCGATCCGCAAGCGATCACGGTGTGCGTCGTCCTCGGACCTGCTCACGAACCACCTCTTCAGGACCCGGTGCTAGGCCCGTCGATGTTACCGGACGGTTGGAATGCGGAGATGGCCGCCCTTGTCCCACTGTCCATACCGGCGAGATTCTGCTAGAACATGTTACATTCCGCTGCCGAGCAAGCGCTTGGGAGGAGCCTCCGTGCCCGAGCCCGACGTCAGCTGTGCGATCGAGATCGCCGCACCGCCCGACTCCGTCTACGCCATCGTCAGCGACCTTCCGCGTCTCCCGGCGTGGGCCGTCGAGACCACGAAGGTCCGCTGGGCCAAGGGCGCGACCGGGCCCGAACCGGGGGTGCGGTTCTTCGGCAGCAACCGCAACGGGTTCTTCCGCTGGGTCACCGTCGGCGAGATCGAGGTCGCCGAGCCCGGTCGCCGTCTCACCTGGCGCGTGCTCGGCGGGGCCCGCTGGGAGTACCGGATCGAGCCCACCCCGGACGGCTGCCGGGTCACCGAGAACTGGTGGGACCTGCGGGGCTTCCTCTTCAAGCGGATCCTCGGGCCGGTCTTCTCCGGCGTCGGCGACCGCGCCGGCCACAACCGCGCGAACATGACCCGCACGCTCGAACAGCTGAAGAACGCCGCCGAGAACGCCCCCGTCACGGGATGAACGGAGTCCTGCGGTGTCCGACCACCACGTGTTCCGACCACCGCCGGGCATCCGACCACCACGTGTTCCGAACAAACGGGTTTGATTCGAGAGAGCGAGAAACACTCTGATGCGAGGCGCAGTACTGCACACCGCCGGCGACGACGCCAAGCTCGACCTGCGCGACGACCTGTCGCTCGCCGGGCCGGACGCGGGTGAGGTCCGGATCCGGATCCGGGCCGCCGGCGTCTGCCATTCCGACGTGTCGGCGATAGCGGGCATCCTGCCGACGTCCGTGCCCGCCGTGCTCGGGCATGAGGCGGCGGGCGAGGTCGTCGAGGTCGGGGAGGGCGTGACCACGGTCGTGCCCGGCGACCATGTCATCATCAGCTTCGTCCCGGCCTGCCGGCACTGCCCGGACTGCCTGGGCGGCCAGCCCTACCTGTGCATGTCCGGTATCGGCGACGCGTTCGCCAAGGCGCCGTTCCGGTATGGCGAGACCGACGTCTTCCGGATGGCGGGCTGCGGTGCGTGGGCCGACGAGACGGTGGTGCCCGCGACCGCCGCCATCAAGGTCGACCCGGACGTGCCGTTCGACCTCGCCGCCATGATGAGCTGCGGCATCACCACCGGGGTGGGCGCGGCGCTCAACACCGCGAAGGTGGAGCCCGGCTCCAGCGTCGTGGTGATCGGCGCGGGCGGCGTCGGCCTGTCGGTCGTCCAGGGAGCGAAGATCGCCGGAGCCGCCACCATCGTCGCGGTCGATCCGCTGGAGGCCAAGCACGAGACCGCTGTGCGCTTCGGCGCCACGCACGTGACGACGCCCGACGGGCTCGCCGCGCTCCAGGCCGAGCTGACCGCGGGCCGCGGCTTCGACTACGCCTTCGAGGCGGTCGGCCGCTCCTCGACGCTGACCGCGGCCTGGGACGCGACCCGGCGTGGCGGCGACGTGGTGCTGGTCGGCGCCGGCGCGGTCGACGACCAGTGGCAGGTCGACATGTTCTCGCTGCTCTTCCTCGGCAAGAACGTGCTCAGCTCGATGTACGGGACGGCCGACATCGAACGCGACACCCGCCGCTGGACCGACCTGTGGCGCCGCGGCCGTCTCGACCTGGACGGTGTCATCTCCGACCGGATCCGCTTCGAGGACCTCAACGACGCGGTCGACGCGCTCCGCGCCGGCACGGCCCTGCGCCAGGTCGTGATGTTCGACGAGGGGTGAGAACGGCGCGTGAGAACGGGTGCGGTGACGGGCCGGGCCTGGGGAAACGGAGCGGGACCCCTTGATGAGACTGGAGTCTCATGCTAGAACCCGTTCTAGGTAAAGAGCCGAGCAAGCGATCGGTGGGGCAGTGACGCGGTGAGCACACCTGCCCCGCCGTTCCGAGAGGAGCTCGCATGGCCCCCCAGTACGGCCGGTCCGGTCCGTCCCGCCCGCCGATCGACATCATCGACCCCGACCTCTACGAGCGCGGAGGCATCCCGCACAACCAGTTCACGTGGCTGCGGGACAACGATCCGGTGCACTGGCACGCCGACCCGAACGAGAGCGTGCCGGGATTCTGGGCGATCACCCGGCACTCGGACGTGGTGGAGGTGTCGCGGCGCGCGGACCTGTTCTCGTCGGCCGAACGGGGCGCCATGTTCGCCGAGAACGAGCCCGAGGATCTCGAGCTCTACCGGCTGATGATCCTCTACATGGATCCGCCGGACCACACCCAGCGCCGGAGCATGGTCAACAAGGGCTTCACGCCCCGCATGATCAATCAGTTGGAGGACCATGTCCGCGACATCGCCCACCAGCTGATCGACGCGGTGGCGGCCAAGGGCGAGGCTGACTTCGTCAAGGACATCTCCGCGCCGCTGCCCGCGTACGTCATCTGCGAGCTGCTCGGCGCGCCCGTCGAGGACCGCGACCGCATCTACCACTGGTCCAACCAGATGATCGGCTTCGACGATCCCGAGTTCTCCGGCTCGCGCGAGATAGGCAAGCAGACGGCCGCCGAGATCTTCGCGTACGCGGGCGAGCTGGCGGCGCTGCGCCGGGCCGAGCCGCGCGACGACATCGCGACCAAGCTGCTGCAGGCGGACGCCTCCGGGCACGCCCTCACCGACGAGGAGTTCCAGCTCTTCGTGCTGATCCTGGTCATCGCCGGGAACGAGACGACCCGGAACGCGTCGTCGGGCGGCATGCACGCGCTCTTCCAGCACCCCGAGCAGTGGCGGCGGCTGCTGGACGACCGCGCGCTGCTCCGGACCGCGCCGGACGAGATCGTCCGCTGGGCCACCCCGGTCAACCAGTTCCGGCGCACCGCGATGGCGGACACCGTGCTGGGCGGCAAGCACATCAAGAAGGGTGACAAGGTCGTCGTCTTCTACGGCTCGGCCAACCGCGACGAACGGGCGATCGACGACCCGTTCACCTTCGACATCGGCCGCGATCCCAACCCGCACATCGGGTTCGGCGGGGGAGGCCCCCACTTCTGCCTCGGCACCCACCTGGCCCGCCTGGAGCTGAGCGTGCTCTTCGAGGCGCTCCTGGACCGGATGCCCGACATCCGCCTCGCCGCGGAGCCGCGGCGTCTCCGCTCCAACTTCCTCAACGGCATCAAGGAGATGCGGGTGGAGTTCACACCCAGCGCTCCACGCTGATGCCGTGTTGATTCAGTGAGAGTCAGTGAGAGAAGGAGGGGCGGGCTCACCGCCCCTCCTTTTGTCTTGCTCCTTTGCCTTTGCTCCTAGCTGCGCTCGCCTTGCGGCGCGGACGGCGTGAAGCGGACCTGCAACTCCTTGACGCCGTTCACGAAGTTGGAACGCAGGCGGCGGGGCTCACCGGCCGGCGCGATGTCGGGCATGCGGTCGAGGATGGCCTCGAAGAGCACGCTCAGCTCCAGCCGGGCGAGGTGCGTGCCGAGGCAGAAGTGTGCGCCGCCGCCACCGAAGCCCACATGCGGGTTGGGGTTGCGGCCGATGTCGAACGTGAACGGGTCCTCGATCACGCGGTCGTCGCGGTTGGCGGAGCCGTAGAAGATGACGACCTTGTCGCCCTTCTTGATCTGTTTGCCGCCCAGCTCGGTGTCGGCGGTGGCGGTGCGGCGGAACTGGTTGATGGGGCTGGTCCAGCGCACGATCTCGTCGGGGGCGGTCCGGAGGAGCGACCGGTCGGCCTTGAGCCGCTCCCACTGCTCCGGGTGGTCGAAGAAGGCGAGCATGCCGCCCACCGAGCCGTTCCGGGTGGTCTCGTGGCCCGCGATGATCAGCATCAGCAGGAAGAGCTGGAACTCCTCGATGCTGAGCCGCTCGCCGGTCTCGTCCGGCTGCAGCAGGGTGGTGGCGATGTCGTCGCGCGGCTCGGCGAGGCGCGCCTCGGCCAGCTTGCCGGCGTAGTCCATGAGCTCGCCCGCGAAGGCCTTGGCCTTCTCCTTCGCCCCGGCGAGTTCGGGGTCGGCGAACCCGATGATGTAGTTGGACCAGTCGCAGATCTTCTGCCGATCGTCCACCGAGGCGCCCAGCATCTCGCAGATGACGTACGCGGGGAGGTGCGCGGCGATGTCCTCGACGAAGTCGGCCTCGCCCTTCGCCACCACTTCGTCGATCAGCTCGTTGCAGATGTCGCGGATATGGCCCTCGAGCTGCTTGATCATCCGGGGGGTGAAGCCGCGGTTGACCTTGGACCGGTTCCGGGTGTGGTCAGGCGGGTCCTGGAACAACATCATCATGCCGTAGAGCAGGACCTCGTCATCGGTGAACTCCTCGTACATCGAGGTGCGCACATGGCTGGAGAACAGCTGGGAGTTCCGGGAGACCGTGACCACGTCCTCGTGGCGGGTGACCGCCCAGAAGCCGGGCACGCCGTCGTTCAGGTCGCGGTGCCAGTGGACCGGGTCGTTGTCCCGCAGCCAGGTGAACTGCTCGTGCGGGATGCCGCCCTGCTCGTAGATGCTCGGGTCGATGATGTCGATCTCAAGGGCCATGAGAGATCCATCCAAGGGTGGGAAGGGGGACGGGCGAGGGTCAGACGGGGCGAGGGTCATACAGGGCGGGGGTCAGTCGAACGTGAGGGCCGCGGCGGCGCTGAAGCCCGCCGAGCCGGTCGAGATCTTCGGGCCGAGCGCCTCGGCCAGCGCGGCGGCGGTCCACACGCCGTCGGTGGTCACCTGGTGCGCCACCGAGGGCGGTGCCATGACCGCGACCCGGCCGCCGTACGCGACGAACACCTGGCCGGTGACCTGCTCGGCGGCGGGTGAGGCCAGGTAGGCGACCAGCGGCGCCACATGGTCGACCGAGAGCGGGTCGGGTCCGTCCGCGGGCGGCGGGCCGAACACGTTCGCGGTCATGTCCGTGCGAGCGCGCGGGCAGATGGCGTTGGCGCGCACCCCGTACCGGCCGCAGGCCTGTGCCGTGGAGAGCGTCAGCGCGGCGATGCCGCCCTTGGCGGCGGCATAGTTCGGCTGGCCGGGAGCTCCCAGCAGGAACGCCTCAGAGGCGGTGTTGATGACGCGGGCGTAGACCGGCCCACCCGTCTCCTTGGATCTGCTTCGCCAGTACGCGGCGGCGTGCTGCGACGTGACGAAGTGCCCCTTGAGGTGAACGCGGACGACCGCGTCCCACTCCTCTTCGGACATGTTGAAGAGCATCCGGTCGCGCGTGAAACCGGCGTTGTTGACGACGATGTCCAGCGAGCCGTATTCGGTGAGCGCGGTCTTGAGCAGTCCCTCGCCCGTGGCCCAGTCGGCGATGTCGCCGGGATGCGCGACGGCCTCACCGCCCGTGGCGCCGATCTCCGCGGCGACGGCCTGGACGGCGTCGGCGTGCAGATCGTTCAGCACCACGCGGGCCCCGGCCGCGGCCAGCGCGAGGGCCTCGGCCCGCCCGAGCCCGGCGCCGGCACCGGTGACGATCGCCACCCGCCCCGCCAGGCTCACCTCTTCATCGATCACTGGCCTCTCCTCTGCGGGACGGCACGTCGCGCCTCGTGCCGCCGGATAACCGGTGGTCAGATCATGAATTGAGCGCTTGCTTGGTCAATCTCGTATAGAACGAGTTCTAACATGAGACTCCAGTCTCATCAAGGGTCTAGACGTGAGAGTGAGATGCGTCGCAGTACGACGGCGCGGGGTTTGCCGCGGTCCGTTCCGGCCTCGGCCGAGGCTCAGTTGAGAACGAAGCGGATGGGATCCCCGGCGCCGTCGCGGCGGGCCACGCCCCGGCGTTCCAGGACGCGCAGGTGTGCCGCCGCTTCGCCCGCGGCCATCTGGCGGGCGGTGATGTTCATCGCGTCCCAGCCATGGCGCCAGTGCATGCCCGAGGCGAGCTGCCAGAGCGTGGCGGGCTCGCGGGAGAGCAGCTCGGTGACCTCGGTGAGCCGGTCCTCGTGGTGCCCGATGATGGCGTGCGCGCGTTCGGCGAGGCCGTGGAAACGGTGCTGGTGGGCGGGCAGCACCTCGCCCGCCGTGAGACCGGCGACCCGGCCGAGCGAGCCGAGGAAGTCGCCCAGCGGATCCACGTCCGGCAGGTCGTACGGGTAGAGCCCGATGTGCGGGGTGATCCGCGGCAGGACGTGGTCGCCGGTGAAGATGCGGTCGCCGTCCTCCAGATGCAGGCAGATGTGGCCGGGCGAATGCCCCGGCGTCCACACCACCCGCAGCCTGCGCCCCGGCAGGTCCACCAGCTCGCCGTCCGCCAGCTCACGGTCCGGCTGGGCGGGCGGGTCGATGTGCTCGCGCGCCGAATGGGAGGCGAGCTCGTCCTCCTCGGCCCCGGCGCGGGCGAGCGTCCCGCGGACCCAGGTACGTTCGGCGTCCTGCTCGACCATGCCGCGGAAGAGCCGGATGACCTCGGCGTCGGCCTGGTGCATGGCGATCCACGCGCCGGACGCCTCGCGCACACGGCCCGCGAGCCCGGCGTGATCGGGGTGGTAGTGCGTGACCACCACCCCGGACACGTCCGCCACGTTCATGCCGAACGAGGCGAGGCCGTCGCGCAGCGCCGACCAGGCGTCCTCGTGCTCCCAGCCCGCGTCCACCAGCACCGGCCCGCGCGGGCCTTCCAGCGCGTAGACCAGCGTGTACGCGAGCGGGTTTCCGGGGATCGGGACCGGAACGCTCCAGATCCCCCCGCCGAGATCCTCCGGCTTGGGATAGCTCACGCGCGTTCGAGAATGGTGGCAGTGGAGAGGGCGCCGCCGCAGCACATGGTGACGAGCGCGGTGCCGGCGTCGCGGCGTTCGAGCTCGTGCAGGGCCGTGGTGATCAGGCGGGCGCCGGTGGCGCCGACGGGGTGGCCGAGCGCGATGGCGCCGCCGTTGACGTTCACCCGGTCCATGTCCGGCTTGTGGATGGACGCCCAGGAGAGGACGACGGACGCGAACGCCTCGTTGATCTCGGTGATGTCGATGTCGTTCATGGTCATCCCGGCCCGGGCCAGCACGCGTTCGGTGGACTGGATCGGGCCGTCCAGGTGGTAGTACGGCTCGGAGCCGACGAGGGCCTGGGCGCGGATGCGGGCGCGGGGGCGCAGGCCGAGCTCGGCGGCCTTCTCCTCGGACATCACGAGTACGGCTGCCGCGCCGTCGGAGATCTGCGACGAGGTGCCCGCCGTGTGCAGGCCGTTCTCGCCCATCACGGCCTTGAGCTTGGCGAGGCCCTCCGTGGTGGTCTCGCGCAGGCCCTGGTCGCGGGTGACGGTCCGGGTCTCGCCGGTGGGCGTGCCCTCCGCGTCCAGCACGGGTGCGTCGATGGGGGCGATCTCGCGTTCGAAGCGGCCGTCGGCCCAGGCCTTGGCGGCCAGCTGCTGGGACCGGGCGCCGAACGCGTCGAGGTCGTCCCGGGTGAGGCCGCGGCGCTGCGCGATCCGTTCGGCGGCCTCGAACTGGTTGGGCATGTCGATCGACCAGTCGTCCGGCCGGGGCTTGGCGGGGAGAACGTTGCTGCCCAGCGGCGACCGGCTCATCACCTCGACGCCGCAGCCGATCGCGACGTCCACCGCGCCGGCGGCGATCTGGGCCGCAGCCAGGTGCACGGCCTGCTGGGCGGAGCCGCACTGGGCGTCGATGGTGGTGACTCCGGTCTGCCAGGGGAGACCCGCGTACAGCCACGCGTACCGCCCGACATGGCCGCCCTGTTCACCCGCCTGCGTGACGCACCCGGCGAAAACCTGTTCCACTTCGGCGGGGTCGGTGCCGGCACGGTCCAGCAGGGAGCTCATCGCGTGCGCGAGGACGGCCTGCGCCTTGAGTCCCGCCAGCCAGCCATTTCGTTTGCCGAGGGGAGTGCGTACCGCCTCGACGATCACCGGGGTGCCCATGCGGTCTCCTTCTAGAACGTGATTCACTCGCAACTATAACGAGTTCTAGTTTTGTGGAGAAGCCTTGGGCTGTGATCCATCCTGTGATCCGTTCGGGGGGCTCACGCGTCATACGTGACATGGCCCCCGATCCTGACCAGCCGGTGTTCGACGAGGACTTCGTCAAGGGTGCGGCCTTCACCGAGCCCTCCGCCCAGGAGCGCGGCCGCGAGCCGGGCAGCCTGGAGCAGAAGCGTGCCCGGCGGCGGACGCGACGATCCGAGCACAAGGCCGGGAAGTCTCTCTACGGTGGGTCGTCGTCAGGGGCCGGCTACTCGGCGGGATCCGGCTACCGCGCGACCGGCCGTACGAAGACCGCCGCGTACGTGCTGATCGGCGCGGTGCTGGTGGCGGTGGTCGGCGGGGCGGTCTGGGAGCAGACCCTGAAGGACGACGGAGCCGGGAGCGAGCCGCCAATCTCGATCACCGACCTGGAACGCTCGCCGGGCGGCGCGCCTTCCACCGAGCCCTCCCTCAGCCCGGCCGATCCGTTCGCCGGGTCGCCCGCCGCGAGCTACGCCGACGGCGAGGAGGGCATCACGATGCCCGTCCCCACGGCGATGAACGGCCTGTCGGCGGACGACCTGAAGTCCGCGTACGGTTTCCTCAGGCAGACGATCGCCGCCGCGAACCTCGAACCGCGGGTCGTGTTCAAGAACGAGACGGACCCGTTCACGAAGTTCCTCCAGCCCGGCCAGCGCGACGACGTCCGCACGAGCTTGAAGCGCAAGGGCGACGGCAATCTGCGCAGCTGGATGAGCATGTTCGCGCCCGGCACCGCGGAGCAGGTCGGCCCGGTCATCAAGGTGCACGGCGCCGTCAAGGCCGACAAGGCCACGCGGCAGGGCAACAAGGGCGTGCTGGTCAAGTCGGACCACAACTTCGTCTATGCGGTCCAGAAGCCAGGTAAGCCGGACACCCTCATGCGTGTCGTCGTCCGCCGGACCCATGAGATCTTCGTCTATCGCGAGGATGGGAAAGTCACGTTCTGGCAGTACGAGTCAGGGCGCAGCCCGGCCCCGGCCGAATGCGACTCCAAGGACGGCTACATCCACCCGTCCTACCCGGAGGACAGGGGCGGGGAGGGTGTCCAGCCGAGCGGCGAACCTGTCGACCCCTACGACATGTCCAGGGCGCCGGACTATGGCCGGGGCTGCGAGCAGGTGGAGCCGGTCTAGCCGATGGTGATTTCCAGGCTCGCGTACGTGGGGACGAGCACGCGACGGGCGGCCTGGCGGGAGACGATGCGGTAGGGGCGGCCCTCATGTAGCAACGTCTCCAGCATCCTCGTCACCTGCGTGCGTGCGACAGCGGCGCCCAGGCACAGATGTCGGCCCGCGCCAAACCACAGTTGCCGGGTCTCCGGAACGTAATCCCGCCGGATGTCGAACGGGCCTGCGCCGTTGTCGGCCAAGTAGGTGAGCAGGAGGATGCGGTCGCCCTCGCGGAGATCGCGTCCGCCGACCGTGACGTCCCGGTTGACGTGGCGTCCGATGACCGGAGCCGGCGTGGCGACGCGGAGGCCCTCGCGGACGGCGTTCGCCATGAGCGCCGGGTCGGCGAGCAGCAGTTCCTGCTGGCCTGTGTCATGGAGCAGTGCGACCGTACGGGACGTCCCGGACGCGCCCGTCTCGGTGCCCGCGATGGCCAGGAGGGTGGTCAGGCCGCGGGTGAGCGGCAGCCCGAGGCCCATCTCGCGGCAGCGGCCCAGGATCGTGTCCGGCCCGGCGGTGCGGTACGCCTCGTCCACACCGACGGTGATCTCGTCGACGACCGTCCTAGCCTCGTCGATCACGTCGGGCGGCAGGTGCGTGGAGGCGGTCGTGCCCATCGCCAGCCCGGCCAGGCGTTCCCCGGCGGCGAAGACCCGGCGGTACGAGTCGTCCGTGCTGCCGTCGTTTGGATGGGAGCCGTTCGTATGGGAGCCGTTCGTATGGGACCCGTTTGCATGGCGCTCGCCTGGCAACCCGAGCAGGTCGGCGACCAGCCGCCCGGCCAGGACGCGGGTCGCGTCGGCGACGTCCACGGTCTCGCCTGCGGCGAGCCGGGCGCCCATCGCCCGGTAGTGGGCGCCCTGGGAACGTTCGACCAGCGTGCGGGCGCTGTCCTCGGTGAAGAGATCGCGGGCGCGGGTCCGCAGCTCCGCGTGCCGGGCCCCGCCGAAGAACTGCGCCATCTCGGGGCCGAACAACTGGGTCCACAGGTGGCCGACGCCGCCCTCGCCCGCCATGCCGAAATGCGCATGGTCGTTCAGCACGCGGCGGGCCAGGACGGGATCGGTCACCACCCAGCCGAGCCGTGGCACGCGTGCGATCGGACCCGTCTGCCGGGCCGCCTGGAGGAGTGCGTAGAGCCCCCGGTTGCCGGTCCACAACAGGCGCGCTTCATACCGGTCGGCGGCCTTGCCGGTCCCTGGCCTTTTGTTGATCTTCGTGCTGGTCACAGGACGATTGTGCAGGTAGTGGCGAGGGCGGCTGCATGGGAGGTATCACTCAATTGGTCTGAGTGGTGGTACTCACCCTCAAATGGGCCGCAATACCCCCTCGGGTTCCGTAGGGTCTCCCTCGTCGGCGGGGGCGTGATCGGTGAGGCTGAATCCCGACATCACGGAAAATGCCTATCTTCACACCAGCCTTTCTTCACACCTGCCTCTCTTCACACTGGGGGACATCAGCCCATGAGAGCCCGTATCGCCGGCGTCACGGCCTACCTGCCGGAACGCACCGTCACCAGTGCCGAGGTGGAGGCCCGCGTCGCGGCGGAGAGCGCCGGCCACGGCTTCCGGCCGCTGCCCACGATCGTCGAGCGGATGACGGGGATCCGGACCCGGCACGTGATGCGCGCCGACCAGCAGGCGTCCGATCTCGCGGTCGAGGCCGCGCGCAAGCTGCTCGCCGACCGGGGAACGGCGCCGAGCGACCTCGATCTGCTGATCTTCGGCTCGGCGTCGCAGGACCTGATCGAGCCCGCCACGGCGCACATCGTCGCGGCCAAGCTCGGCGCGACCTGCCCGGTCTTCGATGTGAAGAACGCCTGCAACAGCTTCCTGAACGCGCTGCAGATCGCCGAGGCCCTCATCCGTACCGGCCAGCACGAACGGGTGCTGGTCTGCAGCGGGGAGACGCCGTCGCGGGCGATCCGCTGGAAGGTACGGGACAGGGCACAGTTCGTGGACGCGTTCGCGGGTTACACGCTGTCGGACGGCGGCGCCGCGATGCTGGTCGAGGCCGCGCCGGACGGAGGGATCTTCTACCGCGACTTCGCCGCCGTCTCCGCGGCCTGGGACATCGGCACGCTCCCGGGGGGCGGGTCGATGCATCCGCGCGACCCCGAGTTCTCCTACTTCAGCGGGGACGGCCGGCGCCTCAAGGACGCGTTCATCGCCAACGGCCCGGAGATCTTCATGACGGCGCTGGAGAAGACCGGCCTGACCTGGGACGACTTCGCCGTCGTTGCCGTGCACCAGGTGACGCAGCCCTATCTGGACGTGCTCCGGACCATCCTCGGGATCCCGGCGGAGAAGCTGGTGGTGACGCTGCCGGAGCACGGCAACGTCGCGTCCGTGACGCTTCCGCTGCAGCTCGCCACGGCAGTAGAAGAGGGCCGGTGCGGGCCGGGCGACCGGGTGGCGCTCGTCGGGCTGGCAGGCGGCGTCAGCCTCGGCGTCACCTTCGCAGAGCTGTGATCGGAGCTGTGGTCATGGATCTCTGGGTGGTCATCCCCGCATACGACGAGGAACGCTCGATCGGCGCCACGCTGCGGCGCCTCGGCGAGCAGACCGACGCCGACTTCACCCTCGTCGTCGTCGACAACGGCAGCACGGACGGCACGGTGGAGGTCGTCCGGGCGTTCGGCGACGAGCACCCCAAGCTCGACCTCCGGATCGTCCACGAGCAGCAGAAGGGGACCGGCGCGGCGGCCGACACCGGCATCCGGCACGCCCTCGCCGCCGGTGCGACGCACGTCGCCCGCACCGACGCCGACTGCCTGCCCGACCACGGCTGGATCGCGGCGGTGAAGCGCGCGTTCGATGAAGGGCTGGAGATGGTGAGCGGCCCGCTGCGGCCTCGCACCGACGAGTTCGAGTTGAAGTTGTGGGAGCGGCGGCTGCTTCCGGCGGTGGTCGGGCTGGCTGCGACGTTCGGGCGGTTCCGTCCCGGCAATCAGGACCCGCTCTACCTCGGGCCGTACGTGATGATGCCCGGCTGCAACGTCGCGATCAGCGGCGAGCTCTACGAGCGGGCCGGGGGCTTCCCGCGCACCAGGATCGAGGACGTGCACGAGGACCGCGCACTGGTCAACCAGGTGCGCAAGCTGACGACGGCCTACGGGCTGCGCAAGGACATGACGGTGTACGGGTCGGTGCGGCGGCTGCGCGCGTACGGGCTGGTCGGGACGCTGGGCTGGTACGCCGACCACCGTTACAAGCCCGACGTCGTGGACATTCGATGAGGGGGCGGACATCCCGATGAACTGGGAGCGGAGGCTCTACCTCACCGCCCATCCGTTCGCCTACCCGCTGCTGCGCGGGCTGGCCCGGCGCGGTCCGGTCGTCCGGGTGCCGCGGCTGGGAGTCGTGGTGAACGACGCGCGGCTTGCCCGCGAGGTCCTCATGGACGGCGAGACGTTCCGCAAGGACGGGCCCGGCTCGCCGGGCGACCTGTGGACGCCGATCCTCGGGCCGTCCGTCCTGCTCAACATGGAGGGCGAGGGCCATCGGGCGCTGCGACGGCGCCTCGCCGAGCTGTTCACGCCGTCGTACGTCGACGGCCTGTGCGCCCGGATCCTCGCCGACCCGCTCGCGCGCCTGACCGAACGGCTCGCGCGGGGCGACGCGGTCGATCTCGTCGACACCATGCGCGTCATGGCGGGCACGGTCATCGGCGACGTCATCGGGCTGGAGGCGGAGTCGGAGCAGGACTACCGGGATCTCTTCGAGCAGGGGGAAGAGATCGTCTCCATGGTCTCGTTGCGGACCCGGCGCTTCTCGCCTGCGCAGATCGAACGGGCGCGGGCGGTGCTCGACCCGCTCGGGGACATCGCCGCCAAGGCGTTCGCGGCCGGGGACGAGAGCACGGTGATGGGCCGGATGCGCACGCTCGGCCTGTCGGAGTCCGAGGCGCGCGGAGCCGCCGGGGCGTTCTTCCTCACCGGCACCGAGACCGTGGCCACGCTCGTGCCGCGCTTGATCGCGCTCCTGCACGACTCGGGCTCGCTGGCACGCGTCGCCGCCGATCCCGAGCTCCTCGACCGGGCGATCGACGAGGCCATGCGCGTGACCACGCCGACGCCGGTGATGTTGCGGAGTGTGCACGCGTCCGTCCAGGTCGGCGATGTGGCAGTGAAGCCCGGAGACCGGGTGTTGATCGCCACGCACAACTGCTGCCGCGCGTACGGCCCGTTCGACCTCGACCGCCGGCATCCTCCCGAGCTGCGGCGTCTGTGGTTCGGCGCCGGGCCGCATTTCTGCCTCGGCTATCCGCTGGCCATGGCCGAGACACGGGCGGTGGCCCGGACGATCCTGGCCGCCGCGCCGCTGGAGATCACGCGGCGGGAGGCGGCGCGGGGCGTGCTCATCCCGACGTACCGCCGCTGTGTTGTTCGTTCTGCGGGAGCCCGGTCAGGGGAGGCGGCGTGACGCTCGTACGGCAACTGCTGGACCAGGCGGATCGCACGCCTCAGGCCGTCGCGCTGGTGGCGGGGAACGGCGCGGAGCTCACGTACGGCGAGCTGCGGCGGCAGGTGCTCGCCGTCCGGCACGGGCTGCTGGCGAACGGGCTGGAGCCGGGCGACGGGATGTTGTTCTCGGTGCGGCCGTCACCCGAGTCGCTCGTGCTGGCGCTCGGCGTCGTCGCGGCGGGAGGCGTCGTGGTCTTCGCCGATCCGGGCGCGGGCTCCGAGATGTTCGAGGCGAGGCTGAGGCTGGCGCGTCCGCGCTGGTCGGCGGCGGAGTCCCTGCTATACGCGGCGAGCAGGCTCCGTGTCGTCCGGGCATACGCGAAGAGGCGGGGGCTGCTCCTGCCGAAACTTGCCGACCTCCCGATGCGGCACCTCTACGTGGGCCGCCGCCTACCGGGCGTGCCACGCGGGGCGCTCTCGTTCGACGCACTCGTACGAGGGGACGCGCCCGCGGCCGAGCTCTCAGGCGACCCGGACGCCCCGGCGGCGGTGATCTTCACGTCAGGCACGACCGCCAATCCGCGAGCGGTCGTGCACACGCAGTCCTCGCTGGCCGCGGCGCTGGACCTCTTCCGCGCCCGGCTGCCTCTGGGCCCGGGCGACGTGGTCCACACCGACCAGCTCATGCTCGGCCTGCCGACGCTGATCTCAGGCGCGAGGTGGTCGATGCCGCCGCTCTTCTGCTCACCCGCCGACTTCGCCCGGCAGCTCCGTGAACGAGGCGCCACGCACACCTTCTGCGTCCCCGTCCACCTGGCGGAGGTGCTGGACGAGGAGCCCGAGCTCCCCGAGTCGCTGCGGTACGTGCTCCTGGGGGCCGCCCCCGCGCCCGCCGGAGTGCTGCGCCGCGCGGTCGCGGCAGTACCCGCTGCGGAGGTCCTGTCGGTGTACGCGATGACCGAGATCCTGCCGGTCGCGATCGCGTCGGCGGGGGAGAAGCTAACGCACATCGAGACAGCCGCCGACGGGGATCTTCTAGGCGACCCGCTACCCGGGGTCGGGATCTCGATTGCTCATGACGGAGAGTTGTTGCTGTCGGGGCCCAACCTCTGTAGCGGCTACCTGGGCGACGAGCCGCTGAAGGAGCTGCCCACAGGGGACTTGGCGCGCCTCGACGAGCAGGGCCGCCTCGTGCTGGTCGGACGCAAGAAGGACATGCTGATCCGCGGCAAGTTCAATCTCTATCCAGGGTTGTACGAGCCCGCCATCGCGGCGCTGGACGGGGTGGCCGACGCGGCCATCGTCGGCCTGCCCGATCCGGAGACCGGCGACGAGGAGGTCGTCCTCGCGGTGGTCGGCGCCCCGGATGCCCCCGCTCACCTGGCCGAACGCCTCCACCGGCTGCTCCCGGACGTGATCGATCACGACGCGCTGCCGGACCGGATCATCGTGCTGCCCGATTTGCCACGGTCCGGCCGAGGACGCAAGCTCGACCGGGATCGGCTGCGGGAGCTGGCGCAAGGGGGGAACGCATGAAGATCGCGGTGACGGGGGCCTCCGGTTTCGTCGGAGGCGCGGTGTGCAGGGCGCTGACGGACAACGGCATCGAGACGCTGGCCTTCGGCCGCCGCCCCGAGGTCGCCCCCGGCCACCTGGGCGGCGCCGCCTACCGTTCCTGGGACCTCACCTCCGGCCCGCTCGCGGACGCGCCCGAGGTCGACGCGGTCATCCACTGCGCGGGGACCGTCACCGACTGGGGACCGGCCGCCGGGTTCTTCGCCACCAACCTCGACGGCACCCGCAACGCCCTGCGGACCTTCCCTGGCGCCCGTTTCGTGCACGTGAGCACGGCCAGCGTGTACGACCCGTACCGCCCGACCGTGATGGCCACCGAGGACGAGGCACCTGTCTCCCGTTACCTCAACGCGTACGGCGGCTCCAAGATGGCGGCGGAACGGGCCGTCCTCTCGGTCATGCGCGGCCACGGCCCGGCCCCCTGGCGGCGCGCCCGCCCCCGCCGCGAGGCGATCATCCTGCGCCCGCACGCGGTCTACGGCCCTGGCGACACCACACTCCTGCCCCGCGTCCTGTCCTCCGTACGCGGCCCGGTCCTGCCCGCCACAGGCCGCGGCGGGAACCTGGTCAGCCTCACCTCGATCGGCAACCTCGTCGACGCCTGCCTCCTCGCCGCCTGCGGCCCGACCGGCACCGGCGTCTACAACGTGACCGACGCCGAGCCGATCACCCTCCGCGACGCGCTCCGCGAGATCCTCGCCGAACGCGGCGTCCACGCACGTCCGATCTTCCTGCCCGCCCGAGCCGTCCGCCCGATCGCCACGGCCGTCGAAGGCGCCTTCCTCGTGGCCCGCCGCCCGAACCCCCCACGCCTCACCCGCTACGCCGTCAGCCATCTCGCGGTGGAGCGCACGCTCGACATCACCGCTGCCCGCGACGCCCTCGGCTACGACCCCAAGGCCACGTCCTTCGCTGGCGCCGCCGACTGGTGACCGGCCTGCTCAGGCCCCTCTTGCTGGTGTTGGAGAAGCTCTGGGAAATCCTGTCCACGTTTGTGGAATGAAGCGTTCCGTTCTGCTACAGTAGAAGCAGAACGAAGCGATCCGTTCCCCTGACGGAAGAGGGAGAAGTGCGATGACCACCACACTCGAGGCCCCGGCGGCGACCGCCGCGCCGGCCGAGGCGCGTCCCGTTCCCCGGCGTTGGCTCGGACTGTTCGCGATCCTGACCGCGACGCTCCTGAACCTGCTGGACGCCAGCATCGTGAACGTGGCGCTGCCGGTGATCCAGGCCGACATCGGCGGGTCGTACGCGGCGCTCCAGTGGATCGCGGCGAGCTACACGCTGGCGCTGGCGGCGGGGCTGCTGACCGGTGGGCGGCTGGGGGACATGTTCGGCCGGAAGCGGATGCTCATCATCGGGGCCATCGGGTTCGTGGCGGCGTCCCTCCTGTGCGCGCTGGCGTTCTCACCCGAGACGCTGATCGCCGCGCGGGTCGCCCAGGGGCTGTTCGGCGCGGTCATGATCCCGCAGAGCTTCGGGCTGATCCGGGACCTGTTCCCCGGGCCGGACCAGGCCAAGGCGTGGGGTGTGATGGGCCCGGCGATCGGCCTGGCCAGCATTCTCGGCCCGATCGTGGCCGGCCTGCTGATCAAAGCCGACCTGTTCGGCACCGACTGGCGCATGATCTTCGCGATCAACCTCCCGCTCGGCGCGTTCGCCATCGTCGCCGGCCTCAAGGCGCTGCCCTCCTCCCGCGGTGACCGGTCCGGCGGGCTGGACGTGACCGGGGCGCTGATCGGTGCGACCGGCATGGGGCTGCTGGTCTACCCGCTGGTGCAGGGGCGCGAGCAGGGCTGGCCCACTTGGATCTGGGCGATCCTCGCCGGTTCGGTCGTCGTCCTCGCCGGGTTCGTGGCCCACCAGCTGCGCCGGGGCGCGGCGGGCAAGACCCCGCTCGTCCAGCTCAGTGTCTTCGCCCGCCGCTCGTACACCTCCGGCGTCGTGTTCGTCATCGCCTTCTTCATCGCGATCATCGGTTTCGGCTTGGCGCTCGGCTTCCTGCTGCAGCTCGGCCTGCACTACAGCCCGATCGGCGCCAGCGTCGCGATGGCCACCATGGCGGTGGGCGCGTTCATCGGCTCGGCCGGCGGCGGCATGCTGGCTCCCGCGCTGGGCCGCAAGATCCTGCACCTCGGGCTCGTCGTGATGACCGCGGGCATGGGCGGCGTCCTCCTGGTCTTCCGGACGGCAGGCGTCGAGCTCGGCGGGTGGCACCTGGCCGCGCCGCTGCTGGTCTTCGGGATCGGGATGGGCATGATCTTCGTCCCGCTGTTCGGGATCATCATGGGCGACATCGCCGACCACGAGGTCGGCTCGGCCGCCGGCTCGCTGGAGTCCATCCAGCAGCTGGCCGCCGCCCTGGGCGTCGCCGTCCTCGGCACCGTCTTCTTCAACCGGTTCACCGTCCCCGGCGACCCCGCGGCCAACGCGCTGGCCGGAGCCGAGCAGGTCACCCTGATCGCCGCCGGGCTGGCCCTGCTCGCCATCGTGATCGGGTTCTTCCTCCCCAAGCAGGCACGCATGGATCACTGACCCCGCTTCCGTCAGGGCCCGTCTCCTCCGGGAGGCGGGCTCTGTGCGTTGGGGCTCGCCAGTGGGTGGGTTCCAGGCCTATCGGCTCTTGCCGGTGGGTCCCCTGGGGCCACCGTCGCGCTGCTGGGCGGCCTGGGCATGGTCGGGCCCGGCAAGGCGAGAGGGGCGGAAGAACGGCTACCGGCTGATCCCGCAACGCACGCCGTCCTTCGCCTTCCGCACCGGCTGCAACGTCAGGCTGGTGGCCGTCTACCTAAGTGCGGGCCAGTGCTCCAGCCTTCGGCCAGGGGTGACGGCCCGCGGGAGCGCCTTTTAGCGGGGCGCGAGCGTGCCCGCACCTGGCCGGGTGCGGGTCAGGTGGGTCGTTGTTGTTCGATGTATTGGCGGGCCACGGCGAGGGGTGCCCCGCCGCAGGAGGCGGCGAAGCAGGACCCGGACCAGAACTGTCCGTCCGCAGGTACCGGAGTACGTGGGTGTGGTACTTCTTTGTATCGGACGGGCCACGCGCTCGTCCCGGTTGCCGGGAGGGCAGTCGTCAGACGCGCACCACGTGGCGTCAAACCCGCCACCGCAAGGTAGGTAGGAATCTCCCCTCTTCAAGGGGAGAGAACTTCAACACTGGGAATGGCGCATCAACGGCGGCGCCAAGAAGGAGTTCACCGGCCGACACGCCATCGCCGGGCGCGGCAGGTACTCAGGACTCGTCACGAACGCCTGGGTCATCCTGGACGACGGCCGGGTGTGCGGGTCGTTGCACCCCACCGATGTCCGGCACTTCTGACCCGTGTGAGCCCAGGCGGTCTCCGCCTGGGCTCACCCCCGGAACGTTCGCCGGTAGGCGGTCGGGGTGACGCCGACGGCACGGATGAAGTGATGCCGCAGGTTGGCCGCGTCGCCCATGCCGGAGCGGCGCCCGACCTCCTCGACCGGCAGGTCCGTCGTCTCGAGCAGCTCGCGCGCCAGCGTGAGGCGCCGGCCTTGCAGCCAGCGCATCGGAGTCATCCCGGTCGTCGCGTGAAAACGCCGGATCAGCGAACGCGTGCTCACCCCCGCCTGCCGGGCCAGATCGTCGATGGTGAGCCGGTGGTCCAGCCGTTCCGCCGCCCAGTCGAGCAGCTCGGCCAGGCCGTCCGCCGGCGCCGTCGGCATCGGCGCCGCCACGAACTGCGCCTGGCCGCCCGACCGGTGCGGCGGCGTGACCATCCGCCGCGCCAGCTCGTTCGCGGCCCGCGAGCCGAAGTCCGTCCGTACGACATGCAGGCACAGATCAAGAGCGGCGCTACGTCCGGCACTGGTGAGGATGTCGCCCTCGTCCACGTACAACACGCTGGGCTCCACGCGGACCTGTGGAAACCGTTCAGCCAGCACATCCGTGTACATCCAGTGCGTGGTGGCCGCGCGCCCGTCCAGCAACCCGGCCTCCGCCAGGGCAAACGCGCCCGTGCACAACGAGACGATCCGGGCGCCGTCCGCCCCAACGAGGCGGAGCGCCTCGACCAGGCGAGGATCGGGTCCAGGACCCGTGATCGGATAGCCGTTCGACAGAGCTGGGACCACGACCGTGTCTGCGCCCGCGAGCGCACACAGGTCGTGCGGCGTGTCGGGCCGCATCCCGTTCTGGGTACGCGTTCTGCCGACGTCGGCGACGCACAGCCGGAAGTCGTACCAAGGATCGGCGAGGTCATCGCGGTAGGTCCCGAACACCTCGCAGGCGATGCCGACCTCGAAGTCAGGCACGTTGTCGGTCACGGCCAGCGCCACGGAGATCCCCACGTGGCAACTTTTCCATGAAGATGGGCAATCCTGCCACTCGTGAACGTCCCTGCCCGGCGGGATCCTCAACCCGTGGACCTCACTGTGATAGAGCTGCGCCAGTACACCCTTCGCCCCGGCCGCCGCGACGAGCTCATCGAGCTGTTCGAACGCGAGCTCGTCGAAACCCAGGAAGCGACGGGCATGACCATCCTCGGCACCTTCCGGGACCTCGACGACCCCGACCGCTTCGTCTGGCTGCGCGGCTTCCGTGACATGCCCACCCGCAAGAAGGCCCTGACGGCGTTCTACTTCGGCCCCGTCTGGGCAGAGCACGGCCCGCAGGCCAACGCCACCATGGTCGACTCCACCAACGCCCGCCTGCTCCACCCCGCACACTGGTCCGTCCCCGACGCCCCAAGCGGCTTCGTGACCGCCGAGCTGACCGCCGGCCCGGTAACCGACGACACAGCGCTGGCCGTGCTGACGCCCCTGGACGTCGAGAACGACTTCCCGCAGCTGCCCGTGCGCACCGACCCGATCACCGTGGTGCTGCGCCGCGACCCCGACCCGCAGCCGGCCCCCAACATCCTCCGCTTGGCCCCGACCGCCCGTTCCCGGATCAGCTAGAAAGCCCGTTGCTCGCGGTCAGAACCAGTGAGGGCTCCGGCTTGATCCGCCCGGCGGTCATCCACACCAACCGCGCCGTCGCGAGAGCATCGAGCCGGAACGGCAGCTTCTCGCGTCCGGTGTAGAGAGGTTCGGCCGCGCCGATGCATTCTCACGTACCCCGCGTACGTGATCAGCTGAGGCCATGCAGGGTGCACATCTGGCCGAGAAGTTCTACACCGACGCTGTGAAGCCGCTCCTGCCGCCTGGCCTCCGGCACGCGGCGGCCCGGCTAGGGTCCGGTTCGGACGTGATGGGACTGGACGACACGCTGAGCCGCGACCACGACTGGGGCTGCCGGCTGACGTTGTTGGTGGAAGAAGCCGACGAGGTCACCGGAGTCCGTGACCTCCTTGAACGCGAGCTGCCCGAACGCTACGGCGAGCACCCCGTGCGCTTTCCGGTGACGTGGGACGACACGAGGACGCACAAGGTCGAGGTCGCCACGGTCGGCGACTTCGCTGAAAGCCGCCTGGGCGTCGATCCCACGTGCGGCCTCTCGGTCCTCGACTGGCTGGTGATGCCAGGCCAGAGCATCCTGGAGGTCACTGCGGGCCCGGTCTTCCACGACGACACGAGCGCCCTGGCCGCCGCCCGCGAGTTGCTCCGCTGGTATCCGCCTGACATCGAACGCTACGTACTCGCCGCAGCATGGAGTCGTGTATCCCGGTGGATGCCGATGATCGGTCGCACCGCCGAGCGGGGCGACGAGTTGGGCTCACGTCTCATCAGTGCGCGCCTGACAGGCGACCTCATGTCGCTCGCGTTCGCCCTCTCCCGACGCTGGCCGCCGTACGCAAAGTGGCGCGGGACCGTTTTCAAGACACTTCCGATCGCTGACAAGCTCCCGCTGACCGAGGCCGCCACCGCGTCCGACTGGCGCGACCGCGAGAACCACCTGGTGGCCGCTGCCGAGGCCCTTCTTGACTTGCAGCGTGAACGATTCTCCGCGCCGCCATCAGCGACCGGCCCGTTCTGGAACCGCCCTTATCGCGCAATCGACGAGCGCGTGATGTCGGAGCTTCTCGCCGAGATCACCGACCCGGAGGTCGCCCGCCTTCCGTCTGGAGTGGGCTGCCTGGAGCAGTGGGTCGACAACATGGACGTCCTGATCGACCCCGCCCGGCGACCGGCCCTCCAGACCGCCTACCGCCTGATGGCCAATGCCGTCACAGCGTCATGACCGCCGCTACCAACGGCCGCCGGGGCTCTTCCCGACCTTCAGACAAGCTCGGCTTGGGTGTTCTGGACTGAGAATTTTCTCAATCGCGCCTAAGCAGTCACAAATGTGCGCCACAGATTAAGTTGCGGTCGCTGCGGGCTGGGGTTTTTGTCAGCGATGTGAAGCGGGGGTAGGGGCTTCGCGCTGAGAGTTTCGGCGAGCTGTGTGCTGAGCCCTGGCTTTGGCATGGTCTCGAATCTGGCCGGTCGCCCGTTGGTTGCGCTTACAGAATGTCGCGAAGCGGGGTGGGTGCGGCGCTGGGGCCAGCTGCTAAGGGCTAGGTCGCGACAAGCTGAGGTTCTCCTGTCGCCGAGGCGAATTGAGAGGCGAGCCACCGCGCCGCCTTCACCTTTTCAGCTTCCCTGATCGGCGACCGCAACCAACGTGACATTGAGAGTATGTGTGGGTGGCTCCCGCTCCGGGGTCTGACCCTCAACGTGGCTGACCTTGGGTCTTGTTGCTGATCTGTCGGCCCCGGGGCGGGGGTCACTTGGTGCGTTCACCGCGGAGGCGGGGTGACCTCATGGGAGCCTGACCTCACCAGGGTCCCATCAATGTCTTGTCCGTCGCCTGGCCGGTGAGTGCCGTCCCGAGCCGGTCAAGCAGACAGGACGACGATGACATCTATTACATCGCATGGTGATGGCGCAGGTGAGATCACTGGAGGTGTGGATA
>NZ_JBIRAZ010000024.1:0-183581 GCF_044326415.1 Actinomadura sp. 6N118 | reverse complement strand
CTGCACCTCCAGGCCCCCGACCTGCTCTACCTCGTCTTCGTGCGTGGTCACAGATGATCCTTCCCGGCTGGGACCTCCCAGCCTTCCGGATCACCACCCCACCCACACGATCTTTCAGACACTCCCGGCCGCGTGGTCCGGTTGTATCTGTCGGCCTTCGACAGGGCCGCTGGCCAGCAGGATCGAGGTGTGTTCGGGCAGCTGGTATGCCTCAGTTGAGAGGTTGACGACGCAGACGAAGCCGGGGTCGCGACTGAAGGCGAGGATTCCGGCTGGGGCGTCGAGCCAGGTCATGTTGCCGTCGCCGAGGGCGGGATTTTCGCGGCGTAGGTGCAGGGCCTTGCGATACAGCTCCAGCGTCGAGGTCTGGTCGCCGGTCTGTGCTTCGACGCTGAATTGGCCCCAGTTGGTGGGCGGCGGTAGCCAGGGTGGCGCGGCGGCGTTCTTGGGGCTGAAGCCGAACGGTTCCACCTGCCCGGACCAGGGAATCGGAACGCGGCAGCCGTCGCGGCCCCGGTTGGTGTGTCCGGAGCGTTCCCAGATCGGGTCTTGGAGGACTGTTTCGGGCAGGTCCTCGGTTTCGGGCAGGCTGAGTTCGTCGCCTTGGTAGATGTAGGCGCCGCCGGGCAGGGCGAGCATCAGCAGGGCGGCGGCTCGGGCGCGTCGGGTGCCCAGGTCCAGGTCCACGGCACCTTCGGGCTGGTAGGGCTCGTTGGGCACCCATCGTTTGACGGTTGCGCGGGCGTAGCGGCTGGTGTGGCGCATGACGTCGTGGTTGGACAGCACCCAGGTGGGTGGTGCGCCCACGGCGCTGAGCATGGCGATGGAGTCGTCGATGACCGCGCGCAGGTCCTTGGCTTCCCAGCTGGCCATGAGGAAGTCGAAGTTGAACGCGGCGTGCAGGCCGCCGGGGCGGACGTAGGCGGCGAGCCGCTGGGGGGTGTCGGCCCATGCCTCGGCGACGAACGCCCGATCACCGGGGAACTCGTCGGCGGCGCCGTGGCCTTTTGCAGGTCGTTCTGCAGGTCCTTGAGTGCCTGCGCGCTGCTCTTGTCACCGGTCAACGCGGCGTAGGCCTGCTGCTGGATCGCCGAGGACACATCCCCGTACTGCACCGCCCGCGGGCGCGGCACGGCACGCAGAATCGACTGCTTGAGGACCGGAAGGTAGGGATACTGCTTGATCAGCGACGCGTCGTCGTACAGGTCGGCGTAGGGCGGGGCGTGGGAGGCGTCCTTGAGGAACGTGCCCGCGCTGTCGTGGCTGGTGAAGAACTTCATGAAGTCCAGGGCCGTGGCCTTGTTCTTGGCGAACGACGACAGGGCCACATTGTGGCCGCCCCGGCTGGAGGAGCCGGGACCGCTCAGGCCGGGCAGCGGCGCGACCGTGAACTTCCCCCACCTGATCCCACGAGCCACCACCGCACCCGCGCTCCGCCCCCACCGCGAACCAGAAGACCCCGGCGCACTACCGCACCCCTCAGCCCCAAACTCCCAGCCACATCCCGCACCATCCGACGACAGCTGAGCCGGTGGCCGCGGGCGCTGGGTCTACGGGCGCCGCGGCCACCGGCTCTGGTGGTGCGGGGTTAGTTTTTCCAGGTGGATGCGAGGTGCCATGCGGTGAGGGTTTTGACTTGGGCGCTGCCGTCGTTGGCAAAGACGCTCAGGCCGGTGCTGGCGGGGTCGGGGAAGATCTGGTCGGTGAGGGTGACTTGTCCTTGGCCGGCGTAGACCTCTACCGAGGACGCGTCGACGATGATGCGCAGTTTGAGTTGCCCGTGGTCCAGGGGCAGTGGTGCGCGGTGGACTCCGGGGAATGTCGCGTCGAATGTGACGTTCCCGGAGGCGGTGCGGTCGATGTAGAGCTCGCTGGTTGTGGTGTCGTATCCGATCTGGGTCAGTTGGCCTTTGCCGGTGCGCACGTTGATCCCGAATCGCTTTGCGTCGAGCTGGCGCAGGACGGTGTGGATTTCCAGTACCTGCCCGCCCCCTCGCACTGTCTGGGTCCGGCTGCGCACGGTGGTGTTGTCCAGCTTGGCCGCTTTCCCGCGTCGCAGTGAGGCCAGCGCGTCGACTGGCTGGGAGACCAGCTGCGGTTTCCCGTCGATCGTCTTCAGTGACAGTTCGCGCGGGAAGCTGGCGGCGCTGCGCCAGGGGGAGGTGGGGATGTTGCCGCCGTAGTTCCAGTTGTTCATCCAGGCGTGCATGATGCGCTTGCCTGCCGGAGCGTCGTTGTAGGTGACCGCGGCGTAGAAGTCGGCGCCGTAGTCGACCCAGTGCGCTCGTTGTATGCCGTTGGTGGCCGGCGCGTCGGCGGTCATGAACTGGTCGGCCAGCACGTGTCCCCAGTCACCGTTGCCGGCGTCGACGATCTGGATCTGGGCGCTCTTGCCGATCAGGTCTTTGAGGTTCCAGGAGGTCCAGTCCAGCATTTCGCTGTTCTGGCCGGTGGCGGTGCGCACGACCCGGTTGTCGACCAGGAGGTTGACGGTGGTCTGCACGTCGCGGGGCTTTGCGGCCTGGTCGGAGTGGACGAGGTGGTCGACCATGAGGTGCCCCCATCCTCCGGTGGCGTTGTCGACGACCTGAAGCTGCGCTGTCTTGCCCGCGAGGGTGGAGACGTCCCAGGAAGTCCAGTCCATGGTGCCGCTGTTGTTGCCGGTTGCCGTCTTGACGACCTGGCCGTCCACGATGAGATTCACGGCTGTCGCTCCGTCACCGCCCCACGGATGATTGCCGCCGGCGATGAGGAAATCGATGTACTTGCGGGTGATGGTGAAGCTCGGTGAGGTGATGGTGCCGGTGGCCGGATCACAGGTCTTGACGCAGGTGTCCAGGATGCGGCTGCCGATCTGCCCGGACAGGTTCCCGGTGGTCGGACCGGCGTCGGTGAAGTCGCCGGTGGCGGTCCACCCCTGTCCCCACGTGGGCCCTTCGAAGTCGGCGAACACCTCGCCCGGTGGCGGGCTGCCGTCGCCCGCGCCGTCGACGTGCGGGTGGTTGCCACCGCCGACCAGGAAGTTGAGATAGGGCTTGTCGACGGTGAAAACGGGCGAGGTCAGGGTTCCGGTGGATGAGTCGTGCTGCAGGAAGGAGTTGGCCAGCCCGCGGCCCAGGAACCCGGACACGGTTTGCTGGTCGGGCAATGCGCCGGTGGCCGGGGCGGTGCCGAATGCTGTGCCGGTGGCACTCCAGCCGCCGTAGTCGCCTCCCTCGAAGTCGGCCAGGACCGTCCCGGATGGTGGCGTGTAGCCGTGATCGTCGGAGGTGAACCTCGTGCCGTTGAAGGTTCCGGTGAAGTACTGCGCACCGGAACCGCCTGCGATCCCACCAGGGTTGAGGTTGACCACCAGAACCCACTTTGTCTTGCGCGGGTCGCCGTCCACCGCAAGCGGGAACAGGTCAGGGCATTCCCATAGGCCGCCGACAGCGTTCTGTGGACCGAAATCGCTCAGATGCGTCCAGGATTTCAGGTCACGCGAGGAGTAGAAGCTGACCTTGTGCTGGTCGGACAGGGCGACCACCATCAGCCAACTCTTGGTGGGCGCGTACCAGAAGACCTTCGGGTCGCGGAAGTTGACCGATCCGATGTCCAGGACGGGGTTGGCGGCGTGCCGCGTCCAACTCAGGCCGCCGTCGCGGCTGTAGGCCAGGGACTGCGCTTGTTTGCCGGAGGCCTTGAAGTGGCTGGTGTAGACGGCGACCAGTGGCGGGCTCTGGGCGGTACCGAATCCGGTGCTGTTGGACCTGTCGAGAACCACGCTGCCGGAGTAGACCATTTCGTCGTCGTTGTGGGGAATGGCCACCGGCTGTTGCTTCCAGTGCACCAGGTCGGTGCTGGTCGCGTGGCCCCAGGACATGTTGCCCCAGGTGTTGCCTGATGGGTTGTATTGGTAGAAGTAGTGGTATTCGCCCTGATGGAAGATCAGGCCGTTGGGGTCGTTCATCCAGTTCTGTGCCGGTGAGTAGTGCACCTGCGGCCGGTACGTCTCGTCATACGTGGGCGTGTCGGCACCGGCCGTATCGGCACCGGCCGGGACCGCACCGGTCAGCGCCGCGCCGGCCAGCAGTGCGGTGCACAGTGCCGCAACGCTTCGCAACGTGCGGCGCCATCGGCCGCGGCGGGGGGACGAGGCGCATGCTCGCGCAAGGTCCATCGTGCTCTCCTGATCCGTGGAATGAGGGCACGCCGTGAACCGGCCCGCGTCACCTGTGCGGCGAGGCCGCTTTGCCGGCGGCGGCAGGGGGTTCGGGGCGTATGGGGGCACGGACCGGGGAGGGCGGCGCCACCCGCTCCCGTCCCGCATGGAACGCCGGCGGATGCCGCCTGCGCTGCGGATAGTCGATGTTGGTCTGTGTTTCCGACGAGTTGAGGAAACGTTTCCTCAGGGTTGCATTCGACAGTATGAAGCGGTGACCGGAGGATGTCTACAGGTGGATGCCGGCGGCGGCGTCCCACGTCCGCGCCGTGAGGAGAATCGGGTGGGCAGCGAGCGAACGCGTGTGCCGGGCAGGGTCGCGACGATGAAGGACGTCGCGGCCCTGGCCGGAGTCGGGCTGACGACGGTCTCCCGCGTCATCAACGGCACACCGGTCGATCCGGTGCTCACCGACAAGGTGCTGGAGGCTGCGCAGCAACTCGGTTATCGCAAGGACACCACGGCCACCAGCCTGCGCCGTGCCGACCGGCGCACCAACACCGTCGGTCTTGTGCTGGAGGACGTGGCCAACCCCTTCTCCTCCGCCCTGCACCGAGCCATCGAGGACGCCAGTGTGGAGCGGGGACTGCTGGTGCTGGCCAGCAGCAACGACGAGAAGCCCGAACGGGAACGCGAACTTCTCAAGACGCTGCGTACCCGCCGCGTCGACGGCCTGATCGTGGTCTCCACCGGAGGTGCTGACGAGGAACTGGACTCGGCGCATCGCGCCGGGACCCCGGTCGTGTGCGTGGACCGCGCCTCCTCGCTGGACACCGTGGACACCGTGATCGCCGACAACCGCGGCGGTGTCGCCAAGGCCGTGCACGTCCTGCACGCACTGGGACACCGCCACATCGGCTTCGCGGGCGACCGTCCCGCACTGTGGACGGCGCGCGAGCGTTACGAAGGCTTCGCCCAGGCCATGGCCGAGCTGGGTTGCCCGATACGACCGGCCTGGATCTGCCGTGACGTGCACAACGCTGCCACCACACGCCGGGCAGTGACGCAGATGCTCACCGCCGGCGGCCCGGCGCCGACCGCGATCGTGACCGCGCAGAACTCCCTCACGGTCGGCGCCAGGCTCGCTCTGGTGGATCTCGGCCTGCATGACCAGGTCGCCCACATCGGGTTCGACGACTTCCCCCTCGCCGACATGCTCGACCCGCCGGTGTCGGTGATCGCGCAGGACCCCGCAGAGATGGGCCGGCAGGCGGCACGCATCCTGTTCGCCCGCATCGATGAGCCGGACCGGCCCCGGGAACTCGTGACGCTGCCCACCCGCTACATCCCCCGCGGCTCCGGCGAGATCCGACCCCCCGCGCGCTGACCCGACGGCAGATCGGCCCGAGCCGGCCTCGCCGGTCCGGGGCGTGGGCGTGACGCGATCAAGGTGGCGCGCTATCGCCGTCTGGGCTGCTTGTCTCCGGGCCAGGGACCGGGGACATCAGGAAAGCAGGCACGGAGGGCTTCGCCCCTCGCCGAGGCGCCGCCGTTCAGCCGGATCCAAGAGGAGTCGGCGAAGCCGAGACCGAGGTCACCCTGGCCATAGCGGCGGCTGGCCGGGACCTGGGCGCGCTGGACCCACCACGGCATAATGGCGGGCCCGAGTTTCCGGCCTACCCCGCTACGAATGCGAACCAGTATCAAACGCTGGCTCGTCACGGCCAGGACATGCTCACATCCGCTGGTCACCGGGTTGAACTGAACGAGAAGCTGCCCCGCCATGCTGTCCGGCTCGCCATGAAAAACCGACGTCAGCCGGCCTCTGCTGTCGGGTTCCCACGCCCCGGCGGCGAACGCCGCGATCTCCACTGCGGCACCTGCCATCTTCCTGGCCGGAGCCTTGCCGCCGAACCCGTCCTGCACACGCCGCCTGCGCGGCACTTTCGGGCAGTCATGATGCGGCCGAAGATCCGCGTAGGCCTCCAGTCGCTCCCCGGCCTCGACCACCCCGGAGAGGAACGACCGGATCTCCCCGTCGCTCAGCGAGAGAAAGATCCCACGCTGCCGGGCCTGCTGCGCGACGACCTTGGCCGCCTTGCCTGCGACGTCGCGGAATTCCTTGGCCACCGGGCGCCCTCCCTGTTCAAAGCAAAGATCATGCCCCAGTCAGGACGATCGGAACAATCTCACTGCTTGTTCGCAGAGGATCTCGATGAGGTCTTGCGGACTGCGGTCATGTGCCCGGCGTTCGGGCGACCGTAGGCTCGGCGGGTGAACGAGATCGTTACCTATGTCGAAATGACCGACGTGGAGCAGCTCGTTCCGGCCAAGGCTGTGCCTGGGCTGGTGCTGGTGCCCCTTGAACGTGACTCGCCACTGATCCCCGATGTGCTGGCCCGGATCGGGGCACCCTACGGCTGGAAGAGCTCCGCGCGGAACGACCAGGAGTGGGCCAAGTGGTTTGCCGATAATCCTGGGCGCATCTTCCGGCTGTTGTCCTATGAGGGTGAGGCGGCCGGGATCGTCACCTATGACCCGCATCCCGGGGATGAGGTGGAGATCGTGTCGTTCGGATTGCTCCCGGAGTTCGTCGGCAGGGGACTGGGCGGTTACGCGTTGACGTTGGGCGTGCGGGAGGCGTGGGAGCTGAACTCGGGCGTGCGCAGAGTTTGGCTGCACACCTCTTCGCTGGATCACCCGAACGCGCTGCCCAACTATCACCGGCGCGGCTTCCGTACGTTCAGGACCGAGGAGCGGACCAGGTGACCATGTCGCCGGGGTCGGGGCCCGCTTGGGCGGTGATGGTGCCTTCGGGTGTCCAGAAGCCGGAGTGGCCGGCGGTTGGGTTGTAGGGGGCTCCGGCTGGGCCAGCGAAGCTGGCGATGGCGACTGGGACGTTGTGGGTCGTGGCGATGCGGCGGGCTCGTTGGTCGATCACGGGGACGTCCTCGGGCAGCTCGCATACGGCGGCGACGTAGAGGTCGATGCCCAGGGCGGCAGTGTCCGATGAGTGTTGGGGAACGCCTGCGTCTTTGCAGATGGCCAGGCCTAGGCGCCATCCGTCGAGGTCAAGGACGGATGGCTTGGTGCCCGGGGTGAAGTGGTCGGGCTCGGTGCCGCCTAGGTAGATCTTGCTGTACGCCAGGGTGGCTCCGGTGGCATTGATGGCCAGCATGGCGATGTGGCCTCCGACGGGAGCGCCGACCAGGGCGAGGGTGTTCGTGGCTGTGCAGGCTTCGATGATGGGGGCCAGGCGGGGGTCGGTGAGGGTGATCGCCGGGGCGTCGAGGGTGTAGCCCGTCAGGGAGAGTTCGGGGAAGACCACTAGGCGAGTGCCGGCACGCCGGATCGCGGCTGCATGGGTCGTCGCGTTCGCCTCGATGTTGTATGGGATGCAGGGCGGCTGGGTGACGGTGATGCTGAGGGTCATCGGGTCAGGAGGCCTTGTTCCAGGGCGACTACTACGGCGTGGGTGCGGTCGCTGACGTCCAGCTTGGCGAAGATGCGGAGCAAGTGTGTCTTGACGGTGGCCTCGGCGATCACGAGGCGCTTGCCGATGTCGGCGTTGGAGAGGCCGTCGGCGACCGCGTTCAGGACGTCGATCTCGCGGGCGGTGAGGGCGACGGGGGTCGGCTTGCGCATGCGGGCCACGAGCTTCTCGGCGACTCGGGGAGCAAGAACCGTCTCGCCACGGGCGGCGGCGTGGATGGCGGCGACGAGTTGCTCGCGGGTGGTGTCCTTGAGCAGGTAACCGATGGCGCCGGCCTCGACGGCGCGCTCGATCTCGGTGTCGGTGTCGTACGTGGTGAGGATGAGCACGCGGGTGGTGGTCTTGACGATCTCGGCGGTGGCGGCGACGCCGTCGAGGACGGGCATCCGGAGGTCGAGGAGCGCCACATCGGGGGCGAGGCTTTCCACCAGGTCGACGGCCTCGCGGCCGTTGTCCGCCTCGCCGACGATCGTGATGGACGGCTCGGCGGCCAGCAGCGCGGCGACGCCGGCGCGCATGACGGTGTGGTCGTCGGCCAGGATGATGCGGGTCATGGTGCACCGTTCGCGGGGATCATGGCGAGGACGCGGGTGCCGTCGCCGGGTGAGCTGGTGACGGTGAGCTCGCCGCCGAGTTCGGCCAGGCGTTTGCGCATGCCGTCGAGTCCGAAGCCCTGGGATTCCGCGACGATGAAGCCGCGGCCGTCGTCGGTGATCTCCAGCTCGATGGCGTGGGGGTCGCGCGTGAGGACGACGCCGATTGTTGTCGCGGCGGCGTGCTTGCGCACGTTGGCCAGCGACTCCTGAGTGCAGCGGAGGAGGGCGATGCGGGTCTGCTGGTCGCATTCGATGTCGGGCAGGTCCGCGGTGACGGTGAGCCCGGTATCTTCAGCGAAGCGGTCCAGGGTTCGGCGCAGGGTTCGGGCGATCGAGCTGGGGGCGATGCCGCTCTGCGGTGCGGAGCCGACGAGGACGCGCGCCTCGGCGAGGTTCTCGCGGGCCGTTTGCTCGATCGAGAGCAGTTGGCGGGCGCTGAGCTCGGGGTCGGTGGCGATGCCGGAACGGGCCGCTTCGGCCAGCACGACGATGGAGGCGAATCCCTGCGCGAGGGTGTCGTGGATCTCGCGGGCGAGCCGTTCGCGTTCGAGGACGGCGCCCTGGCGCTGGTGGGCCTCTAGCAGCTCCTGTTGAGCGGCCTCCAGTTCAGCGCTCAGGCGGGTGGCGCGATCTTCGCTTCGCTTGATGATCCTGAGCATCGAGAGCCCCAGCACGACGCTGGCCAGGAATGCGAAGAGCGTGACGATGACGTTGCCGGTGAGGAGGTCGCCGTTGCGGAGGATCCCGCCGGTCGCGGTGGTCAGGGCAGCAGCGCCGCTGAGCATGATCGACCGGCGGGAGCCTCCGGCGAAGATCCAGAAGTGCGGGATCGACACGATGAACAGCGCCGCGCTGCCCCCACGTAGGTACGACAGGGCCCCGAGGCCGACGATCAGCACGTACAGGAACTGCACGCGGCGGCCGGGGAACCGCACGGCGACCGCGTAGGCGACGGCGAGCCCGAGCGGCAGCCCCAACGACCAGTGCCTCATCGCACCGTGGTTGTCCACACCCGCGATGGACGTGGGCACCAAACCCAGGAGCACCCAGGAGATGCCGTTCCAGCGGTGGATCCAGGACTGGTCGTCGGGCCGCGACATGATGATCAGCCTACGTTCTGCGGTGTGCGCTCGACCGGGGCGGCGACGTGTGCCCTCGGGCGGGACGGCCACCAGGTCCGCTCGCCGAGCAGCAGCATGGCCGCCGGCAGGATCAGGAGCCGGATGACGAACGCGTCCAGCAGCACCGCGGCCGCGAGGCTGAAGCCCATCTGCTTCATCTCGATGAGGTGCAGCGGGATGAAGCTCGCGAACACCGTGACCATCACCAGGGCGGCGCTCGTCACGACGCTGGCCGAGCCGCGGATGCCATCGAGCACCGCCGTACGGGTCGGCACGCCGTGCTGGACCGCCTCCCGGATCCGGCTGATCACGAACACCTGGTAGTCCATGGACAGGCCGAACAGGATCACGAAGAGGAACAGCGGCACCCGCGAGCCGATCGAGCCCATCGAGGTGAAGCCCAGCAGGCCCTCGGCCCAGCGCCCCTGGAAGACCAGCGTCAGCAGGCCGAGCGAGGCGCCGGCCGAGAGCAGGTTGAGCAGCGCGCCGACCAGGCCGAGGACGACGGACCGGAAGGCCAGCACGGTGATGACGAACGTGACGAGCAGCAGCGCACCGAGGATCATCGGCATCTTCCGCGCTTGATGCTCGGGGTAGTCCACGTAGCGGGCGACCTCGCCGCTCACCTCGGCCTCGATTCCGGGCAGCTTGTCGATGGTCGCCGGCAGGTAGGTCTCGCGGACCTTCGTGAGGGAGTCGCGCGCCGCCTGCGTGCTCATGTCGTGCGGGACGCCCAGTTCCAGCATGGTGATCCGGCTATCGGGCGAGGTCAGAAGTCGCGGCGTGCCCCCGAACAGCGGGTCGTTCTTGGTGCGTCCGGCAAGATCGTTCAGCGCCGCGGCCACTTCGGCGGCGCGTTCGGGCGCGGCCCGGACGACAACCTGGTTCGAGGCCTTGAGCTCGGGGAACGCGGCGTTCACCCGGTCGTACGCCTGCATCGCGGGCAGCTCGCGGGAGTAGGTCTCCCGGCCTACGTCGGTCAGCTTGAGGCCTAGCAGGGGGGCGGCCATGAGCAGCATGGCGAAGACCGCGACCGCCAGCGTGACCGCCGGGTGCTTGCTGGTGGGGCGCAGCATGGCCTCGGTGATCCGGCCGTTCTTCTGCCCCCTGCGCCGTGTGGTCTTGCCTTTCAGCGCCCTGCGCTCCGCGCGGCGTTCCGCGCGCTCCCCCAGCTTGGTCAGCAGCGCGGGCAGCACGGTCAGCGAGCTGACCACGGCGGCGACGGTCACCACAATGGTGCCGGTGGCCAGCGAGGAGAAGATGACGTCGTCGGCGAGGTAGAGCGTGGCGCTGGACGCCGCGACCGCGAGCCCCGACATCACGACGGCCCGTCCAGAGGTGGCCGCCGCCAGCTCCACCACGGCCGCAGAGCTGAGCCGTCCGCCTGAGCGGGCCCGTTCCTCGCGTTCGCGCTTGAGGTAGAAGAGCGTGTAGTCGACGCCCACGGCCATGCCGATCAGAAGGATGATGTTCGTGCCGACGCCCGCGTCCGGGAAGACATGTGACGCGAGCATCGACAGCCCGATCGCCGACATGATCGAGGTGATCGCCAGCAGCAGCGGCACGGTCGCCATCGCCAGCGACCGGAAGACCAGTAGCAGAACGATCAGCGTGACCGGCAGCGCGATCATTTCGGTGCGCGAGAAGTCCTCACTGCGCTGACCCTGGACGTCCTTGCTGATGGACGGGCCACCCGACTCCTCCACCCACAGGTCCGGATAAGCCTTCTGCACCTCGGCCGTCTGCGCGAGCAGTGGGTCGATGTGCTTCTTGCCCTCCTGCTCCGGTCCCTTCATCGTCACGTCGACCCGGACCGCCGTGCCGTCGGCCGAACGGACCGGCCCGGCGACCGACGCGACCTCCGGCAGCCGCTTCATCCGGTCGGTGATGTCGCGCACGGCGGCATCGGCCTTGCCGGCGTCCAGCGGCCCGCGCGCCTTCGTGCTGATCAGCACTCGTTCGAGGGGCTTGCGCTCCAGCCCGCCCTGCTCCTGCAGGGCCTCGGCGCGGCCGGCCTCACCGACCCGGTAGTCGGCGGACTGGGCCATGTTGCCGCCGACCCCGATGCCGAGGCCGAGGCACATGAACACGAAAAGGAACCAGGCAGCGATCGCCCGCCAGGGGTGGTGCGCGCTCCAGCGCGCCATGCGTACAGGGAGGTTCGTCATGGGATCAATGCTGGTCGGCGGGCCCTTTCCGGCATGAGCCTCGACCGGTTGAACCTCGTGTCCACCGATCGGTGGACACGGGCGGGCCGATGGCCGGACCTTCGCTATGTGAAAGGATCCAGCCATGCAGATCAGGCACCGCGTCGTCGTCCTCGCCCTCGACGGCATCTACCCGTTCGAGCTGGGCATCCCGGTCCGGATCTTCGGTTCCGCGACGGGCCCGGACGGCGAGCCGCTGTACGAGGTGGTCACCTGCGGGCTGGACGGCGGGCCGGTACGGACGAGCGCCGATTTCGCGGTTGCCGTCGAGCACGGCATCGAGGCGGTCGAGACGGCGGACACGCTGGTGATCCCGCCGTTCGACGCCGACCCGGAGGACGACCGGGACTGGCTGCCGGAGCCGCTGGCGGACGCGTTCGGCCGGCTGCGTCCCGGCACCCGCCTCGTTTCGCTCTGCACCGCGTCGTACATCCTGGCCGCCGCCGGGTTCCTCGACGGCCGCCGGGCGACCACGCACTGGAACGAGGCCGAGCATTTCCAGCGGAAGTTTCCCCAGGTGGAGGTCGATCCGGACGTCTTGTTCGTGGACAGCGGCGACGTGCTGACGGCGGCGGGGGTCGCCGCCGGGATCGATCTGTGCATGCATCTCGTGCGCCGCGACCACGGCAGCGAGATCGCCAACCGGGTGGCCCGCCGCTGCATCGTGCCGCCGTGGCGCGAGGGCGGGCAGGCCCAGTTCATCGAACGGCCGGTGCCCGAGCCGTCGGCGGCCACCACGGCGGCGACCCGGGCGTGGGCCCTGGAGCAGCTCCACCGCCCGCTCACCCTGTCCGAGCTGGCGGGCCACGCGCGGATGAGCGTCCGCACGTTCTCCCGGCGGTTCCGCGACGAGGTGGGGATGACGCCCGGCCAGTGGCTGACACAGCAGCGCATCGAGCACGCGCGGCGCCTGCTGGAGACGACCGACCTGCCGGTGGACCGGGTCGCGGCCGAGGCGGGCTTCGGTACGGCCGCCTCCATGCGCCAGCACCTGGCCGCCACGATCGGCGTCTCCCCCAGCGCGTACCGCCTCACCTTCCGCGCGGGCGACCAGGCATCCGTGACCTGAACGCATCCACGACCTGAACGCACCCGCGACCTGAACACATCGGTGACCTGAACACACGTCCCCCCGGATGACCCGCGCGGATGAGGACGGACGAGGCCAGCGGGCTAAACACCTCGGCCGTACGGGGGAAGTCGCGCGCGTCCCCTCGACGCGAATCTTGGGAACGCGGGCGACACCGTCCGCAGGAGCCGAGGGAGACAAGGGCGATGACGCTCAGTTCGAAGCAGCGGGCCATGGTGATGGGGGCAGCGGCGGCGGTCGCGATGACCGCGCTCGGAGGGGGCGGCGCGATGGCCGCAGCCGACGACCGGCCCGCCACCACCAAGGACCGGCCCGCCGCCGCCAAGCCCAAGGAGGCGCACGTCACCGGCGACGCCTGGGTCAACTACCCCGGGGACAAGGAGTACCCGCACCGCCGGTTCATCGTCGACGCGCACGGCGCGCCCTGGAAGGTCGTGAACAACAAGATCGTGTGGGGTGCCGCTCGCGGGACCATCAAGTTCAACCACTACGCGCCCGACGTGCCCGGAGGTCCCTCCAAGGACCACTGGGGCAGCATCAAGGTGGACTACGTGATGGCGACCGGCCCGGTCGCCATCGTCTCCGGCATCCGGCAGGACGACGTGCCGGCGAACATGAAGCGCGCGACGCTGACCTTCTACCAGTCGCCGCTCGGCCACAGGTTCGACCGGATGGGCTTCTCGTGGGGCATCGTCGACCCGCGGTGCCTGCAGATGGGCACCGGCCCCGCCCCGTTCAGCCCCGTCAGCCGCGGCCCGTACAACGAACGGATCAGCGGCTACTCCGTCAAGGACGCGCCGCTGCCCATTCCGGACGGAAAGATCGAGGGCCCGGACGAGCCGGCGGACTGCTCGTTCAAGGGCGAAGACACCACCGGAAAATGACCACTCGGCGCATGGCGCGAATTGTGGGGTACGCGTCGTTGACGCCATGACCATGCCGAAGCGAGCCTGGAGGCATGCGTCGCATCGCCTTCGTGATCTATGAGGGGTTTCACCCGATCGACCTGGTGGGCCCGCATGAGATCTTCCAGTACGCCCACCGGCTCACGGGCGGCTACGACTGCCGGGTCGTGGCGCCCGTGGCCGGTCCGGTGCGGACCCACAGCGGCCTTCCGGTGTACGCGTCGTACGGCGTCGGCGACCTCGAACCGGACGGCATCGACACCCTTCTCGTCGTTGGCGGGCTCGGGGTGGACGAGGCCCGGCACGACCGGGCGCTCGTCGACTGGGTCACCGCCGCAGGCCGGGGCACCCGGCGCCTGACCTCGGTGTGCAGCGGGACGCTCCTGCTGGCGGCCACCGGGCTCATCGACGGTTGCCGGGTGACGACCCACTGGGCGCGGGAACGGCAGCTCCTTGAAGAGCATCCCGAGCTCACCGTGGACTGCGACCCGATCTTCATCCGGGACGGCCGGGTGTGGACCTCGGCCGGAGTGACGGCCGCGATGGACCTGGCCCTCGCCCTCGTGGAGGAGGATCACGGCCGGGACATCGCGCACGCGGTGGCCCAGGAGATGGTGATGTTCCTGCGCCGTCCCGGCAGCCAGTCGCAGTTCAGCGTGCCGCTCTGGTCCGAGCAGCCCGCGTCCGACCCGATCCGGTCGGCGGTCGCCGCGGTCAACTCCGATCCCGGCGCCCGGCACACCATCGGCGACCTGGCCGGCACCGCCGGGCTGAGCCCGCGGCATCTGCAGCGCCGCTTCACCGCCGAGGTCGGCGTGCCGCCCGCCGCGTACGTCGAGCGGGTCCGCGTCGAAGCCGCGCGCCGTGCCCTCGCCGAGAGCGACGAGCCGGTCGAGGCGATGGCGCGGCGGCTGGGCTTCGGCACCGGCGAGACGCTGCGGCGGGTGTTCCAGCGAAGGCTCGGCGTTCCACCGTCCGACTATCGCGACCGCTTCCGAGCACTGAAGGAGTACGCATGAGGGAGCACGAATGAAGGAGCATGTATGACGACCTACGGACTGCTCGTCTTCGACGGCGCGGAGGAGCTGGACTTCGTCGGCCCCTGGGAGGTGATCACCGCCTCCTCGATGCTGCGTGAGAACGCCGACACCGCCGTCCTCATCGCCGAGGGCTCCGGGCCCGTCCAGTGCGCCAAGGGTCTGCGGGTGCTGCCCGACCACACGCTCGACGACCACCCGCCGTTGGACGTGCTGCTCATCCCGGGCGGCCAGGGCACCCGGCGCGAGGTGGACAACCCAGCGCTGATCGGCTGGATCGAGAAGGTCGCCGCCCAGGCGGAGTGGGTGACCAGCGTGTGCACCGGTTCGCTGCTCCTTCATGAGGCGGGCCCTGCACGTAACCGCCGCGTGGCCACCCACCACGGTTTCGAGGACACCCTCGAAGCGCGCGGTGAGATCACGGTGGTCCGCGACGCCCGGTATGTCGTGGACGGGAACGTGGTCACCAGCCAGGGTGTGTCCGCCGGGATCGACATGGCGTTGTGGCTGATCGGCAAGATCCACGGTCGTGACCACTCCCGGGCCGTGCGCCGCTACATCCAGTACGAGCCCGCCCCGCCCTATCTCGCCGACGAGCCCCTCTGACGAGCCCTTCGACCGGGGACCCCGCGAGGGGTCCGACCGCATACCGTTGGTGTTGCGATCCCCCTACTGCCAGGAGGTACGGCCAGCATGATCACACGTTCCGAAGTCGAGGCGGCGGCGGCACGGATCGGAGACCGGATCCGGCACACGCCCGTCATGCGGCGCGACGGCGTGTGGCTGAAACTGGAACAGACCCAGCACACCGGCTCGTTCAAGGCGCGCGGCGCGTTCAACCGCATTCTGACCGCCGCCGAGGAGGGCCGGCTGCCCGGCAGCGGAGTGATCGCGGCTTCCGGAGGCAACGCCGGCCTCGCCGTCGCGTACGCGGCGCGCGCGCTGGACGTGCCCGCCGAGGTGTACGTGCCCATGTCCGCGCCGATGGTCAAGGTCGACCGGCTGCGCGATCTCGGCGCGGACGTCGTGCAGATCGGCGACCGGTACGCCGAGGCCTACGAGGCGGCGAGCAAGCGGGCCGCCGACACCGGTGCGCTGCTCTGCCATGCGTACGACCAACCCGAGGTCTGCGCGGGCCAGGGCACGCTCGGCCTCGAACTCCTGGAGCAGACGGACCGGGAGGTCAACACGATCCTGATCGCGGTCGGCGGTGGCGGGCTGATGGCGGGGGTCGCGGCGGCGGTGGAGGGGCAGGCGAAGGTCGTCGGCGTCGAGCCCGACACCGTCCCCACGCTCAACCGTGCGCTGGAGGCCGGGTTTCCCGTGGACGTCGAGGTCTCCGGCGTCGCGGCGGACTCGCTCGGCGCCAGCCGCCTCGGTGAGATCGCCTTCGACGTGGCGCTCCGTACCGGCGTGCGGTCGGTCCTCGTTCCCGACACCGCGGTCGTCGCGGCGCGGCAGCGGCTGTGGGACGACCACCGGCTGGTCGTCGAGCACGGCACCGCCGCCGCCTACGCCGCCCTGCTCACGGGCGCCTACGAGCCCGCCGAGGGTGAACGCGTCGCGATCGTCCTATGCGGCGCCAACACCGACCCGAGCGACCTGGTCACGCCGACTCGCTAGCCCGCTAGAGCGCCCTAGATAGCCCCCTAGGGCGATCTAGGGCGTCCTAGATCGCCTTAGGTGAGGAGGTCGGCGAGGGTGCGGGTACGGGAGGGGTGACGGAGCTTGTGCATTCCCTTGGACTCGATCTGGCGGATGCGCTCGCGCGTGACCCCGTAGACCTTGCCGACCTCGTCGAGGGTCTTGGGCTCGCCGTCGTTCAGCCCGAACCGCAGCGAGATCACGCCCGCCTCCCGTTCGGTCAGCGTCTCCAGGACCGCGTCGAGCTGGTCGCGCAGCAGGGACGTGGCGATGGCGTCGGCCGGGTCGGGCCCGTCGTCCTCAATGATGTCGCCGAGCTCGCCGTCGCCGTCCTCACCGAACGGGGTGTGCAGTGAGATCGGCTCGCGGCCGTACTTGAGCACCTGCGCGACCTTCTCGGCGGTGAGGTCGAGCGCGGCAGCGAGCTCCTCGTGGGTGGGTTCGCGGCCCAGATCCTGCAACATCTGCCGCTGAGTGCGGGTCACCTTGTTGAGGATCTCGACGACGTGCGCGGGGATGCGGATGGTGCGGCTCTGGTCGGCCAGTGCGCGGCCGACCGCCTGCTTGATCCACCACGTGGCGTACGTGGAGAACTTCAGGCCGCGGTGGTGGTCGAACTTCTCCACCGCGCGCATCATGCCGATGGTGCCCTCCTGGATCAGGTCCAGGAGGGGCAGGCCGCCGCCCGCATAGCGCTTGGCGATCGACACGACGAGCCGCAGGTTGGCCTCGACCATGTGGTCCTTGGCGCGGAGGCCGTCCGCGACGGTCAGCTCCAGCCGGTGGCGCTCGGCCGGGGCGAGCGTGTCGCCCTCGGCGCCCTCCGAGCCGTCCACAGCGTCGATGCGCTCCTGAGCGAGCCTGCCCGCCTCGATGCGCCCGCCCAGCTCGACTTCCTGCTCGGCGGTCAGCAGCGGGGTGCGCCCGATCTGCTTGAGGTAGTCCTTCACCGGGTCACCGGAAGAAACCATGGTCGCGTTGCGGGCGGTGCGAGTGGTCCGGACGGCGGTAGCGCTCAAAAGCGATTCCTTCCACTGGGTGACGGTTGTCTGGAACGTCCGGGAGCGGCGAATGATTCCCGGATGACCTAAATTTAGGTCAGACCTAGAACTATGTCAACAACAAACTTAGGTCGATCTGATGTATCGTGACGGCATGAGCGCACAACCGATGGGCCTCCGGGAGCTCAAGAAGCAGCAGACCAGGGACAACATCTCCAATCAGGCCACCCGGCTCTTCCTGGAACGGGGCTTCGACAAGGTGACGATCGCCGAGGTCGCGGCGGCGGCGCAGGTGGCCAAGATGACCGTCACCAATTACTTCCCGCGCAAGGAGGACATAGCCCTCGATCTGCACGAGGTGTTCGTGGGCCGGCTCGCCAAGGTCGTTCGCGAGCGGGCGCGGGGCGAGTCCGCGCTGGCCGCGCTGCGCCGCGCCTACCTCACCGCGATCGCGGCGCACGACCCGGTCATCGGTTTCTCCGGCCCCGAGTTCGCCCGCATGATCACCGACAGTCCCGCGCTCGTGGCCCGGCTGCGCGAGTTCCACGAGGAACGCGAGGACGCTCTCGCCGCCGCGCTCGCCGAGGAGACCGGCGCCGGGCCGGGCGACCTCCTCCCCCGGGTGGCCGCCGCCCAGCTCGGCGGCGTCCACCGGGTGCTCTTCAACGAGACGTTGCGCCGCACCCTCGAAGGGCAGCGCAACGACGAGATCGCGGCGGCGCTGACCGAGGACGTCGCCACCGCCTTCGACGCCCTCGGGCCCTGCCTCGCCGGCTACGCCGTGCGCTGACGCGCCCGTGATCAAGCGCCCGCGATCAGGCGATCACGATCAAGAGGTCACCGGCCTGGACCGGGGTGACCTCCGGGACGGCGAGCCGCCCGACGGTGCCCGCGACGGGAGCCGTGATGGCGGCCTCCATCTTCATGGCCTCGATAGTGGCGACGACGTCCCCGGCCGCGACCTCGTCGCCCTTGGCCACGCGCAGGGTCACCGAGCCGTCGAACGGAGCGGCGACATGGCCGGGCTCGTTCGGGTCGGCGCGTTCGACCGGCGGGGTGTCGGAGACAACGGACTTGTCCCGGACCGACAACGTCCGCAGCTGGCCGTTCACCGTGCAGATGACCTGCCGGACACCGGCCTCATCGATCTCGCCGACGGCCTCCAGCATCGCCAGCACGCGGACGCCGGGTTCGAGGTCGAACGAGACCTCCTGGCCGGGGCGCAGGCCATAGAGGAACGCCCCCGTCGGCAGCAGTGACAGATCGCCGTACGCGGCGCGCGCCTCGCGGTACTCCTTCGCCGGTGCAGGGAAGAGGAGCTGGTCGAGGGTGTCGCGGACCTCGGGGCCCGCGAGCGCCTTCTCCTCGGCGCCCGTGAGCTCGGCCCTCGCGGGGGTGAACGGCCGCCCGGCGAGCGCGGTGCTCCGGAACGGCTCGGGCCAGCCGCCCGGCGGGTCACCCAGCTCGCCGTTCAGGAAGCCGATCACGCTGTCGGGGATGTCGTAACGCTCGGGGTGCGCGGCGAAGTCGCCCGGGTCGGCGCCCGCCGCGACCAGGTGCAGCGCCAGATCGCCGACGACCTTGCTCGACGGCGTGACCTTCACCAGCCGGCCGAGGATGCGGTCGGCCGCCGCGTACAGCCGCTCGATCTCCTCGAACCGGTCGCCGAGACCGAGCGCGACCGCCTGCTGCCGCAGGTTGGACAGCTGGCCGCCGGGGATCTCGTGCTGGTAGACGCGGCCGGTCGGCGAGGGCAGGCCCATCTCGAACGGCGCGTAGAGCTTTCGGACAGCCTCCCAGTACGGCTCCAGCGCGGTGAGGGAGCCCAGATCGAGCCCGGTGGCCCGTTCGGTGAAGTCGGTGTGCGCGACGATGGCCTGCAGCGGCGGCTGGCTCGTGGTCCCCGACAGCGGCGCCGCGGCGCCGTCGATCGCGTCCACCCCGGCCTCGACGGCTGCGAGATAGGTGGCGAGCTGGCCGCCGGCGGTGTCGTGGGTGTGCAGGTGAACGGGCAGGTCGAAGCGTTCACGCAACGCCGTCACGAGCGTGCGGGCGGCAGGCGCGCGCAGCAAGCCGGCCATGTCCTTGATGCACAGCACATGGACGCCCGTCTCAACAAGCTCCTCGGCCAGGCGCAGGTAGTAGTCGAGCGTGTAGAGCTTCTCGCCCGGGTCTGACAGGTCACCGGTGTAGCAGAGCGTTCCTTCGACCAAAGCGTGCGTCTGCAACACGGCGTCGATGGCCGGGCGCATCCGGTCCACGTCGTTCAGCGCGTCGAACACCCGGAAGATGTCGACGCCGGTACGGGCCGCCTCGGTGACGAACGCGCGCGCCACCGAATCGGGATAGGGCGTGTAGCCGACGGTGTTGGCGCCGCGCAGCAACATCTGGATGCACAGGTTGGGGGCGGCATCCCTGATCTGAGCGAGCCGCTCCCATGGCGACTCTCCGAGGAAGCGCAGCGCGACGTCGTACGTGGCGCCGCCCCACGCTTCGAGCGACAGCAGTTGCGGCGTCATGCGCGCGAGGTACGGCGCCGCCTTGAGGAGGTCGAACGTCCGTACGCGCGTCGCGAGCAGCGACTGGTGCGCGTCCCGGAACGTGGTGTCGGTGACCGCGAGGCTCTGCTGCGCGCGCAGCGCCGTGGCGAAGCCCTGCGGCCCGAGGGCGAGCAGGCGGTCGCGCGAGCCCTCGATCACCGGGCTGGACAGGTCGAGCTCCGGCAGCTTGGTCGCCGGGTCGAGGTCGGTGGGCGCCTCGCCGTGCGGCTTGTTGACCGTGACGTCGGCGAGGTAGCGGACGAGGCGGGTGGCGCGGTCGCCGCTCGACCGCGCGGTCAGCAGCTCGGGGTGCTCGGCGATGTAGGCGGTGGTGACGCCGCCCGTGCGGAAGTCCGGCTCGTCCAGCAGCGCCTGGAGGAACGGGATGTTGGTGGCGACGCCCCGGATCCGGAACTCGGCGACGGCGCGGCGGGCCCGCCGTACCGCGTCCTCGAACGTGCGGCCGCGGCAGGTCAGCTTGACCAGCAGCGAGTCGAAGTGCGGCGTGACGATGGCGCCCGCGTGGGTGGTTCCGGTGTCGAGCCGCACTCCGGCGCCGCCGGGCGAACGGTACGCCGAGATCTTGCCGGTGTCCGGGCGGAAGCCGTTGGCCGGGTCCTCGGTGGTGATGCGGCACTGCACGGCGAATCCGGAGACCGCGATGTCGTCCTGGGAGATGCCGAGGTCGTCCAGGGTCTCGCCGCCCGCGATGCGCAGCTGGCTCTGCACCAGGTCGACGCCGGTGACCTCCTCGGTCACGGTGTGCTCGACCTGGATGCGCGGGTTCATCTCGATGAAGACATGGCGCCCGGCGTCGTCGACCAGGAACTCGACCGTGCCCGCGTTCACGTAGCCGATCTCGCGGGCGAACGCGACCGCGTCGGCGCACAGCCGTTCAGCCACGGCCTCGTCCAGCTGCGGAGCCGGGGCGATCTCGACGACCTTCTGATGGCGCCGCTGCACGGAACAGTCACGCTCGCGCAGATGCACGGTGTGCCCGCCACCATCGGCCAGCACCTGCACCTCGATGTGGCGCGGACGATCGACGGCCTGCTCCAGGAACACGGTCGGATCGCCGAACGCACTTTGCGCCTCGCGCCGCGCCGTGTCGACGGCCGCCTCAAGATCCTCGCGCCGGTCGACCCGCCGCAGCCCCCGCCCGCCGCCTCCCGCCGCGGCCTTCGCAAAGAGCGGGAAGCCGACCTCATCGGCCACCGCCAGCTCCTCGCCTTCCGCCGGAGTCAGCGAGCGCAGCACCGGCAGCCCGGCCCGCCGCGCGGCGGCGACCGCCTCGATCTTGTTGCCCGCCAGCCGCAGCGCCGGGCTCGGCGGCCCCACGAACGTCAGGCCGTTGCGCTCGCACTTCTCCGCCAGCTCGGGGCTCTCGGACAGGAACCCGTAGCCGGGATAGATCGCGTCGGCGCCGACCCGCAGCGCGGTCTCGATGATGCCGTCCACATCGAGGTAGGCGCGCACCGGATGCCCGTGCTCGCCGATCTCGTACGCCTCGTCGGCCTTCTGCCGGTGCAGCGAGAACCGGTCCTCATACGCGTACACCGCCACGCTGGCGATGCCGAGCTCGTAGGCGGCGCGGAACGCCCGGACGGCGATCTCGCCCCGGTTGGCGACGAGCAACTTCCTGATCACGGCATCTTCTCCCAGACGGTGTTGCTCCAGCGAGTTGCAGACCTCCGATGACGACGTACCCAGTTGAGTAGGTGCCGCCTCGTGATCGCACTCGCCTGAAGTGCGAACAAACCACAAGATCTCGCCAGCCGGAAAAAACACGTTCGTTCCTGAGCCGCCCCTGTTTCTGAGGTGCACTCAAACCACACCTTGTCACCGAACCGACACCTTGACACCGCGTAACCCCTAGGCTTTTGCACCGATTGATACGACGGGGGCCCGATTCGGGTGCCGTTGATCCTGCGGGGAGGAACGTGTGGCGCTGCCGGAGCACCTCGAACTGCTGGTGAGCGACGAGCCGGTGCTCGACGTGTACGCGCACGGGCCGTGGCGGGTGCCGGACGGGCTCTTCGAGGAGATCCGGGCACGCGTTGACAGGCTCGTCAAGGACCAGCGCTGCGCCGGTCTGACGACCGACCGGCACGGCATGCTCGCCAGTCCCACCCCGCTCGTCGCCGCGGACCTGCTCCTCACGGTCGACTTCCTGTGCGGCGCGGGCGCGATCGTGGGCGGCTCCCATTCGATGCTGGACCGTGAGATTCTCGGGCACTACCACCACCCGCCCGCCGAGCCGCTGCGCAAGCCGACCCAGTGGGGAGCCGGGCCCGGTTCGTTCCGGCCGGTGGACTGGCTGCGGGAGTCACCTGACCCGGGCCTCGCCCTCGACCTCGCCCGGGAGTCGCTCGACCTTCTGGAGGGCCTGGAACCGCTGGAGAAGCGGCGGCAGGCGCTGATCAAGCTGTACGACGATCCGCCCTCCGACCTGGATCTGGAAACGACCGTGGCCGATCAGCACGCGGCCTGGCTCGCCCACGCCGACGACGAGATCCTCGCGGTGCTGCCCGAGCTGAGCGGGCCGATCGGCTATCTGGAATGGGTGTGCGACGGGCTGCTGGCCGTCCACAAGCACCTGCGGGAGGTGGCCCCGCACGACGAGCCCGATCTCGACCTGCTCGCGCACCTGGTGTTGCAGGCGGACAGGGATCAGGTCCCGGCAGAGCTGTCGGCCGTGCTGGGCGAAGACCGCTACGGCGAGCTGCTCGAACGGTTCGCCGCCATCCGCGAGGAGTTCCAGCCGGCCGAGTGGTTCCGGCAGGCCAGGGCGTGGCTCGGCCGCGGCCTGGGTGCGGGCGCCGCGGACGCGTGCCGGGGCTGGCTGGACATGTCGGTGCGGTTCACGGGCGTGGTCCAGGGCCTCCCCGACGTGGCGGACATGCCGAACCCGGTGTGGGTGCCCGTCAACCAGTTCCAGATGGACCTGCGGCGGCTGTACGCGCCGCGCCGAACCGTCCTCAACCCGCTCGCCGGCACGCTGAGCGACGCTCCGGCGCGGACGGCCAGGGCCAAGGCCAAGGCGGAGGTCGGCGCCGGGCTGGTCGGCCAGCCCGAGGTCGTGGCGGCGCTGCAGGAGATCGCCGACGGCGGCACCGAGCCGGTACGGCTGCTGCTGGCCGGGCCGGACGGCACCGGCAAGCGCGACGCCGCCCAGGAGGTCGCCCGGTTGCTGCACGACCGCGGGATCACCGGACCGCCAGTGTGGCTGGCCGATGACTTCTTCGCCGGGAAGACCGTGGCGAGCGCGACCAACGGCCTCTACATCGACGCCCGTGACTGCGACGGCGCCAACCTGCTCGTCATCGACGGGCTCGACGACATGTCCCGCGACCCGCGCAGCGGCGACGCCATCCTGGAGGAGCTGCACCGGGTCCTGGACGTCTTCGACGGCCTGCACGTCGTGGCGCTCTGCGAGACGGGCGGCGACCAGCGGATCCGCGAGGTCAACCCCGGCCTGTCGCTGCGGTTCAAGAAGGCCCACACGCACACGTTCAACGCCGAGGGATACGCCGAGCTCTTCAACCGCGCCGTCCACCAGCGCGGCGCCCGCGCCCACAAGCGCGCGCTCACCGCCGCCGGGCAGCTGCTCGTCAAGACCCCGCCCGTGCGCAACCTGCGGAACGCGCGGCTGGCGCACCTGCTCGCCGACATCGTGGTGGACGCCGTACGGGCACGCACCGAGCCGGGCGCCGAGCTCGTCGTCAAGCGCGCCGACGTCCCGGCCACCTTCGACGCCGCCGGATCGCCCAGCGATCCGCAGGCCGAGCTGGCCGCCCTCACCGGCCTCGCCCCCGTCAAGCACGAGATCGAGCTGCTGGTGGCCGGTGCGCGGGCCGCACAGCTGCGCCGCGACTCCGGCCTGCCCGTGACGATGCCCGCCCGGCACATGGTCTTCACCGGCAACCCCGGCACGGGCAAGACCGTCGTGGCGCGGCTCCTCGCCCGGATCTACAAGGACCTCGGCATCCTCTCGTCGGGGCACTTGGTGGAGGCGTCGCGGGCTGAGCTCATCGGCGAGTACCTGGGCGAGACCGCGGTCAAGACCCGCGCCGTGGTCCAGCGCGCCATCGGCGGCGTGCTCTTCATCGACGAGGCGTATTCGCTCACCCAGGCGGACTACGACGGCGACTACGGCGCTGAGGCGATCGCCGAGCTGGTGAAGATGATGGAGGACCACCGCGAGGACCTCGTAGTGATCGTCGCTGGCTACGAACGCGAGATGCGGCGCTTCATCGCCTCCGACCCGGGGCTGGCCTCGCGGTTCCCGACCACGATCCGGTTCCCGGACTTCACCGACGACGAGCTCGTCACCGTCTTCGCCGGGTTCGCCGCCGAGACCGGTCTCGAGCTCACCACCGGGGCGAGCGAGAAGATCATCGACCTGCTGCGCCGCACGCCGCGCGGCCGCTCGTTCGGCAACGCCCGCCTGATGCGCAACCTGTGCGAACGCGCCACGGCACTCCAGTCACGGCGGGTCGTCGAACTGAAGAAGGCGACCCCGGAGCAGCTCGCCGAGCTCCGGCCCGAGGACTTCCCGCCCTCCCTGTCCGGCACCACCCGCAGCGTCCCCGCGAGCGACCCGATCGCCGAGCTGGACGGCCTCATCGGCCTCAGCGAGATCAAGACCGAGGTCCGCAAGCTCGTCGCCGAGGCGCGCAGCGCCGAGCTCCGGCGCGAGGCCGGCCAGCCCGTGACGGTCCCCACCCGCCACATGGTCTTCACCGGCAACCCGGGCACCGCCAAGACGACCGTGGCCCGGCTGATCGCCCGCGTCTACGCGCACCTCGGCCTGCTCTCGTCCGGCCATCTGGTCGAGGTCGGCCGGAACGATCTCGTCGGCGCCTATCTCGGCCAGACGGCGCCCAAGGTCCAGGCCGCCGTCGAGCAGGCCCTCGGCGGCGTGCTGTTCATCGACGAGGCGTACTCGCTCACCGCCGACAACGACTCGTACGGCCGCGAGGCCATCGCCACCCTGGTCAAGCTGATGGAGGACTACCGCGGCGATCTCCTGGTCATCGCGGCCGGTTACGAACGCGAGATGGCCGCCTTCCTCGCCGCCAACTCGGGCCTGGAGTCCCGCTTCCCCAAGCGGCTGCGCTTCCCCGACTACTCCGACTCCGAGCTGGTCGCCATCTTCGAGCAGCTCACGGCCATCGAGGGACTCACCCTCGCCCCCGAGACGACGGCCGCCGTCCGCACGCTGCTGGCACGCGCCGACCGCGGCCCCACGTTCGGCAACGGCCGCCTCATGCGCAACCTGCTGGACGCCGCCATCGCCAACCAGGCCACGCGCATCACCGCCGCCGACCGTCCAGACGACGCGGAGATCCTGACCCTGCGGCCCGAGGATCTCCCGCCCACGACCGGACCGGAGGCCGAGCGTTACGGCCTCTACCTCTAGCCGCCGGGATCGCGGGGAGGACGGGCTCGGCGCCGGGCGCGGGCCATGGGAACGACGATGGCGATACCGGCGATGACGATGCCCGTCATGAAGCCGACGGCCACGCTGATGTCCCCCGAGAGGGCGGCCCAGGCGAGGCCGACGCCGGTGAGGAACGCGGTGTAGACGGCGACGAATACGTAGAAGCGTTTGCTCCAGAAGAAGTAACGAGCAGGCGCCTCGGGAGCGGTGTCCAGCTCGCCCGAGGGTCCGACGCTGGCGGACTTCGGGCGCTTGAAGTACATCCAGACGGTCCAGGCGACGGCCGGTTCCCAGCCTTCGGGGGCAAGGCGCTTGGCGACGGCCTTGCGGCGCAGCGTGGGGACGATCTTGTGGTACTCCCAGCGCTGCGGGCGTTCGATGTCGCGGCGGCAGGTGAAGCCGTGCTTCATGTCGTAGCTTTCGAGTTCCCAGCCCTGTTCGCCGAACTCGTTGAGCTGTTGCACGTCGTTGAACGCGTCGGCGTGGAAATGCCAGACCTCGGCATCGGGCGCGGGCCCGGTGGACGTGCCGCCGCCCTCGGTGAGCTCGCCGGCGAAGTCTGCCGCGGGGCCGAACTCCTCGACCGGGTCAGCACCGGACTCGGCGATATAGGCGGCCAGGTCGTCGACCGTGCCCCGGATCTCGGCGGCCGGCACGCCGCGTTCGCTCAGGTGGGCGGCCAATTCGTCGAAGTAGGTCATGTCACCCCACCCCGGTCGAGGACCGAACGTACGGACTCGTCGAAGGCACGCCACAGCCGGCCCTGCTCGGCCAGGGTGTCGCGGCCTTCCTCGGTCAGGCGGTAGTAGCGGCGGCCCGGCCCCCGGTCGGCGACGCGGAACTCGGCGACGACCAGCCCCGCCTCCTCCAGGCGGTTGAGCACGGGGTAGAGCGTCCCGCCCTTGATCTGGCCGAGGCCCGACGTGGCGAGCGACTTGGAGATCTCGTACCCGTAGTTCTCGCCCTCGGTGAGGGTGGCGAGCACCAGGAGGTCGAGCACGCCCTTGAGCCAGCTCGCGCGGCGGTCGGCAGCCATGACGATGATGGTAGCAGTGCAACCTATATAGGTATGGGACTACTTAGAAGTGCGATGCCGCTCGTAGTGGCGGCTGACGCGGGCGCGGTTGCCGCAGCCAGGCGAGCACCACTCGCGGCGGGGATGCTGTTTCACGAAGAAGAGCACGCAGCCCGGGCCGCCGCAGGCACGCAGGTCGGCGCGCTGCGGCCCGCCCAGGATCTCGATGGCTGACCGGGCGATGGCCGCCAGCACGGCGTCCACCGGCGGCGCTGCGGTCTCTTCCACGACCGCCGGTGGCGTGAGGGCGAGGCGGGGCCAGCGCGGCGCGGCGGCTGCGGCGGCGTTCAGGACGGCGAGCGCCTCCGGGAACGGCTCGGTGAGCGCCTCCGGGAGCGGATCGCCGTCCTGGACCGCCTGGCGGGCGAGAGCCCGGATCGCGTCCCGCAACGCCACGAACCTGCCGAGGTCGGTCTTCGCGAGGTCACGCACGGCCGCCTCGGCGAGACCGTCGTCGAACGCGGCGGCGTGCGCGTGCAGCCAGTCGGCGAGCGGCCCTGCCCCGGCCAGCCCTTCCCGTATGTCGCCGCGCACCGCGTACCTGGTGTTGCCGAACTCGATGCCGAGCGGCTCCCCCAGCGCCGGAGCGGCGGTCTCCTCGATCTCGTCGGGCCTCACGTGCTTATCGTGTCACCGATCTTCGGGTTGAACCGGTGGTACTCGCCGAACTCCCAGGTCCCCGGCAGCGCGCCGGGAAGCTCGACGACCCGTTCGACGTCGAAGTCGACGACCTGGCGCGCCCCCGGCAGCGTCGTGGCCCGTTCCGGATCCCAGTCCACGCGGGCGTTTCCGGTCAGATGCAGGGTGTGCCCGTTCTTCCAGTCGACGAACAGCAAGCCGCACACCGGGTCGAGTTCGAGATTGCCGAGCGTCATGTACATCGAGTTGCCCACGTACTCCGGCCATACCAGCCGGTCCTCGCCGCTGGCGCGCACGAAACCCGGGTTGCCGCCCCTGTGTGACACGTCCGCGCCTTGCCCGGACGCGTGGGTGGCGACGAAGAAGGTGTCAGCCCGGTCGATCCACTCCCGCTGGGCGGCGGTGAGGGTGCGGCTCGTCCGCGCTGCGCCTCGCTCGTGCCCGGCCACGCCGTCGACGATCTCGCGCGTCTGGATGTACTTGGGACAGTTGGCATAGACCTGCTCAGTCCGGATGAGCAGCCCGTCGCCTGCGGCGGAGACCGTGCCGTTCACCCGCATCCGCCGCCGCGTCGGCGGCTCGATCGCGAGCATGCCGACCTCCCTGGCTTCGTCCGCGATCAACGGCTCCAGCAGGGCAGGCCGCCGGTCGACGGCGATGGAACGCGCGTCGACCGGCGTCGCGAAGCCGGGCGGGCCGACGATCGCGTCCGCCCACATCGCCCCGTCGTCGTCGGCCGCGCCCAGCACGAGCAGACGCTGCTGTCTCAGGAACTCCGCCGCGACCGGGGGGATCTCGGCGTCCACACTCGCCGATCCCCAGCCGTCGCGGGTCACGCCCATACGGTGCTGGAGCGCCGCTTCACCAGGATGCCGGCCCACCGGTCCTCCTCCGATCTCGTCGTTGCGCTGTCTGTCGGTCTAGAAGAAACCGCAGGTGGGAGCGGACTGGGCGGGTGCCGGACGATCGCCGGCACCCGTCGGCACGTAGATCTCCAGCCGGATCCCGTCGGGGTCCTCGAAGAAGACACCGCCGGACTGGGCACCCTCGCTGTGCGCGACCACGCCGTCATGGACGAGCGTCGCGCCCAGCTCGCGCAGCGTGGCCTCCGCCCGGCGCACGTCCTCGATGCCGGGTACCTGGAACGCCAGGTGGTGCAGCCCGGGAAGCGCCGTGGCGAACCGGCCGTCGCTCTGCTGCCACAACGTGATCAGCAGCTTGCCGTCGAGCCCCAGGAAGGCGTACCGGCGATCGGCGTCCACGGACTCGCCGAGCGTCTCCAGCCCGAGAACGCGGCGGTAGAAGTCGCCGGAACGGCCGAGATCGGTGACGTTGAGCCCGACGTGCCCAGTGGTGAGGGTGGTCATGCGCTCTCCTAATGGTTGATGTGCAGATCAAACATTAGACAGCATGACAGAATGACCTAATGCTTGCAATACCATCTAGGCATTAGATTGAAGAAGAAGCCGCATACCTGCGCTTTCACCAGGGAATAGGCCGAAGGATCTTGCAGTTGCAACGATCACACGGGCGACCCGGAGGCCCCGGCGTCCGTTGTTCATGCCCTGATGGAGGACGCCATGAGAAGCAGCATTCCCCGGCCCCGCAGGGCCGATGGCCGCCGCGCGCAGGTGCGGTCGACCTCGCTCCGCGCCCTCGCAGTCGCCGCCCGGCTGGAGCGGCATCACGACCCGGAGGGACCACCAGGCCACGAGAACGGCCGGGTCGCGCAGCCCCAGCGGCGCACGCCCGACCCGGCCTGATCAGCCGAACGGAGAGCCTCCGCCAGACCACGACGGGTGCCGATCACCCGGCCGCGATCAGGCGGGGGCTTTCCGCTGTCCAGGGTCAGCGGCATGAGCCAGGAACAACACCCGTACCGCGTTCCGGGCCCGTTCCGCACCGAGATCTTCCACGACGGCCATGAGGTGCTCGGCCCCCAGCGAGGCGAGCAGCGCATGCGCCAGGGCCTCAGGGTCGCTCTCGCCGGCGAGGAGGATCGTGAGATGCCGATGCCAGAAGCGGTACGCGCCGATGCGGTAGCGCGCGCCCGGCGACGCGGTCTCGGACATCCGGACGAGCGGAAGATGTGCCAGCGCGAAGTCGAGATAGGCGTCCGCGAACGCGCGTAGCCGGTCCGCCGGCGGCGCTCCGGGTCCAAGCGGCGCGGGGCCGAAGAGGATCGCATCCTGGAGCTCGCGTTCACGTTCGTCGAGGAGCGCCGCCGCGAGCCCGGCCTTGTCGCCGAACCTGCGGAAGAGCGTCCCCTTGCCCACCCCCGCGGCGGCGGCGATCGCGTCCATGGAGACCGACTCGACGCCGTGCGCGGCGAAGAGCTCGGCCGCCGCAGCCAGCACCTTGGCCCGGTTGCGCGCCGCATCGGCACGCTCCTTGGTCGGAGGCGTGCGCATGAGCTCCAGTTCCACGATCCCTCCCGATCGAACGGACCCACCTCAACCGGACTGTAGTCCAATTGCCCCGGAGTCCCGAAGAGCAGCACCTCAGCGTGGCCGCCATCACACCGCAAAACGAACATCCGTTCTTGATTGAACGGGATGCCCGTGCGAGCATCTTATAAAACGAGCATTCGCTTTAGCTCAGGCAATATCCGAAGGTGGTGATGACGATGCAGGAGATGCTCTCGGCACTCTGGCAGCTCACCCCGCTCCGCATCGGCATCCGCCTCGTCAACGTCGGCCTCAACACGATCTCCGCGCAGGAACTGCTCACGGCTCTGATCCACACACAGCTGGTCCCCGCCCTGGTCGCCATCGCCTGGCTGATCCCGTGGGAACGGCTGGTCATGCGGGCCTACCGCCACCTCCCTACCCCGCCTCCTTACCAGGTGGCCAAGCCCGTCCTCCGCTCCGGCGTCACGCCTCGACGCGATCGCTGCGTTCCAGAGCACATACCATCTTGGGACAAATACTCTGGCAACCAAGCGACGCAAGCGACGGGAAGAGAACGGTGTGACGGACAGGACGATGCCGGACGCCCACCCTCTGCGGTCTGGGGATCCAGAGCGGCTGGGATCGTATGTGGTCCTCGGCCGCCTCGGCGAGGGCGGCCAGGGTGCGGTCTTCCTCGGCCGCCGGGACGGGGAGTCCGCCGAGTACGTCGCGATCAAGCTCCTGCACGCGGGCCTCACGGCCGACGAGTCGGCGCGGATGCGCTTCGTGCGCGAACTGGAGGTCGCCAAGCGGGTGGCCCGGTTCTGCACGGCCCAGGTGCTCGACGCCGATGTGGCCGGTGACCAGCCCTACATCGTGAGCGAGTACGTCGCGGGGCTCTCCCTGCACCGCCTCGTGGAGGCCGAGGGCCCGCGGACGGGCGGTGCCCTGGAACGCCTTGCGATCAGCACGCTGACCGCGCTCACCGCGATCCACCAGGCCGGGATCGTGCACCGCGACTTCAAGCCGCACAACGTCATGCTGGGCACCGACGGCCCGCGCGTGATCGACTTCGGGGTGGCCCGGGCGCTCGGCGCCGCGGGCGAGACCCAGAATGTCGGCACGCCCGCGTACATGGCACCCGAGCACTTCACCGGCGGCGAGGTCGGGCCGGCCGCGGACATGTTCGCCTGGGGCATCACGATGGCGTACGCCGCCACCGGCCGTCCCGCGTTCGGCAACGACGAGATGGCCGCGGTGATGCACCGCATCCTGACCGGAGAGCCGGACCTGGGCGATCTGCCGAGCCCGCTGCGCGACGTCGTCCTCGCCTGCCTCGCCAAGGACCCGGCGCTTCGCCCGACCGCGCGCGAGGCGCAGGAAGGCCTGGTCGGCGCGGCGAGCGGCAGCCTCCCCGCGCCGATGTCAGCCACCGACCCCCGTGCGGGCCAGCCGGTCGCAGGGGGCTACACGGCCCCGCAGCCACCCCCGTACGAGAACCTGACCCCTCCTCCGGTCGGCCAGGCTCCGGGGGCTCCTCCTGGCCAGGCTCCAGCCGGCGCACCACCGCCTCTCCCGCAGCCCGAGAAGCGCAAGCGCAACCGCAAGCTCGTCCCGCTCGCCGCGGCCGCTGCGGTCGTCGTGGTGCTCGGGGGCGGTGCGGTCTGGGCGGCGACCCGCTCCGGCGACGACAACGGCAAGAAAGCCGACCAGAACACCTCCGCCGCCGACCAGTCGCTGCCGACCACCGCCCCTGACCAGGCGGGCAACCCTGCGGGCGCGGACGGCAAGCCCTCCAAGGGCCCGAAGAAGTCCAAGGCGCCCAAGCAGAAGAACGGCCAAAACGATCCCAACCGTCCCAACGACGACGGGCAGCCCTCTAAGCCCCCCGCAGGCGGCGGAGGCGGAGGCTCGGGCGGCGAGCCGGCCAACAAGTTCACGCCCCAGGCAGCCTGCGACAGCGGCGGCCACGGGGGCGGCTTCGCCGTGCAGCGCAGCTTGCCTGTGCCGGGCGGAACGGCGTACCTGCTCTACCATCCCTCTGGTTTCAACTGCGCCGTCACGATGAAGACCAAGAACGTGGGCAAGTCGTCTCCGGTCTCCGTCTGGATCCAGCGCCAGAGCGACGGCCAGAAGGACATGGATAGCGGCTCGTTCTCCTGGTACGGCGGCCCTGTCTACGTCTCGGCCAAGAAGACCTGCGTCCGTTTCGGCGGCAACGGCGTCAGCTCCAGCTACGGCAACTGCGGCTGACACAGCGCACTCTGCGGGTGACGGGTGTGGGGGCGAGCCGGCCGGAGTGGGAGTGACCGGCTCGCCGCCTTTCGACGATCGGGCCCGAACAGAACGGGGACGGCCGGGCACGCGCGACGAATGTGATGCGTCAGTTGTTGCTAGGAGCGATCAGATCATCGAAGTCGCCGTCCTTGGCGCCGAGGATGAGAGCCTCGATCTCCGGACGGGTGTAGATGAGGGCCGGGCCCTCGGGGTGTCGGGAGTTGCGCATCGCCACCTGCCCGTCGGGCAGTTCGGCGATCTCGACGCAGTTCCCCTGGGAGTTGCTTCGACGGGACTTCAGCCAGCGGGCTCCGTGGAGCCTCGTCGCAGGAATCCCGTTGTCGTAGTAGTTATCCCGTCCGGCCATGTCATGGCCGTTTTCGGTCTGGAGCATCATGTCTCTCTGAGAAGATCACCGAGAATCTCGACGGTGCGCTCCGGGGTCGCGCTGTCGACGCACAGGCGCTCCATCGCCTGCAGATAGGTGTCGACGTCGTCGCGCTTGTCCAGGTACATCGCACCGGTGAGGTTCTCGACGTAGACCACGTCAGGCAGGTCCTGCTCGGGAAAGCGCAGGATCGTGAAGGCCCCGCCCTCGGCGGCATGGCCGCCGAACCGGAACGGCATGACCTGGATGGTGACGTTGGGGAGCTTGCTCATGGTGATGAGGTGCTCGAACTGGCCCCGCATCACCTCGGGACCCCCGATGGGTCGTTTGAGGGCCCCTTCGTCCAGCACGGCCCACAGCCGTGGGGCGTTCGGGCCGGTGAGCCGCTCCTGCCGCTGCAGGCGCAGCTCGACGCGCTGGTCGATCTCGTGCTCGGTGGCGCCGGCGTTGCCCAGCCGGATGACCGCGCGGGCGTACCCTTCCGACTGCAGTAGTCCCGGCACGAACTGCAGCTCATAGGTACGGATCAGCGTGGCCGCTTCTTCCAGTCCGACATAGGTCTGGAACCAGTTGGGGAGCACGTCGTTGTAGCGATGCCACCAGCCCGGGGTGTTGGCGTCGCGCGCCAGTTGGAGCAGCGCGTCGCGTTCGGTCCGGTCGGTGACGCCGTACAACGTGAGCAGGTCGTCCACGTCACGTTCTTTGAAGCTGACCCGCCCGAGTTCCAGTCGGCTGATCTTGGACTCCGACGCCCGGATGACGTAGCCGGCCTCCTGACGGCTCACGGCTTTCGCCTCACGCAGGCGACGCAGCTGTGAGCCGAGCAGGATCCGACGGACCGTCGACCCGGTTCCCGGCGTCTCTGGAGTCACGCCCAACCTCCCGGCTAGATGGCGGACAGCGAACTTCCCCGGCAGAGCCGGGAAATCTAACACAGTGTGCCACTGGCCTACTTATCCTGCCGCTACCTCCGATCATGCGGGTACATCGTGAGCCAAAACCCTGCCCCGCCGGGCCTCCTGAGCAGATTCCCGAGCGGATGCACGTGCATTGGGCCTTGCATTCGCACGCTACGATGCGCAGGATAACGCACGAGACTTCCGAGCCACGGCTGCACAACGAGATCACTTTGCGGGGTCCCGGGAAATGACGTCACGCCAGGCGCACGACGACACGCGGTGGGGGCTGGCCCCTGCCGTGAGGCCGGCCGGAACACAGGACCATGCCGTGCACTCGACACCCATACCTGAATCCTCTGACCTGCCAGAACCTCTGGACGCCGCACTCGCCGCCCTGGTGCGGCCCGCCGGCTGCACCGTCTCGTTCACCGTCCTCCCCGAGCCGGAATCGGTCACCGAGGCCCGCCACTTCGCACTCTCCAGGCTGAAGGCCTGGAACATGGCGGTCATCAGCGACGACGTCGGGCTGGTCGTCTCGGAACTCGTCACCAACGCGCTACGACACAGTGGCCATCGCGGTGACACTTATGGCCGGCTCTCCGACCCGATGCGCTCCGCGCCGACCGCGATCCGGCTGCGGCTCCTCCACGAGGCACCCTGGCTTCTGTGCGGGATCTTGGACGCGAGCACCTGCGCACCCCGCCGCAAGGAACCCGACTACATCGCCGAGACCGGCCGTGGTCTGCACCTGGTCGACTCCTTCTGTACGCGCTGGGGCTGGCGCGGACTGCCCGGCGGCAAGGTCGTCTGGGCACTTTTCCGTACCCCCTCAACGGCCCCCTGAACAGCTCTCTGAGCGCCACTCCATGAACACGGCGCGCACAGAAGATCCGGGCAATCGTGGATAACCCGCCGGTCGGAGGGTAGGAGCCGGACGTCCCAGAAGCTACGACAGGAGCCAGGAGAACCGGTGGAATTCGCCGTCGAGCATCGGGTCGAGCGAGACCTCACAGTCGTCAAGATCAGCGGCGAGATCGATGTGTTCACCAGCCCCCGGCTGCGGGAGATGTTGCTCGACATCATCGAGACGGGCGGCCTCCATCTGGTGGTCGACCTCGGCGACGTCACCTTCCTGGACTCCACGGGCCTCGGTGTACTGGTCGGTATCTACCACCGCCTGCGCGCCCGCGACGGCTCCATGTCGTTCATGGGCGTGAACGACCGCGTCCGCCGCGTCTTCCATGTCACGCAGCTCACCAAGATCTTTGTGCTGCACCGCTCGCTGGACGACGCCGTCGCCGCTCACGAGGCCGCTCGGCAGGCCGCCGACACCAGAGGATCCAACTCCCGCCCCGCCACCTGAGCGGACCTGCGCTCGGGGCCCCGGACACCCGGTACGGTGAGTAGAGATCAAGCCCGCCGCCAGGGCCCCCTCACCGAGGTCGCGTGCGGTGCTACCACCGACCGGACGGGAGCGCTCCGTGGCAGAACAGCCGCTGCATGAGCACACGCTCGGCAATGGCCTGCGCGTTGTGGTCTGCGAGGACCACGTCGTACCACTGGCCGCCGTGAACATCTGGTACGGCGTCGGCTCGCGGCATGAGCGGGCCAGCCGCACCGGGCTCGCCCACCTCTTCGAGCATCTGATGTTCCAGGGATCGGCCAATGTCGCCGAGGGCGAGCACGCCGCGCTGCTGGAGAGCGCGGGCGCCACGTTCAACGCCAGCACGTCGTTCGAGCGCACCAACTACTACGAGACGGTGCCGGTCAGCCACCTGGAGCTCGCGCTCTGGCTGGAGGCCGACCGGATGGGCACGCTGCCCGCCGCGCTCACCCAGGCCAATCTCGACAACCAGCGCGACGTCGTGAAGAACGAGCGCCGCCAGCGTTACGACAACCAGCCGTACGGCACCGCGTTCGAGCGGCTGTGCGCGCTGACGTTCCCGGCGGGCCACCCCTACGCGCACACGCCGATCGGGTCGATGGACGACCTCGACGCGACCACGCTCGAGGACTGCACGGACTTCTTCGCCACCTGGTACGCACCCGGCAACGCGGTGCTGTCGATCGTGGGCGACGTCGACGCGGAGGAGACCCTCGCCGCGGTCGAGCGTTACTTCGGCGGCCTGCCGGCGGGCCCGCAGGTGCCCGCCGCCCGCCCCGGCGACCTCGGCCCGCTCGACGGCGTCCGAGGCGAGGAGGTCGACGAGGAGGTCCCCTCCCCCGCCTACTTCGCGATGTTCCCGCTGCCGTCGGACGGCGGCAACGACATCGAGGCGGCCGAGCTGGCCGTGGAGATCCTCGGCGGTGGCTCCGGCTCCCGGCTGTACGACCGGATGGTGCGCCGCGACCAGATCGCGACCGAGGTCTGGGCCGGGGTGACCCGGCTGGCCGGCGGCCCGTCGCTGGCCATCGTCGACGCGGTCGGCCCGGACGTGGACAAGATCGCCGCGGTGCTGGACGAGGAGCTGGCGCGCTTCGCCGCGGGCGGCCCCGACGCCGACGAGACGGCGCGCGCGACGGCGCAGGCCGAGCGCGGCTTCTTCGAGCAGACAGAGACGGTGACCGGTCTGGCCAACGCGTTGTCGGCCAACGCCACGCAGTTCGGCGACCCGGCGCGCGTCTTCACCGCGCCCAAGCGCGCCGCCGCGGTCACCGCGGACGACATCACCGAGATGGCGGGCCGCTGGCTGGCGCCGGGCGCCCGTACCGTCCTCACCTACGGAGGTGCCAAGTGAGCGGCCTCGCCCTGCAGCCCCGTCCGGTGCCCGGGCCTGTCCCGGCCTGGTTGTTCCCGGTCGGCACGGAGGGCCGCGTCACCGGCGGCCCCGGCACTCTCCGCTGCGACCTGCCTGGCCGTCGGCTCGCCGCCGTGCGGCTCGTGCTGGACGCGGGCGCGAGCCGTGAGCCCACCGGCAAGGACGGCGTCGCCACGCTCGCCGCGCGGGCGCTGCTCGAAGGCACCGAGCCGGGCGGCGGCACCGCGCTGACCGCCGCGTTCGAACGCATCGGTGCCAGCCTCTACGCTTCGGCCGACCTGACCGCGATGCGGATCGCGCTGGACGTCCCGGTGACCCGCCTCAGCGAGGCGCTGGAGCTCTTCTCGGCGGTCATCCGCGGGCCGGCGCTGGCCGACTCCGACGTGGCCCGGCTGGTCAACGAGCGGCTCGAAGAGATCGCGCAGGAGGACGCCGACCCCGGCAGCCGCGCGGCGCGCGAGCTGCGCGCGGTGATGTTCCCGGAGGCGGCGCGCAGTTCCCGGCCGACCGGCGGCACGAAGAAGTCGATCGCCGCGCTCACCGGCGCGGACGTGCGCGCGTTCTTCACCTCCGCGGTCCCCGCCGAGGCCACCGCCGTCGTCGCGGGCGACCTGTCCGGCACCGACGCGGACACGGCGCTCTCGGGCGCGCTGGAGGGCTGGGCCGCGACCGGCGACTCGCTCCAGGCACCTGACACGATCGAGCCCACCACCGGGCCGCGCATCGTCGTCGTCGACCGTCCCGGCTCGGTCCAGTCGTACATGAGCATCGCGCATGGCGTGCCCAACCGGTCCCACCCCGACTGGGCCAACCTCATGGTGGCCTCGCACGTCCTGGGCGGCGGGCTCACCTCGCGGCTCAACGCGGTGCTGCGCGAGGAAAAGGGCTACACCTACGGCGTGCGCGCCGGGCTGCTTCGGATGCGGCACTGCGGGCTGTTCATCACGCAGGGCGCCGTGCACACCGAGGTGACCGCTGACGCCGTGTCCGACGCGCTCACCGAGCTGCGCGGCGTGATCTCGCGCGGGATCAGCGCGGAGGAGTGCGGCTCGTCCGTGCGCGCGCTGGCCGACCGGGCGCCCGCCGAGTACGAGACGGCCCGCGCGGTCGCCGCCGAGCTCGCCGACGCGTCCGCGGGCGGTCTGGGTCCCGGCTACCCGCGCCGCTACCTGGAGGCGGTACGGGCCGCGACGCCGGACGGTGTCGCCAAGGCGTACGCGACGCACGTCGACCCGGAGAAGCTGACCGTCATCGTGGTCGGCGACGCCGCACAGATCCGGGAACCCCTGGAATCCCTCGGCTACGCGACCGTCTCCGTCACTGCCAAAGACTGATGCTTTGGGCGTAATGTTCGGCTAGTCACCCGCAACCAGTGGCATGGTGGAGTGCGTCTTACGTTTGCGGGGAGCGGCCCCGTGCGTGCTCGTGAGAGGGGAACGGCCAGTGTCCTACGGGCAGCAGGTGCCGGGCGGATTCGGTGGTCCGGGCGGTCCAGCCGGTGGCCCTGGCGGTCCAGCCGGTGCTCCCACGGTCGACACGATCCTGTCGGCGCCGCACGCGCGTCCGGGCGGCGTGGTGGCCGGGAAGGTCCACCTCAGGGGCGGCAGCAGCGCCGTCGACGTACGGCACGTGACGATCGCGCTGATGCCGCGCATGGACAACGGGTACGGCGGCCAGAACGCCGGCCCCGAGGTCTACCGCGGTGCGCTCACCCGAGCCTTCCGGCTGGAGGCGGGCGCCCAGCGCGACCTCGCGTTCTCGATCCCGCTCCCGTACGAGCTGCCGTTCACCACCGTGCTCGGCCGCGAGCTGCCCGGCTTCACCATCGGGCTGTGCACCGAGGTCGACACCGTCGGCGTGCCCGACCCCGGTGACGTGGACCCGATCTCGGTCGAGCCGCTGGAGTCCCAGCAGTGGGTGCTGGCCGCCATCGCCCAGCTCGGCTTCAAAATCAGGAACGTCGCGTTCGAGCAGAGCAAGCTGCGCGGCGTCTCCCAGCAGCTGCCCTTCTACCAGGAGATCCAGCTCGCGCCGCCGCAGCAGTACCGGGACCGGCTCGGCGAGGTCGGGCTCAGCTTCGTCGCCGCCCCCGGCACTGTCTCCTTCGTGCTGGAGGCCGACCGCCGGAACGGCGGCGGCTCGTCCGACGAGACGTTCGGCCGGTTCAAGTGCGAGCACAAGGAGGCCGCCGAGACCGACTGGCCCGCCGAGATCTCGAAGTGGCTCGACAAGGCCGCGGCCCGCTCGCGCGGTCCCGCGCAGAGTCCCGGCTTCTCCGGCACGCCGCCACACGGCATGCCGGCGCACGGTACGCCGCCGCACGGCGCGCCCCTCCCGCCTCCCCCGGGTGGCGCGGCCCCGTTCCCGCCGCCAGGCCCGGCTGCGGCACCGTCCTATGGCGTGCCGCCCGCGCAGCACGGCCAACCGGCCGCCGCTCCTGGTCACTTCCCGCCGCCGGCTCCTGCCCCCGGGCAAGCGCCCCCTTCCGTCCCGGCCCCGGCCGCCCCGTACGCACCTGCCGCGCACGCCGCGCCGCCCGTGCCTCCGGGCCCGCCCGCTCCCGCTCCCTATCCTCAGCAGGGATACCCAGCTCAGCACGGACACCCGGCCCAGCACGGACACCCGGCCCAGCAGGGATACCCGGCTCAGCATGGGCACCCGGCTCCGCCGCCCCCCGCGTACCACGTCCAGCATCGCGGCCACCACCACGGTCACCACCCCGGCTGGGGTGCGGCGGCCGCAGCCGGTGGGGTCGCGGCGGCCGGTGTCGCCGCGGCGGGTGTCGCGGGCTACGCGGTCGCCGGCCCTCCCGTCGGCCAGTGGGTCGACCAGGCCGCCGCCAACGTCGCCGGATCGGCCGCCAACTTCGCGATGGACCAGGCGGGCCAGTACGCCGGCCAGGCCGTAGCGGACGCCGCTAACGGTGTCGCCGGCGAGGTCGCGGGTGAGGCCGCCGGCATCATCGGTGACGTCCTGGGCGGTCTGCTGGGCGGTCTTTTCGGCTGACGCGGCTCTTTTCGTGTGACACCGCTTTGTCCACCCAAAGCGGCTGCGGCTGGTTAGGGTCGAAGGGCGCACGTCCGCCTTCCGAGGAGCCACATGACCACTGTGATCCTGGTCCTGCTGTGCCTGGCGATCGCCGGGCGGGAGCTCTACCTGGCCTCCGACAAGAGACTGCCCCGCGCACAGGCCGAGCTGCGCGAGCTGCGCGCCCAGGTGACCGAGCTCAACAAGCAGCTCGGCGTCCTCCAGACCAAGGTCAACGAGCCCGCGGGCATCCCGATACCGCACCCGCCTGCCGAGGGCACACCCGCCGAGGTGCTCGACCGGGTGTCGTCGCTGGGCGACCGGGTGCAACGCGTCGAACACGAGCTCGACAAGTTCGCCGCGCAGCTGGAGAGCGTCGAGCTCGACCGCGACGCCCAGCACGCGCTCGCCCGTTCCCTCGACAATGTCGAGCACGTCGTCGGCGAGCTCCACCAGGAGATGCTGGGCCGGCTCGCCCGCGACGAGGGGATCGTCCCCGGGCTCCTGCTGAGCGAGGAGGGCGAGGCCGAGCCGCTCTTGTCGGCGACGTACGAACGTTGCGCGGCCGAGTACGGCCTGCAGATCCGCGTCCGGGACCAGCGCCCCGCCGCGAACGGCGGCTACTGGGGCACGGCCTACCATCTCTCCGGGCGCCAGCCGGACGCGCTGTCGGAGGAGCTGTTCACCTACGTGCGCGGCCTCTACGACCCGCAGGACCCCTCGGCCCTGGCCGCCCTGCTCACCGAGCTCGCCCATCTGCGCGGCGGCGGCGTGGCCCGCATCGGCTCGTTCACGGCCGTGCGCACACCGCACGCGCTGCTCTGCGGGCTGCTCCCCGAGGGCGAACGCGTGGAGCCGTGGGAGCTCGCGGCACAACTCCGCGAACTCCCCGACGAGCAACAGTGCGAGCTGACCTGGCTGCGCACCGACGACTAGCCGACGGCTAGGGCCTGACGAAGCGTGGCGCGCCTGAGTCGACGCGGAACGCCAGCAGGCACCGTGGCGTCCGCACGACATCGACCTGCAGGCACAACCCCAGACCCAGCCGCGGATCGATGAAGACCACACGCTGCAAGGCCCGGAGCGTCCGCCGTGTCCGCGTCCTGGTCTCCGGCAGCAACGGGTCGTACAGCGTCGCCACCACGATCTGGCCCGCGTACCGCCACAACGCCGCCGAGTCGAGCACCCGCACCCGCGCCTTCGTGAGATCCGCGACGATCACGACTCCCGTGTCGTCGCCCTCCCCCGTCCGCGGTCGCGTCTGAGCCGGATCGCGGGGCGCCAGCGGCCCGCCGACCGCCCGGTGGTAACGCAGCGGATCGAGCGTGTCGATGACGAACGCACCGGCGTACGGCCAGGACGCCCGCGGCTTGCTCGCCGGCTCCTCGCGGACGTTCAGGTGGGCACTGAGGTCGAACACCATGCCCGCCTCATCGACCCACGCCGGGAGCCCGAGCCGGGCCGCGCCGCCGTCCTGGAGGCTGTCCATCGTCCGCTGCAGCTCGTCGGCGCGCCGCGTCAGCATCGCGGCAAGGCCGAGCCCGGGGAACGCTCCCTCCAGCACCGCCAGCGTCGCCTGCCAGATCGCGCTGTCCACGAAACCGCTGACGAAGGTGTCGACGAGCGCCTCGCGCCCGGCCGGATCCGTCATCGACACCTCGGGCGCCGGCCGTGCGGGCGGCGCCCAGGTCGGCTCCACCGGGCGCGGGGCCTCCAGCACGTCCGGCACGGTGGTCGACGCGTCCGGCATGGGGGTCGGCACGTCCGCCATGGGAGTCGGCACGTCCGGCGCGGTGGTCGACGGCGGTGGATCCTTGGCCAACGGCCCGCCACGCTCCACCGGTGGCGGGGGCGGCTGCGAGGCATGCTGCGGCTCGTACGCCGTCCACGTCTCATCCGAGGACGACGCATGCCGCGGCTCTGATGCCGGAGGTTTGGGTACCGGTGGCTCAGATGCCGGAGGTTCGGCTGCAGACGCCGCGGTCGGCGGCGGCTCGGGTGTCGGCGGCGGCTCGTGGCTTTCCGGCGGCTCGGAATCCGCAGCGGGTCCGGGGACGGGGTTCGCTTCCGGGCGGGGCTGGACGGGTTCCCAGTCGGTGGACTCGCCCTTGCTGCCGGCCACGTGGACGTCACCGGGATGGGGAGTGGCGGGCTCAGGGGACGCGGGCTCGTCGGGGTCGTCGGACTGGGGGCTGTCTCGCGGGCCGAATCTCACAACAACGATCCTGTGCCGCGCGGGCGACGGCCGCAAGGCGATTGGAGATCAGGAGACGCCCGTACCGAAAAGCGCGGCGCAGAGGGCCTCCAGCCGGTCGGGGCCGTCGTCCGCGGCGAGGACGGTCAGAAGGGGTTCGGCTCCGTCGTCCGGGCGTTCGTCGCGTTCGTCGTCCAGGCGCAGGCGCACGGTCACCTCGCGGCGCATCGGCTCCTCGACGCCGTGCGCGGCGGCGACGTCCTGGAGGCCGACGGAGATCAGCTCGGGGAGCTCCACGAAGACGGTCTGCCGGCCGGCGTGGAGTTCGTCGAGCCACAGATCGAGCAGGCGCCGGGCCAGGCCGTTCAGGAGGCGGCCCCACGGCTCGACGAGACCGGGCGGCACATGCTCGGTCTGCAGCTCGGGGAGCCCGAACCTGGCCAGGCCCTTGGTCGTGAACCAGAAGCCGTGCGGGCCCGCCGTGTGCGGCAGGAGCATCCAGTCGGTCAGGCGGGTGTTGCCGCCGGCGTCGGGCAGCGAGCGCCGGAGGTGTTCCGGCGAGAGCACCTGCGGGGTGAAGACGTCGATGACCGGGGCCGAGAGGGCGGCGCCGATCGCCCCGGCGATGGCCCTCGTCGCCCACTCGTGGGCCGGCGGCCGGCCCGGCCGGTAGGCGGCGCGGACGGCGAGGAGGTGCGACGCGGCACGGACGTCGGCCAGTTCCCCCGGGCTTGCCCCGTATACGGCGAGCAGATCGGTCGGCAGCGGCGGAAACTCGTCCGCGGGCCGCAGGTCGAGCGTCAGCATCGGGCTGTCCAGCATGCCGAGCACCAGGTCGCGCAGCGGTGGTGCGACACGTAGGGCGACCTGTGCGCGAGCCAGCTCGCGCGGGTCTGCCGGGTCGGCCACCAGGGCGACGGCGTACGTGGCGTGCAGAGTCTCCGGGACCGGCAGCGTCAGAATGTCACCCAACTCGTCCCCCGATACAGAGTCCAAGCGCGGACCCTCCGTCAGAACCGACACTAGCGATCTGACCGGTGATCGAGCCCGAAAAAATTCTGCCGTTAAGGCGACAATTTCCTACCAACAGCGCAACACCGGCCACTTCGGACATGGGGTGAAGATCCCTAGGATGGCCGGATGTCGCTGATGGCCAGGGGCGAAGGCGCAGGTCTCCTTCTCAAAGGTTTCACTCTCAAGGAGTGGCTCTCCCCTCCGCAGCCGGGGCGCCGGCTCCTCGGCTGGCTCGGCCCGCTCCTGGTCACCGCGTTCGCCGCGTTCTTCCGGTTCGACCGGCTCGGGCAACCACACGCGGTCGTCTTCGACGAGACGTACTACGCCAAGGACGCGCTGGCGCTCCTGACGTTCGGCGTCGAGCACTCCACGATCAAGGACGCCAAGGGCAAGGACCTCGCCGATCCGCTGATCCTCAAGGGTGACACCGACAGTATCTGGACCGGCGGCGGCAGCTTCGTCGCCCACCCGCCGGCCGGCAAGTGGATGATCGCGAGCGGCGAGTGGCTGTTCGGCATGACGCCGTTCGGCTGGCGCTTCGCCGCCGCGCTGTTCGGGACGCTCTCGGTCCTGGTCCTGGCCCGCGTGACCCGCCGCATGACACGTTCGACCCTGCTGGGCACCGGGGCGGGATTGCTGCTGGCGCTGGACGGCCTGCACCTGGTGGCGAGCCGTACCGCGATCCTCGACGTCTTCGTGATGTTCTGGGTGCTCGCGGCGTTCGGCTGTCTCGTCGTGGACCGTGACGTCGCGCGCGCCCGGCTGGCCGATCGCGTCGACGACCTGCGGTCCGGCCCCGGTCTCGGGATGCGGTTCGGCCCCGGCCTCGGGATGCGGTGGTGGCGTCTGGGCGCCGGGATCTGCCTCGGGCTCGCGTGCGGGACGAAGTGGAGCGCCATCTTCTTCGTCGCGGCGTTCGGAGTCATGACGTTCCTCTGGGACTCGGGCGCCCGCCGGGCCGCCGGTATCCGCCGTCCCTTCGTGGGCGCGCTGCGCCGTGACGCGCTTCCCGGCTTCGTGTCCGTGGTGATCGTCTCGGCGGTCACGTACGTGGCGACGTGGGCGGGATGGTTCGCCTCCGACATCGGCTGGGGGCGGCACTGGGCGGACGGACGGGGCGGCACGTTCTCGTTCGTGCCCGCGCCTCTCCGTTCCCTCTGGCACTACCACGCCCAGGTGATGGGGTTCCACACGGGACTCGATGACAAGCATCGCTACCAGTCGTGGCCGTGGGATTGGCCGTTGCTGCGGCGGCCCGTCGCGTTCTACTACTCAGAGCCGTCCGGTTGCGGGGCTGCCAAGTGTTCCCGCGAGGTCCTGGGCGTGGGGACCCCGGCGATCTGGTGGGCGGCGCTCCTCGCCCTCGCCGTCCTGCTCGGCTGGTGGCTCGTGCACCGGGACTGGCGTGCCGGGGCGGCGCTCCTCGGGTACGGGGCGGGGCTGGTGCCCTGGTTCTACTACGCGGCCGGCGACCGGACGATGTTCGCCTTCTACGCGACACCGATGATCCCGTTCATGGTGCTGGCGATCGTTCTCGCGCTCGGGCTGCTCCTCGGCCCCGCCGACGACTCGGGCCGCCGTCTGGTGGGCGCCACCCTCAGCGGCGCCTACATGCTCACGGTCTTGGCGAACTTCTACCTCCTCCACCCCATCCTCACCGCGAGAGTCCTCACGTACGACGCCTGGCGCTTCCGCATCTGGTTCGACAGCTGGATCTGACCGGCGCCTCTGCCGGGTCAGGTCAGGGCAGGCGGTGTTCGAACCAGACGGTTCCGGGAAGTCCTCAGGCTCACGTACCCTGACCTGCGACAACACGGGGGGAACCATGGGAAAGCCGATCAAGCCGGGCGCCTACGAACGAATCAGCCAAGACACCGAAGGTCTGGCACTCGGCGTCACCCGGCAGCGCGAGGATCTCGAAGCGCTAGCCACGCAGCTCGGTTGGGATTCGCCGACCCATTACGTCGAGAACGACACGTCCGCGTCCAAGGGCAAGCGCCGACCCGTCTTCGAGAGCCTCAAAGCCGACTTCGAGGCGGGCGAAATCGACGGCATCCTTGTCTACAACTTCGACCGGCTGACCCGCCGCTTGGATGAGCTTGTCCCGTTCGTGAAGTGGGTCGAGCGGACAGGCTGCCCCGTAGCGACGTGTGAAGGTGATGACCTTCTGACGGCGAACGGTCGGATGGTGGCTCACATCAAGGGCGCGGTGGCTGAACAAGAGGCCCGGAGGATCTCCGAGCGAACATCCCGCGCATTGCTCGCGAGGGCCCGCAACGGTGCCAAACCCTCGGGACGGCCACCGTACGGCTACGACGCTGACATGCAGATCGTGCCTGAGGAAGCCGACCGCATCCGCGCCTGGGTCAAGCACATCCTTGCCGGTGGCTCGCTCGGGCAACTCGTTCGCTCGCTCAACGCTGAGGGCGTGCCGACGCCGCGAGGTGGTAGGACGTGGTGGCCCGCCACGGTTCGGTCCATCCTGCGCAGTCCGGCTCTGACTGGCCAGCTCGACCACACGTACCGCGACCCGGAAACCGGGGCCAAGCGCACAGAGCGCTTCAAGGGCAACTGGGACCCGATCATCACGCTGGCCCAGCACGAAGCGCTCAACGCTGCCCTGTCCAGCAACCCGGGCCACGGTCAGCACAAGCCCCGGAAGTTCCTTCTGTCCGGTCTGCTGACTTGTGGGCTGTGCGGAGCGTCCATGTACGGCGCGACCTACAACGGTGGGTGGATGTACCGGTGCCGACCCCAGTGGGGCGGGTGTGGCCGGATCGGTCGGAGCGGACCAACCGTGGACGCGCTGATTACGTTGGCCGTGCTCACTCTGTTCGAGGAACACCAGGCGAAGCATGGACCGATCGGAAGCGGTGGCCAGCCTTCGCAGCACGACGCCGACGCTGCCATCGCCGAAACCGAGGCCCGTATCGAACGCCTTCGTGCCGGGTACGCGACGGGTCACGTGGACGACGCCGACTTTTTCCCGACCCTCCGCGAACTCCGCGCGACCCTCAACACCACCAAGCGCAAGGCCCGCACCGCAGAGCAGGACAAGGCGCGCCGCGAGGCTCAAGCCAGGTTCACGGCCGCCGACTGGAACGCTGCGTCCCTGGAGGAGAAGCGGTCGATCGTGCGGGCCATGCTCGCGCAGATCGTGATCAAGCGCAGTTCTCCAGGGAGGTTCGATCCGCATTCGATCGCCTTCAAGGGCCACGGCGCCAAGCACTTCGTGACCTTCGACGTGGTCGGCCCGTTGCCGTTCCGTCCCGGCCACGAGACCCGGGTGACGTTCGCCAAGGCCGCCTAGGCTGGCCACGCGAGAGCCCCGACTACCCGTGGTGGGTGGTGTCCATCAAGGTGCTGTCGGCCTGGGTGACGGCGTGCTTGAGCTTGGCGGCGTTGGCCGCCAGACTGATCATCAGACCTGCGGATGTCGGCGATCACTTCCTTGTGGCGGGCCTGCTCGACCGGTCCGGTCCGGCCGCACCGACAGCGCGCAGCAGAGCCGTCGCCTCACTGGCCTGGCAGGCTGCGCGGGCGCTCCACCGGGCAGCCAGATCCCGCAGCAGCGCGTGGAGTTGGTTGACCACGCGGACCCGCGTCTGGGTGAGGTTGGTCCGCCGCTCGTCTAGCAGCGGCGGCCCGTCCTCACCCGCAAACGAAGGCGTCATGGACCTGCGCGTGAAGCTGAGCGAGACCGTGACTGAGTGGGCCGCGTGCGTGGATCCGTACTCCACCCTGACGCCCGTACGGACGCTCATTCGGCACCTGGCCGCCGCGCTGGCAATGACGGGCGGCGACAGCTACGCCGGGCGGCTGCTGCACCTCACCGACGTCGCACGCCGCCGTCTGGATCCGCCCGAAGTGGTCCGCATCCGCGAACGGTGTCCTATCTGCCACACGCGGGGCTGGTCCGCTACGACACCGGCGGCCCGTGCGTCTACTGCTACGCCGAGTGCTACCCCGCCGCCTGAACGGCCCGCGCCGCCGCTGGGATGAGCTCCCGAGGAAACACGACCGACAACCACTCGTCGGCGGCGCGGTCCTTTTTCACTGGCCGTACTATCCAGTCGTCTGGCTGTCCGAGCCCTGAGCAGATCTCCAGGAACCGCGGAACATGCTCGTGCCGGATCACAAGCCACGCCCGGCCCATCAGCTTCGCCGACACTCGCGGCCGGTCAGCCTCGGGCGCGCGTGTTCCACCCTCGCGAACGGCCTCCCCGGCATCCTGACAGGCCACCTTCGTCTCAAACCCCAACCGCCACAGCGCGGCCACCAGCGGAACAATCTCCACGTCGATGTTCACTTCCTGACCGTCCGGCGCTGTGAGCTGGTGCGTGGGATGGTGCTGGACCCAGTCAGTCATCTGGCCTACTCCTTCAGCCGGTAGGCGGCCCACCTCGCTGTCAGGTCAGCGTGCCGCGTGATCCATGCGTCGTCTCGGACCTGGCTGGCCGTGCGCCACTGCTCGGCAAACGCGGCGCTGAACATGTCGAGGTCGGCCGGAGGGGCGTCGCCCCACGAAGTGAACTGGCTGACCCACTCGTCGGCGGCCTGCGGCGTGTGCCCGGCCTTGATCAGCCATGGGATCAACAACGCCAGTTCCAGCCAGGCCGCGCCGCGCGTGACGAACGCCCAGTCGATCACAAAGGCGCGACCTTGGTCGGTGATGAGGAAGTTGTCCTCGTTGAGGTCGGTGTGCAGCAGCGTGACACCTTCGAACGGTGCGGGATCGTCGGCGAACTTCTGCCAGCGCTTCCCACCCGACAGCATCGGCACGTCGGGGCACGGCGCACTCTGAAGGGCGTGAACGGTCTTGGCCAAGATCTCCAAGTCGGGTGACCCGGCGGAGAAGTCAGCGGGGCGGCCCTGAACGTGGTCGAAGCCCAGCGCGAGCCACCCCTCGGTCTCGGCCTGCCACCGAAGCCGGGGGGCGTACTCGCACACGGCAGGGTTCACGGCGGCTTCACGACGCAGTGACATGACCTCTGGGCCGTCCCGGTCCTCCAACTTGCGGGCGGCCTTCACGAACACGCGCCCGTCGCTGGTCTCCAGAGTGGAGGCGATGTCCGCGTGGTTGCCCGTGGGGGCCGGGACGATGCGGTCGATCGAGCCGGTGTGGGCTTCGATCTGAGTCCGCAGTTCCTTGGGCAGGTCGGTCCAGTCAGTACGCACGTGAGCCCTTTCTAGGTCACTTGGTCAGATACGGATGTCCAGCGGGCCGTCCAGCGGCAGGAAGCCGCTCCAGTCCACCAGGGCCCGCCAGTCACGGCCGCCCTGGTCGTTGCACTCGGGTGGGCAGCAGCTTTGGCCCGCCTCGCCCTCCCAGAATTCCGGGTCCACGTAGTAGCCCGTGGCGTGAAGCTGCGGGATGGTGCGGGCGAGCGCCGCGCCTGACCGGATGTCGTCGTCCATGACTGGGCGGTGGTGGATGAAGCCCTCGGCGAACGCCAGGCTCATCGGAACGTATACCTCCGTCCGCTGGAGGAATTGATGCCACGCCTCATCAACCGGGGGCGTCGGCACGATGCGAACGTAGTTGCAGGGGGCCAGGCGCTCGGCCTGGCGGATGTTGCCCACCGCCTTGAGGAACACGAGGCACTGCGCGACGACGCGCGAGGTGTAGTCGTGGCTGGCGTGGGTGGCCTTGCGGAAGTCCTCCACCAGGAGGGTGAATGCCTCGGCCGGGATCAGCTCACGCGGGTCCCTGCCAGTTTCGATGACGTTGTCCAACGCGACGGTCATGCCTTCTCCCTGAGTCACAGCGCGACGCGGTTCGCCGCGCATGGTTCCCCCGATCTGTCGAACTTCGGTGCGTCACCTCCTTCGGCTGCTGGTGGTTGGAGGCTGAGGCCGCGCCCGCCATCGCCCTGGAAGGCGCGACCCCTACCCCTCACCCGCCGGACACGTTTTCCCAGCCGTCTCGGTGTGGACGGACTCGTTTCTGGCGGGGAGGTCTGGCCAGCACCCGCGCCCTGGCGTGGCTGCGCGCGAGAGGGGCGTCGGTCACTTGATCGGGTCGGCACTCGAGACACGGACCCGATGAAGAACGCCTTCCAACTCGGCTTCCTCGGCCTGCAAGGCAGCGTCCTCACTAGGCGTTAGGGCCTGTTGCTTGATCGTGGCCTGGATGTGCGCGATGCGCTCATCCATGAGCTCCTCGATATCCATCTGCGCTTGGCGCATGGTCTTGTCGATCGTGCCGCGAAACATCCCGTGCGCCCTCATGGCGGCGTCCCATGCCTTGATGGTCGCGGGGAGGGCGACATCCATGGCCTTGTCGGCGGGGCACCTGTCCATAGCTTCCAGCTCGGGGAAGGCGTGCTCTTCCACGTGCACGGCCATCAGCCCGACCCAGGCGTATTTGATGCCGTGCTCAAACAGACGGTCTTGGACAATGCTGGAAACCAGCGTGGCCATTGCCACCGGCCGGGCCTGGTATCCCATTGGGCCGGGGGGCGTCATCGGGCGCCCTGCTCTGCTTGGAGCTGTTCCACAAGCCGACGCACCACACGTAGGCCAGGGGGCCGCCCGTTGGTGCGCAACCCAGCCAACAACTCCAACTCCTCACGGAGGTACATGCGAGGCGAGCCCGGCTGTGGCTGGAAGCACGAAATCACGCCCTCTTCTTCCCAGCGCGTCAGGACACCGGGGGTCATCCCCGTCAGCTCTTTGGCATCCCGCACCGTGATCCACGTGCCCTCGGCGAGATTGTGGACCTTCGCGAGCTGGCCGATCTGCTTGCGGGCGACGTGGCTGTATTCCTGGTCGGTCATGCTGCTGCTGCCTCTTCCATCTCGGTCCTGATCTGGTGTGCTGCTGCGCTCAGCTCGTTTGCCGGCCGAATCGGCTTCCCGCTGTGGACGTTGAAGAACCACCACGCGCCGTCGTGGTAGCAGAGCCCGATCGTGACGGCGGAGTACCGGATGTCTACCGGGATCACGTTGAGCACCATGTAGCCCCCGATCACCGCATAGGCGGTCATGAGGCCTGTCATCGCCTGGAACATTTGCGCTAGGTGCACCAGGAACGTGACCCGCTCACGCTGCGGGATCAGAGGTTCTGGAGTGGGACTCCTAATCAGTTCGGGCGGAGGCGGCGCGAGGTGGGCCCCCTCGGCCCGCCGTCCCACGGCTACCGCCTGGACGCGGGCCGGAGGGCTTGGCGGCCAAGCCACCTCTGGGCGGGGGTTGTTCGAGGAGGGGCAGCGGGGATCACGGCGGCTCCATTAACTACGTGGGCGACAGACTGTGTCGCCGATAGTCACGGCCCGTACCCGTGATGGGAAAGGTCGTACTACTGGCACGACTAGAACTCGCGGCCCCCCATTCCACAGGCGACTATCGCGTGTTCAGGGCTCATCGCCCTAACGTAGGCTCGTGGAGCCACCTGAGTTTTGGTCTCATCCAGTCGTCGCCCAAGCGCTCGCCACGTGCGACATGGGGACCCTCATGGAGGAGATCAGAAACGCTAGGGGATGGAGCCAGGCCGACCTTGGAGAGGCGGTCGGCTATACGCAGAGCTGGGCGTCGAAGGTGATCCGAGGAGAAACGAGTCTCACCCTCGACCAAGTGCGCGCCATCGCCCGTGTTCTCGACATCCCTACGCATCTCCTTCGCCTGGGCGATCCCGACGAGAGCAAGGAAGAGGAAGACCCCACGAACCGCAGACAGTTCGGCACGATGGCCATGCTCGGCCTCCTGCCGCTTCCACGAACTAACAAGGTCAGCAACACGGCCACCGCCGAGACGCTGACCACCATCACTGGTCAGCAACGGCGGCTGGACGCGACGTTTCGATCAAGTGACCTCATTGACGGCGTCAGGGCGCACCTTGACATGGCGATCAGGGCGCACCAGAACGCCGGAGCACACGCGATGCCAATCGCAGCAGCTGTGAGCGAGGCCGCCGGTTTCGCTGCGTGGTTGTCGATGGACATGATGGATCTGGGCAGTGCACGCACCTACTACCGCCGGGCGATCGCCGCAGCGCAGGCCGCAGACAACGATCTACTCGCCGCATACATGACGGGAAGCCTGGCGACCTTCGAGATCGACGCAGCTTCAGACCCGCTGTTGGGCCTAGCCATGCTCAAACAAGCTCGCACCTACCTCGATCGCACCTCAGGCGGGAGCACTCCCGCCGCCTGGCTGGAGGCCCTGGAAGCCCTCGCCCATTCATCCGGACCGCGCCCGGACGAGAAGGCGGCAACACGTGCCCTGCTGCGCTCGGAGGCCGCCATCAAGACCGCTGACAGTCCACCTCCGTGGCCGTGGGTCTTCCCGTTCGACGACGCTAAGCTCGCCCGGACCCGCGCGTCTGTCGCTGTCCGGCTCGGCCAAGGAGAGCAGGCGGTCAGGGCGTTCGCTGAATCACTGCCCACCAAGCAGCCAGCCCCAAAGCAAGCCGCTTTGACCACACTGGAAGTCGCTACGGCGCAGGCTCAACGAGGAGACGTTGAGCAGGCGTTCGGACTCGCCATGGGAGCGCTGGACATCGGCATTAGCTACAACTCAGAGCGCGTACTTCAGAAGGCCAGACAGTTCCGCTACAGCTACTCGGGGCCGTCCGGTTCGGCCGTTGCCCGGTTCGATGACCGGCTTCGGTCCACATTCGTCTAGGGAGAACTCGTGCGCATCGCTATCAGTGGGCACCGCTTGTTGCCCGCCGAGACGGAAACCCTCGTCTTGGACGAGCTTCGAGGCGCCCTCACGGCGCAGCCCACCCCGCTCATCGGAGTCTCATGCCTTGCGGACGGAGCGGATGCCCTGTTCGCTCAAGCCGTCCTGGAGAACGGCGGCGAACTGGTGGCTGTGATACCTGCCGCTGAGTACCGGGAGAACTTGCCAGAGGAGCATCACGCCACCTACGACAGATTGTTGGCTGCTGCCACGGACGTGCACGAGCTGCCCTTCACCGAATCCACCAGCGAGGCGCACCAGGCAGCCAGCGAGTTCATGCTGACGCTCGCCGATCAGCTCTGGGCGGTCTGGGACGGCAAGCCCGCACGGGGCTTCGGGGGCACGGCAGATGTCGTTCAAGCCGCAGAACGGACCAACGTGCCAGTACGCGTGTTCTGGCCTGCCGGAGCCTCACGAGACTAGGAAAGGGGACGCCGATGCAGTCTGAGTCAAGCAGTGCCTGGCGGGCGGCCCGTGCGCCCTGGTTCGGCTCGACGCCCCGTCCGCAACGCCCAGCTTGCGCACAACGGCCCACACCCGGGCGTGGTGCGCGTGAGTGGCTTCGGTCACCATCAGATCATCCACGGCGGTACTCCTTCAGTGCGGTGTTCCTCTCCACTTGAATGAGACGGTCCAGGTCGGCGATTCGCACCAACCGGTGGCCAGCGCATGAGCCGGAACATTTGCCGTAGCCATTGTGGCGGTCGACTTCGGCTTGGGCTTCGGCCTCGGTGGAGTAGAGCTCAATCGAGTACCGGCGGTCTTGCTCTGGAAAGCACAAGTACTCGTGGACGAACGCCCATTGGCCTTCGCCGGTGACCGGGCTCTTGCCGAAGATGCACGCGGCAGCGGCCTTGAACGTGCGGTGCTGGCGAGAACAGTAGTGCCGGGCGTACGTGACAGCGGACATGCGAAGACCCTCGTTTCACTGGGAGTGAGAGAGGGTCTCGGCTGTGTTCAGTTATGAGCGGCGCTATTTACGCTGCGTCGGCAATCCTGTTGTCCCTCCAGCTCTGGATAAGAGCTTTATAGTCATCCGTACTGCAGTGACCTGGGGCCTTCAGATACTTTGGCAGATTGTCCCTCACAGCAGTAACACTCTTGTTCTGGCTCATATCACCCAGCCTCAACTCTTCCGCGTTGGCATCCAACCACTGAACGCGGCGTTTCCGAAGGTCCTCCGAGTCAATGTCCTTCTTCTCAGCAGGCTTAGCGGTCTTCACCAGCACGCCCGTTTCCAGTTCATGGACCATTTCGACCTTGAACCAGATCTCGTCTTGCTCGGGTGCGTTCTTCTGTTTTGTATTGGTGATCAGGTAGGCGCCGTTACGCTTGCGCACTTCCGTCTCCGAGATCAGAGCGCCCTTCATGGCAGTAGAGCCACGCGACGAGATGGATCCCCACTGCCCGGGCTTACCGCTGTGGTGGATCAACATCACCACTGCGCCGAAAGCCTCGCCTATGCCTTCCAGATCTTCCACGAAAGGTTGCATGGCCTGAGCGGAGTTCTCTTCAATGCCGACCGAGACCCGCGCCTGGGTGTCGAGGATCACCACTTCGGGCTTCCACTCGGCGTACTCGGCTATGAACGCTTCCCGATGTTCTTCCTTCTGGAGCTGGGGCGCGAACGAGAGAACGGTCAACCAGTCGTCGAGTTCTGTACGCCGTACCTTGTGATATTGGCACCAAGCTCGGATACGACGCTCAATGCCGTCGGCACCTTCGGCTGCGACGTACAAAACCCGGGACCGTTTGACCGCGTGGCCGCTCCACGGTTTTCCGCTCGCAATGTGGCAAGTTTGCGAAACGGCAGTGAAGGACTTGCCCTCACCGGACGGCCCGTAAATCTGGTGGACGCCCTTGTCTTCCAGCCACCCGCCGATGATCCACGTAGGAGGGTTGGCTCCAAACTCGGGATCACTGGGCTTTCGCGTAGCCTTCCGCATCTGTTCGCGGAGTGTAGTGACCTTGTCTTGGGTTTCTCCGTCCTCCACAGTCAGGTAGAGGGGGTTGGCGAGACCCTTGTCCCAGCCGGAACCGAACGACTTCCATTGGTCCTCTGGAGCACCTAGCTCAATGAGAAGGTCGTCAATGGTGGCATAGGCGTATTCGTCGTCAAGCTCGCCACCCGCAACCAGGCGCGCCGCAATGTAGGCCGTGCGGTTCAGCCACCAGTTGAACGGCTTGTGCTCGTCGGTGCCCGGTTTGCTGAGGCCGTGCTCGTCCCACGCTTTCCGGAGGTCCTGCAGCTGGTATCTCAGCTTGGCCAGACCGGCGGTCGTCCCCTTCACATCGTCCGGGAACTGAGGGTCGCGCGGCGCGAAGCGGGGTTCACCGGAATCGACCTGGGAGAGCCCGACCATCTTGGTCAGCCACCCCGGCGCCTTGGGGAGCTCTGCGACCTTCGGCCACTCGTCGAGATTGTGAGCCTTGACATAGGCCGGGCCGTTGGCCTTGACGTCCACCTGGGCAAGCCAGCCGACGTTAGTCGGAACGGGGTTATCCGACTGCGTGAACACCAGGTGTCGGCCGTTGTGGAGCTTCTCAGCGTGTTCTAGGAGGGTGTCATCGACGGTGGCCAGCGAGTCGAAACCGTCGATCCCGTTCTTGGCGTCCACGTCCACCACTGCGATGCCGGATCGGCCGGTGTGGATGCCGACGCCATCGGCCTCTCCGCCCCACGGCATCTGGGAGATCATCTCGGGATCGTCGGAGGCCCGTTCGTGCGGCTGCTCACCATGGTGGAAGCGGAAGTGGTCGGCCGGGGACTTACCGGCCAGCGGGAAGACGAAATAGCCCTTGGTGGCAAGATCTTTGGCTTGCTCAATGAGCTCTTGGGGGGACGGCAACGACATCGCGCGGACCTTTCGATACGGGCTGTTGGCGAGACTTTCCGGTGCTGGGGGTGACCAGAATGCGGAAGTCTGGTCACCCCTCCGCCAACACCCGGAAAGGTGCATCTGAAAGGTAGAACAACGGCGCGCGAACTCGATCATCCCACGTTCGTGTGAACTAGCTCACACGTGCTGCTAGTGCCTCGTACCGACGCTCAAGCTCGGCTGCCTTTTTCCATCGGTCCCGGTTCATGGCGAGGCCGATTTGGCGACGCAGGGACGCCATCTCTTGTTGTGGGGTTCGTTCTCGGCTTGCCAGGTACGCCCGAAGTTCTGGGCTCATCGGTCGGTGGTCCCTTCACGTGGGGAACTTGTCAACCAGCCTACCCGGGGTCACGGCTAAGGCCCCATTCCTAGATCAACAACTGAACCTGACCTGGCCCCCTATATACATAGGTAAGTCAGGTCCACTTCGTAGAGGGCGTAACAGCGCCGCCCCTCCCTACTCGACCCACAACCTTTGGCCGCTTCGCTAGGTCTAGGTCCAGCAGGGGGCGCGTCTTCTTAACCCGTCCTAAGCGAACAAGTCAAGATCTCTAACCGGGCTCGACAAACCCGAGATCAACTTTTGCCGGCTGATGATCAGTAATGCCTTGGTCCCCAAACGCGTGGGCGGGCTTGGTTGAGGTGGCGAGCGTTACCTGATCGACTGGGTTTGCACTCCCAACTCACGACTCTGCCCGACTCCGCGAAAAAGGATCTTCGAAATCCCTCTGTGGTCGGGGCGCTTGGCCTCGAATGGAGGAATCATGAATCTCAGCAGTCTCACGGCGGCTTCAGTCATCGCCTTCGCAGCGGTGGCAGGATGCAGCGACGCCAAAGATCCCCCGCCGCCCGCGCCAACGACGACGGCTCAGCCAACGAAACCGCAGCCAACGAAGACGACCCAACCGGCTCAGCCGAAGCCAACCCTGAAACCGAAGCCCAAGCCGAAGCCGACTCGTCAAGCGCTGCCCGAAGAGTGCCGGAGTCCGGCGGGCGGGAGCGTTCGGCAGAGCTGCATCAAGGAATTCGGGCCGGAAGGTGTGGGTGAGGTTCAGCCGCCCAAGGAGGAGTGGCCCGGTCAGGAGAAAACGCGAGAGCGTAACAGCCGCGTGGAAGTGCCGCCGAAGGAAGAGCAGATCGCCCAGTGCATCGAGCAAACGGGCATGCCGGAAGAGTGCCGGGAAAAGATCGACCCGTGAGCCAGTCAAGAGGGCCGACGAATTCGATCCCCGCCTTCCCCCCCAGAAACAGACCCCCTTTCGCATAGCAGGGTCGAAGGCTCCGCTAAAGGACGGGCCCCCTTCGAGAAGGGGGGCGGTGGCTTGGCAGAACCCCGGGCTCTCGCCAAGATCGCCCCCCTCTTCGCGAACCCGGGGGCCTGCTCCAAGATCGAGGGCCTCCTTCGACCAGAGCGCCACCTTCGACCAGGGTGGGCCCTCTCAAGCGGGGCAGGGGCCTAAGCAGGGCCAAGGGCCTATGTGCTACCGGGGGTCCGGGGGTTGGGGGTAGTGCGTGGTACCAAGTAGTGGGATAGGTAGGTACCCGTGGTAGTTGGCATACACATGGTGCATAGTGCTAGTTCATGGCACATAGTGCTAGGTAGTTACGCACTCATATATCAATGGCACATAGTGATGCATATCATGCATGCCAATGCAATACCGCAATAGCTCGACACATGCCAGCAAGGCCAATGCTGCAATGGCTCGACACAAGCCGGGCAATGTCAGGCATAGGCACACACAGGGTTCGGGCAATGTGTGGGCATCAGGCATAGGCACAAGGCCCAGGCACAGGGCAGCAGGCAAGGCCAAGGTCAAGGGCCCAAGGCACCGGCGCAGGCCAAGGCCTCAGCCTCGAAGCGGTCGAAAGTCGAAGCAGGCGAAGGTCAGCGAAGTCCGAAGCGGTTCTCGTTCGCGGGGCCGTCTTAAGCGAGCGGTGGACCGAGGACAAAAGGCTGTCAGGTAGCCGGAGACGACGCGGAAGCGCGGACCCTAGGCTCACCTTCACCCGCGTGGTGGCAAGCAAAGCAGCAGGGCTCTCAACGCAGAAGGGCGGCCACTCGGCCGGGACCCGGGGGGGTACCCCGTCTCGCGCAAACGATCAGGCTCCAGATGACCCTCTGTATTCCCAACTTCTACGCACTTCGGAAAAGTCGACTTAGGGCCAAAAACTGAAAACGGGAAGGTCGCTGCGCCTGGTGGTTGTTATTCCTAGGTGGGGGAAGGAGCCCGAACCATGCCGAGCAAGATGTGTGTTGCCTGTCACCAGCTCTTCGAGAAGACCCGAGAAACCCCGGGCAACAAGTGTCCCGGTTGCAAGCGTGGCGCGCAGAAAGAGCGTGACGTACGGCGCGGTTCGCCTAGGGATCGCGGTATCGGGGAACACCATGGGCGTCTGTACCGGCGGATCCACAAGGAGCAGCTTGGGTGCGCTCTGTGTGGCCAGCCTTACGGTGATCCGAACAACAAAATCACGGTAGGGCACGTCATCCCGCGAGCTCGATTCGTCGATTCGACGGCCGCCGATCACCCGGCCAATCTGCGCCCCGAGTGCGCCCGGTGCCAGCGCAGCCACAAGAGTGATGAACGGGGCCCGCTGCTCGGGTAGCTCGAAGCTGCACAACGGGCCGAGCTTGCTTGAAGTGGTGCACCTGTCCGACCGGTCGGACACTTTCACCGAAGCCCTTGCGGCAATGAAGGGGCAAATCCCTACCAAGTTGGCGGGGTTAGCACGTCGGTGATCCCCCCTAGCGGTTGCTTGGTTTGATCTCGCCCCTTCGTAACGAAGGCGCTCCCCCAGCCTTGGGCCCGCGTTGATTGAAGCCCCTCCTGCCGACCGCCCTAAGACTGTCCCGTAATGATTAAGAAATACTGGTCGGGCAGCCTGTGGCTGGTCTTTTGGTCGGGGCCGGTTGAAAGGGCAAGGAAACCTTTGAGCGTGCGGCCTTTGTCTGGGCTTGTAGCGATCAACCACAAGTGCGGGAATTGTGAGCCGGCGATCAGTAGGCGGGTGCTTATGGGCTGGTGTCACCTGATCGTTTGAACCCGGGCGTTACGAGGGGACAAGTGCTTTTTGAACCTGACCGATGCTGAAGACCTTGCCCGCAAACTGATCGCCGAGTGGCTTGACCCTACGGGGTTTGACTGGGAGTTCGCTTGGAACCGACGCCAGACCTCCCTAGGGGTGTGCGAATCGCACGTGGACTGTAAGGGAGTTGTCACGGGCTCCACGATCTTTCTGAGTATGCCTCTGACGCTGGCCAACTCGCGCGAGGTCGGGGAGAACACGATCCGACACGAGATCGCCCGTCCGGCGGCCGCGCGGGCGTGCGGCCTCTCCGGGCCAGTCTTCGCTACACCGCTCGCTCATCCCTCAATAAGCAAGGAGAAGACTTCAAGCACATACCATGAGGAGGGGGACTACTTGCACTCAAAATATTCGCCGATCAGAGTGCAGCGGCCCAGTACATTCTTTGTGCTGATGGTGCGAAATCTAGCACCGTTTTCCGGGATTCTCATGGTCTCGGTTCGACCTTCCGAGGCCCAAGTCAGTTCTGCCTCCCAAGTGCAATCGCACTCCTTGGTGTGCACTGAGACATAGAAAGATTCTGCCTCGGAACTGGAGACCTTGTAGGGAAATTTGATCGGCTTAATATGCCAGTGTGGTGTGTCGCCATCGATTCGCGCGGCTCCAGCCATATCGGCATCCCATCCGGGAAGAATGCGAGGAGGGCGACGATCAAGATCGACGCCCAGCCAGCGAAATGCCCCCGCATCGCCACAGGCCGCTTCAAGCAGGGTTCCAGACGGCGGCGTTCGGCGAAGATGCACACGAGCCGTAATGCTCGTAATTACGACTTCTGCACTTGAGCGCCCTTGCACAGTCAGCAGGACGCCGCTCGGAGAAGCGCTGGCTCCTGTGGAGGCAACAGGCAAATTCGCCCAAGACCGCAGGTTGTCAACGTGTGGAGGGTCAGAGGCGCTGATCTCACTGGGCGGTCTTTTTGGTACCACCCAGCCGTGCTGGCATGGTTGAGTAAAAGGCATCACCGCAACCCGCAACGGAGACTCTTTTTTGGAAACGACGTCTTTGGCGTTTCGGCCTATCGAATTGATCCATCCAGTAAGGACGGGGACCAAAGCAGCCGCAAGCGCGGTTGCTGCAATCCCGGCAAACCAGACCCGAATTTTGCTAAAACGTTGACTCCGTCCAGATCTGCTTGGTGGGTGCGTGCGGCGCCCTCTTGTAGCTCTTGTCATCAATACCTCTTTACCAGATCGACAAGGCTGGGGCTCCGCAGTATGTCTGTAAACATCTTGGCCTGCCACCGATATGAGGATCTAACTATGAATGGCCGCATGAGTAGAGCACGGCACTGGCCTGCGAATGCACTACAGTGCCACACAAGGGGAAAGGTCAGGATATTGAGCCCGATTCGGCATGGGTGGAACAAAGGGCTTGGGCGTGCCCGAAGCGGGGGCTCGCGACCCCCAGCCCCCGCGAGCGGAGACCTTGGACGATCATGGATGGATACGGATGGCGCCTGGGAGACGTCGGGAGCCTAACGGCCCCGCGCGGTCGACGGGGCTGGGCTCGGTGTGCCCGCCCCCTTCTTCGCCCGCACGTGAGTCGAGTCCAAGATGACACGCGATAGGTCCAGCAACCCGCGCGGCAAACCCGGCTCCAAAATGCACATCTTGTCCGACGCGGCCGGGCTGCCCATCGGCGTCGGCATCTCGGCCGGCAACACCCACGACATGCACGGCCTGAAGCCGATGGTCGCCGCATTCCAAATGAAACACGACCCGGAAATGGGCCGGTATCGGCTGGTCGGCAAGCTGCACGCTGACAAGGCCTACGATCACCTTGACCTGCGCCGATGGCTCCGCAGGGTTGGCATCACCCCGCGCATCGCCCGCATCGGCATCGACAGTAGCGAGCGGCTTGGACGACACCGCTGGGTAATCGAACGCACCATCAGCTGGCTGACCGGGTACCGCCGCCTGTCACCCCGCTACGAACGCTACCCCCGCAACTACCTGGCCTTTCTTGGCCTCGCCGCCGCCCTCACCTGCTACAAACGCCTCCTCAAACTCACCACGTAGGACACGGTCTTAGTTGTCCGGGCACCTACCTAACCTCCACCCCTCGGCCGGGACTCCCGGACCCTGCGCCCAGTAGCCCAGGCGGGGCCCCTAGCAGAAAGGGAGACCCTCGCGTCCGGGGGTCTCCCTTTTGCATTCTAGGAAACGGTGGCCAGCAGGTTCAAGCGGTCGTTTCATCGAATAGAATCGATAATAGGTAGCGAGCCTGGCAGGACCTCCCATAAAGAGGTCTTAGCCAGAGCTCGCTTTCTTAATGTCAGCAGCAGGAGAGGATCGGCCTTGAAGGAATCGCCAGACGTCCGCCGGTGGCGGGGCCTGCTCATGGTCGCCACGCGTACGGAGTCGCCTGACCTTAAAGAGGTCCGGGCGAAGTACCACGCTACGAAGGCACGGGATCATTTGGCCACCTACATGGAGAATCTCCCGGTGGCTAGCCAAGAGGCCGTCCGGCGGGAACTGGCTCGCTTCCTCGTGGACGAATTCGAAGCGGCGGCGGCATGACGACGGCCACGCTCACCCAGGTCAAGGACGGCCTCAAAGACCGCCTGGAGACCATTCCAGAGCTCAATGGCCGGATCTTCGCCTACATCCCGGGAGCGCAGGAACCGCCTTCGGTGACCATCGTCCCCGGGGCCGTCAGCCTGGGCAACAATAATCCAACGCTCGCCATGGCCTATGACAAGACGATGGCCGGTGGATCGCACGACTACGTCTTCACCTTGGCCCTGGTGGTCAGTAAGACGGTGGATCGCGACCGGGTGAAGCGACCGTTGTTTGAAGAACCGCCGGAAACCCCGGATCAGGCTCTCTACTGGGAGAGAGTAACCGCCCGGTATCAAGAACACGGCTTGTGCCGACGATGCGCGGGGCAGGCTGCCTACGGACATCGGCACGGATTCACCCGTGTGCGTTCGGCATGCGATAACTGCATGGCCACGGTGGTGGTTGGTCTTCCGCTGCCCGCTAGCAATGGATGGCGACGCCTCCAAGACCCGTGGCGAAAGGCACCACGCACCTTTCATAGGTGGGACCACAAGGCGGGGCTAACCGCACTACTCGGCAAGCCTGGCCCGTCCCCCTCAAATCGTCACGGGGAAACCCGCCTACTGGACGACACTAAGGACGCAGCATGACCAGCACGAAGCTGGCGCCGACCGAGTCCATTACGGATCAGGGAACAGCCACCACCGAAGACGTCGGAGCGCATGGAAAGGTGACGGTGGTCTTCGCGGAATTCGACGTCGTAGATCATCACGGAGACCTGACTGAGAGGGGCGCCTTTGGCAATCAGACCGTTCACATCTCGGGCTGGAATCATGGCCTTTGGGAGACGAACGCGCTTCCGCTCGGTGTGGCTCGAATTTATGAGACGCACAAGGACGCTCGGGCGGACTTGCAGTTCAACATGCAGCTTCAGGCGGCGCGCGACCTTTTCGAGGCTATTCGCTTCGACATGGCCAACGGCAAGCTGACCCAATACTCCTATGGGTTCGACGTCGAGAACCATTCGCCGGGTGACGGGGAACAGTGCCGGAGGATCCTCAAAAAGGTCCTCGTTCACGAGATCTCGCCTGTGACTGTCGCGGCGGGCATCGGCACGCACACGGTCTCAGCCAAGTCCGAGCTCGAAGACATTAGGGCCCACGTCGAGCGACAGGAACTGGCTGAGATCCTTCGTTCCCTGTACCTGGAGGATGAGGCTGCGTGAACGAGATTGAAGAACTCAACCAGATCCGCGAGGAACTTGAGCAGCAAGAGCTCTTGGAGATTTGGCGCGAAGCTCTCGACGAGGAGTCCAGCGGCGAGCTCGTGGCCGTTGAACGGGCGCAGGCTGCGAGGCGAGCCAATGGGTGACTTCGGTGACGACTACATGATGAGGGTGGCTAGCGAAGTCACCGACAACGCTTTGGCCGGGCTGCTCGAAGATATCGGAGAGCGCGTCAAGACGATGGCCGGAATCGTCCGGCGTCAAGGTAGCGAGTATCTGAGTGACGCATTGGCCGGAGAGACTCTCCGGCTACAAAACGTGATCCGCGACCTGCGGAACGACGAAAGGAAGCCCACATCATGAGGACCACTAAGCCTGAAACCAAGCAGGCCAAGGCCGAAGCCCACTGCGAGTGCTGTGTGTATGTCGTAAAGGCCATCGTGCCACCGTCCGCCCTGGAACCGGCCGAGTACCCAGAGGTGCTGGCCGCCCGGCTGAAGACGCAGGTCGCCTTGGATAAAGCCCAGGCCAAGCATGATCAGGCCAAGGTCGCCCACAAGGCCGCCATCCTTGCGCACCACAAGGCCAGCGACGCCTACCAGAAGACCAAGGACGAGACGCACCCCCGGAGCTTCTGGAAGATCGGCCACCCCCTCAAGGCCGACGAAGAGCGCACCCTGACCCTCATGAACCGGGCGTACGAGGCGTTCGAAGAGGCCAATCAGGCGCTTCGCAAGGCGGAGCGGATTCAGTCGGCGGAAATCGAGCAGGCCCGCAGGGAAGCCAACGACGCCGAGCAGGCCCGGTGGGCGGCCGAAGAGGCCCGTGTAGCTTGACGCCCAGAGAAGGCCTTCGAGGGGGGCGATGCCGAAGTCGGCGCATCCAGGGGTCGATAGAAGCCACCTGGCGGAGCTCTGGGAACAAGGCCGTCGCAAGGTGGTCGACGATCTGGAACGAGTTGCTGGCGTTCTACCACTTCCCGGTGCGACAGGCCGTGCATGTAGAGCAACGGCACTACCTCCCTCACGCGCGGGCGTGGGGCAGCGGGGCCCACAGGCGCCCACTTTCAGTTTGGGAGTCTCATCCAGTGGTCAACGATCACCAGCAGTGAGCTCCATGGGCTGCGCGGCTGCCGTCATACCATTTTCGTGAGCTCCCATCACGGACTGAGATCGTGCCGTTACTCTGCCCGGTGTGATGTGGAGGATGGTGGCTGGGATTGTCATGGTGTGCGCCATGGCCGCGTGCGGCGGCCAGGACTCGGCGCACCGGCAGATCGGCCGGTCGGGAGAGGGACCGATCCACAGCATGCCATCACGGCCAACCGGCCCTCCACAGGCGTTCGAGTCCCTCACCTCTCTGGAGATCACGTCCCCCGGGAAGACCCTTCCAGAAGAGCTGGCGCTGGGCACCGACCTGGTCTACCAGCACGCCAGCAAATTCTCAGATGGCGGCACTGGCGGCATCGTCGCCTTCCGGCTCTCGGATGGGAAGGAGGTCTGGCGCGTCCCGGTACCGGACATGGTCACCTTGTTCACTACCGGCAGGACCACCCCGCGAATCTCCGGCCGGGCCGTGGTCAGCGCTTTCCCGATCTCGACCCGGGGCGAGGGCACCTTGGCGGGCCGGTACTCCATCAGGGTCGCCGCATACGACGCGGCGACCGGAGGGCAGATCTGGGCGACGGAGGTCGCCAAGGGCAACGGCTCCTACCAGGACACCGATCTCGGGCTGCCGGACGTGGTCGGGGCCGACGACCAGCATGTTCTGGTCACGACCGGGGAGCATGACGAGGACATCGTCAGTGCCTTGATCGACGTGCGCAACGGCGCTGTGATCTGGGAAGACCAGGGGCTTCGGGCCATCGATCTGGAACCTCACACAGTCGTGGGGATGCGTGGCCGCCGAGTAGTGGGCAAGTCCACCACCGACGGGCGCCAGCTCTGGCAACGCCAGGTGAGCCTAGTCATGCCGTCGCCTGATCCCGGGCCGGGGCTGACACACGTGGCAGGCACCCCGGAGGGTGGGAGACCCCTGGAGGTGGCGAGTCTGTTCCTCGACCCTGCCACCGGCCGCATTAAGCTGACGCTGGACGGTCCGTCGCACGAGTGCCTCTACGATAGACAGTCGACCGCCGTGTGCTCTGGTTCGGGCATCGTCGCGGCCATCGACCTGGCCACGGCTCGACGGCTGTGGCAGCTTCCAGACAAGGCTGCGAACCGGAAAGCGCCCACCGTAACGGCCGCATGGCGCGGCGTCGTCTATGGCGAGGCCATCGACCCAGTGGTCCTCGATGCTCGTAGCGGCAAGGACATCAACACACATATAGGCAGCGCCCCGACGCTGGTCAACGATCAATACGGCCTGACCTTCGATGAATTCAGCGACCAGGTGCGCATCAGCCGCGCCGTTGGCTGACCCGCTCCTAGGGGTGCCCCCGGTAGCCTGCCGATGGCTGCTGCCACGTCACCCCTTCTAACGCACTTTGCGTGGTTTGGTGCGAAGGCCCGAAACAACGAGCGGTGGCGATCCACCAGGAGTGGAGCTCGTTCTCAGTGATGGGCTGAGCTGAGCATTTGGCGGATTGGCGACCCGGGTTCGGATGCATGATCACTGCAAAGCTGCGGGTGACTTCATGGGCGCAGATACAAGATCGTTCATTGAGTTGCCGCTGGCGCCTGTCAGGCGGCGGATGGATCACTGCTCTGACCACAAGACCACATTGTCCGCTCAGCTAAGAGTGCCCCTAGAACGAGCTGCACCCGGTTACCTTTGGCCGCGCGGTGGCTGGCCTGTGCCTGGCGCCTCTTGTGCGAAGCCCCACGTCAGACGTAGTGTCTCGGAACCTAGGGACTTCCGAGAAGCATCTCGAACCAGACGACCTTGCCCAGGTCGGTGCGGTGGGTGCCCCAGCGTTCGGCGAGATGGCTGACCAGCTGGAGGCCCCGCCCGGACTCGTCGTTGGCGTCGGCCTGGCAGAGGCGCGGGAGCTCGTACCCGTCGTCGTTGACCTCGCACAACAACGTGCTGCCCTTGATCAGCCGCATGCCGATGGCCCCGGCGCCGTGCACGAGCGCGTTCGTGACCAGCTCGCTGACCAGGAGCTCGACGGTGTCGACAAGATCATGCAGACCCCAGTCGAGGAGCTTGGCCGTGGCCTGGGCACGGGCCCTCGGGACCATGCTGGCCTCGGCCTCCAGGTCCCAGGCCGCGACGTCCTCCTTGGGGATGCCGTCGAGCGCGACGGCGACCAGGGCGACATCGTCGGCCGGGGACTCGGGGGTGAGCACGTCGACGATGTCGTCGCACGTCCGGTCGAGGGGACGGCCCGTATCCGCGAGGCAGCCCCGCAACGTCTCCAGGCCCTCCACGACGTCGCGGTCACGGTGTTCGAGCAGGCCGTCGGTGCAGAGGACGAGCCGGGCGCCGTCCGCGACGGGGAACTCGACCGTCTCGAACGACTCGGACGACTCGTCGCCGACGCCGATCGGGACACCGGAGGGCACCCGGAGGACCGCGGTCTCCCCGTACGGCGAGACCAGCACGGGCGGCAGATGCCCGGCGTTGGCGATCTGGCACCGCCGGTCGACCGGGTCGTACACCGCGTACAGGCACGTGGCGACGCAGCCCTCACCGAGCCGCTGCGCCAGGTCGTCGAGGTGCCGGAGCATCTGGTCGGGGCGCAGGTCCTGCATCGCGAGCGTGCGCACGGCGGTCCGCAGCTGCCCCATGATGGCCGCGGACGTGACACCGTGGCCCATCACGTCGCCGATCACGATGCCCAGCCGGCAGCCCGGCAGCGGGATCGCGTCGAACCAGTCGCCGCCGACCTGCGCGACCTGCCCTGCGGGCCGGTAACGGAAGCACACGCGGGCACCCGCGATCCGCGGCGCCTCGGCGGGCAGCATGGTGCGCTGCAGCTCCTGCACCATCTGGACCTCGCGGCGGTAGAGCCGCCCGTTGTCGATGCACAGGGCGGCGCGGCGGGCCAGCTCGTCGACGACGGCGACGTCGAGTTCGTCGAAGCCGGACCGGCTCGCCTTGCGCAGCAGCTTGAACGTGCCGAGCACCTGCCCGCGCGCGACCAGCGGCACGACGAGCAGCGCGCGCCGCGGCACGTGCACGGCCCGGCCGGTGCGCATCGCCTCGGCGAACGGGGTGTCGTCGGGCAGGAACAGCGCCTCGCCCTCGGGGATGGTGTCGTCCCAGCGGCCGGGCTCGCCGTCGTGCACGACGGCGACCCGGCGCATCAGGGTGGTGGCGTCGACCACGTGTGACGCCGGCGCCCAGTCGGCGGCGGCGACCCGTTCCAGCAGTTCCACGGCGACGAAGTCGGCCAGCCGCGGTACCAGGACCTCCGCGAGCGTCCGGGAAGCCTGTAGATGATCGAGCGAGCTGCCGATCTGCTGGCCGGCCTCGCCGAGGAAGATGAACCGCTCCCGCACAGCCATCGTCTCCAGTTCGTGGGTTGGGCGCGGTCGAGGGGATCCCGCCGGGTCGGGCGTGAGCGCCGTCCCGGGCCGATGACGCCCGGCCTGAGGCCACCGGGCGCGTTGCCTGTCTCCGTGGAGCCGGTGCGGATCGGCCGTGATCCGCCGGCGGCTGACCCGTGAGCGATGAACACGCGGACCCCTCTCTGGGCGGTCTTCGATTTCATGCCCCGACAACCCGCGGTAAAGAGGACGTTACCTCGCGTGAGCCCCCAGCGCTGGCTCTCTGACGAAGTGACCGCCAGTCCGCACGTCCGGAACGGCTCGAGATTGACCAGATGCGGCAACAAGCGCGACTGCCACATTGACACCAGATGTTCCCGGGCAGACGATCACGCCGCCCCCGTACGTGATCCTCGGGACGCCGGGGCACCTGCCCGGCTGTCCCGCGTAAGCCCCGAAGGCCCCGACCGCCTCCACCGGTCGGGGCCTTCGGCCGTCGAGCCGGAGCCGAACGGGAGTCGAGCCGGAGCAGATCCGGAATAAACCCCCGGGACCAGGTGCTATACCAGCCGGTAAATCCCGTCGTGACCTTCGGCGGGGGAAATGTGACCGACGCCACGCAACCTTTCGGGCCGTCCCAAGCGTCTTACATATGGGGAACACCCACGAGGAGTGGAAGCGCCCGATCGCGTCACGCCCGCGACGTCCCGGCCACGGGGTCGCCCTGGTTCCGGCGGTCCGCACTATCCCTCCCCCCACCCTCCATGCGCGGCCCAGACCCTTGGCCCGCACCCGGCTCCGCATTGTCGCGTCATAGGCCGGCGTCGAACTCGTCGGGAGTGGTGGAACGTACCTCACAAGGGGGGCGGCCTGATCCGCCCGGCCGCGCCACCGTGCGCGGAGTCAACCGGCCCTACCGGGTCATGACCTACGGGAGCGATGATGACCGCAGCCACCATGTCTGTTCACAACCCGCCTGTCCGCAAGACCCGATCCACTGCCCCTGCCTGCACGGACCCCGAGCGCTACGAGCGCGACGTCCTCCCCTATGTCGACCCGCTGTACGCCAGCGCCGTCCGCATGACGCGCAACAGCGCCGACGCCGAGGACCTGGTCCAGGAGACCCTCGCCAAGGCCTACGTCAACTTCCACCAGTTCAAGGAAGGCACGAACCTCAAGGCCTGGCTGCACCGCATTCTCACCAACAACTTCATCAACTCCTACCGCAAGCGCCAGCGCGAGCCGATGCGCGCCGGTTCGGAGGAGCTGGAGGAGTGGCAGATCGCCCAGGCCGAGGCCCACTCGACCGGCTTCCGGTCCGCCGAGTCCGAGGCGCTCGACCGGATGCCCGACTCGGACGTCGTCGCCGCGCTCCGCGGCCTTCCCAAGGACTTCCGGGACGCGGTCTATCTCGCCGATGTCGAGGGTTACCCCTACAAGGAGATCGCCGAGATGATGGGCACCCCCATCGGCACGGTGATGTCCCGCCTCCACCGCGGCCGCAAGCAGCTGCGCGAGGCGCTCACCGACCGCCACACCCTCGCCGCCTGACGCCACTCAGTCCCCTCAGTCGTCCCCTCAGTCGCCTCAGCCCCTTGAGCCCTCCTCACTCCCCTACTCGGACTTCTCCCTCCCCGGACCCTTAAGACGTGATCCCGCGGTTCCCCCGTGACCGCGGGATCACCCCTTTCTGCAGCCTCCCGCCCTCCCCGCTCTGCCGCTGGATCACGCGAACCAAATCTCAACACTTTCTGTAGTTGTACAGATACATTTAGCGATGATCCTGTGTCGAGCTCGGGAGGTTCCCTTGCCGCATCTCATCTCCACTGCACTGACCGGCGCCGCCCTCGCCCTTCTGCCCATCACACCCGTCCACGCGACCACGCTGCCCCTGACCTCGCCGAGCGCCAAACTGCAGCTCACTCTGACGTCTCCCGAGGCGAACACGTCCAGCACCCGCAAGGCCCTGTTGATCTGCGACCCGGGCGGCGGAACGCACTCCGGCGGCGGGACGCACCCCAGAGCCAAAGCAGCCTGCCGGGAGCTGACCGCGCGCAAGGGCAAGATCGAGCGGGACCCCGCCAGCACCATGTGCACGCTGATCTACGCGCCGATCGTCGCGAAGGCCGAGGGGCACTGGAAGGGCCGGTCGGTGCGTTTCGAGCGGGAGTACCCCAACGACTGCGCCATGCGCGCCCACACAGGCAAGGTCTTCTTGTTCTGAACGGTCCGAACGGGACTCTGACGGGCCCTCTGCGGGCGCCTCCGAACATCTTTACCTTCGGATCCATCGTTCCGGCATAGGGCGTTGCATTGCGGGTACGGCGCGGGAACAGCAAGCAAGCCACACGCACCTGGGTCGGGCGGAAGGAGTGCGGGCGCCATGTCTCGGAGGGTCAGTGACCTCATGACCGCCACCCCTCAGACCCTCCCGCTGGAGGCGACCCTTGACGAGGCCGCCCGCATCATGCGGGACAACGGAATCGGCGACGTGCTCGTCACGCTCGCCGGCCGGTTGTGCGGAATGGTCACCGACCGCGACATCGTCGTCCGCGGGGTCGCGGAGAGCCGTGATCCCTCACTCACTCCGCTCAGCGACGTGTGCACGGCCGAGATCACCACACTCGGTCCCGACGACGACACCGAGACGGCGGCACGGCTGATGCGGGAGCAGGCCGTCCGGCGGCTGCCGGTGGTCGACGCGGAGCATCGTCCGGTGGGCATCGTGTCGATCGGTGATCTGGCAATGGCGAACGGCGAGGCGCCCGGGGTCCTCGCCGCGATCAGCAAGGCACCGCCGCACTTGTGAGACGGCACATGTGAGACGGCATTCGTGAGACGGAGCCTGGCGGACCGCTGCCGGACCTGAGAACGACTGTGAGGCGGACATGTCGGGGCGATTGATCGGTCGTTGCAGCAGCTTGAGACCGGCCTGGGAGTACGAAACGGCCCCTTACCGGGATAACGTCGCTGATGTGCCCTCAGCCGAGACCGTCCTCACCGACCAGCTCGCCGTGGAGATCGCTCGCCTGGGCATCGTGGGCGAGTCGTCCGACCTGGGGACCTTGCACCGGGTCACCGAGCTGGCGTCCCGTGCGGTGCCCGGCTGCGCCGGTGCCGCGAGCGTCCGCTGGGCGCTCCCGTCCGACGAGACGGAGCGTCCCGAGCCGCTGGCCTCGGCCGCCAGCCATCCCGATCTCGCCGAGGTGACCGACCTTCAGCTCCAGCGTGGCAACGGCCCGATCTTCGACGTCGTCCGGACCCGTCGCGCGATGATCTCGGACGACGTCCTGGCGGAGACCCGCTGGCCCGCCTCAACCTCGGACATGTTGCGCCGGGGGGTGCGCTGTTTCAGCACGACCCCGCACTACAACGCGCCCGTGCTCGTGACCTTGTCGCTGTACGGGGTGACGCCGCGGTCCCTCCGTCCAGACCAGCAGTCCCTCGCGGCCCTGCTGGCCGCGCAGGGCAGCGCGGCGGTCTCCAACACGCTGCAGTACGACCAGGTCCACCGCACCGCGATCCAGTTGCAGGAGGCGGTCGAGACCCGCGCCGTCGTGGACCAGGCGAAGGGCATCTTGATGCACGCCCTCGGCTGCGACGCCGACGAGGCGTTCTCCGCGCTGCGCCGGATCTCGCAGTCGCGGCGCGTCAAGCTGACCGCACTGGCTCAACGCATCGTCGGAGATCAAGGGCTGAACCCGCCTAACGGCACCGCATAGGCCCGCATAGGCTGCGTACATCCCGTTCCCGCGCCACCATGAGCCACCGCACAGGCTCTTGCGCCCGCACTAGGCCAGGCATGCGCAACAGGAATAGGCTTCGGACGGCGACCAAGACCAGCGGGGACGTTTGACACGAGTACGGGCACTGACCCGCCTGTCTCGCCGACGAACACCTGGAGCACCGTACATGGCCGAACAGCTCGAACCAGAGACGATCCTGCGTGAGATCAGCGATCTCGAGGGCCGGATCGAAGAGCTGCGGCAGGCTGCCAACATGCCCGCGCCCGACCTGCGGGCCACGCTCGACGCGGCCATGGTCGAGCTCGAGCTCGCGTTGACGGCACTGCGGACGATGGGCGCCGACCAGGCCAACGCGGCCGGTCGTTCGACGACCGCCGAGACCGAGCGCCGCGTGCTGCGGACCGTCTTCCAGGACGCCCCGGTGCCGCTCTTCCTGCTGGACCGCGACGCCGGCGTACGCCGGGTCAACAAGCAGGCCGCGGCGATGCTGGGCACTTCCCCCGGCTATGTCTCCGGTAAGCAGTTCATCGCGTTCTGTGACCTTCCCACTCGCGCGGCGCTCCGGTCGCAGCTGGCCGCGGTCGTCCGGACCGGCCGGCGGCGCCGCACCGAGGTGCGCTTCCTGGGCCGGGAGCACCCGGTCGACGCGATGGTCACCATGGCCCGGGTGTGGATCCGCGGGGAGCCCGATCCGATGGTCGTCGTCGCGGCGGGTGCCGCCACCCTCGCCGACGGCCCGGCACCCGCCGCCGTTCGCGCGCTGGCGGACGGCGCCCGGCCCGCACAGGCCGCGGCACCCAGTGCCGGATCCGCCGCCGGATCCACCGCGGGCACGGCGCGCGAGGTCTCACCCCGCAGCGGCGACCGCGACGACGAGGTCATGGCCGCGCTGGTGCACCGGATGGACGTGCTCGCCACCGCCTCCGAGCTGCTGCTCGACGAGCCCGTGTTCAACGAGAACGTGGCGGTCCGCCGCTGCGCGCGGCTGCTGACCGCCGAGATGACCGAATGGGTCTTCATCGACCTCACCCCGCCCCGCCCCGGCCCGGCGTCGACGGGCGGGCCGGGCGGCCTCGGCTCGGCCGGCCACGAGCCGAATGGTGATCTGCGGCGCGTGGTGGTCATGGGCCAGCCCGACGAGCGCGGCGACGAGACCGTGCACAGCCTGGAGCAGCTCGCCCCCGAGCCCGGCACCCTGCCCTACACGGTGTTCACCACCCGGCAGAGCGCACTGCGACCGCACGTGGAGGATCTCGACCTCCTCGGCGTCTGCGCCGACGGCCAGCCTGCCTGCGTCAAGATGGGCGCGACCTCGGTCCTGTGCGTGCCGGTCGAGGACGGCGACCGCTGCATCGGGACGATCACGCTCGCGAGCAGCGGCGAGCACGGCCCCCTCGACCTCCTCGACCTGGGCGTCGCGCAGCGGCTCGGGCGCTATCTGGCGCTCGTCATCCGGGCCGCCCGGCTCTACCAGCGCCGGGACGAGATCGCCGTGTCCCTGCAGGCGAGCCTGCTGCCACAGCGGCTCCCCCAGATCCCCGGCGTCGAGGTGGCGGGGCTCTACCGCGCCGCCACGCACGGCATCGAGGTCGGCGGCGACTTCTATGACGTCTTCCCTGCGGCAGGCGGCGGCTGGGCCATGGTCCTCGGCGATGTCTGCGGCAAGGGCCAGGAGGCGGCCGCGGTGACGGCCGCGGCCCGGCACGGCGTGCGGACCTTGTCCGGCTGGAAGTCCGATCCGGCCGAGGTGCTGTCCATGGTCAACCAGACGCTGCTCGACGAGGAGCGCTTCGTGACCGCGGTGATGGCCGGGCTGACGATCGGCGATGAGGGCGTGACGGCGACCCTCGCCTCGGCGGGTCATCCGCCGGCGATCGTGATCCGTCCCGACGGGATGGTCCGGTACGCCTCCAGCGGCGGCCTGCCGCTCGGCCTCTTCGAGGACTTCGAGGCGGGCAGGGAGGAGATCGAGCTCGCCGCGGGCGACACCCTGTTCCTCCACTCCGACGGCGTCCTGGACGCGTGCGACCTGGCCCGGCGGCAGTTCGGGCAGGAGCGGCTGCTGGAGGTGCTGGCGGGACACGCCGCCGCTCCCCTGCAGGACATGCTGAACGCGGTGGAGCAGCGGTTGATCGACTACTGCGACGGCGATCTCCGGGACGACGTATCCATGCTGGCCTTGCGCAGGCTCCCCACCCCCCTCAACTGAAGCGGAAGTGAAATCGTCCGTTTCGGGGGTATTTGCCCCCCATGGGAACCGCATCGCCCTCCGCAGCCACGAACCCCCGTAACGAAACCGAGCACGAACGCCTCGATCGGCAGCTCATGGAGTTGCTGCAGGGTTTCCGGGTCGCGGTCACGGGGGTGCAGGTGCTCTTCGCCTTCCTGCTGACCGTGCCGTTCGCCCCCGGGTTCAACCGCGTGGACGACTCCGGCCGGGCACTGTTCTACGTGGCTCTCTTCGGGGCGGCGTTGGCATCCGTCTGCTTCATCGCCCCGACCATCCAGCACCGCATTCTGTTCCAGCAGAACCAGAAGCCGCTGCTGATCAGGCGGGCCAACCGGTTCGGGATCCTCGGCGCGGTGGCGCTCGCGCTCTCCATCGCCGCCTCCACCACGTTGATCGTCAAGACCCTGGGCGGGACCGGGCCGGCCGTCGCCACGGCGATCGTGGTCGTCATCCTGTCCGCTTGGGCCTGGTTCGTTCAGCCTCTGCTGACCCTGCGCTCGCTGGAGCACAAGGATCGGTCCTGACCACGTTCATCCAGGCCACGGGGACCCGGCCAAATTCGCCTGGGCCACGGGGACCCGAACGGGGTGCCCCGCCGCCGCGCACGACGGGACACCCCTCACCGGATGGTCTCGATCAGCTGCCGACGTAGAGGAGCTTGTCAGGCGAGCCCGTGCCCGGGTTCGTCACCACACTGGGGGTCGCGTTCGTCCCCAGCGCCTCGGCCACCTGCTCCGGGGTCGCCGCGGTGTTGCCGGACAGGTAGAGCGCCGCGGCGCCCGCGACGTGCGGGCTGGCCATCGACGTGCCGTTCGCACTGCGCGAGGCGTTGTCGTCGGTGATCCAAGCCGAGGTGATGTCCGAGCCCGGCGCGAAGATGTCCACGCACTGGCCGAAGTTGGAGAACGACGAGCGGGCGTCCTGCTCGTCGGTCGCCCCGACGGTGATCGCCTCGGGCACGCGGGCGGGCGAGGAGCCGCACGCGTCCTGGTTGTCGTTGCCCGCGGCGAGCGCGTAGGTCACGCCGGACGCGACCGACTTCTTGACCGCGTCGTCCAGGGCCTCCGAGGCCCCGCCGCCGAGGCTCATGTTCGCCACGGCCGGCTTCTTGGCGTTCTGGGTGACCCAGTCCACGCCGGCGATGACGCCCTCGGTGGAGCCGCTGCCCTGGCAGTCGAGCACCCGGACGGCGACGACGTTCGCCTCCTTGGCCAGGCCGTACTCCTTCCCGGCGACCGTCCCGGCCACGTGCGTGCCGTGGCCCTGGCAGTCGGTGGCGTCGTTGTCGTTGTCGACGAAGTCGTAACCGCTGGTGGCCCGCCCCCCGAAGGTCGAGTGGGTGAGCCGGACGCCGGTGTCGATGACGTAGGCGTTGACGCCCTTGCCTGTGGCGCTGGGGTTGTAGGACTTGTCGAGTGGGAGCTTGCGCTGGTCGACTCGGTCCAGGCCCCACGAGGGCGGGTTGGCCTGCGGAGCGGCCGGAACGGCAGAGTTGATCTTGAAGATGCGGTTCTGCTCGACGAACGCGACATCCGAGCGGGCGGCCATGCGACGCGCCTGCGTCCCGTCCAGCCGCACCGAGAAGCCGCGTACGGCGGTGCGGAAGACCTTGCGGACGGTGCCGTCGTGCTTGCTCGCGAGCGTGCGCGCGACGGCCGGAACGCCCTTGTCGCGGGTGTTGGCGGTGTCCTTCAGCACCACGATGTAGTCGCCCGGCACGGCGTTGGGAGCACCGGCGTAACGGACGACGCCCTGCTCAGACGACTGAGCCTGTGCGAGGGCTTGGGCGGGGAGCGCGACACCGATGGCCAGTGCCGCAGTGGCGATGACGGGCGTTGCGAGGGATCGCCTCGACTTCGACGCCTTACTCATTCGCGGGTGCCTCCTGGGGGAGCGGGGGGTCTGCTCCACGCGCATTGCTGCGGTGGAGTCGATCACGAAGCACCACATGTTGCGCATATAGCCCCAAAACCCGGCAAGACTTCCATGGCGAACAGAGACCACATTGGCCACATGCGGACACATTTGCCGGTAAACCGATGCACCCTCTCAAGCGACGTGCTAGCCCGCACACAAAAACTCGCACGCACAAAGAGGCGGGCCCCTCCTCACAGATGAGGAGGGGCCCGCCGAGGATCCGGCCCAAGAGGCTTCAGGGGGCTAGGGACCTAAGAGGCTCAGCCGCCGCTAGTAGGCCCTGCCGAAGATCACACGCTTCCCGTACATGGACGGACGGCCGCACTTCACGCACTCGCCGGTCTCCTCCGGCGCGTCGGCCGGGATGACCCGCGGTGTCGCGGCGGTGTCGGCCTTGATCTCGTCCTCGCACTCCGGGCGGCCGCAGTGGAAGACGTTCGCCCAGCCCGTGGCCACCTGCCCGGTGAAGACCTCCCAGGTGTCGACCTCGGCGGTGTGCTCGTCGCGGAAGGACTCCGCGCGCGCCAGCAGGAACGACTGGAAGTCGGCCAGGATGCCCGGCAGCAGCTCGGGCACCTTCTCCAGCGGGATCTGCTCCTTGCCCTGGCCCTCCACGGTCGGGAGGCGCCGGGCGAGCGTGGCCACGCCGGCCTCGATGTCGCGCTTGCCGAGCTCGATGCGGATCGGGACGCCGCGCATCTCCCACTCGTTGAACTTGAACCCGGGCGACAGCTGCGGCCGGTTGTCGTCCACGTGCACGCGGATGCCCATCGCCTTGATCGCGGCGCCCAGCTTGCGCGCCTCGGCGGCGGCCAGCTCGCCCTGCTCCTTGCGGCCGATCGGGACGATCACGACCTGGTACGGGGCCAGCCGCGGCGGCAGCACCAGGCCCTTGTCGTCACCGTGCGTCATGATCACGCCGCCGATCATGCGGGTGCTCATGCCCCAGGACGTGGTGTGGGCGAGCTGGAGCTTGCCGTCCGCGTCCTGGTACTGGATCTCGAACGCCTTGGCGAAGTTGGTGCCCAGGTAGTGCGAGGTGCCGGACTGCAGCGCCCGCCCGTCCCGCATCATGCCCTCGACCGTGAAGGTGCGGACGGCCCCGGCGAACCGCTCGCCCGGGGTCTTCTCGCCCGCCACCACCGGGATCGCGCCCAGCTCGCGCGCGACCTGGCCGTAGGCGTCCAGCGCCCACATGGTCTCGCGCATCGCGTCGTCCTCATCGAGGTGCGCGGTGTGCCCCTCCTGCCAGAGGAACTCGGTGGTACGCAGGAACAGCCGCGGCCGCATCTCCCAGCGGACCACGTTGGCCCACTGGTTGAGCAGCAGTGGAAGATCACGGTGCGAGTCGATCCACTTGGCCATGTACTCGCCGATGACCGTCTCGGAGGTCGGCCGCACGACCAGCGGCTCCTCCAGCTCCTTGCCGCCGGCGATCGTCACCACGGCCAGCTCCGGCGAGAACCCCTCGACGTGCTCGGCCTCACGCTTGAGGTAGGACTCCGGGATGAACATCGGGAAGCACGCGTTGTCGTGCCCCGACTCCTTGATCCGCCGGTCCAGGTCGGCCTGGAGCAGCTCCCAGATCCGGTACCCGTACGGTCGGATGACCATCGTGCCCCGCACCGGGCCACGGTCGACGAGCTGCGCCTGCACGACCAGCTCGTTGTACCAGGCGGAGAAATCCTCGCTCTGCGGTGTCACACCTTCTCGACTCACGGCAACGAGGGTACTAAGTCAGGCGACATAGCCAGGACACAATGGTCCTTCGGTGCCTCGCTGTTATGGTCCGCTAATGCGCTGGTCCCAGACGTTCACCCCGACCTTGAGGGACGATCCGGCCGAGGCCGACGCCCCGAGCCACCGCCTGCTGCTGCGCGCGGGCTATGTGCGGCAGCTCACAGCGGGTCACTATTCGCTGCTTCCGCTGGCGGTCCGGGTCCGGTCCAAGATCATCCAGATCATCCGGGAGGAGATGGCCCGGATAGGGGCGCAGGAGATGTTGCTGCCCACCATGCATCCGGCTGAGATCTGGCAGCGGTCGGGACGCTGGGAGCTCATGGGCCAGGAGATGTTCCGGCTGAAGGACCGGCGCGGGGCGGATCTCGCCCTCGGCATGACGCACGAGGAAATCTTCGCGACGATCGCCCAGGAGCTGAGCTCCTACAAGCAGCTTCCCCAGCAGTGGTACCAGTTCCAGACCAAGTTCCGGGACGAGCCGCGCCCCAAGAGCGGCCTGCTGCGGGTCCGCGAGTTCACGATGAAGGACGCCTACAGCTTCGACGTCGACCAGGCGGGCCTGGACGCCTCGTTCGAGGCCTACCACGGCGCCTATGTACGGATCTTCGAGCGGCTCGGCATCCCCGCCATCCCGGTCGACGCGTCCAGCGGGACCATGGGCGGATCCGGCTCGACGGAGTTCATGTGTCCCGCCGAGATCGGCGAGGACCTGGTGGTGCACTCCCCCGCCTGCGGCTACGCGGCCAACATCGAGAAGGCGACGTCCCGCCTGCCCCAGCCGGACGACGGGCCCGGCGAGCCCGCTCCCGAGCCGTTCGACACGCCCGGCGTCCGCACGATCGAGGACCTGGCCAACGGCTACGACGCGCCCGGCGACCGGCAGATCAAGACGCTGGTCTACCTGCTGGAGGGCCGGCTCACGCTCGTGCTCCTCCGTGGCGACCATCCGCTGAACGAGCAGAAGCTCGTCGACGCGACCGGCGCCACCTCGATCCGGGCCGCCGCACCCGAGGAGATCCAGGACGCGCTCGGCGCCCTGCCGGGCAGCCTCGGCGCGGTCGGGGTCACCGGCCATCCGGTGATCGCCGATGAGGCCCTGCGCGGGCGCCGCGGCATGTTCACCGGCGCCAACACCGACGACGTGCACCTGCGCGGGGTCGACGTCGACCGCGACATCCCGGTCGGCACCTGGGCGGATCTGCGCGAGGTGGCCGTCGGGGAGCCCTGCCCGCGCTGCGGCGAGCCGCTGCGGATCGAGCGCGCGATCGAGGTCGGCCACATCTTCAAGCTGGGCGACCGTTACGCCCGCGCGCTGGGCGCCGAGGTGCTGGACCCGGACGGCAAGCGGGTGCCGCTGACCATGGGGAGTTACGGCATCGGGGTGGAACGCGCGATGGCCGCCATCGTCGAGGCACACCACGACGACAAGGGGATCGTCTGGCCGGTCGCGGTCGCGCCGTTCCAGGTGGCCGTGGTGATCGCCCAGTCCGACGACGCGGAGACCGCCGCCGCGGCCGAGGAGATCTACGCCGGGCTCGGCGCCGCCGGGGTCGAGGTGATCATCGATGACCGGGCGGAGCGGGCAGGCGTGAAGTTCCGGGACGTGGAGCTCACCGGCATCCCGTTCCGCGTCACCGTGGGGCGGCGCGGCCTGGCGGAAGGCGTGGTCGAGGTCACCGCCCGCGCCACCGGGGAGACGGTGAAGATCCCACCCACCGAGGTCGTCGAGCGCGTCCGCAGCCTGCTCACCTGACCGGACACGGCGGACATCATGTCCACGATGGGGTGTCCGTGATGGGTACTGTGCACGGATGCGCGTGGTGGTGAGGGGATGCGGATAGTTGTTACGGGCGCCGCTGGGTTCATCGGGAGCCATGTGGCCGAGGCGCTGGCCGGTGCCGGGCACGAGGTGCTGGCCGTGGACGCACCGGACCGTTCACTCACACCGGAGATCGCGGAGCGGACCTGGGCCCTCCTCGCCGACACGCCGGGCGTGACGCCGATCGAGGCCGATCTCGCGGAAGACGATCTCACCAAGCTCGGTGAGGCCGACACGGTCGTGCATCTGGCTGGCCGGCCGGGCATCCGTACCTCGTGGGGCGCGGGCCGGGCGCTGGCCGAGCGGGACAACGTGACCGCGACCAGGCGGCTGCTGGAGGCCTGCGCGGAGCGGCGGCCCCGCATGGTCGTGGCTTCGAGTTCGTCGGTCTACGGGTCCGCGCACCACCATCCCCACCGCGAGGACGCTCCGCATGCCCCGGCCAGCCCGTACGCGCGCAGCAAGGCCGAGGTGGAGCGGCTGACCGTCCGCGCCGCCAAGGATGGCCTGCCCGCGGTCCTGCTGCGCTATTTCTCTGTGTACGGGCCGCGCCAGCGTCCCGACATGGCGTTCCACCGGTTCATCGAGGCGGCGCTGGACGGGCGCCCGCTGCCGGTCTTCGGCGACGGGCAGAGGTCGCGATCGTTCACCCATGTCCGGGACGTGGTGGCGGCCACGGTCACGGCCGCCGAGACCGAGCTGCCACCCGGGATCGCGATCAACATCGGGCATCCCGAGCCGGCCGCCGTACGGGCGGCGATCGGGCTGATCACCGGCGCCCTCGGCGTGGCGGCCGAGATCCGGACCGAGGAGCCGGTGGCGGGCGACGCCGAACGCACCTGGGCCGACACCGGCCGGGCGGCGCGGCTGCTGGGCTGGTCGGCCCGGACCGGGCTCGCCGAAGGCCTGCCTGACCAGATCGCCTGGCACCGGTCGCTCCGGGCAGGCGCCCGATGATCCGCCATCGGGCCGCGTACGTGGCGTTCGATCGTTTCCCCTCCAGCAAGGGCTCGGCGGTCCATATCGCGCAGATGGCCGACGAGCTGTTCACGCACTTCGGCGGCGGGTTGCTGGCGGCGCTCGGCGGGGGCGGGCTGCCGCGCTACCAGCGGGAGGGCGATCGGGAGATCGCACGGTTCGAGGCCGAGGTCCCGAACCTGATCGACCGGACGGAGGCGTTCTCCGGCTGGGTCGCCGGTCATCTGGAGCCGCACCTCGCGTCGCTGGAGGTCTGCCACGTCCGCGACCCGTGGGGCGCGCTGCCCGCCGTCACCGCGCCGGGACGGCGGCACCGCGTGGTGTACGAGGTCAACGGGCTGCCGTCGATCGAGATGCGGCACACCTGGCCGCTGACCGCTCCCAGCACGCTGGCCAAGATCCGCGAGCTGGAACGGTTCTGCCTGGAGCGCAGCGACGCGGTGGTCGTCCCGTCGAACGTGATCGCCGACGCCCTCGGCCGGCTCGGCGTGCCGGACTCCAAGATCACTCTGGTACCGAACGGAGCCGACGTGGGCGCCCGGCCCGCCCGCCCGGCGACCGCCCCCGGCCGCTACATCGTCTACGTCGGCGCCCTCCAGCCGTGGCAGGGTCTCGACGTCCTGCTCCGCGCGTTCGCCCGGCTGGCCGACCTGCCGGACCTGCGGCTGGTGATCTGCTCGTCGGTGCCGGAGCGGCGCGCCAAGCCGCTGCGCCGCCTGGCCGAGCGCCTCGGGGTGGACGACCGGATCGACTGGCGGTTCACGCTGCCGCACCACGAGGTGGCGGCCTGGCTGGCGAACGCGGAGGTGTCGGTGGCGCCGCTCACCGGCTGCGCCCGCAATCTCGACCAGGGCTGCGCGCCGCTCAAGGTGCTGGAGTCGATGGCGGCGGGCACCCCGGTGGTCGCCTCGGACCTCCCCGCCGTCCGGGAGCTGATGGCCGACGGCGAGCACGGCCGGCTCGTCCCCGCCGACCGGCCCGCACCGCTCGCCCGCGCGATCCGGATCCTGCTGGAGTATCCCGGAGAGGCCCGGGCCATGGGCGGGCGGGCAAAGCGGCGGATCTCGGACGGCCTGACCTGGCCACACTCGCGCGCCCGCCTCGCGGCGGTCTACCGTACGATCGCGCCGAAGATTGGGGTGGCGGGTGTTCTGGCAGAAACAGAAGGCAGCGATCGAGAGGTTCCACCCGCTGCACCAGGCGTTGATCTGGCAGCGGGGGCTGTCGGTATCGATGCGGCCGGGCGAGTGGGAGCAGTTGGTCCAGAGCCTGGCGGGGCATGACGCGGTGGTCCGGCGGCGCAAGTGGGCTCCGCCCGACCGGGCGCGCACCGTCCTGGTGCCGCTGATCCGGGTGTTCGCCGCCGACATGCGGCCGGACGGGATGCTGGGCGTCACCGCCGATCTGCGCGGGCCGAACGTGCAGGGCAAGGTCACCCCACAGCAGAAATTTCCCGGCCCCAACCGGTGGGTCCGCAGCATCACCGAGTGGTGGTCGTTCGACCCTTGGCTGCGGCTGCGGGCCGAGCTGCGCGACGGCAGCGTGCTGGAGCTCGCGGTGGCCGACCGGGTCCGGCACCGGAAGATCCACAAGGTGAACGCCAGAGGCAAGCACAAGGTCAAGACGAAGACCAAGACGGTGCAGCGGGTGACCGTCTCGCGGAAGCTCCCCGAGGGCGCCGTCACGCAGCGTCCGGCAACGCCGCCGCCGCAGTGGGTGACGGTCAAGGCGCGCGGTGGACGGCGCACGTTGATCCGGGCGAGTGCCAAGCTCATGGGCACGACGGACGAACGCGCGCTGCCTGAGCAGATCCTGCATGTGACGACGGAGCTGTTCCGGTGGACGCCACCGGGCGGCGCGACGAGGAGGACCGGGTGACCCCCTGCACCGTGACCACCGGCTTCTTCGTGCTGGGCCGATGCGGCCAGGCGGCCGTCGCCTCCTGCCCGCAGTGCAGCCGCCCGATCTGCGCCGCGCACGTGGACGCGCACGGGTTGTGCCCGGAATGCGCCACGGCCGCGGGATACGGCGCGCGGGACCCGCACGACCCGCGCTGGGTCGGCGCCTACCGGCGCTATCACTACCAACGCAGCTCGCAGACCTACAGCGATGCGGCCTGGTACGCGAGCCTCGACTCGTACGACCGGGGCACGTTCAACCCGGGCGACGACTGGTCGTCAGGCTCGGGCGACTACGGCACGGACGACGACGGCGGGTTCGTGGACAGCTGATGACACGGATCCTCTGGCTCACCGAGCACTACCCGCCGAGCCAGGGCGGGATGGCGCAGTCGTGCGACCGCATCGTGCGGGGCCTGCGCGCCGCGGGTGTGGAGATCGACGTCGCGCACCTCACCCGGCGTGCCCGGCCGTGGAAGATCGAGCGTGAGCACGGCGGCCGTCTGCTCACGGCCCCGCTACAAGATGACCCGGAGCACGCTCTGCGGCGGCTCTGGACGGTCCTGGCGTCCGATGAGACCTCGTACAGCCATGTCGTCGCGTTCGGCGGCACGTACGCGATGCTCGGCGCCCCGATGTACGCGTCGCTGCTGCGTGCGCCGCTGGTCACGCTCCTGCGCGGCAACGACATCGACATCGGCGCGTTCTCGATGCGGCGCCGGGACGTGCTGCGGGACGCGCTGACCGCGTCAGCGCGGGTCTGCGTGGTCGCCCGCTCGCACCGGCCCCTGATCGCCGCGTTGGCACCGGACACGGCCGTGACATGGGTGCCCAACAGCGTCGATATGACCGACTGGCGGATCCTGCCCTCCGAGCGCGACCGGGCACGGACGTGGCGGGCCGGTCATGTCGCCTCCGGGCGGCGCACGATCGGGCTCATCGGGCAGCTCAAGAACAAGAAGGGCGTGGGCTTCCTCCTCGACGCCCTCTGGGCCTCAGGCCACGCCGAGGCGTTCCACCTGCTGCTGGTCGGCGAAGTCGAGGAGAGCGTCACGGAGTGGCTGGCTGAACGCGGCGATGCCGTTCCGCACTCGGTCCTGCCCTTCATGGAGCGGTACGAGCTGCCGTCCGTCTACGCCTCCTGCGACTTGGCCGCGCTGCCGTCGTTCTATGACGGGATGCCGAACGTGGCGCTGGAGGCGGCGGCACTCGGGGTGCCGCTGCTCACATCGGACGCGGGCGGCCTGGCCGACGTGGCTGACGACGAGATCGGTTTCATCTTTCCGGCAGGCGACGCGCACGCCTGCCGGGCCGCGATCGACCGGGCGGCCCGGGCCACCGACGCGGAGCTGGCCAAGCTCGGTGCGGCCGGCGAGCAGCGTGTCCGGCGGGATTTCACCCCGGCCAACGAGACGGCCGGTTACGTGACCGTCTTCGACGAGGTGGGCTGACAGTTGATCGTCTGCTGTGTCCACGGCGGCGGGCTCGGCCATCTCACCCGGATCCGCGCGGCGTTGCACACCCTCGGCTGGGACGAGCCGGTGACGCTCCTGTCGGACTCGCCGTTCGCCGCCGACGAGCGCGTGGTCGGCGACCTGCCGGTGGTGCGGCCGCCGCACGGCCTTGACCGCTCCGGCCTGACCCGCTGGACGGCGGAAACACTGGCCGCCCTGGCACCCCGGGACTTAGTCATCGACGCGTTCCCGGCAGGGCTCCGCGGCGAGCTCACGGCTGCCGCGATCCCGGCCGGAACGCGCGTCGTCCATCTGGCCCGGCTCCTGCGCTGGGAGAACTACCGGCCGGTCCTCCCGGCCGACCCGCCGCGCTTCGACCTCACGTTCGTCCTCGAACCCCTGGCGCCGGAGCACCACGCGCACCTTGAGGCCGTGTCGCGCGAGATCGCTCCGCTGGGGCTCACCGATCCACCGGCACGGCCTGGCGGTGACTTGCCGAGCCCGACGGGCTGGCTGATCGTCCATTCGGGGCCGGACGAGGAGATCCTCGAACTCGTCGCCTATGCCCAGGAGACGGCCGCGATGGAGGGGCTCCGCCCGGATCTCACCCTTGTGTCCCCCCGCCGGCCTGATGCGCTGCCCGCCGGCGTCGAGCACCTGGACGTCTACCCGGCCTGGCCGCTGGCCGGCCGGGCGACGCGGATCATCACGGCCGCCGGATTCAACGTGGTCCGCCAGTTCGCCCCCTGGCGCGACCGGCACCGGCTGGTCCCGTTCCCGCGCACGCTGGACGACCAGTTCACCCGCGCGGCACGCCACCAGGGTCCCGTCGGCTAGCGCGCGTCTCGAAGACTGGCGCGCGTCTCGAAGCGCCCTAGCGATCACCAAGGGTCAGATCGAAGGCGACCTCGATGTCGTCGGCGAGCTTGAGCGCGCCGAAGAAGGCCGAGTAGGGCTTGATGCCCCAACGGGTCTGCTGGATGGTCGCACCGCCCTGGAGACGTCCGTCCGCCACCGCCGCCTGGACGGCCAGCGACTCGGACCGCCCCATGATGGTCAGCTGGCCATCGACTGTGAGCTTCTCGGCCGAACCCTCCACCGCGGTGGACCGGAACGTGATCGTCGGATGGCGGTCGACCTGCAACACCTTGCGCAGGTTCTTCTTGATCTCGCTGCGGTCGGAGTCGGAGAGGGGCAGCACGCCACCTGTCCCCTCCCGTACCTCCAGACCATCCACTTCGACGGTCACCTCGACCGAAGACGCGGCGGTGGAGTCGGCGATCGTGGCGGTCGCCGACCACCGGGTGGCCTCGATCGTGAGGTCGTGACCGGCGCGACGTCCCAGCCCGCTGCGGCTGGTCCTGAGCACCAGCCGCCCGTTGTCCGGTCCCAGCTCGTACGTGCCCTCGTTCAGCGACATGGGCCCACCCTAGGCGCTGTGCACCTCAGAAGCAGTGCACCTTAGGCGCAGTGCACCTGCGTTTGGGGGCGGTAGCCGGTGTGGAACCTCTCCCGGCGCACCTGGCGGCCGTCGCTCTTCAGAGTGCGCCACACGTCGATCTGGAAGCCCCTGCCCCCGGTCATGGGGACGCAGCGAGGGCCGCGGAGAACCGCCGAAGTGAACGGGACGAACGCGTAGGGCTGGGAACGCCGGGCGCGGACCTCGTACCGGCGCGTGCCCCACAGGCTCACGGTCAGCGAGGTCTGGGTGTACGAGGCGCTGATCGTCACCGGCCGCCCGGTGTCGTTGCGCCAGGTGAAGTCGAGGTCCGGGTAGGCGACCGCCGCCTCTCGGCCCCTGGGGTACTCCGGCATCCACAGCGAGTGGGCGCGCCACTTGCGGATCTTCAGCCCGCCTTGGAATACGGCGTTGAACAACGTCGCGGAGACCTGGCAGATCCCGCCGCCGACGTCGTCCACCATCCGGGAGCCGACGATCGCGGGCGCCGGGACGTAACCCCGGCTCCGGGTGCGCGGTCCGACGACCCGGTTGAACGAGAAGACGGCGCCGGGCCGGACGAGCGTCCCGTCGAGCCTGCGCGCGCCGATCTGGATGTTGCGGACGCGCGGTTCGCCCGCCTTGAAACGCGTCGTGTACGTGCTGATCAGGCGATGGATGCCGGGCGGCGGCGTCTCCGGCGCCATCCGGTCCGCGGGCTGGTCGACGCGGTCCGTCGGCGGGGTGGTCGCGGGCCGGGCGAGATGTTCGGCGGCGGACGCGTCGGGTGAACGGGGGCCTACGCCCGCCACCAGACCTATGCCCGCCACCAGATAGGTGCCGAGCAGGATCGCCGTCACCGCGAGCGCGCCCGCGACGAACGGCCACCAGCGGAGCGCGCACTCTGCCAGGCCGGGCTGGTCACCGTGGACCCGCGGGGGATCCTCGGTGCCGCGATGCCTGCCGTGTCTGGCGGGCCTGGTCCTTCTCGCCTCACCCACAGCGTGGCCACACCTCCCCGAAGCGACGAGCCGTGACGGTCCTGACAGCCGGGGGGAGAGCACACAGCGTGGCACGGCGCCGCGGGAGCGGCGGCACCGACGCGCGATCTATCTAGTGAAGCTTTACCAGGCACGAATGATCGTCTCCGGGTTGAAGACCGGGCTGGTGGCGCCCTCGGGCAGCTCGGTCAGCGGCTGGGCAAGCTCCTCTACGGACGGGCCGACACGATCGGCGTGGGGACGCAGCGCGTCGAGGTCGAAGCCGTACACCCGCGCCGCGTTGCCGGCGAGAATGGCGAGCTTCTCCTCGGCCGGCACGTTGTGGAACGTCCGGCGTAGGGCTTCGCGGCTGTACGGGAATGTGCCTTCGTCATGCGGGAAGTCGCTGCCCCACATGAGCCGTTCGACGCCGATCTCGTGCCGCAGCGGGGTCTCCGACGGCTTCATGAACGTCGCGCCGACGTAGCAGTTGCGCGCGAAGTACTCGCTCGGCTTGAGCGAGAGCCGCGAGGCCGCCGGGCCGCCGAACTTCGCCTCCGCCGTCGCGTCGCCGGAACGGAAACGCGAGTAGTAGTAGTCGAGCGTCTTCAGCACCCCGGGGATCCAGTCGGACCCCTGTTCGGTCAGCACGAACACCAGATCCGGGTGGCGTTCGAAGACCCCGCCGAAGATGAGATGCCAGAGCGCACGATGCGCGTACCAGCTGACCTCGACGATGAAGACGGCGAGCGAGACCGGGTTGGGCTCCAGGCCGGGCGCGCCCGTGCCGCCGTGGTGGTTGACGGGCATCCCGAGCTCGGCGCACGTCCGCCAGATCGGGTCGTATACCTCCGAGTGGAGCGGCGGTACGGATGCGCCGGGGGGAACGCCGGGGACGAGCACGCCGCCGGTCAGCCCGGCAGCGTGCGCCCACCGGATCTCCTCCACCGCGTCGTCCACGTCGTTCAGCATGATCTGCGCGACCCCGGCGCGGCGCCCGGGTGCCTGTGCGCAGAAGTCGGCCATCCACCGGTTGTGCGCCCGGAGGCCCGCCGCGAGCCGCTCGTACTCTCCCGGGGCCGGGTGCGGTGCGGTGAGGTTGGCCATGGGGAAGAACGGCGCGATCGTGTTGGGGAAGAGCACTTCGGCGACGATGCCGTCCTCTTCCAGTTCGCGCAGCCGCCGGTCGGAGTCCCAGTTGCGGGTGGCCTCGGGTGCCTGCAGGTCGGCGAAGGGGTTCACGTAGCCCTTGGCCCAGGCGTCGAACTCGTCGTGCAGCCGCGACTCCAGGTACGGCCGGTAGTCGAGCAGGTCGGCGCCCGCGTGCGAGTCAGCGGAAATGACAAGCTGGTTCATCGAGCCCTCCTGGCGGCTCCGACGACGGCCGGGACATCGGGGCCGGTCAGCCAGTGACGACCGGTCTCGCGGGCGGCGTTCCAGATCGAGGTGTCGGCCTTGTCCTGGCCGAGGTCCTGCGGGGTCGGGCCGATCCGGTCGGCGAGCGGCCTGAGTTCGGCGGTGTCGAAGCCGTAGGTCTGCGCTGCGGTCAGCCCCAGCATCGCACGGGTCTCATCGCCCGGGATGTCGGCGAACGCGTGGGCCAGCCAGTCGCGGGTGTGCGGCCAGGTGCCCTCGGGATGGGGGAAGTCGTTGCCCCACAGGAGGTTGCCGACGCCGATCTCGTACCGTTGCGACAGCTCGCGGCGCTTCGGTGTCGACATGCCGATGAAGCAGTGCGCGTCGAAGTACTCCGACGGCCTGCGCTTCATGTGCTCGCCGAACGAGGCGAGCTTCTGGGTGCCGTGCTCGCGGTCGTACGCGACGTCCATCTGCCACAGCAGGTTGCCCGCCCACCAGGCGCCGGCCTCGGTGACCCCGAAGCGCAGCCCGGGAAAGCGCTCGAAGACGCCCGTCCAGATGAGGAACCACAGTGGCCGGGCGGACCACCACACCACCTCCGTCACGTACAGCCCGAGGTGGGTGCCGAGCTCGTGCCGCGGCGCGGCTCCGACGTGCGTGTGAACGGGCAGGCCGAGTTCCTCGCACACCGCCCACACCGGGTCGTACGCCTGGTCGTGGTACGGCTTCTCCCCCTCCCCCCACATCGACGGGATCATGATGCCGCCGCGCAGCCCGTCCGCATGCGCCCGCCGGATCTCCGTCACGGCACCTGGCACGTCCCCCACGACCGGCGCGACGATGACGCCCCGCCGCCGTGCCGGGGAGTCCTGGCACAGCCCAGCGAGCCAGCGGTTGTGCGCCCGCGCCCCGGCGAGCGCCAGCTCCGGTTCGTAGTCCGCGCCGACCATCCCCAGCCCGGCCCCGAACGGGGCGGCGGTGCTGCCCGCCACGGCATCGGCGTCCGGGAAGATGACCTCGCCGACCACACCGTCCTTGTCGAGCTCGCCATCGCGCCGGGCCGCGTCCCAGCCGGCACGTAGTTCTTCCTCATGCTCCTCGAACCAAGCGCCCGCGAACTCCTCGTTCTGCAAGCCCAGCTGCTTGCGCGCGTCGGCGATGGCCGTCTGCTGGGCGAGGAACACGTCGAAAGCCTCGTGCTGCGCGGGGTCCAGATACGGGCGGTACTGCTCGGTCGGCAGCCCGGCATGCGTGTCCGCCGAAATAATCAGATAAGGGTCATTCGTCATGCCGCTCTCCTCGTTCAGCGGAGGTAAGTAGGCGCGGATCGAGCGCACATCGACTCGGCGCGGGCGCGGATCATGGTGTCGGTGCGTTCACTCGGCGGCAGGATCCAGAAGCGGCCCGCCCGCACTCCTTCGACCACCTGATCCGCGACCTCTTCGACCGGCGTGAACTCTGGCTCCAGGCCGTGCGCGCGCATCGCCTCGGCGACCTCGTCAGCGGTCCGCGCGGCGGGGCCCGCCGTCGTGCGCGCGTACCGCTCAGGCCGGTTGCGTTCGGCGGTGAAGATCCCCGTACGCAACATGTGCGGACCCGGGAAGAGAACGGAGACTCCGATCGCGGTCCCGCCGAGCTGCCCGTAGAGGCATTCGGACAGCGTCACCACGGCGGCCTTGGTCACCGCGTAGACAGCCGCCGACGGGATCGGCGCCACGCCCCCGTTCCCCGAGGCCGTGTTGACGACATGCCCGGGCTCCCCCGCCGCGATCATCCGTGGCAGGAACGCCCGCAGCCCGTGAAGGATGCCCACCACGTTGACGTCGAGCCCCCACTGCCAGTCGCCAATCTCCTGCTCCCAGATCGGCGGTGCGGCGGCGGGCCCGACACCCGCGTTGTTGCACAGCACATGGACGGCGCCGTACGCGTCGTACGCCCGCTGGGCAAGCGCCTGCATGGACGCCTCTGACGTCACATCGGCCACCACGCCGAGCGCTCCAAGCTCCGCGGCCGCCTTGGACAACGCGGGCTCCTCCACGTCCGCAAGCACCACCCGCATGCCCTCGGCGGCGAACGCCCGTCCCATCGCCAGCCCGATGCCGCCTGCGCCCCCGGTGACCACGGCGACCTTCCCCCGCAGCTCAAGCATCGAGGACCTGCATCGGATCGTCGTACCGCTGGTGCACGAACGGCAGCACGACCTCCGCCGCCACCCGCTCGACGATCCGCCCCTCCTGCACGGAGGTCCGCTCCCCGAGCGTGATTCCCACAAGCCGTCGCACCGGCAAGTCCGCCACCGGGTCGTACGGCGATTCGTTGAGAACGACCTCGCCTTCCACCCGATGCAGCGACCGCGTCCTCCCCCGTCGCGTGCAGTGGACAAGAGCCGCGTCTCCGTCCAGCCCGCTCCCATCAGGCGCGGGCAGGAACTTGAAGTAGAAGTCCAGGTTCTCGTGCTCGCCAGGCAGCGGCAGTTCCTCCGTCACCTCACCGCTCACCAGCACGAACGACACACCATGCCGCGTCAACCCGGCGCTCACGCGGTCGCCGGACCTCCGTACCACCACCTCGCCGAGCTTCTTGGGCTCCCCGAAGACCTCCCGCCCGCCAATCAGCGCCCGCTCGGTCGTCATCGGCATGACGAGCGGATAGTCGCCCTCTTGCCCGTCATGCACGGCCCGCACGGCAACCGATCCAGCACCCAGCACATGGCCGCCTGGCAGGTCCACGCGGCTGATCGTGGCCCGCACGAGCGGCCGCCCCGCGGGCTTGAGCGGCGGCGGCAACACCTGGGCGACGGCGTCGGGATCGCTCTCCCACAGGGCGATGATCCCGGTGGACCAGATGTCGGGTATCCGAGCACGAGCCTCCCGCGCAGCCCGAAGCTCCTCAGCCGTACGCGGACCATAACGGACACGGGCCATTGGAGTCGCACCCCTCTCGACGAGGTCCCTGTAACACCGTTACAGAGACCCCAGCCCCCGCCAACCCCTCCCGACCGCATCCGGCCACGCCCGCCCCTTCCGGTCTCAGCCCAACCAGGCCGGACGGAGTGTGTTATTGCTCTGGAATGGCAGATGAGCAGGGGCGAGATCCCGTCGAGATCGTTGTCACCCGCGAGGCCGGCTGGTGGCTGGGGCTGCCGACGAGCCATCCAGGCAGCTGCATCGGGGCGACGGTCGCCGAGCTGATGGACGAGGCCTGGCGCATCATGCCGTACATGGCCGATCTCGATCCGGCAGCGATGGAGCTCGTCTACACGTTCACCGACGTTCCGGCGGACGTCCTGGCGATCGTCGCCGAGCACGAGCGGTCTGTCGACCACTAGGGATGAACGCGCCACGGGTCAGTCGGGAGTCGGTGCTCGATGCCGCCATGCGGCTTGTTGAGGAGCAGGGTCTGGAAGGGCTCTCGATGCGGCGGCTCGCGGCGGAGCTGGGCGTGGCGGTGACAGCCATCTACTGGCACGTCGGCAACCGGGAGGCCCTGATCGCGCAGTTGGTGGACCGGGTGCTGGCCGAGCTCGGCGATGTCGCTCCGGCCGGCCGGAGCCCCCGGCAGCGGATCATCGCGGTGGGCAAGGCGCTGCGCCGGATGATCCATGACCATCCGCATGTGATCGCGCTCGTGTACGAGCATGGCCGGACGGCCTTGATGATGTTGCCAGCCGAACGTGCGCTCGCCCGGGAGGTGGGCGCCGCCGGGCTGGACGGGCGCCGGGGCGCCGTCGTGGTGCGTGCCGTGCTCCACCACGTGGTGGGGTACGTGCTGCTGGAGCGCGCGGTCAGGCGCGGGCCGGAGCAGCACCCGACCACGGCCGAGCTGTGGCGGGACGCCGACGAGATCGGCATTGAGCCCTCCCTTGCGCACGAACTCGGACAGCCGGTCGATCAGGACCGGCTGTTCGAGCTCTCTCTTCGCGCGTTGGTGGACGGGCTGTTGCGTTAGCGGGCGCGGGCGCCGGCGCGCAGGCGGCCGGGGTCGATCTCCCGGGCCGGGCGGCGGCGGACGTACTCCGCTTCGAGCATGTTCATGCGTTTGGTGTGTTCGCCGAACGCCTGGACGGCGGCGTGCCGCAAGGCGTCGAGCCTGGTGTCGTACAGGCTTCCCAGCTCCCGCAGTAGATCCTCGTCACTCAGTGCGCTCGGATCGACTCCCGTGGACATGTTCACCCTTCCGAATCGGCTGCCCCCGTATCGCCGAACGGTGCCTTACCCGATCTGAACGTCGACGAACCGGGACGAAAGCGCACAACCCTTGCGCCCGGACTCCCACCTACCTAGCGTTTGATCATGACTGAGACGATCGGCCCGCTGGTCGGGTTCGTGCATGCTGACGATCTTCCGTGGGTGAACGCCGGGCCGGTGGGCCTGCAGGTCTTGCGGGTGTCGCCCGACACCTGGGTGGTGCGCAACCGGTTCAAGGCGCCGTTCCAGCTGCCCACGCACAAGCACACGGGCAGCGTGCACGCCTACACGTTCTCGGGACGGTGGAAGTACGCCGAGTACGGGATCGACTATGTGGCGGGGACGTTCATCCACGAGCCGCCGGGATCGGTCCACACGCTGATGATCGAAGAGGACAGCGACATCCTCTTCATCATCGAGGGCGCGTTCATCGAGTACGACGCGGACGGCAACATCAGCGGCGTCGTGGACGGCGAGTCGACGCTGAACGCCTACCTCGCGATGTGCGACGCCGCGGGGATCCCGCGTCCCGAGGGCATCCTCCCGTGATCCCGAAGGACTTCCCGGACGGATCGTTCGGGGAGGGGCACCCGGTCGGGCTCTACGAGCAGCTCCACGGGCACGGGTCGCCCGTGCGGCATCCGGAGCTGCCGCTGTGGGTCGTCGGCACTCATGCCGAGGTGATGGAGGCGGTCACCGACCCCGCGACGTACCGGTCCCGGGACGGCATCCTCATCTCCGAGATCGGGCACTCGTACGACGCACCGCCGACGATCATGCATACGGACCCGCCGGACCACACCCGTTACCGCGGCCTGGTGGCCCCCGCGTTCCGGCCCTCGGTGCTGCGGCGGCTGGAGGGGGCCGTCCGGGACCGGATCACGGCCCTGCTGGACGCGGTGCCAGGGGACGGGCGCTTCGACGTGGTCGACGGGCTCGCCGTGCCGCTGCCGTTGCAGGTGATCTGCCTGCTGCTGGGCATCCCGGAGGCGGATTGGGAACGTTTCCACTCCTGGTCCGAGGCCATCGTCCCGGGCGCGAACCCCGACCTGACCGAGGAGGAGCGGGGCGCCCTGCGGATCGAGTGCGGCACCTATCTGATCGGCGAGGCACACGCACGGCGGGCATCCCCGCGCGACGATGTCATCTCCCAGCTCGCCACCCTGGAGCTCGACGGCGACAAGCTCACCGATCTGGAGCTGGTCATGTTCCTCATCCAGCTCCTGGTGGCGGGGAACGAGACGACGCGGCACTCGCTCTCCGGCGGGCTCCTGGCGTTCGCCGAACGGCCGGACCAGTGGACGGCGCTGAAGGCCCGGCGCGACGAGCTGCTGCCGACCGCGGTCGAGGAGATCCTGCGGTGGACCTCACCCGTCGTCTATTTCCTCCGTACGGCGACCCGCCCGGTCACGCTGGGCGGGTCAGAGATCGCCGAAGGCGACAAGGTCATGCTCCTGTACGGGGCAGCCAACCGCGATCCGGCGGCGTTCGGCCCGGACGCCGGCCGTTTCGACATCGCCCGGCGGCCTCCGGCGCCGAGCCTCGCCTTTGGGTTCGGCCCGCACTTCTGCCTGGGCGCGGCGCTGGCCCGGATGGAGATCCGGCTGGTGCTGGAGGCCCTCCTGGAGCGGTACGACCGGATCGAGCCGGCGGGCGGCGCCACGTACAACGGCTCCTCCGTGGTCGCCGGCCTCCGCCGTTGCCCGATCTCCTTTCGACGCGGGGGTGAATAAGAGGGGAATTCTCAGCTCGGTGTCCGAGGGCAGAGGACCGACAGCGCACCGGCCTCCTTCGCGAATCTCACCACGCTCCGGACCGTCGACAGCTCACCGTCGTGGGCCAGCCGGAGGTCACCCTCCGTAGCGATCAGCTCGAGCGAATCGCCGTGCCAGGACCGGTAGCCCGGGGTGATGTGCAGGTGGCCGAGCAGGACGGCGGCGAGCGCCCGTACCCGGGGCACCCGTTTGCCCGTGGTGATCATCCGGATGTCGAGCCGCCCGTCGTCCAGCCGGTTTCGCCAGGTCGGCGCCGCGCCGCGCGAGCCGTATGTCCCGTTGCCAACGAACGCCATCCACACTCGGCGTTTCCGGCCGTCGACCACGATCTCGATCGGCGTGGAGTGCCGGAGCGTACGGACGGCCGCCACCGCGAGCGCGGGCCACTTGCCGAGCCGCGCCTCCAGTCGGCGCCGCCGCAGGATCAGCTCGGTGTACGCCCCGAAACTCGCCGTGTTCAGGAAGATCAGGCCGTCCCCGCCCTCCCGCGACGTGATGGATCCCACATCGACCCGGGCAACACATCCCTCCCGGTACGCGGCGACCGCGTCCATGGGCGTCTCGATGCCGAGCGCGCGGGCGAAGTGGTCGAACGTGCCAGCGGGGATCGGCAGCAGGGGCACGTCGTGCTTCAGGGCCGCCCGGGCCCCCGCGTTGACGGTCCCGTCCCCGCCGACGACGCCCAGCACGGTGGCCCGTTTGGCCAACTCGTCGAGCAGTTTTTCCAGGTCCTCGTCCTGTCCGGCCCGGATGACCTCCGCCGCAGGGAACTCCCGCGACAACACCGCCACGTCGAGATCGGTCCGGCCTGTGACGAGCCCTCGTCCCGGCGGAACCTCGCGGTCGGTGCTCTTCGCCTGACTGCCCTTCGAGGCCGGCTCCGTGCCACCGGCCTTGCCGTTGACCACCACGACGAGCCCCTCCCCGTCCTCGCTGACCTGCACGGACCTGGTCGTGCGCCGCGAGACCTGTGCGACCGGCGGGCGGGCCGGCCAGGCCAGGCGGGTGCCCACGCCCGCCAGCACGCCGATCCCCACCCCGGCCATCACATCGCCGGGATAGTGCGCCCCCGTGTAGATCCGGGAGAAGGCCACCGCGGCCGCGGTGGCCGCCACCGGGACGGCGACCGCGCGCGGCGCCTCCATGGCCACCCCGGCGGCGAACGCGGCGGCCGAGGCGGAATGCCCCGAGGGGAAGGCGTGTGACGTGGGCAGCTTCCAGCGGATCCGGATCGGCGGGACCAGGTCCACGATCGGGCGTTTCCGGCGGAACGCCTGCTTGCCGATGATGTTGACGGCGGGGCTCGCCACAGCGATCCCGATGGCGCCGCGCAGCGCCGCCCGCCGCAGCCGGGCACGCCGGGACACGGCCATCACACCGGCCATGGTGAACCACAGCACACCATGATCGGCGGCACGCGACAACCGGGGCAGGACGTACTCCAGCCCCGGCAGATGAGCGGCCGCGACGCTGTCGAAGGCCTGCCGGTCGATCTTGCCCAGCCGCCGGAGCACCCGGCTGCCATGATCAACCCCCGGCGGCTCCACGATCACAATCGGTGACCACCGCGCTCGTCTCCCGTCATAGGCATGCATGACGGGGGTATCCCCAAGGAACAGGACATGATTCCCCAAAGATCACAATGCGGGGGTCACATGTGGGCGAACGTCCCTCACACAACGTGGACTGCAATAGGCTTCCCGGCATGAGTCACCCGGAACGGCTCAGCTCCTCGGGTGGCGAGCCGGTCGGCACGATCTCGGAGTCTCCTCGAATGAACGGGCAGAGCAGCGAGTCGCTGGCCGGATTCGCCGCACGGCATGGGCTGAAGCAGAGCGCAGCGCGCCCCCCGCTGAGCACCTACGTCCAGCAGGTCTGGCAACGGCGAACGTTCATCTGGAACTTCGCCTCCGCCAAGACCTCGTCGATGTACACCAGCTCCCGGCTGGGGCAGCTCTGGCAGGTACTGACGCCGCTGTTGAACGTCGCGGTCTACTTCCTGATCTTCGGTGTGCTCCTGCAGACAGGACGGGACGTCACCGACTTCATCCCGTTCCTGGTGACGGGTGTCTTCATCTTCACCTTCACCCAGCGGTCGGTGACGGCGGGCGCCAAGTCGATCAGTGGCAACCTGTCGCTGATCAGGGCGCTGCACTTCCCGCGCGCCTCGCTGCCGTTCGCGCATGTGATCGTGGAGCTCCAGCAGCTGCTGATCTCCATGGTGGTGCTGTTCGCGGTGGTGTTCGCCTGGGGTGAGGTGCCGTCGCTCTACATGCTCCTGATCGTGCCGACACTGCTGCTCCAGCTGTGCTTCAACATGGGGCTCAGCCTGGTGCTGGCGCGGATCGGCGCGTTCACCCCCGACATCCAGCAGTTGCTGCCGTTCATCCTGCGCACCTGGCTCTACGCTTCCGGCGTCATCTTCGCGATTCCGCAGATCGCCCAGGACCGGCTCAAGGACCACCCGTGGCTGACCGAGCTGCTGAAGGCCAATCCCGGGTCGGTCTATGTGGAACTCGCTCGCACCTCGCTGATCGAGTCCTATCGCAACAAGGACCTCCCCAAGTGGCACTGGACCGACAGCCATCTGTGGTGGTACGCGATCGCCTGGGCTGTGATCGCGCTGGTCGGGGGATTCTGGTACTTCCACCGTGCGGAGGAGAGGTACGGGCGTGGCTAGAGCGCTCAAGGAGAAGTCTCCGGTGTCCGACGCGCAGCCCGCGGTCGCGATCGACCCCAACCGGGAGCCGATCGTCGTCGTGGACGACCTGCACATCATCTACCGGGTCTATGGCTCGGGCGGTGGCCGCGGCAACGCGGCGACCGCGCTGATGCGGGTCGTCAAGCGCCAAAACCGCCCCCAGATGAAGGAGATCCACGCCGTCCGCGGCGTCTCGTTCATCGCCTACCGGGGCGACGCGATCGGTGTCGTCGGCACCAACGGCTCCGGCAAGTCCACCCTGCTGAAGGCCATCGCGGGCCTGCTGCCCCCGGCCAAGGGCGGCGTCTACACCGACGGCCAGCCGTCGTTGCTGGGTGTCAACGCGGCGCTGATGAAGGACCTGACCGGCTCCCGCAACATCGTGCTGGGCTGCCTGGCCATGGGCCTCACGCCCGAGGAGACCAAGGAGAAGTACGACGAGATCGTGAAGTTCGCCGATCTCAAGCCCGGCTTCATCGACTACCCGATGTCGACCTACTCCTCCGGCATGGGCGCCCGGCTCCGGTTCGCGATCGCCGCGGCCCGCACGCACGACGTGATGCTCATCGACGAGGCCCTCGCCACCGGTGACGCCAAGTTCAAGCGGCGCAGCAAGGCCAAGATCGACGAGCTGCGCAAGGACGCGGGCGCGGTCTTCCTGGTCGCGCACAACCTGGACGTCATCGAGGAGACCTGTAACCGGGTCATCTGGCTCGACGAGGGCCGGATCAAGATGGACGGCGACCCCACGGAAGTCCTCAAGGCCTACACCGACGCCACCGGAAAGTAGTCACTTTCGAGACTACTGTGACTGTTGCGGTGCGAGTGACTACAGTTACATAGAGTTACCTATTCGCCTCTGGATGAGAGGCCCCTTGCCGATCTAACTTCGAAGGAAGACCTTCAGCGGCGAGGGAGACTCCGCCATGGCCGAGCAGCTGAGCAGACGCGGCTTCCTTCAATCGACGGCAGTGGCCGTGGGAGCCGCGGGCATTGCGGCGGGCTGCGCGAGCGAGAGCAGCGGACCCCAGGCCAAGGATCCCGGACAGGCGCCCAAGGAGGTCTTCACCGCGCCCACACGGAAGCTCAGTGGCTCGCTGAGCATCCTGATGTGGAGCCACTTCGTGCCCCGGCACGACAAGTGGTTCGACAAGTTCGTGGCCGAGTGGGGCAAGCGGGTCGGCGTGACCGTCCGGGTCGACCACATCAACACGGTGGACGTGCCGCGCCGGGCGGCGTCGGAGATCCAGGCCAAGCAGGGCCACGACGTCATCCAGCACATCGCGCCGTTCTCGCAGTACGAGCCGTCCGTGCTGGACATGACCGACCTGGTGCAGGAGGCCACGCGGCGGTGGGGGCCGCAGCTGGAGCTGTGCCGCAAGTCGAGTTTCAACCCCAACACCAAGCGGTTCTACTGCTATTGCCCGGGCTGGTCGCCGGACCCGGGCGACTACCGCAAGTCGATGTGGGAGAAGGTCGGCCTGCCCAACGGGCCCGGCAGCTGGGACGAACTGTTGCGGGGCGCGTCCGAGATCAAGCGGACGACGGGCGTGCCGTGCGGTATCGGGCTGTCGCCGGAGACCGACTCCAACATGGCGGCGCGGGCGCTCCTCTGGTCGTACGGGGCGTCCGAGCAGGACCCCAACGAGAAGGTCGTGATCAACTCCGATGCCACGGTGGCGGCCGTCGACTTCATGACCCGGCTGTGGAAGCAGGCCGAGACCAACGAGGTCTTCTCCTGGGTGCCCGCGTCCAACAACCAGGCGCTGATCGCGGGCAAGTCCTCCTACATCCTCAACTCGATCTCGGCCTGGCGCACCGCGATGGGCACCAACCCCAAGATCGGCGACGACATCTTCTTCGTGCCGGCGCTGCGCGGCCCCCGGGCGGCGATGGCGGCCCAGCACGTCATCCAGCAGTGGGTCATCCCCAAGCACGCCAAGAACGCGGACGCCGCCAAGGAGTTCCTGCTGCACTACACCGCCAACTTCCCGGCGGTCACCTACAACTCCGAGCTCTACGACCTGCCCGGGTGGCCGTCGCTCGTGCCGCAGCTGAACGGCTGGCTGGACAAGGACCCGTTCGGCGCCAAGCCCGCCAACAAACTCGCGCTGCTCAAGACCGCCACGTCGTGGAGCGCCAACATCGGCTACCCCGGGCCCTCCAATCCGGCGATCGGCGAGATCTTCAACACCAACGTCCTGCCGACGATGTTCGGGCGCGCGGCGCGCGGCCAGGTCAGCGCCAAGCAGGCGGTCGCGGAGGCGGACAAGCAGATCAACTCGATCTTCAAGAACTGGCGCGCGCGAGGCCTGGTGGGTGGCTGATCGATCCATGAACGCCGGCGAGCGGAGCGAGCATATGAACGCTGTCGAGGTGCGGGATCTGGTCAAGACCTTCGACGGACATCTGCGCGGCCGTCGCCGGAAGGACGACGACGTGCGCGCCCTGGCCGGGGTCAACCTCGCGGCCGAGCCGGGTGAATACCTGGTGTTGCTGGGCCCCTCGGGGTGCGGCAAGACCACCTTGCTGCGCACGATCGCCGGCCTGGAGCAGCCGACCGAGGGCGAGGTGCTGATCGGCGGCAACGTGGTCAACGGGTTGCCGCCGCGGATCCGCCAGGTCGCGATGGTGTTCCAGTCGTACGCGCTCTACCCGCACAAGTCGGTGCTCGACAACATCGTCTTCCCGTTGAAGGCCGAGAAGATGCCGCGCGGCATGCGGGAGCGCAGGGCCAAGGACGCGGCCGGGCGGCTGGGCATCGAGCCGCTGCTGGGCCGCAAGCCTCGGCAGCTGTCAGGCGGTGAACGGCAGCGGGTGGCGCTGGCGCGTGCCCTCGTCCGGGATCCGGCGGTGTTCCTGCTGGACGAGCCGCTGTCCAACCTGGACGCCAAGCTGCGCGCGACGGCGCGGGACGAGCTCAAGCAGTTCCAGGAGCAGATCGGGACGACGACGATCTACGTCACCCACGACCAGGCCGAGGCGATGGGGCTCGGCGACCGGATCGCGGTCCTGGAGAAGGGCCGCGTCCGCCAGATCGGGACGCCGGTGGAGGTGTACGACGACCCCGCCGACACGTTCGTGGCCACGTTCATCGGGTCGCCGCCGATGAACCTGGTGCGGCGCGACGACCGGCTGATCGGCTTCCGGCCCGAGCACCTGCTCCCGGCCGAGAACGTGCCGTACGACGCGCGCGTCACGATGCCGCTGCAGATCGAGCGGATGGAGTACCTGTCCGGCGACCGGCACGTGTACGGCACGGTGACCAGGCTCGGCGAGGAGACGCGGGTGATCGCCCGGCTGCCCGCGACGGTGACGACCCCGCTGTCGGCGGGCGAGACGCACGAGTTCGCTGTGGTGGCGGGGCGGCTGCGCTTCTTCGACGCCGCGGAGGGCGGCCGCACGCCGGCGGTGCCTGTCGGGAACGGGAGCGGCTCGTGACCCATGCGCGGATGCGGCGGGGCGGCCCGCCGGACAGTCCGCCGGACGGCAGGTTCCGGCCGGCGCGGCGGTCCAAGCCGGGGCTCGCCGACCGGGAGGGGTTTCTGGCCTGGGCGATGTTGCTGCCCTCGGTGGTCTACATCATCGCGCTGGTGGGCGTGCCGTTCCTGCTGGCCATCGCGTTCGCGTTCTCGGACGTGACGACCGGCGATCCCTCGTACGACTTCGTCGGGTCCCGCAACTTCGAGGCGATCTTCGACGACCGGGTGTTCTGGCGGTCGCTGGTCAACACGGTGGTCTTCACCGTGATCACCATGATCTTCATCGTGCTGCTGGGCAAGATCCTGGCCAACATCCTGGTGGCCGACTTCCGCGGCAAGTGGTTCGTGCGCTTCCTGGTGCTGCTGCCGTGGACGACGCCGGTGGCGCTGTCGACGATCTCGTGGTTGTGGTTCCTGGACTCGATCTACTCGCCGGTCGACTGGGTGCTCCGCCAGGTGGGCGTGATCGACACCAACGTGGTGTGGCTCGGGCGCCCCTCGACGGCGATGGTGTCGGTGATCGCAGTCCAGGTCTGGCGGCTCACCCCGCTGGCCGCGGTGATCGTGATGGCCGGGCTGGTGGCCATCCCGCGCGACATCGACGAGGCCGCCCGGATCGACGGGGCGGGCTTCTGGCGGCGGATGTTCGAGGTGACGATCCCGCTCACACTGCCGGTGATCGCGGTCGCGGGGTTGTTCGGCGCCATCATGACGTTCACCGACATGACCGTGTCGTACGTGCTGACGCGCGGCGGCCCCACGCACTCGACCGAAGTACTGGCGTCATGGGCCTACTTCCGCGGCATCGAGGGCGGCGACGTCGGCCAGGGCGCTGCGATCGCGCTGTTCCTCTTCCCGATCCTGCTCGCCGGCGCGGTCGCGATCTTGCGCGCCGTCCGTCGCTTGGAGTCGCAGTGACCAACACCCTCGTGACGAAGAACGGGGCGCAGCGGCAGACCGCGCAGGAGATGGCGCGGCTCCGGCGGCAGTACGCGATCCGGCATGTCCTCGCCCGGTGCGGTGTGTACGGTGCGGCGGTGCTGGCGTCGCTGGTGTGCGCCCTTCCGTTCCTGTGGAGCGTCGTCAGCGCGTTCAAGCAGAACCGCGACCTCTACAACCCCGAGAGCAGCCCGTTCCTCTTCAACGAGCCCGCCACGCCCGACCACGTGACGTTCCTGTTCACCGACACGCCGTTCCTCACGTTCGTGGTCAACACGCTCCTGGTCGGCGCCCTTGTCGTCGTGCTCACGCTCGCGCTGGCGCTGCCCGCCGCGTACTCCCTGGCGCGCCTCAACCGGCCGTGGGGCACCCCGATGGGCATCGCGATCTTTCTGGTCTATCTGGTGCCGCCGTCGCTGCTCTTCCTGTCCCTGACCCGCGTCGTGGTCGCGCTCGGCCTGGAGGACACGATCTGGTCGATGGTCGTCGTCTATCCGACGATCACCGTGCCGGTGTCGGTATGGCTGCTGATCGGGTTTCTGAAGGCCGTGCCGAAGGACGTCGAGGAGCAGGCGATGGTCGACGGCTACAGCCGGCTGGGCGCGTTCGGGCGGGCGGTCCTGCCGCTCGTCTTCCCCGGGATCGTCGCCGTCGTCGTCTTCAGCTTCACCCTGACGGCGAGCGAGTTCGTGTACGCGCTGGCGTTCGTGTCGGCGAGCCCGGAGATGGTCGTCAGCACGGGCGTGCCGACCCAGCTGATCCGCGGCGATGTCTTCTTCTGGCAGTCGCTCCAGGCCGCCACGGTGACCATGGCCGTCCCGATCGCGTTCCTGTTCAACCTCTTCCTCGATCGTTTCGTGACGGGCTTCACCATGGGCGCAGTGAAGACGTAGCGGTGAAGCCGTGAGGCTCCACTGATAGAGATGGGAGGGACAACGATCGTCTGACGAGGAGGTCGCCATGCCCGCCCCGCTTCCGCACGAGCATCTGCCCAAGGTGCCGCCATTCACCATCGAGAGCGACGACGTGACCCACGGCGAGCAGCTTTCGAACAGGCATGTCTTCAACGACTGGGGCTTCAGCGGCGAGAACCTCTCCCCGCACCTGCGCTGGTCGGGCTTCCCGGCGGAGACCAAGAGCTTCGCGGTGACCTGCTTCGACCCGGACGCGCCGACCGGCAGCGGCTTCTGGCACTGGGTGGCGTTCGACATCCCGGCCGACGTGACCGAGCTGCCCACGGGCGCCGGGTCGGAAGACTCCAAGACCGGGGTCCAGGCGCGCAACGACTACGGGATCAAGGCGTTCGGCGGCTCCGCCCCGCCGCCCGGGACGCCGCACCGTTACGTCTTCACGGTGCACGCACTGGACGTGGAGACGCTGGGCATCGACTCGGACGTCTCCCCTGCCGTGGCGGGCTTCAACATCACGGCCCACACCCTGGCCAGGGCCTCGATCGTCCCCGTGTACGGCCACTGACGCGTCCGGACCGGGCGCCTCGCTGGAGCGCGCCGGGCCACGGCGAGTCGCCGGTGTGGGTACGCCACCCCGGCCGACTCGCCGTGGCCCAACGGCCCTGTCAGATCTCGAACGGAAGCGGTCAGACCTCGAACGGGAAGCGGTCGGCGAAGGCCGGCTTGAGATCGTCCAGCCAGACGGCGTCCGGGTCGTACTTGGCGAAGAACGGCTTGCCCACCAGGTCGGCGTTGCGGGCCTGGATGAAGTGCAGGGCGAAGACCTTCTCGCCCATCAGATCCAGCACGCCGTCCACGCACACCTTGCCGGGGGTCGCCGACATGGACGGCCCTCGGACGGTGCGGGAGAGCCCCGACACGCCCTGGTAGGCGTCCCGGAAGATCTCGTACGCCCGTGCCAGCGGTACCGCGAAGTAGTCCTGCGGCCCGGTGTCACGCTCCACGAAGAAGTAGTACGGGACCATGCCCATCCGCGTCTGGGTACGCCACATGTCCTCCCAGACCGCCGGGTCGTCGTTGATCGTGCGGATCAGCGGCGCCTGGGTGCGGATGACCGCCCCGGTGTCGCGGATCCGGCGGACCGCCTCGGTGACGACCAGGGGCTCCAGCTCGCGCGGGTGCGTGAAGTGCGCCATGAACGCGAGGTTCTTGCCGGACTCGACGACCTGCTCGAACAGCTGCAGCATGGAGTCGGCGTCCGGGTCGGTCACGAACTTCTGCGGCCAGTAGGCCAGCGACTTGGTGCCGATGCGGATCGACTCCAGCTGCTCCAGGTCGAGCAGCGGCTCGACGTAGCGGCGGAGCACCGTCTCACCCATGATCATGGCGTCGCCGCCAGTGAACAGGACGCTGGTCACCTCGGGGTGCGCGAGCACGTAGTCGCGCAGTTGCTGGGTGTCGTCACCGGCCATCTTGAGGTCGGCCTCGCCGACGAACTGCGCCCAGCGGAAGCAGTAGGTGCAGTACGCGTGGCAGGTCTGCCCCTGCTTGGGGAAGTACAGCACGGTCTCGTCGTACTTGTGCTGCAGGCCGGGGATCTTGCCGTCCCCGAAGCTCGGGATGTTGAGCTCCATCTGCCCGGCCGGATGCGGGTTGAGCTTCATCCGGACGGCGCGTGCCGCCGCCTCAACCTCGGCTTTGGGGGCCTCCCTGCGGAGAAGGTCCGAGAGGTGCGCGACGTCTTCGGCGGGGAGCATGTCCTCCATGGGGAAGACCAGCCGATAGATCGGGTCTTCGGGTGCCGCCGACCAGTCGATGAGCTCATCGATCACGTACTGGTTGGTCCGAAACGGCAGGACTGTCGCCACCGCCCGGGTCGCGAGCCGCTGTTCGGGCGACAGACCAGCACGAGCGGTGAGCTCGTCGAGATGCTTCGCCGTGAAGGCGCGGAACTTGCGACCAGTGGATCGCACTGCGGGAGCCGCGTCGTTCACCAAAGTCACGTGTTGGTACTCCTTGAAAGTCAGCGGGGGAAAACGCGCGCCGGGGCGCGTCGTCACGGACAGTGATCAATGAGTCCCGATTCACCCCCATTGAAGCGTTTGATCCACCTTCATGACGAATAGGTACCCCCTCCAGGGTACAAAGAAGCTGGTCAAGCCCGAGCCAGACAAACCGCCTGAGACGGGGGTCTCGGCAGTCCACCGCTAGTACAACGATTACGGCACGTGAAAGTGGCGCCCCGGTCACGTCCTTATGCTGACTACAGAAATACTGGTAGTGGATGGCACGGGCCGTACGGGGCGAGGGGGGACGGGGTGAAGCCGGAGCCGCGCGACGACGCGCCGGGAGCGGTGCCGGCTTTTGCCGTGGTCCTCGCCACCGTCGCCGCGATCACCTACTCGACCTTCCTGCTGGAACATCTCCTCAGCCCCGACCTGGACGTCATCAACGGCTATGTGAGCGAGCTCTCGGCCGTTGACCAGCCGTTCCACCAGGTCTACAGCGCCGGGGACTTCGTCACCGGGGTGCTCTCGATCACGGTCGCCGGCACCTGCCTGCTGACCCTGCCGCGGCGCCCCTGGTCCACCCTCGGCTGGACGTTCCTCGGTCTCTTCGGGGTGTGCGCCATCGGCGACGCGGTCTTCCCGCTCGACTGCGCGCCCAGCCTGGAGACGTGGTGTTCGCTCCGGGAACGATCAGAGAACGTCTCGTTCTCCCACCAGTTCCACGCCGTCACCAGCAGCATGGTGATCGCCTTCGGGGTGGCGGCGCTGCTCACCCTGTCGATCGCGGCTCGCCGGTACGGCTGGTGGCCCGTCCTCGCGCGCTGGGGCTGGTTGCTGGCGCTCGCGGAGACCGCGTTCGCGCTCAGCACGGTCCTGGCAATGCTCCTCGGCCGCTGGCTGGGCATCATCCAGCGCGTTCAGATCAGCATTCTGGTCCTCGGGCTCGTCACCATCGCCTGGGCCCTGTACGACGACCGGCGGCGGCTCCGCCGGTCCGCCCCCGGTGACCGGCCCGAACGGGAGACGACACGCCTATGACCCCCCGGATCACCCTGGAGAACGTCGACGGTGAGCAGGTCCATCTGGTCACGAGCGGCCCGGCTGACGGGCCGCCGCTGCTGCTGAGCAGCGGGCTCGGCGGGGCGTGGTTCGACTGGCAGCCGTCCGTCGACCTGCTGGAGGGCCGCTGCCGGGTCCACAACTTCGACCGTCCCGGGCTCGGGCTGAGCCCGCTGGCGGCCAGCCCGCCCAGTCTGCGCCGCGAGGTCGCGATCCTGGCCGGGCTCGCCGAAAGGGCACTCGCCGAAAGTGCAGGGGTGCCGGTGACCGTCGTGGCCCACTCGATGGCCGGATTCCACGCGGAGGCGCTCGCCCGGCTCCACCCTGAGCTCGTCAGGGGGCTCGTGCTCGTGGATCCGAGTTGTGAGCGCGACCCTCGTGCCCGATTCCGGCTCACGGCCATGGTCGACCCGGCGGCCAAGGCGCTGGGAGCCGCGCTGGGATTCACCCGGCTGTCGAAGATCGTCGGCCCGGCGGGGCGGCGGCTGGTCATGCGGTGCACGAGTGACCGCGGCGAGCCCGTCCCGGCCGAGACCGTCCGTTCGGTGTACGGGCGGGGCACGGTGATCGGCACGGTCCTCTCCGAGGAGTTCGCCTACCGGGAGATGGCCGAGGATCTCGACCGGCTGCGCGAGCGCCGGCCGTTCCCCGCGATCCCGCTGGTCGTGCTGACCGCGCTCGGCGATCCCGGCCAGTCGGAGGACGAGCGCGAGAAATGGCGCGAGGGGCACCGCCGCCTCGCCGAAATGAGCCCGTACGGCAGCCACGTGGTGCTCCCGGGCGCCCGGCACATGGTGCATCTGGACCGGCCCGAGGCTGTCGCTGACGCCGTGACCGCGGTGCTCGACGGTCCAGGTCCGCCCACCCGGGAGAGCGTGCGGGAGGGGGCGTGAAGGCCCTCCGCGCAGGCCTGATGGCCGCGCTGCTCGTCTGCACGCTGAGCGGCTGCGAGCTCATGCAGCGGATCTCCGACGGCGCGTACCGCAACGCGGTCGGCGACGGCACCGTCGCCGAGCTCCAGAAGCGGGGGATCCGGCTGGCCGGCCGCCCCTCGTGCGAGTTGCCGGCGACCGGCGACGAATCGCTCGTCCGGGTGCGGTGCACGGGCCGGACCACCACCGGCGTCCCGGTCGTGGTGTCCGGCGAGGCCACCCAGGCCGACACCGACCACCCGCGCGAGCAGTACGTGATCACGGTCGGCGGCAAGCCGGTGGTCGACCAGGATTGCCTGGGGCTGGGCTGCTCTCCCGCATCCTCGTGATCGGGCAACGGTTTCACCCGGTCCGTGGAAAACCCGCCCGGCGCTACGCCTGCGCCCGGTCGGCGGCGGTGACGCTACGCGTGTGAACGCCGCTATGAAAGACAACGCCCCAGACAACACTGCAGACAATGTCGCTGGCATGGCCGACCGGCTGAAGGTCGCCGTCAAGGACAATCAGGTGAAGGCCATTGCGCTCGGCGTCGTCGCCCTCGCCCTCGTCCTGATCGGAGTGGCCGCTGCCATCGTCTACGCGACCTTCATCGACACTAAGGAGCTCCGCTACCAGACACAGGCGAAGCTGCTGAACTCGACGAAGACCACCGCGGACGCTGAGCTTCGGAGCCGGGGTGTGACCCTCAGTACCGCGCTGAACTGTACGCACATGCCCGGTTGGACCAACGCCAAGTTGCGCGTGGCCTGCACCGGAACCACGGCTGACAAGAAGGCCGTCCAGGTCCTGGCCTCCGGCGAGCGCAAGAAGCAAGAGCACTACTACACGATCCTGGTGGACGGCCGTCCCATCGTGGAGAACGCGCACTGCCTCGGTCCCGACTGCCGGAAGCAGAACTGAACCGCCGGATCATCGCGGGACCAGGCGAGGTTCCGCTGTCGGGACGGGTAAAGGGACGCCATACGATGCGATGAGCTGCACTCTTGCGGCCGTCGTGATCCCTTGATCCACCAGGAGGCCCATGACCGGCAAAGGCGAGTCGCGCGCGGCGCCGGCTCGGCCCGCGCCGATCGCGGTCGACACCATGGGCGGCGACCACGCCCCGGAGGAGATCATTGCCGGGGCGGTGGCGGCGGTCCGCGACCACGGCGTCCGGCTCGTGCTGGTCGGGCAGGCCCCGCGGATCCGCCGTGAACTGGACCGATTCGGCATCTCCGGCGAGATCCCGATCGTTCACGCCGAGGAGTCCCTGGACATGGGCGAGGGTGCGCTGGCGAGCTGGCGCAAGCCCCGTTCGTCGGTCGCGATCGCATGCCACCTGATCAAGCAGGGGCGCGCGTCCGCACTGGTGTCGGCGGGCTCCACCGCCGGGGTCGTGGCCACCGCACGGCTGCGGCTCAAGAGCCAGCAAAGCGTGATGCGCCCGGCGATCGCTGTGACCTTGCCCACTCGGCCGAGGCCCACCGTGCTGCTGGACGCCGGGGCGACCTCCGACGTCAAGGCAGAGACGCTCGTGCAGTTCGCGGCGCTCGGCACCGCGTACGCCCAGATCCGGCTGGGGCTGGCACGCCCGACGGTGGGCCTGCTCAACATCGGCGCCGAGCCGGGCAAGGGTGACAAGGTCACCAAGAACGCGCACGAACTGCTGGCGAACGGCCGGCACGGCATCCGCTTCGCCGGGAACGTCGAGGGCCACGACCTGCTGCGGAGCGTGGTGGACGTGGTGGTCACCGACGGCTTCACCGGCAACGTGGCCCTCAAGACCATGGAGGGCTCGGTCCGGATGGCCCTCGCGGAGGTCCGCGAGGCCATGACCGGGAGCCGCACCGCCAAGCTGGGCAGCTTCCTCCAGCGCCGCCAGCTCACCGACCTGCGTGACCGGCTCGACTCCGAGACCTACGGCGGCGGGGTGCTGCTCGGCCTGAACGGCACGGTCGTCATCGCGCACGGCGCCTCCCGCGCCCGCGCCATCTCCTCGGCCTGCGCGCTCGCGTACGAACTGGCCACCGGCCGGATCGTCGATCGCATCAGGGACCAGGTCGCGGCCACCCGTACGCCATCCCGGCTGGGCCGCCTGATCCATGTCGACCGTGATGGTGGCGGCGAGAAGGCTGTCGACCGTGATGGTGGCGGCGAGAAGGCTGAGGAAGCCGTCGACAAGGCCCCGGACGACTCTGCCGGCACGGCCCCGGACAAGCCTGCCGAGCAGCCCTCCGAGGATCGGCCGCACGACGCGGCGAACACGCCGCCTGACGCGGCCGAAATAGGTCCCACCCGGAGCGAGCCCCCCGCCGCCACCTAGCCTGGGGTTGTCCTCAAGGATCTTGGGGAATGCTGCATCCCACTGGGGGCGAAGTGACGGGTGTACAGCAGGGTCCCGCGCGGGGGCTGACCGTGGCGGAGGTCCGCGAGCGTGTTGCGGCGAACCAGACCAACGACGTGCCGCGCCGGTCCAGCCGGTCGGTGGCCGAGATCCTCCGGGCGAACGTGTTCACCCGGTTCAACGCGCTCATCGGCACGTTGTTCGTTCTGGTCTTGGTCTTCGGCCAGTGGCAGGACGGGTTGTTCGGCGGGGTCATCATCGCCAACTCCGCGATCGGCGTGATCCAGGAACTGCGCGCCAAGCGCACGCTGGACAAGCTCGCCGTCGTGGGCGAGACACCGGTCAAGGTCATGCGGGACGGCTCGCTCGCCGAGCTCGAGCAGCAGGACGTCGTGCTGGACGACCTGATCGTGCTCGGTTCCGGCGACAAGATCGTGGTGGACGGGACGGTCGCCGCGTCGCACGGGCTGGAGGTCGACGAGTCGCTGCTCACCGGCGAGGCCGACGCGGTGCAGAAGGCGCCCGGCGACGAGGTCAAGTCCGGCAGCTTCGTGGTGGCGGGCGGCGGCACGTTCACCGCCGAGAAGGTCGGCCGCGAGGCCTACGCGGCGCGGCTGGTCGAGGAGGCCAGCAGGTTCTCGCTGTCGCACTCGGAGCTGATGTCGGGCATCAACCGGTTCCTCAAGTACGTCACATGGCTGATCATCCCCACCGCGATCCTGCTCTTCATCAGCCAGTTCCGTACCTCCATCGGCTTCGGCGAAGCGATCGTGGGCGCGGTGGCCGGCGTGGTCACGATGATCCCCGAGGGGCTGGTGCTGATGACCAGCATCGCCTTCGCGGTCGGCGTGGTGCGGCTCGGGCATCGCCAGTGCCTGGTGCAGGAACTGCCCGCGATCGAGGGCCTGGCCCGGGTCGACGTGTTGTGCGTCGACAAGACCGGCACGCTCACCGAGCCCGGCATGGACCTGGACGAGGTCATCGTCCTCGACAAGGACCTGCCCGCCCGCCAGGCGCTGGCGGCCACCGCGGGCGGCGACCCCGATCCCAACGCGACCATGCGGGCCGTCAAGGAGGGCCTGGACGAGCACGATCCGGGCTGGCCGATCAGCGAGACGGTCCCGTTCTCCTCGGCCCGCAAATGGAGCGGCGCCGCGTTCGACGGTCAGGGCTCCTGGGTCGTCGGCGCAGCCGACGTGCTGTTGGATCCCGGCGACTCCCACCGGCAGCAGGCGGAGCGGCTCGGCTCGACCGGCCTGCGCGTCCTGGTCCTCGCCCGCGTGCCCGACGGTTCCTTCACCGCCCCCGAACGCCTGGACGTGACCGCCAGTGCCGAGCCTGCCGCGCTGGTCGTGTTGCGGCAGCGGATTCGCGCCGAGGCTCCGAAGACGCTGGAGTACTTCGCCGAGCAGGGCGTCGCCGTCAAGGTCATCTCCGGCGACAACCCGGCCTCGGTAGGCGCCATCGCCCGTTCCCTGAACCTGCCGAAGGCCGAGCATCCCGTGGACGCCCGCTCGCTCCCGGACGACATCGAGGCCATGGCGCAGACGCTGGAGGACAACTCGGTGTTCGGCCGGGTCGACCCCCAGCAGAAGCGCGCCATGGTCAAGGCGCTCCAGTCGCGCGGCCACACGGTCGCGATGACCGGCGACGGAGTCAACGACGTGCTCGCGCTCAAGGACGCCGACCTCGGCGTGTCGATGGGCTCGGGCAGTGGCGCCACCCGGGGCGTGGCGCAGATCGTCCTCCTGGACAACAGCTTCGCGACGCTGCCGTACGTGGTCGGCGAGGGCCGCCGGGTGCTGGGCAACATCGAACGCGTCGCCAACCTGTTCCTCACCAAGACGGTCTACTCGATCATCCTCGCCGTGCTGGTCGGGCTGATGCATGTGCGCTTCCCGTTCCTGCCCCGGCATCTCACCCTGATCAGCAGCCTGACCATCGGCATCCCCGCGTTCTTCCTGGCGCTGGCGCCCAACCTGGAGCGGGCCCGGTCCGGCTTCGTCCCCCGGGTGCTGCGCTTCGCGGTGCCCGCCGGGGTCGCGTGCGGCATCGCCACGTTCGCCGGGTACTACCTGGCCAGCGAGTACACCAGCAGCCCGTTCTCCACGAACAGCTCCACCGCCACGCTAGCCCTCTTCTTCCTGACCATCTGGGTGCTGGCTCTGATCGCCCGTCCCTGGAACTGGTGGCGGCTGGGCCTGGTGGTCGCGATGAGCATGGCGTTCCTGGTCGTCCTCGCGGTCCCGTGGCTGCGCGACTTCTTCGCGCTGCGGCCCGAATACCTCCGCAACGATCTGGTCGCGCTCGGGATCGCCGCCGGCGCCGCCGTCCTGCTCACCTTCGCGCTGCGCTGGGACAAATGGTTGACGAGGCTCCGCAACTCTTCCGGTCCACACAACGGGAAAAGCAATACCTGATCACCGTTGCGTCCCCGATAACCTTGGGCCATGCCCGATCCGCAACTCGCACTCACCGCCCGGGTCCGGGAGGCACTGACCGCCGCCTTCGGACCGTCGTACGCCGGCACCGACCCGGTCATCCGGCCGTCGCAGTTCGCCGACCTGCAGGCCAACGTGGCCATGTCGCTGGTCAAGCCGCTGACCGCGGAGCGAGGCGAGAAGCAGAACCCGCGAAACATCGCGAACGAGATCGTGGCGAAGCTGGACAAGGGCGACCTGATCGGCAAGGTCGAGGTCAGCGGTCCCGGATTCATCAACCTCACGCTGCGGGACGACTGGATCGCCGGGCAGGCCCAGCAGGCGCTGGCCGACCCGCGGCTCGCGGTGCCCAAGACGGAGGCCCCGCAGCGCATCGTCGTCGAGTACTCCTCGCCCAACGTGGCCAAGGAGATGCACGTCGGGCACCTGCGCACCACGATCGTCGGTGACGCGATCGCCCGGATCCTGGGCTTCCTGGGCCACGAGGTGATCAAGGACAACCACGTCGGCGACTGGGGCACCCCGTTCGGCATGCTGATCGAGCACCTGCTCGACATCGGTGAGGAGAAGGCCGCCGACGACGACTCCTCTGTCAGCGACCTGACCGCCTTCTACCAGGCCGCGCGGCAGAAGTTCGACAGCGACGACGAGTTCGCCGACCGCGCCCGCAAGCGGGTCGTGCTGCTCCAGGCGCACGACCCCGAGACGTTGCGGCTCTGGCAGGTCCTGGTGGACGTGTCCAAGCGCTACTTCAACACCGTCTACGGGCGGCTGGGCGTCACGCTCACCGACGACGACATCAAGGGCGAGAGCTTCTACAACGACCTGCTCGCCCCCACGGTCCAGGAACTCGAGGACAAGGGCATCGCGGTCGTCAGCGACGGCGCGCTGTGCGCGTTCCCGCCCGGCTTCACCGGGCGCGAGGGCGAGCCGCTGCCGGTGATCATCCGCAAGAGCGACGGCGGCTACAACTACTCCACCTCCGACCTGGCGACCATCCGCTACCGGGTCGACACCGAGCACGTCCACCGCATGATCTACGTGGTGGGCGCGCCGCAGGCCCTGCACTTCCAGATGGTCTTCGCGGTCGCCCGGATGGCCGGCTGGCTGGGCGACGACGTCAGGGCCGAGCACGCCCAGATCGGCAACGTGCTGGGCACCGACGGCAAGATCCTGCGCACCCGGGCAGGCGGCACCGTCAAGCTCGCCGAGCTGCTGGGCGAGGCCGTCGAACGGGCCGGTGAACGGTTCGACGCGATCGAGCACCAGGACGACTTCGACGCCGCGACCCGCGACGAGATCGTGGAAAAGGTCGGCATCGGCGCCGTGAAGTACGCCGACCTGTCGGTGTCGCTCGACAGCGAGTACATCTTCGACATCGACCGGATGACCTTGTTCAACGGCAAGACCGGTCCGTACCTCCAGTACGCCACCGTCCGGATCCGCTCGATCTTCCGCAAGGGCGGGGCCGACCCGGAGAAGGCGACCGGCCCGATCAAGATCGGACATGAGGCCGAGCGCGCGCTGGCCCTCAAGCTCCTGGACTTCGGCAGCGTCGTCGAACAGTCCGGCGAGCTGAGCGAGCCGCACCGCCTGGCGAGCTATCTGTTCGAGCTGGCCCAGGCCTACACGTTGTTCTTCGAGAACTGCCCGGTGCTCAAGGCGCCCGACGAGGAGACCAAGGAGTCCCGGTTGGCGCTGTGCGCGGCCACGTTGACCACGCTGACCACGGGGCTCGACCTGCTGGGCATCCCGGTGCCCGGGCGGATGTAGAGGCGGACGGCACGGCTGAGAGCACAACGGAGCATCCGGCCGAGAGTCCGGAGCACCCGGCGGAGAACAACTACGGAGAGCCGGTCTCGGAGCGTTCCGGGACCGGCTCTCTCGTGTGTGCGGGTCTACTGCAGGTAGCCCTCGACCTCGCCCGGCGGGCGGACTTCGGCCTTGTCAGGGTCCTCGCCCGCGTCGAGACGGGCCCTGCGCTGCCTGAGGAGGTCCCAGCACTGGTCCAGGGCCACCTCCAGCTGTTGCAGCCGCCTGCGTTCCTCTTCACCAGTGAGCTCACCACGCTGGTGGAGCTCGCGCAGCTTGTGCTCCTCGGCCACGTAGTCGTTGATGTTCGACAGGATCGTGCCGTCGTCCATGAACCCTCCGCTCCCTCGAAAATCCGGCAGAGCCCCGTCCCAATGTAGAGAAGGGGCTCCGTCGCCGGCTCCCCGGCCGTCAACCGCGGGAAGCGTCGTCGTCGCCGGTCACGCCGGACAGGAAGCCGCCGGTGCCGGTGGACGAGTGCTGCATCGAGCCCATGTCGGTCTTCGGCTCGACGATGGCCGTGGACGAGGCCTCCGAGGGTTCCGAGGGCTCCGGCTTGCGGGTGGTCGCCCGTTTCGACGCGGCCGTGGCCTTGCGCGCCGTCACCGACCGCGCGGGTGCCTTCTTGGCCGCGGACGTGGTCGCTTTCTTGGCGGTCGCCTTGCGCCCGGTCGTGGACTTCCGCGCCGTGCTCTTCCGTGCCGTCGTGGGCTCGCCTGCGGCGGTGGACTTCTTGGCCGCCGACGCGGCCTTGCGACCCGTGGTCGCCTTGCGGGCGGTCGTCTTGCGCGCCGTCGTCTTCTTGGCGGTCGCCTTCTTCGCGGTCGCCTTCCGGGCCGTGGTCGCCTTCCGGGTCCCTGCGGCCCGGCCGGCCGCGGTCGTCTTCTTGGCCGCCGTCGTGGCCTTCCGGCCAGCGGGCGCCTTCCGGGCCGTGCCCGATGTCCGCTGGGCCGTGGACACGGCCTTGGCAGCGGTGCTCATCGCCTTGGCTGCGTCGTTCATCGCCTTGGTGGCGGTGGTCATCGCCTTGGTCATGGCAGTCATGGCCTTGACCGACGCCGTGGCCTTGGTCGTCGCCGACTTCATCTGCTTGGCGGCGGACGAGGCCTTGGTGGCGGCGGTCTTCGCCTTGGTCGCCATCGCCGAGGACGTCCGGCCGGTGGTGGCGGTGCTGCGGGACGCCGTCTTCCTCGCGGCGGTCGTGCCCCTCCTGCCCGTGGTGGACTTTCTGGCGGTCGTCGCCCTGCCGGTGGTCGACTTGCGGGCCGCGGAAGCAGACTTCCGAGGCGTGGTCGACCTCGTGGCAGTGGACCTCTTGGCAGCCGCCGTCTTGGCAGTGGACTTCTTGGCGGTGCCCTTGGCAGCCGTCGAGCGTTTGACCGTGGTACGCGGCGCCGTGGTCTTCGCAGCGGCGCTGACGCGCTTGCCGGCCGACTTCCTGGTGGCCGATTTGCGCGCGGTGGTCTTCCTCGTGGCTGAGCTTTTCGCGCGACTAGCCGTACCTCGGCTGGACGTCGCGCGCTCTGCAGTCTTGGTAGGCACTGATCTCCCCCCCGTGTGATCAGTTACGGGGAGATCTATTCCACATTTGTTGACGCTCTACACACACACTGTTACTTCATCAGGTACTTCATCAGGTCAGACGCCCACCGGATGCCATACCGTCTTGGTCTCCAGGAAGGCGGTCATACGGCCTGTTCCGGGCTCTGCGGACCAGTCGGTCACGCCCGGTCGCAGGACCCGCTTGAGATTTTCAGCGGCGGCCTCTTCCAGGGCTCTGACGTTGTCTCGTGCCACTCCGGCGAGGTCGATGGCGTTCACGTCCATGTGCGCGGCGAGCCACGGCGCGAGCTCGTCGCGGCGGCCGGTCAGCAGGTTGACGACGCCGCCGGGAAGGTCCGACGTCGCCAGCACTTCGGCGAACGTGATCGACGGCAGTGGCGACGGCTCGGAGGCGATGACGACGCACGTGTTGCCCGACACGATCGCCGGGGCGACGACCGACACGAGACCGAGCAGCGGGGAGTCCGGGGCGACGACGCCGACGACGCCGGTCGGCTCCGGCGTGGAGAAGTTGAAGAACGGTCCGGCGACCGGGTTGGCGGAGCCGCCGACCGCGCCGAGCTTGTCCGCCCATCCCGCGTACCAGACCCAGCGGTCGATCGCGGCGTCCACCTCGGCGTTCGCCGCCGCCTTGGCCAGCCCGGCGGCGCGCAGTTCCTCGACGAACTGCGCCCGGCGGCCCTCCAGCATCTCGGCGATGCGGTAGAGGATCTGACCCCGGTTGTAGGGGGTGCGCCCGGCCCAGCCGCCGAACGCCTTGCGGGCGGCGGTCACCGCGTCCCGCACGTCCTTGCGGGACGCCTGGGAGGCGTTGGCGAGGAAGGTGCCCTTGCCGTCGTTCACCACGTACGACCTGCCGGACTCGGACCGGGGGAACGCGCCCCCGATGAACAGCTTGTAGGTCTTGCGCACGGCGAGCCGCTCAGATCGTTCAGTGCGTTCAGACATCGAGGTAGGCCTCCAGTCCGTGCCGGCCGCCCTCACGGCCGTAGCCGGACTCCTTGTAGCCGCCGAACGGCGACGCTGGGTCGAACTTGTTGAACGTGTTGGCCCAGACGACGCCCGCGCGCAGGCGTTCGGCCATCCACAGGATGCGGGAGCCCTTCTCGGTCCAGACCCCGGCCGACAGCCCGTACGGCGTGTTGTTGGCCTTCTCGACGGCCTCGGCGGGCGTACGGAAGGTCAGCACCGACAACACCGGCCCGAAGATCTCCTCGCGGGCGATGCGGTGCGACTGGGCGACGTCGGTGAAGATCGTCGGGGCGAACCAGAATCCGCGCTGCGGCAGTTCGCACGGCGGCGACCAGCGGCCGGCGCCCTCCTGCTCGCCGATCTCCGACAACATCCGGATCTTTTCCAGCTGGGCACCAGAGTTGATCGCGCCGATGTCGGTGTTCTTGTCGAGCGGGTCGCCGACGCGCAGCGTGGCCATCCGCCGCTTGAGCCGGTCGAGCAACTCCTCCGCGACCGACTCCTGGACGAGGAGGCGCGACCCGGCGCAGCACACATGGCCCTGGTTGAAGAAGATCCCGTTGACGATGCCCTCGATGGCCTGGTCCAGCGGCGCGTCGTCGAAGATCACGTTGGCGGCCTTGCCGCCGAGCTCCAGCGTCAGCTTCTTGTCGGTGCCGGCTGCGGCCCGCGCGATCTGCTTGCCCACCTCGGTGGAACCGGTGAACGCGACCTTGTCGATGGCCGCGTGCTCGACCAGCAGCCGGCCGGTCTCCCCCGCGCCGGTGATGATGTTGACGACGCCCGGCGGCAGGTCGGCCTGGCGGCAGATCTCGGCGAACGCCAGCGCGGTCAGCGGCGTGGTCTCGGCGGGCTTGAGCACCACCGTGTTGCCGCACGCCAGCGCCGGGGCGATCTTCCAGGCGAGCATCAGCAGCGGGAAGTTCCACGGGATGACCTGACCGGCCACGCCGAGCGGCTTGGGATCCGGCCCGAAGCCCGCATGGGAGAGTTTGTCGGCCCAGCCCGCGTAGTAGAAGAAGTGCGCGGCGACCAGCGGCAGGTCGACGTCCCGCGACTCGCGGATCGGCTTGCCGTTGTCGATCGACTCCAGCACGGCCAGCTCACGCGACCGCTCCTGGATGATCCGCGCGATCCGGTAGAGGTACTTGGCCCGCTCGCGGCCCGGCATCGGGCCCCACACCTTGTCGTGGGCGCGCCGGGCGGCGGCCACCGCCCGGTCCACGTCCGCGGCGTCGGCGGCGGCGATCTCGGCGAGCGGCTCCTCGTTCGACGGGTCGATGCTCTTGAACGGCTCGCCGTGCCCGTCGCGGAACTCGCCATCGATGAACAGCCCGTACGAGGGCCTGATGTCGACGACGGCCCGCGACTCGGGTGCCGGCGCGTACTCGAAGTCCATGATCAGCCAGTCCAGTCAGTCGAGCGTGAAGTAGTCGGGGCCGGAGTAGACACCGGTGGCCAGCTTGCGGCGCTGCATGAGGAGATCATTCAGCAGGCTGGAGGCACCGAGGCGGAACCACTCCGGGGTGAGCCAGTCCGATCCGGCCGTCTCGTTGACCAGCACCAGGTACTTGATCGCGTCCTTGGTGGTGCGGATGCCGCCCGCGGGCTTGACCCCGACCATGCGCCCGGTCTCGTCCCGGAAGTCGCGTACCGCCTCCAGCATGACCAGCGTCACCGGCAGCGTGGCGGCCGGGGAGATCTTGCCGGTGGAGGTCTTGATGAAGTCGGCACCCGCCCGCATGGCGAGCCAGGAGGCGCGCCGCACGTTGTCGTAGGTGACGAGCTCGCCGGTCTCGAAGATCACCTTGAGGTGCGCGCCGTGCCCGTCGTTGACCGCGCCGGCGCAGGCCTCCTTGGTCGCGACGATCTCGTCGTGCACCTTGAGGTAGTCGCCGGCCAGGAACGCGCCGCGGTCGATCACCATGTCGATCTCGGTGGCGCCCGCCTCGACCGCCGCCCGCGTGTCGGCCAGCTTGGCCTCCATCGGCGCCCGCCCCGAAGGGAACGCGGTGGCCACGCTCGCCACCCCGACCCCGGAGCCTTGGAGGGCCCCGACCGCCGTGGGGACCATGTCCGGATAGACGCAGATGGCCGCCACCTTGGGCACGTCCGGATCACCGGGATCGGGCTGCATGCCCTTGGCGCACAGGGCGCGCACCTTCCCGGGCGTGTCCGCGCCCTCCAGCGTGGTGAGGTCGACCATGGTGATCGCCAGGTCGATGGCCTGGGCCTTGGCCGACGTCTTGATCGAACGCGTGGCGAGCCGCGCGGCCCGCTCCTCCGCCCCGACCTGGTCGACGCCTGGCAGCCCGTGCAGGAAGGCGCGCAGCTCAGTGGCGCTCACAAGAGTCTCCGTTGACACGCCCCCAGCATCGCGTACGCCCGGCACCTGCACAAAACGGCCAGGGAGTGCAAAAATTCTACAGGTCGTCTATCTTGGTCGGGAAATTCAAACCTGCGTGCCGCCCAATGGTGGGACGGCCCCGCACACTTCCCCACACGCCTCCGGCGTGGACCGTGTAGAGGAGCCCGCTGCGCCATGGCAGACGACCCGGTGCACCCGCAGATCGACACCACCGTGCCGCACTCCGCCCGGATCTGGAACTACTGGCTCGGCGGCAAGGACAACTATCCCGTAGATCGCGAAGCCGGGGACGCCTATGTCCAGGTCTATCCGGGCATCGTGGACGTCGCCCGCGTGAGCAGGCACTTCCTCGCCCGCGCAGTCCGTTACCTGGCCGGTGAGGCGGGCATCCGGCAGTTCCTCGACGTCGGCACCGGGCTTCCGACGGTCGACAACACCCATGAGGTCGCCCAGCGGGTGGCCCCCGAGTCGCACATCGTCTACGTCGACAACGACCCCCTCGTGCTCGTCCACGCGCACGCCCTGCTGACCAGTTCGGCTCAGGGCGCGACGAGCTACATCGAGGCCGACATGCGCGAACCCAAGGAGATCCTGCGCCTCGCCAAGGAGAAGCTCGACTTCGAGCGTCCCATCGCCCTGATGCTCATGGGCGTGCTCGGCCACATCCAGACGTACGAGGAAGTCCTGTCCATCATCCGGGGCCTGATGAGCGGGCTCCCGGAGGGCAGCTACCTGGCCCTGTACGACGACACCGACACCGACGACGCGCACAACAAGGCCCAGCAGGAGTACGACGACACCGGCGCGGTGCCCTACCGGCTGCGCCCGCCGGAGCAGATCATCGGCTACTTCGACGGTTTCGACCTCGTCGAGCCGGGCGTGGTGGCCTGCGAGTCGTGGCGCCCCGAACCCACTCCGTTCGATGACATCACCAAGACGTCCACCCTGTGCGGCGTCGCGCGTAAACGCTGAGCGAAGAGGTCCCAGCTGAGGTTGTCTCACCGCGTGGTGGATGTCAGTCTTGACCGGGGTTCGGCGTCGCTTGTGATTTTCGGGAGTGGGAGTGGGCACCGAACGTGTCATGGACGTGCCGCCCAGTGCGCTGACGCACGGGCGAGCGGGACCGACCGTGCTGCGGTTGGTCGTGGGCGCGCAGCTGAGACGGCTGCGCGAGCTCTGCGGCATCTCCGCCGAGCAAGCGGCGTACGAGATCCGCGGCTCCGCGTCGAAAATCAGCCGGATGGAGCTGGGCCGGGTCCGGTTCAAGGACCGTGACGTCTCCGACCTGCTGACGTTGTACGGCGTGACCGAGCTGGCCGACCGGCTGCCGTTGCTGGAGATGGCGCAGCAGGCGAGCGCGCCGGGCTGGTGGCAGCCCTACAGCGACCTCGTGCCACCGTGGTTCGAGGCGTATCTCGGGCTGGAGCAGGGCGCCAGCATGATCCGCTGCTACGAGGTCCAGTTCGTGCCGGGTCTGTTGCAGACCGAGGCCTATGCCCATGCTGTGGTCCGGCTCGGCATGCCGAGCGCGTCCACCAACGAGATCGAACGCCGCGTCGAGCTGCGGATGGCGCGCCACCAGGTGCTCACCCGGCCCGACCCGCTGCGGTTCTGGGCCGTGCTCGACGAGGCTGCGATCCGCCGGCCGTTCGGCGACCGCGCGACCATGCGGGCCCAGCTGAAGCAGCTCATCGCCTTCAACGAGCTGCCGCACGTCACCGTGCAGATCAGCCCGTTCAGCGCGGGCGGCCACGGTGCGGGCGGCCCGATCAGCATTCTCCGGCTGCCCGCCGCCGACCTGCCCGACGTGGTCTACCTGGAGCAGCTCACCAACGCGTTCTATCCCGACAAGCCGGCCGACATCTTCCACTACACCGACGTGATGAACCGGCTCGCCGTCCAGTCGGCCCCGGCCTCCGCCACACCCAAGATCCTTCAGAACATCCTCGACGAGCTGTGATCCTGCCGGGAGGCCTTCAAGCCCCGCGCGGCGTCGCGGTCGGCCGGACGCCCTAGCGTCTTCGTCTAGAGCAGCCCGTGGTCATGGGCGTAGATCGCGGCCTGGGTACGGTCTCGCAGCCCGAGCCGCGCCAGGATGCTGGAGACGTGATTCTTGACCGTGCCCTCACTCACATAGAGACGGGCCGCGATCTCGCGATTGGTGGCACCAGCCGCGATCAGCCGGATCACATCCAGCTCACGGCGGGTGAGCGCAACGTCTGATCTGGGCACGTCCCGGACGGCTCCGAGCAGCCGCCCAGTAATGGCCGGAGCGAACTGATCGACTCCCGCATGCACCATGCGCACCGCCTGCGCCAGCTCAGCCGCAGGCAGATCCTTCAGCAGGTAGCCACTGGCACCGCCACGCAACGCGGCGACCACGTACTCCTCATCGTCGAACGTGGTCAGCATCAAGATCCGGCACTCTGGCAACCTGCCCCGTAGCAGCGAAGTGGCCTCCACACCGTCCATCACCGGCATGCGCACGTCCATGAGCACGACGTCGGGGGTGAGCGCGAGAGCCCGTTCGACCGCCTCCCGCCCGTCCTCCGCCACCCCCACCACGACCACCCCGGGCTGCAGCCCCAGCAGCGAGGCGACGCCTTCGCGGATCAGCCGCTGGTCATCGGCGACGAGCACCCGGACGTCGCTCATCGCGATCCAGGCACGGTGGCGGTCACCCGCGTACCCTCACCGGGCGCGCTGTCGATCCGAAGCGAGCCGCCCACAAGCTCCAGGCGCTCCCGCATCCCCCGCACGCCGAACCCCTCAACCTGGGACTCGAAGCCCTTGCCGTCATCCTCGACCACCAGACGCGCCTCCCGCCTCCCCAGCTCGACCTCCACGCTCACACGCTCCGCGCAGGCATGGCGATGCGCGTTGGTGAGGCTCTCCTGAGCGGCGTGGTAGAGCACCGGCAAGGCCGGCCCATCAAGCACCGACTCATCCCCCCGGATATCGAGCGTCACGGCCGTGCCGAACCGCCCGACCAGCGCGGCCAGTGCCGCCGCCAGCGAGAACTGCCCGTGCGCCCGGAGCGTCCCCACCGACCGCCGGACGTCCTCCAAAGCGAGCCGGGCGGACTCCCGCGCGTCCGTAAGTGCCTGGTCGGCCGCTTCCGGATCGATGCTTCGAAAGGCCGCCGACTTCTCCAGCTGAACGGAGATCACGGTCAGATGGTGACCCACGTTGTCGTGAATGTCTCGCGCGATTCGATTGCGTTCGGCAGCCGCAGCCAGCGCCGCCGCCTGCTCGGCGTGCCGGTGGGCGACCGCAGCCATCGCGATCGCGAAGACGAGCCCGATCACGAACATCAGCAGATCCGAGACGGCCTCGGTGTCCTCGTACCACCCAGACCGCGTTGAGAGCGCCCCCATCACCCCGGCAAGGCACAGCGCAGCCAGCCCATAACCCGCCCTGCGGCCGAGGACGAAATAGCCGATGAACGGAATGAGCAACAACAGCGCACGCCCCATACCTGAGCAATCCAGGAGGGCCACCACCACATAGAGCCCACCCCGCAACGCCAGCATCGGACCCGCCGGCCCCCAACGCGTCACTTCGAGCACCACCAGCGACAGCAGCGCCCCAGCAAATCCCGCCGTGCGCAGACCAGCCGGGCACAACCCGGCAATCGCTGAATACAGTCCCGCCACCAGAACCGTGACGTAAAGAAAGATCGCCAACCACGAGGCCATGCGCGGCATGCGCCCAGATTAAGAGCCTGAACCACCCACCGATACAAACCAGCGGCGATATTGGCCAAAGGTCATGGGTGCTCAGGCCTCAGATGACACCGGCCCACCGGCCACCTGGTCGCCAGAGCAGGAATCGTCTGGCTAGCCCTAGCCCTCCGGTCAACCCGCGAACCCGCCTACGCCTGAACTCCCCCATACGGGGGAACCGGTCGCCTCCCCAGGGGGGAGGTGACCCACCCTCACCCCCACGAAGATCAATCGCATGATCCCCACGCCGATCCGCCTAGCCGCCCACCTGGCCGCCCTGACCACCCTCCCGTCCGGCCTATGGCGCATCGGCGTGGTCTTGGGCGGACCATCCGGGTACACCGAAGAAGGCCTCCGCGAAATCTGTCCTCCCGGCATCTGGGGACCGACGTACCTGATCCTCCTCAGCCTCCTGACCGAGGCCGCCGCGCTACTCACCTTGGGCCTGATCCAGCCATGGGGCGAAGTGGTCCCCCGCTGGATCCCGTTCGTCGGAGGCAGGAACATCCCGCCCCGCGCAGTCCTGATCCCAGCCTGGACGGGAGTCGCGATCCTCGCGTTCCTCTGGACGCCGTTCGCCGCCTGGTGGGCGATGCCACACGACAACATGACCGCGACCGGGCACCTAGTGGTCGGCTTCCTCTACCTGCCCCTGGTGGCCTGGGCGCCCCTCCTAGCCGCCGTAGCCCTCCACTACCAGCGCCGCCACCGCAAGGTGAACCACACCGTCGGCCTGAATGCATGGGGGGTAGCATGCGGCGATGGATTGGAGCGCCTTCGAGACGGCATGGCATGACAGCGGATGCCGCATCCTGTCCGACCTCGCAGCGGCTTATCCAGGCGAACGGCTGTACGCCGCAGCCTTCCATCTCTTTTACAGCGACGACGTCCAGATCCTCCCGCCTGCCCTGGCCGCCAACACTGAGGCAGCGGTGCACAAGAACCATGGGGACTCGACACGGTTCGTCCCACCGGAGTGGCGGTGGGACGTCCTGGACGCCGCGAGCGATGCGATGTCGCCCTGGTACCACCGTCTCGTTGAGGAGTACCTGGCACCCGCCACCACCGAGGCCGAACAGGACGCGGCAATGAACACGCTCGAGTCGGCGCACGATAGCGCGATGGCCGGTGTCTGCAAGGCGATGACCACGACAGCGCGCCGGGGCGGCATCCACGGCTCACTTCCGCCTGGATTCATCGTCGTCATCCTCGAAGGGCAACGCGGGGATGAAGAAGCCAGTCTGATCCGGGAGAGCGTGGACCCGCAGGTGCTGCCGACAGTCCCCGAACTGGCCGAGTATCTGCGGCAACTTGAGGAGAGGTAACCTCCGGCCGGCTGCGGTTACAGGAGCCAACCTGCCTTCAAGACCCCAGTGCTCTCACGATGCCAGCAAGGCTTCCAGTTTCGGAACGCCGGGACCGGCGAGAAGCGGAAGGGCGGCTCGACGGCCAGTGATGAGGAGCAGGATCGCCGAGATCGGGCCCTTGACCAGGAGGCCTTCGCCTGCCGTCCAGGCGTGATCGGTCGCGACGAGTTCAATGCCCTGCAGCCTGCGTTCCGCCCGGAAGGGCCAGAGGTCGGGCCAGACGCGGGACGCGGCGGCGGCAGCCGCCTCGGTCGGCATGGGGCGAGTGCGCGAGAGCGGGATGGCGATGTCCTGGCCATGCACGAGGACGTCGATGAGCGGCTCCATCTCTGAGATCCCGGGCGCCTTCGCGCGAGAGCCGACCATGGCGCGGAGCTTGGGCGCGAAGCTGTCGACGGGAAGTTTGCCCTCACGCAACGCGGTGTCGCGGATCATGCGGTTGACGTTGCCGCGAGCACGGAGCAACGCGAGGCCGGCTGTGCCCATGCCGGTGTGGGCGAGCGTGAGGTGGGCGGCGACGTCGCGTACGCGCCAGTCGGTGCAGAGCGACGGGGTCTCCCACTCGTGGTCGGCCAGGTCGTCGAAGAGATCGGCCAGGCTGCGCCGCTGGTCGTCGATCGCTCGCCATACATCGTCACGGTCCATGACGACCCCCAGTTTGGTACGATTCTCTTACTAATATTGGTCAGCGAGACTGTCTAATGTCAAGGGGATGGATGAGCGACGACCCCAACCTGGGACTGCTGTGCTTCATCGCCTACCGGGCCATGGAGACCCGCGTGATGGAGGCGTTGGTCGCGGCGGGGTTCGACGATGTGACGGTGGCGCAGGGCCGGGTCTTCGCCCGGATCGGGCCGGACGGCACGCGGGTCACCGAGCTGGCCGAGCAGGCGCAGATCACCAAGCAGACGGCGGGGTTCCTCGTCGATCAGCTGGAACGGGCGGGCTACGTGCACCGGGTGCCCGACCCCGCCGACGCACGAGCACGTTTGGTGCAAATCGCCCCACGCGGAGAGGCCGCCGTCAAGGTCGCGCGGGCGGCGGAAGCCGAGGTGGAGGCCGAATGGACCCGGCACCTGGGCAAGCAGGGCGCGACGCAGTTGCGCCGCGCCCTCACCAAGCTCCGCGAAGTCACCGACCCGTACCAGTGATCGCTTGTCACCCATCCAAACTGGGCATGACCTCGCAGCGCTCAGTGCGGAAACTGCCGAGGCACCCGGGGCCTGATCTCGTCGCGGAACTCCTCGATGATGGAGGCGATCTGCCTGATCTGCCGGGTCTTCTCGATCCGGTCCAGGTAGAGGTTGTAGCGGGCGAGCCCGTCCAGATCCACGGTGAAGTAGAGCGCCATCAGCGGGTTGATGAAGAGTTCGCTGTCGGCGGTGCGTTCGGTGAAGCGCACGTCGCCGAACTCGCCCCGTACGGCCGCGGCGATCGACCCGTTCACGATGCTCGGACGGTCAGGTGTGCGTTCCGCCGCGTACGCGACCGCGTCCATGTAGAGGGTGGCCGCGCGGCTGTCATGCGGTATTGAGAAGGCGCCGAGATAGGCGTTCTCACGGTTGAGCGCCGCCAGGTTTTCGAGGACCTGCACGTGGTTGATGCCGTGATAGGCGTCGATGCCGAAGCCAAGCGAGGCCACGAGCTTCTGAGGAACGTCGAGCCCATGCACAGCCGCAAGACTCGCCATATCTTCCGCAGGCGTACCCAACCCTGACTCGTCGCCGCGCATAAGAATGTCAGTGCCGCCGTCCACCAACACGATGGCGTCCAGGTCAAGCCGTTCGATCAGGACCCGGTAGGCGTCGCGCAGCGGCTGTACACCCAACCTCGGGAACGCGTAGACCGTCGACGGCTCGCCATGTCGGTCAAGCCAACGAGAAAGCGTCGCCTCAGGGGCGTACCAATCCCGAACTTCGATTTCCGGGGTAAGGGCAGCGACGTCAGGCTCGACCCACACCTCGGAGCCCAAGCCGTAGAGCATGCTGAACGAGAGGCTCGCGAGATGGACCTCCTTGCCGGTCTCACGGAGCGCGAGGGCCAGCGGCAGGCCCGCGTACACGTCAAAGCCGCCACCCGCGCCGGCGACCAGGATGCGCTGGGACTTCTTCAAGCGCGTGAAGAGAGGGGGCTCCTGGAGAGAGAACATCGAGCGAAAATACCGTCAATAGGGCGACGGCCCGCCGAACATCTCGCTGATTTTCGGCGCGAGCCGCTCAGCCTTCGCGGCCTCCCGCTCCTGCCGTCTCTCCAGGAAATGCGGTATGACAGCCTTCCCGAAGAGCTCGATGCTCTCGCAGATGTGCTCATGCCTATTGGGCCGGGACTGCAGCACAAAACCAATCTGGTCGACCCCAGCCGTCTCGTACCTCCGGACCAGATCGGGCGGCTCACTCGTTCCAGAAGTGCGCTGTCGGGACACACCGGTTTGACGCTTTCCAGCAGCGCCTCGCTATCGCGCCCAACATCCTTTCCCAGCGCCTGACCCGGCTGGTCGAGAGTGGTGTCCTCTCACGCGCCCCCTACCGCGAACGTCCGCTGAGGCACGAATACCACCTGACAGAGAAGGGGCTCGACCTGTATCCGCTGCCACTGGCCATGCTCGTGTGGGGCGACCGTTGGCTGGTGTCCGGGCCCCTGTCGATCACGCTGACCCACCGCACCTGCGGCGAACGGCTTGCCCCAGATCTGAGCTGCGGCACCTGCAGCCGAACGTTCAAGCGCCCCGCCGTGACCTTCTCCGCCCTCATCCAGCCGCAGGACTGAGGAGCCCGGGGCGCTCTCTCGCGTCACCGGGCACCGAATGCACCAAGCGCTCGCTTGACTCACACGATGCCGGGACGACACCGTGGAACGATCACGGTCGGGCGAGACGAGGTGTCCATGGCGTTGCTGGACGGGTTGCGGGTGCTGGATCTGACGATGTGGCGGCCTGGGCCGTACGCCACGCAGCTGCTCGCCCAGCTCGGCGCGGACGTGATCAAGGTGGAGCCGCCCGGTGGCGAGCCGATGCGGATGTTCCGGAGCCACTTCGACCTGCTCAACCAGCACAAGCGCAGCATCGCGCTCAATCTGAAGGACGACGGCGACCGGGCACGTTGTCTTGAGTTGGCGGCCGGTGCCGAGGTTTTCGTCGAAGGTTTCCGGCCGGGGGTCACCGACCGGCTCGGCGTCGGCCACGAGGCGTTGCTGGCACTCAATCCACGCCTCGTCTACTGCTCTCTTTCGGGGTACGGGGCGCATGGACCGCTGGCGGCGACCCCCGGCCACGACGTCAACTACCGGGCCTACGCGGCGGCGCTTCCGGCGGACGCGGTCTCACCCGACGCCGATGAGCTACCGGTGGCCGACATGGCGGCCGCGACCATGGCCGCGTTCGCGATCACCGCGGCGTGCCTCAAGGCCCGTGCGACCGGCGTCGGTGACAGGATCGACCTCGGCATGGCCGACGTGCTGGCCAACTGGGTCGGAACGGTGCCCACAGCAATAAGCCGGAACACCACGTCAGGGCCCGTGCCTGGATATGGCGTCTACACGACCAAGGACGGGCAGAAGATCACGCTCGGGGTCGTCTCCGAAGAGAACCTCTGGGCCGCGACATGTCGGGCGCTAGGGCTGGACGAGTATGCGGAAGTCCCGTTCCTCGAACGGCTCGGGCGGGTGCGTGAACTGGACGAGGCCGTCGCGGCCGCCGTCGCACGGCTCACCCGAGACGAGGCTGTCGAACGGCTCGACACTGCGGGCGCTCCCGTCGCACCCTTGCTGACACGCACCGAGATGATGGCGCACAATCACTTCGGGAGCCGGGGCGTAATCCACGGCGACACGGTGGGAAGCCCCGTCCGCACGACAATGCATCCGCCACTGCCGCCAGGCCCAGTCGCCGAGCTCGACGAGCACCGAAACCAGACCTGGCACCCCTAACCCGCAGCACACCACCCACACCGCACCCACCCGCTATCCCCCACTCGCAACGCCCCCGGCCCGCAGCGCGCCCGGCTCGTGGAGCACCTGACGCCCAGCGCCCCTCACACGTGACGCATCCGATCTGCAACACATCTCACCCACAGCACCCTGGCTCGTAGGCGCACCCCACCCGCAGCCCGCCCGAGCTGAGGCGCACCCGACCTGTGGCGCGCCTGAGCTGAGGCGCATTTCACCCGCGGCGGCCTCGCAGCGCGCCTGACTCGTGTTCGGGGTGGGTGGAAACGTTTCCTGACGGCGCCTTGCCGCAGGTCGGCGGGGGCGTGCTGGCGATCTCACAGGGTGATATTCGTGCGATTTCGTCGTATTCATGGGGCATCCTTGGTGCGTGAGTGCGCGCGTGATGAGTCCGGTCCTGGTGGGCCGCTCGGCCGAGCTCGGCGATCTGGACGAGGCGCTGGCCGCCGCGCCGGGCGCCGTGCTGGTCGGCGGTGAGGCGGGCCTCGGCAAGACACGGCTCATCCGGGAGTTCGCCCGGGCGGTGGAGGCACCGGCCGACGGGACACCCCGGGGCCGGTTGCTGGTCGGCGGCTGCCTGGAGCTGGGCTCCGATGGCCTGCCGTTCGCCCCGTTCACCACTGTGCTGCGCGGCCTGGTCCGCGACATCGGCATCGACGGGGTGGCCGAGCTGCTGCCGCGCGGCGACACCCGCGGTCTGGCGCGCCTCCTGCCCGAGTTCGGCGAGCCCGAGAGCGACACTCCTTCCGGCGAGGAGCGCGCTCGGCTGTTCGAGCTGGTCCTGACTCTGCTGGAACGGCTGGCCGAGCGGCAGCCGCTGGTGCTGGTGATCGAGGACGCGCACTGGGCCGACCGGTCCACCCGTGACCTGCTGGCGTTCCTCATCCGCAACGTCATCGCCACACCGCTGCTGATCGTGGTCACCTACCGCGTGGACGAGCTGCACCGGACCCATCCGCTGCGGCCGCTGCTGGCCGAGCTCGGCCGCAGCGACAAGGTCCGGCGGGTCGAGCTGGCCCGGCTGTCGCGCTCCGAGGTCGCCGAGCTGGCCGCCCGGATCCTCGGGACCGAGCCGCAGCCGCAGCTCGTGGACAAGATCCACGCACGCAGCGAGGGCAATCCCCTGTTCATCGAGGCGCTGCTCGACAGCGACGGCACGCTCGCCAGCGAAATCCCCGAGTCACTGCGTGACCTGCTGCTCGCGGGCGTGCAGCGGCTGCCGGAGGAGACGCAGGACGTCCTGCGCGACGCCAGCGGCGGCGGCACCCGCATCGAGCACGCCCTGCTCGCCGCGGTCTCCGGGCTCGACGACGCCACGCTGACCCGCGTCCTGCGGCCCGCCGTGGCCGCCAACGTGCTGGTCGTGGACGGCGACGGCTACGCGTTCCGGCACGCCCTGATCCGCGAAGCGCTCCACGACGATCTCCTGCCGGGCGAGCACACCAGGCTCCACACCCGTTACGCCCAGGCACTCGAGAACTCCCCGGGCCTCGTACCCGCCGGGCGGCTGTGGATCGAGCTCAGCCACCACTGGAACGCGGCGCACGATGCCACGTGGGCGCTGGTCAGCTCCAGCCGCGCGGCCGGTGACGCCCACAAGGCCCTCGCCTACGCCGAGTCGCTGGGGATGTTGTCGCGCGTCCTGGAGCTCTGGGAACGGGTGCCGGACGCCGCCGAACGGATCGGCGCCGACCACACCGACGTGCTGGAGGACGCCGCGATCGCCGCCGACCTCGCCGGCGAGTACGAGATCGGCATCAAGCTGGCGACCGCGGCACTGCGCGAGGTCGAGGAGTCCGGCGGGCCCAACACGCGGCGCGCCGCCCTGCTGGAGCTGCGCGGCCGGATGCGCCATGAGATGGCCCGGCCCGGGTTCGTCGAGGACCTGCGCGAGGCGGTGCGCTGCCTGCCGCCCGAGCCGACAGTGATCCGCGCCCGCACACTGGCCACGCTGGCACAGTATGTACGTCTCACGACCGATACCCACGAGGCCCGGAGCGCCGCGATCGAGTCGCTTGAGATCGCCCGTGCGCTCGGCGACGTCACCGCCGAGGCCGACGCGCTGATCACGCTGTTCTGCGTCGACATCGACTACGACGAGGACGAGGCGGTGCTCACCGAGGCCGACGAGGTCGCGCTGCGCTCCGGGAGCCACCGTGTGCTGCTGCGCCTCGCTGTGATCAAGTCGCACTTCCTGGAGGGCAGCGGGCGGCACGAAGAGGCCATCGAGGTGGCCCGGCGCGGCATGGAGCAGGCCAAGGACTTCGGTGTCGCCCGTACGAAGGGCACGTTCCTCGGCATCAACCTCGCCGAGCCGCTGGTGTCGCTCGGCCGCTGGGACGAGGCGTTCACCGTCCTCGACCAGTCGCTGGAACAGGACCCGGCGATCACGATCCGTACCTCTCTGCTCGTGCTCCTCGGCGAGGTCGCGGCGGCGCGCGGCGACCTGGCGACCGCCGAGGCCTGGCTCGACGCCTCGATGGCGGTAAAAGATCTCACGATGGAGTGGCTGAAGACCCAGGACTACTTCGCCACACTCCGGCTGAAGGCACGGCTCCGGATCGCGGCGGGCCGGTACGAGGAGGCGCTGGAGGCCGTACGCCCGGTGATCCCCACCACGGGTCTGCCGGACGACAGCCGCTACACCTGGCCTGTCATGGTTCTCGGCGCCACCGCCTGCGCCGCCCTCGGCGACCAGGCGGTGATCGACGGCGCACCGGCCCTCCCGCAGATCGAGGCCCGCGCCGCCGGCCTCAAGGTGCTGGGGCCGGCCCAAGAGGCGCACCGCCTCACGTTCCTGGCGGAGGTCTCCCGAGCCCGTGGCGTGAACGACCGGGTCGCCTGGGACGCCGCCGCGGCCGCGTGGGACAAGCTCGGCCAAAGGTATTCGCTCGCCACCACGCTGACCCGCGCCGGTGAGGCAGCGATCCTCGACGGCGACCGCGACGGCGCCGCCGTTCGCCTGCGGCGGGCCGCGAACCTCGCCGAACAACTCCAGGCCGGGCCGCTTTCCTCGCAGATCGATGACCTCTGCCGCCGCGCCCGCCTCTCCCGCACGGTCGGGCCGGGCACCGCGCCGCCCTCCTCAGGCCCGCCGCTCGGTCTGACTCCGCGCGAGCTCGAAGTGCTGCGCCTGGTCGCCGACGGCCAGAGCAACCGTGAGATCGCCGAAGTGCTCTTCATCTCGGCCAAGACCGCGAGCGTCCATGTCTCCAACATTCTGACCAAGCTCGACGTCGCCAGCCGCGGCGAAGCCGCAGCCACCGCGCACCGCCTGGCGCTCTTCCCAACACCGCGCCCCTGAACGAACGCGCGTCCTCGAACGCGTGTCCCTGAACGCGCGTCCATGAACGAGCTCGCTCGTGGAAGGGCAGAGCGTGGATCCGGCGGCGGGAACCTCCCCTCCCGGGCTCCCGCCGCCGCATCGCCGGACCACACGGGAACTTCAGTGGTTGCCGTCCCGGACACGGCCCGCGGAAGTAGGCGGCACTTCTCCGCTCGGAGAGGCGGCCCGTGACCCTTTCGGCAGTACACAGTCTTCCGGACCTGGACACGAAGATGCATCGGGAGACATCCCGATAGGCGTACCTAAAAATCAACGGCTGGGACGGAGGCGCTCGGTGACCCAGGCGGCGATCTGCGTCCGGGAGGCCATCTCGAGCTTGGCGAGGATGTGTTCGAGGTGGGAGTCGACCGTGCGCTTGGCGATGACCAGGCGTTCGGAGATCTCCCGGTTGGACAGTCCCTGCGCGACCAGGGCGGCGATCTCGCGTTCGCGGCGGGTCAGGGGCTCCCATGGATCGACGCCGCGCGCGTTGACGCCGGGCCGGTCGTCCAGGGCGTGGTCCATGGCCTCGTCGAGGCTGAGCCGGAGTCCCTCCCCGTAGAAGACCTGCCAGCCGCGCTCCCCGAGCGAGCCGCGCACCTCGGCGAGCACGACTTCGCGCAGTGAAAGATAGGCGGGCCCGAAGAACATCGGTGCGCCGACGATCCGCCACATCCGGTCGGCAGCACCGAAGAGCCGCGCCGACCGTTCGGACGATCCGGTGAAGCCCGCGCAGCCTGCGGCCAGGTCCAGCGCCATCGCGCTGCCGAGCCGGTCATTGAGCCCGCGCATGAGCCGCAACGTCCGTTGTGTCTCCGCACTCGCCGCCTGCGGATCGCCGCGGAGGCAGTGCGCGAGCCCGCGCACCCACGTCGCGTACGCCAGGCACCACTGGTCACCGGACGCGGCGCTGACGACCCGGCACTCCTCGCAGTACTCCAGCGCCCGGTCGATGTCGCCGGTGAGGCAGTGCAGCGCCGCGAGCAGTGGCAGCCGCAGCATCGTCCAGATATCGCCGCTCGGTGCCGGCTCGGCCAGGAGCGGCCGGGCCGCCTCCAGGTCGCCTCGGAAGAACGCCACGAGCCCGGCCAGCTCGACTGTGTAGGCGCGTTCCAAGCTGCTGGAAGCCAACGGCACCGCCTCAGCCTGGAAACTCTCGGCCGCCTCAAGGTCTCCCTGCAACACCGCGAGCAATCCGGCCAGGCAGAGCGCCCTGGCACGATCGGACGACGCGGACGCGTCGAGGGCCTTGCCCAACCACAGGCGGCCCTCGCCGAGCAACCCGGCGGAGAACCAGAACTGGGCGAGCGCCACCGCCATCCGCGTCGCCTGCGCGGCCTCCCCCGGCGTGGTGACCGAGTAATCGAGAGCGGCACGGAGGTTGGCGTGCTCACGCATGAGGCGTTCGAGACGTTCGGCCTGATCGGCGCCGAAAGCCTCGGCCTCAGCGCGGACGGCGAGCCCGAGGAACCAGTCACGGTGCCGACGCCGCAGCCGTTCTGCCTCTTCAAGTCCCGCCAGCAGGTCACTGCCGTACTCACGCAGCGTGTCGAGCATCCGGTAGCGGCAGCCGCCCTCCTCGCGCAGCACGATCGACTTTTCGACGAGACGCGCGAGCGTCTCATAGACCGCATCCGCAGGAAGCCCGGCCTCCACACCCTCCCCGTCGGCGCCGACATGCTCGGCTGCGGCGAGATCGAACCCGCCGGGGAACACCGTGAGGCGTGCCCACAACAACGCCTCCCGCGGCGTGCAGAGCTCATGGCTCCACTGCACCGCCGCACGCAAAGTCTGATGGCGGGAACGGCCTGCCCGTTGTGCACGATGTGTGCCGAGCAGCCGGAACCGGTCGTCCAGCCGTTCCACGAGCTGCTCGACCGACAACGCCCGAAGCCGTACGGCAGCCAGCTCGATTGCGAGCGGAATACCGTCCAGCCTCCGGCACAGCCGCGCGACAGCAGGCAGATCGCCCCCGCTGAGCGTGAAGCCGGGCACGACCGCCGCGGCACGGTCGGCGAAGAGCGCCACCGCGTCCGACGCCGCGACCTCGGCCTCCGGGCCCTCGGCGTCAGGCAGGCTCAACGGCGGCAGCACCATCGTGTGCTCGCCGAAGACATCCAGCGGCTCGCGGCTGGTAGCGAGCAGATGCAGGTGCGGCGCGGACCGTAGCAACACCTCCGCCAGCATCGCGCAGGCGTCCACGAGGTGCTCGCAGGTGTCGAGCACCAGAAGCAGCTCGCGGTCGGCAAGATGCTCGGCGAGCATGTCCAGCCTGTCGCGCGTGGACTGGTCGGGCACGTGCAACGCCTCGGCCACGGTGTGCGCGAGCAGCTCGGCGTCACGCAACGCCGACAGATCGACGAACCATGTCCCGTCCGCGTAGCCGGGACGGGCCTCCGCCGCCAGCCGGAGCGCCAGCCGGGTCTTGCCGACCCCGCTCGCCCCCGTCAGCGTCACCAGCCGGGACGCGTCCAGAAGCCGCCTGCCCTCGGCGAGCTCGCGCTTCCTTCCGACGAACCTTGTCACCTCTGCGGGCAGCCTGCCCGCCCGCTGTTCCAGCGCAACGCTCGCCACGGGCCGCCTCTGGTCGCATCGCCGGTGAAGTGACCGACGTTTCGGAGGGTTTCCCGCATCGTACCCGTCCGACCACGGCCCGAGAGGGCCCGATTACCGACCGCGACCTGTGGGCCGGTTTACTTGGGGACGCGGGCCACGCAGAAGACGGTCTGGCCGAACGGCGGGCGCATCAGGCGCTCGATGGCGCGGGTGGTGGGGATGACCGTGCGGTCGTAGATCTTCACCAGGCGCGGGTCGGGGTAGCCGGCGCCGCCGCGGCGGACGGCGGCCCACCAGGCGATGCCGCCCAGGAAGTTGATCGGCTTGAGCACCTCGGGGGTCAACCCGGCCTCGCGGACCGAGGCCTCCAGGGTGGCCGGGGTGTAGCGGGTCACATGGCCGACCTTGCGGTCGAACTCGCCGTAGAGCTGCATGTAGCCGGGCACCCAGATGACGATGCGGCCGCCGGGCGCGGTCACCGAGGCGAGGTCGCGCAGCGCCTGGACGTCGTCCTTGATGTGCTCCAGGACGTTCATCATCACGACGGTGTCGACCTTCTGCCGGATGTCGACCTCGGCCGGCAGCTCCAGGTCGAGCACCTCGACGTCGTCGTTGTCGTCGTAGCGCTTGCGGAGCTCGCCCACGCAGTAGGGGTCGTTGTCGCTCACGGCCAGGTAGTCGAGCCGCCCGGCGAACTGCTCGGAGAAGTGCCCGAGGCCGGAGCCGATCTCCAGCAGGGAACGGCCCACGTGCGGGGCCACCATGTCGTACTCGTACTTGCGGTAGTTGCGGGCCTCGTCGCCGCCGAGGTGGTTTTCCAGGGCGCCGTCGCCTGCGGCGGGCTGGACGAGTTCGCCGTCGCCGGCGGTGGGAACGGCAGGCTCGGTCTTGCTGCCAAGGAGCTTGAGGAGCGTACCGGCAATGGACTTTTTCTGACCTGGTGAATGCATACTTCCCGCTCGCTGGAGTGCGTTGTCGCTCGCCTGGCAATCGGCTGGCGTTCGCCGGACCGGCGTGCCGACCTGGACTTCGAGGCGGGCCGATCTCTAGCGCAAGGTCGGGTCAGTCTAGTCCACAGTGACCGTTCACAAGCCGAGAGTGCGCTTTCAGCCTCGAACGCCCCAGAGCCCGCTGCTGTGCCGCACGCTTGGGCGTGTCGACCGGCGACCCGCCAAATGCCAGGTCACGTCACCGTACCGGACCGCGTAGAGGTGGTCTCGGTGAGCTCGCTCACGCTCGGCCTGTCGAGCGCGGACGCGGGACACCTGCATGATCCCGTCCCGGAGTGCGGCGGCCGGGAGGCCGAACCCTTCGACAGCCGTGGCCACGAGCACATCGAGGTCGGGCCGCACTCCGGAACGGGGGTCCTTGCCGGAACGGGGGCGTGCCGACGCGCACCGGCGACTCGTCGAGGGCGAGGTTCCACTCGGGATCACGCATCCCGTCGACGATCACGCTGAGCATCGCGTCGTCCCTCCGCCTTCGCCCTGTCGTCACCACGGCACCGCCGGGTGAGTGCAACATATCGGCACTTGGCCCAGAACGCAGGCAGAGAGTTTTCACATGATGACACTGTGCGACGATCCCCGGGTCAGGGACCCGAGGCGCTCAGCCGATCGGGCGGTGGACGTTCTCCTGGTCGGACGGGCCAGGGGTCGCGTCAGCGATCCACGGACCGGGGATGGACGGGTCGAGGACGCCTTCCTCCAGCCATATGAAGTCGCCGGAGAGGATGTGCTTGGCGAGCTTGGCGTCGAGGGCATCGGTGTTGCGCCAGAGCCCATCGAAGAGCTCGTCGATCCGTACCCGCGCCTGCCTGCAGAAGGCGTCGGCCAGCCTGGTAGCGGACACCCCCGGAGGACGGCCCGCCTTGCCCTCACCTTCCTCCGACCGCCCACCGGCCTCCCGGCTGTCCTGCAGCGCCCGTACGCAGACGGCGCTCATGGCGTAGAGCTCGGCGCCGATGTCGACCATGCGGCCGAGGAAGCCCTGCTTGTACTCCAACTTCCCCTGCCAGCGTCCGGCGGCGTAGAAGGTCGAGCGGGCCAGCTTGCGGGAGGCACGTTCGACATAGCGCAGGTGCTGCGCCAGCGGCCCGAACTCGCCGTACGATCCGGGACGCTGCCCCGCCCCCGTGACCAGCGTCGGCAGCCACCGGGCATAGAAGCCGCCGGCGCGGGCCGCGGCGCGCGCCTTCTGCCCGCGCGGCGCGTCCGGGTCGATGATGTCGCCGGCCACCGACAGGTGCGCGTCCACCGCCTCACGGGCGATCAGCAGATGCATGATCTCGGTCGAACCCTCGAAGATCCGGTTGATCCGGAGGTCGCGCAGGACCTGCTCGGCGGGCACGCCACGTTCACCGCGGGCCGCCAGCGACGCCGCGGTCTCGTAGCCGCGGCCGCCACGGATCTGGATCAGCTCGTCGGCGATCTTGCACGCCATCTCGGAGGACCACAGCTTGGCCAGCGCCGCCTCGATGCGGATGTCATTGCGCTCGTCGTCGGCCAGCTGGCCGGACAGGTCGAGCATCGCCTCCAGGGCGTACGAGGTCGCGACGATGAACGCGAGCTTCTTGGAGATCGCCTCGTGCTCGCCGACGGGACGGCCCCACTGCACCCGTTCCCTCGACCACTCGCGCGCGATCTTGGTCGACCACTTGCCGGCCGCCGCGCACAACGCGGGCAGCGACAGGCGGCCGGTGTTGAGCGTGGTGAGCGCGATCTTCAGCCCGGCACCCTCCTTGCCGATCAGGTTCGCGGCGGGGACGCGGACGTCGTGGAAGCGCGTGACGCCGTTCTCGATGCCGCGCAGTCCCATGAACGCGTTGCGGCGCTCGACGGTGATGCCCGGCGATCCCGCCTCGACGACGAACGCGGAGATGCCGCCGCGATGCCCCTCGGACTTCGGCACCCGCGCCATCACCACCACGAGATCGGCGACGACGCCGTTGGTGGTCCACAGCTTGACGCCGTTCAGGACGTAGTCGCCGTTCTCGGAGGGCACCGCGGTGGTACGGAGCCGCGCGGGGTCCGAGCCGACGTCCGGCTCGGTCAGCAGGAACGCGCTGATCTCGTTGACGCAGCGCGGCAGCCAGGTGTTCTTCTGCTCGTCGGTGCCGAAGAGCTTGATCGGCTGCGGGACTCCGATGGACTGGTGGGCCGACACGAGCGCACCGAGCGCCGGGCTGACCGAACCGATGATCATCAGGGCCCGCCCGTAGTGATACTGCCCGAGCCCGAGACCGCCGTACTTCTCCGGGATCTTCATGCCGAGAGCACCGAGCGCGCGCAGCCCCTTGACGACGTCATCCGGTATACGCGCATCCCTCTCGATCAGCGCCGAGTCGACCTTCGTCGCGCAGAACTCCCGGAGCCGGGCCAGGAATTCCTCCCCCTTGCGCGCCATGACCTCGTCAGAACGCGGATGGGGATGGATGAGATCGAGACGGAAGTCGCCCAGGAACAGCTGCTTTCCGAAGCTCGGAAGGCGCCATTCGGTCTCGCGCGCCTCTTCGGCGATCTTGCGGGCGGTGCGCTCGTCTACGCGGCTCGGCTGGGTCATACCGGCTCCTCGGAATGGCTTCCGCGTCTCCCTTGCGAAGTTACTCCCGAGTCGTACCCCTGAGTAGGGCCCACCGAACACCAGCCCACCAAAGACCACAAAGATGCCAATGCGTTAACAGTGCACTTATGTTGTCTGCGGGAACAATGATCTCGCCTCGGAGTCAAGGCCCAAGAAAGGACCGTTCCAGCACACTGAATTCGGTCGCCGGCTTCCGTGAACACGGCACCAGGTCGAGCAAGAAGTGATCCAATGGACCCAGTATCACGAAAGGCCTTGACCTAACGAGGCCAGAGGGGTTCGCTGTGCGTGATGGATGAGACACGGAGACCTACTCTCATCGCCTCAGTGCAACGTGCCTTGCACCTGATGGAGGCAGTGGCCTCGCATCCCAACGGGGCGCCCGCCAAGCAGCTGGCCCGCGAGGCCGGACTGCCTCTCGCCACGACCTATCACCTGCTGCGCACCCTCGCCCACGAGGGCTACGCGATGCGCCTCTCGGACGGCGTCTGGGTGATCGGCGACCGGGTCCAGTCCCTGAACGGCCAGAGCAAGGCCCAGCAGCTGCTCGCCCGCATCCGCCCCGCCCTGATGGCTCTGCGTGACGAGCTCGGCGTCGCCGCCTACCTCGGCCTGCACGAGGACGACGAGATCCGCATAGTCGACATAGCCGACGGCCCCCGCACACCGCGCGTCGACCTCTGGGTGGGCTTCGACGCCGCGGCCCATGCCACCGCCATCGGCAAGTGCGTGCTCGGCCAGCTCGATGACGAACGCCGTCGCGACTACCTGGCCCGGCACCCGCTGGTCGACCTCACCCCGCACACCATCACCGACCACCAGCAGCTCCTGCGCACGCTGGCCAAGCCGTCCGGGCTCTCCCTGGACCGCGAGGAATACGCGATCGGCACCAGCTGCGCCGCCGTCCCCGTGACCGACGCCACCGGCAGTGTCGTGGGCGCGCTGGCCATCTCGTGCCGCACCAGCAAGCTCCCCAAAATCGAGGCCTCCGCACACCGCATACAGGCAACCGCCGCCCGCATTCAACGCACCCTGAGCCTCACCATCGCCTAACCCACGCGCGCGCCGTCCGATGATGCCTGGTGGCGCGTTGGCGGCGGGCCGTCGGATTCGCATGGTCGATCACTCAACCATGCGGGGCCCCGATTTCCGCGGGGCCCGATATTCCCGGAGGCGCCCAGGTCAGCGGCCCTGGAAGTCCGGTTCGCGGTGCTCCAGGAAGGCCGTGATGCCCTCCTTGGCGTCCTCGGTCCCGGCCAGTGCGACCAGCTCGCCCAGCAGGTGCGCGATCTGGTCTTCCAGCGGGCGGCCCTCGATGGCGAAGAACGCCTCGCGGCCCATGCGGAGGCCGATGGGGCTCTTGGCGGCGATGGTCGCGGCCAGCTCGGCGACCCGCGTGTCCAGGTCGGCACGCGGCACGACCTCGGTGACCAGGCCGATCTCGCGGCCCTCGGCGGCGGTGATGCGCTGCCCGGTGTAGTAGAGCTTGAACGCGTGTTTGGGCGCCACGTTCCGGTTGATGATGGCCATGATCATCATCGGCCAGAGGCCCACGTTGACCTCGGGTGTGGCGAGTTTGACGTCGTCGGCGGCGATGACCAGGTCGCAGGCGGCGGCGAGGCCGAGGCCGCCCGCGACCGCGTGCCCGGCGAGGCGCGCGATGATCGGCTTGCCCAGCCGGGGGAACGCCGTGAACAGGCGGTACGGCGCGCTCGCCCGGATGTCGTCGATCGCGCCGGTGTCCAGCCCGCCGAGGTCGGCGCCGGCGCAGAACGCCCGGTCGCCCGCGCCGGTCAGCACGATCACGTGGACGCGGTGGTCGGCACCGGCCCGGTCGAACGCGTCGAGCAGCTCATCGATCATCTGGTCGTTGAGCGCGTTCCGGGCGTCCGGCCGGTTCAAAGTGATCGTCGCGACCCGGCCGGCCACCTCGTACAGGATCATGCCTCTCCCCAACGCGGGGGCGGGCGAGGCCATGGCCCCGCCCGCCGACAGTCAGATTCGCTCGATGATGGTCGCGTTGGCCTGGCCGCCGCCCTCGCACATCGTTTGGAGGCCGTAGCGGCCGCCGGTGCGCTCCAGCTCGTGCAGCAGCTTGGTCATCAGGATGCCGCCGGTCGCACCCAGCGGGTGGCCGAGGGCGATCGCGCCACCGTTGGGGTTGGTCTTCTCCAGCGAGGCCCCGGTGTCGGCAGCCCACGCCATCGGCACCGGGGCGAACGCCTCGTTCACCTCGAAGACGTCGATGTCGTCGATCTTCAGGCCGCTGCGCTGCAGGGCCTTCTCGGTCGCCGGGATCGGGCCCGTCAGCATGTAGACCGGGTCCGAGCCGCACACCGTGAGGGTGTGGATGCGTGCCCGCGGCGTCAGGTTGTGCTGCTTGACGGCCTCCTCGGAGGCGATGAGCAGGGCGGAGGCGCCGACCGAGATCTGCGAGGCGACCGCGGCCGTGATGGCCCAGCCCTCGCGGAGCGGCTTGAGGCCCGCCATCTTCTCCAGCGAGGTGTCGGGGCGGGCACCCTCGTCCTTGGACTGCCCGGCGATCGGCGCGATCTCCCGGTCGAAGTAGCCGGCCTCGATCGCCTTGGCCGCCCGCTGGTGGCTCTCGAGGGCGTACTTCTCCAGGTCCTCGCGCGAGAAGCCCCACTTCTCGGCCATCAGCTGAGCGCCGCGGAACTGTGAGATCTCCTGCTGGCCGTAGCGCTCGGCCCATCCGTCGCCGTAGGGGAAGGGCATGCCCTTCTCCATCGCCATCGCGACCGAGGAACCCATCGGCACGACGGCCATCTGCTCGATGCCGGAGGCGACCACGAGGTCCTGGGTGCCGGACAGCACGCCCTGCGCGGCGAAGTGGATCGCCTGCTGCGAGGAGCCGCACTGCCGGTCGATGGTCACACCGGGCACGTTCTCGGGGAGGCCGGCCGACAACCAGGCGGTACGCGCGATGTCGAGCGACTGCGGCCCGACCTGCATGACACAGCCCGTGATCACGTCTTCGACGGCGGACGGGTCGACCCCGGTCCGGTTCACGAGCTCCTTGAGCACGTGGGCACCGAGGTCGGCGGGGTGAACGTCCTTCAGGGCACCCTTCTTGGTGCCGACGGGGGTACGGACCGCGCCGACGATGTACGCCTCGGCCACTGCGCCTCCAAATGTGGGGTTGGGGTTCCGTCCCGAAACCGAGTGAGATTCGGTTAGTCAGTATGAGATTACATCGCCTCGGCGGCAACGCCATGTGACCTGGGTCTCGGTAGGCCCGCCATCTATAGGCCCGCCATCTAGTCGTGGGCGGCGTGCCGGCTAGTCGTGGGCGACGTGCCGGCCTCCCTTCTCGTGGCCCCCGCCGTCGGGCGCCGAGCCGGTCTGGACGGCCTTGGCGTCGACGTCGTCGCCCAGGCTCTCGCGGGAGAGACGAGTGAGGATCTCGGCGAGCTCAGGATGTTCGTCGGGAGACCAGCCGGACAGGTGCTCGGCCAGTCCCTCGCGACGGGCCTCGAAGAGCCGGCCGGCGACCGCCTGTCCGCTGTCGGTGATGACGAGGTCGCCATCACTGCGTATGACGAAACCCGCGTTGACCAGGCGGTCCACGTACGGACGGCCCCGTTCGACAGGCACGCCGGCGCGTTCGGCCAATTCGGCGCCGGACACCGTGCCGTCCTTGGCGATCCGGCAGAGGGCCCACATGCTCCCGGCGTGCAGGTTGACCCCGGAGAGGGCGCCGAGGCGCTCGTACACCTCCATGGCCCTGGCGTCCTTGCGCATCAGCACGCTGAGCGCCCGTTCGATCTCGTGCCGGGACGACCGGACCGTGGGGGCGCCGCCGAATCCCTCGCCATAGTCCTGGGCACCGGCGGTCGCGCGGAGCGGCACCTCGCGCAGGAACCAGGTCAGCACGACCGCGACGAGCGCGACCGGCACCGCCCAGAGGAAGACGGTCTGGATGGACTCCGCGTACACGTGCAGCACGTCGCCCCTCACCTGGGGCGGCAGCTGGTCGAGGAGCTTGGGATCGCCCTGGGCGGCGGACGGGTCGAAGCCCGGCGGCAGCTCTCCCTTGCGCACCACTGCCTCCATGTTGGAGGCCAGCTGGTTGGCGAAGACCGAGCCGAACACCGCGACGCCGAAGGAACCACCGATCTGGCGGAAGAACGTGACGCCCGACGTGGCCGAGCCGAGATCCTCGTACGGAACGGCGTTCTGCACGGCGATGACCAGCACCTGCATGACCAGCCCCAGCCCGAAGCCGAGCAGAGCGAACCGCAGGCTCATGGAGAGCGTGGAGGTGGTCTCGTCCATACCCGCGCACAACCACATGCCCAGCGCGACGATCGGCGTGCCCACGACCGGATAGATCTTGTAGCGGCCGGTGCTGCTGATGAGCTGGCCCGACCCGATCGAGGCGACCAGCATGCCGAGCATCATCGGCAGCAGGTGCACGCCGGACATCGTCGGCGAGACGCCGTGCACGACCTGCAGGAAGATCGGGATGAACGTCATGGCACCGAACATCGCGAAGCCGATCACGAAGCTGATCGCGGAGCCCTGTGAGAAGACGGCCTCCTTGAAGAGCCGCGGCGGCATGACCGGCTCGCCGGCCCGCAGCTCCACATAGATCCACAACACGATGAGGACGACGGAGCCCACACCGAGACCGATGATCTGCGGCGACGACCACGCGTACTCCGTGCCGCCCCAGGTGGCCATGAGCACCAGCCCGACCGCCCAGCCGACGATCAGCAGGGTGCCCAGGTAGTCGATCGTGTGCTGCTCGCGAACGGACACGGCGTGCAGCACGGCGGCGATGACGATCAGCGTGACGATGCCGATCGGGATGTTGATGTAGAAGACCCAGCGCCACGACAGGTTGTCGACGAACCAGCCGCCCAGCAGCGGCCCGCACACGCTGGAGACACCGAAGACCGCGCCGAACAGCCCCTGGTAACGGCCGCGCTCCCGGACCGGCACCACGTCGCCGACGATCGCGACGACGAGCACCATGAGCCCGCCGCCGCCCAGGCCCTGCACGGCGCGGAACGCGATCAGCTGGGTCATGTCCTGGGCCACGCCGCACAACGCCGACCCGATGAGGAAGATGACGATCGAGGTCTGGAACAACCGCTTGCGCCCGTACTGGTCGCCCAGCTTGCCCCACAGCGGCGTGGACGCGGTCGAGGAGAGCAGATACGCCGTCACCACCCACGAGAGGTGGTTGAGGCCGCCCAGATCACTGACGATCGTCGGCAGGGCCGTGGAGACGATCGTCTGGTCCAGCGCCGCGAGCAGCATGGCGAGCATGAGCGCACCGAGGATCACGTACAGGTCCCGCCCCTGAGGCATGGACCGGCCCTGAGGCATGGACCTGCCTTCCTCCTTGATCGCCATATCAGCGGTCATCCCCGCGACTCGCTCGATCAATCCGTCTATCGTTCAGGGGGAGAGGCACCTCCCCCGGATCGAAGGTGGCCATGGAAGGGATCATCGCGCTCGTCGTGACGGCGCTGTTGTGCGGATTCGCGGTGCGCTGGGCCGCCCAGCGGCTGCGGCTGCCAGTGCCGACCTATATCGCGGTCTTCGTCGTTTTTGTCCTGGTCACACTGGCCTTGTTCGGACGACAGCTCGACTCGTGAGGTCGAGTAACGTTTTCTCCTCTAACGGGGACGAACTTCCCTCCACAGGAGGCGAACTTTCTCCCCCTCCGGAGAGTCATAACTGACGAATTCGGCTTCCATACCCCGCTCGTAGTCAGTGCCGATGGCATGCGTACGGCCAGACCGAGCGGCATCCCGCATCGCGAAGCCGACCTGAGCCGAGGGAGACCCGACGTGCCGCACCCCGCGACCGAGGTCCATGAGTCCGGCGGCACGGTGACCCCGCATGTACGACGCCTGCTGGACTTCGCCGAGCCGACCCAGGAGGACGTCTGCCTGGACGTCGCCCGGGGCCGCGGGCCGATGCCCGCCGCCCTGTCCCCCCAGGTCCGCCATGTCACCGCCGTGGACGCGGCGCCCCCGCCGGCGGCCTGGGCCGGCCGTCCCGACGGCCAGGGCCGCGTGCCCACCGTCGAGTTCGGCACCGGCCCCGTCCGCATCGCCGACGCGGACGGCGACCAGGCCGGCCCCGCCGCCGCGCATCGCGAGATTCGCCGGTCACAGCACCTCCCGCCGCAGCACACGGCCAGAGGCGGGCAGCTCGGCCTGACCGATCCCGACGGTTTTCCGGTCGAGTCCGCCGACGCGCTGACGGTACGTGCCGAGACGGTACGTGCGGAGGCGACCGCACTCCCCTACCAGGACAACGCGTTCAGCCTCGTCACCACCCGTTTCTCCCTCTACAACCTCGGCGATCCCGAGCAGGTGCTGCGGGAACTGCTCCGCGTGACCCGCCCCGGCGGACGGCTGATCATCGCCGACGTGGTGCGCACCAACCTGGCCGGTGCCGACCGGGATTGGATCGAGCGCGTCCGCAACCCCGACCACCCGGGCACGTTCTCGATCGCCGGCCTCACCGACCTGATCACGAGCGCCGGCGCGAACGTCCGGCGGCTGGACGTCTTCACGGTCGAACGGCCGGTGGAGCCCTGGCTCGCCGGGGCGCACTCCCTGGCCGCCGCCGCGGAGATCCGCGAGGCCCTGGAGGAGGAGGTCGACGGCGGTCCCCGGACCGGCGCCAAGCCCCGCATCATCGGCGGCGAGCTCTGGTTCACCCAGAACTGGGCACACGTGGCCGCCGAGCCGATCTGATCCCGGCCCACCTCAGGGCACGGCCTCAGGACACGGCCTCAGGACACGGCCTCAGGACACGGTCTCAAGGCACGAGTACGGCTGCTCCGGTGAAACGGTCGGCCGCCAGATCGGCCAGCGCTTGATCCGCATCGTCCAGCCCGTACGGGCGCGTCGTCACCGCCACCCCGAGCCGGGCGGCCAGCGCGAGGAACTCCTCCCCGTCCGCCCGTGTGTTGGCGGTCACGGACCGCACCTGCCGCTCCTGGAAGAGGTGCCGCTGGTAGTCGAGCGACGGCACATCGGTCAGGTGGATACCGGCGATCGCCAGCGTGCCGCCCCGATCGAGCCGTTCGAGCGCGGTCGGCACCAGGCCGCCCGCCGGCGCGAAGATGATCGCCGAGTCGAGCGGTTCGGGCCCATCGCCGAACGAGTCGCCCGCCCAGACCGCACCCAGCGACAGCGCCAGCTCGCGGGCCGCAGGTGACCGGGTGAAGACGTGCAGCGCGGCGCCCTCCGCCTGCGCGATCTGCGCGGCCAGATGCGCCGAGCCGCCGAACCCCCAGATCCCGAGACGTCCGCCGGGTGGCAGCTCCGCGCACCGCAGCGCCCGGTAACCGATGATCCCCGCGCACAGCAGCGGTGCGGCACGGACGTCGTCGAGCTCGGGCGGCAGCGCGTAGGCATACGCGTCCACGGCGATCGCGTACTCCGCGTACCCGCCGTGCGCGTCCCAGCCCGTGTAGACCGAGGCCGGGCAGAGGTTCTCGGCACCGCGCCTGCAGAACCGGCACGCCCCGCAGGTGCCGCGCAGCCACGCCACGCCGACCCGCTCGCCCACCCCGATCCGGCATCCGGCCCCGACGGCGAGCACCGTCCCGACGATCTCGTGGCCCGGCGTCACCCCGGGCAGGTGAACAGGCAGATCGCCTTCGGCGACGTGAAGATCCGTACGGCAGACCCCGCAGGCCAGGACCTTGAGCAGCAGCTCGCCCTGCCCCGGCTCGGGCACGTCCCGGTCGATCCGCCGCAACGGCCGGTCGGCGATCGGTCCGGGCTTGTCGACCATCCAGGCACGCACCCCACCACGGTACGCCCAACGCCCCGGCGAGATCAGCGGGGCACCGAGACCTCTGCGCTCCGGGACCAGCTGCGCACCGAGGCCAGCGAGGTACGGAGGATCAGGGAATGAGAGGTAGCTCGAACCAGACGGCTTTGCCGTCCGCGGTGGGGCGGGCGCCCCAGCGGCTGGCCAGCTGGTCGACCAGGTAGAGCCCGCGGCCGCCCTCGTCGGTCTCGCCGGCGCTGCGGATGCGCGGCAGCCGCAGGTCGGAGTCGAAGACCTCCACCCAGATCGCGTCCGCGCCACGGCGCAGCCGCAGCCGGAAGTCCTTGGTCGGCGGCTCGCGGCGGCCGAGGTCGGCGCCCAGGTTCCAGTCGTCCTCGTCGAAGACCCCGTCGAGGTCGCCCGCCGTGTTGAACTGGACCTGCGGCATGCCGGACGGCACCAGCTCGCGGCGCGGGGTCGGCGTCGTCGTGGCGTGCAGCACGACGTTGGTGACCACCTCGGAGACCAGCAGGCACGCCAGCTCGGCCTGCTCGTCGAGCATGCCCCAGGAGGCGAACGCGTCGGCGGCCATCCGGCGCGCCTCCGAGACCATGATCGGCTCGGCCGGGAACAGGCGTTCCTCCACCGCGAGCTCCTCCGCGGCGGTACGGATCACCACGATGGCGACGTCGTCGTCGATGTCGCCCTGCACCGCGTCGTAGGCGGCCTCCGCGATCGTCTCCACGTCCCGGCGGGCCACCTCGGCGATGGCCTCGCGGACCAGCTCGCGGGCCTCCTCGCGGGTGTGGTACTCGCCGTTCTCCTTGGGCCGCCGGTCGATCAGGCCGTCGGTGTAGAGCACCAGCGTGGTGCCGGGCTTGAGCTCGGTCGACTCCTCGTTGAAGAGGATCTCGCCGCCCATGCCCGGACCGCGGACGCCGAGCATGGCGCCCTCGCTCTCGAACTTCAGCTCCGAGATCTCGCCGTCCGCGATCAGCAGCGGCGGGTCATGCCCGGCGTTGGCGAACTCCAGCACCCGCGACCACGCGTCGTAGGTGAAGTAGGTGCACGAGACCAGCGGCGGCCGGACCTCGTCGTTGTAGGGCGCCCATCCCGAGCGCTGCCGCTCCGGCCGGGTCATCGTGCGCACCCACTCGTCGAGCTTGCGCAGGATCTCGGCGGGCGACTTGTCGTCCTGGGCGAACGCGCGCATCGCGGCGCGCAGCTGGCCCATGACCGCGGCGGCCCGCGCCCCGCGTCCCTCGACGTCGCCGATGACCAGCCCGACCCGGCCCGCCGACAGCGGGATCACGTCGTACCAGTCGCCGCCGACCTGGGTCTGCACGCCGTGCCCGTGCGACTCGTTGGGCCGCGCGGGCTCGTAGCGCCAGGCCACCTGCAGGCCGTCCAGCCGCGGTGGCCGCTCGCTGGGGAGCAGGTTCTTCTGGAACGCGAGTGCGGTCTCGCGTTCCTCCTCGAAGAGCATCGCGTTGTCGACGGCTATCGCGACCCGCCCGGCGATCGCGCCCATCAGGTCGCGGTCGAAACCGTCGTAGTGCGGGTCGGGGCGCTTGGTCAGGTTGGACAGCGCCACGCTCATGACGCCCAGCAGCTCGCCCCGCACGAGCAGCGGCGCGGAGATCACCGAGGTGATGCCCATCTCGTCGCCGAGCCGCTTGCTGGAGTCGCTCGGCGCGGAGAACCGATGCTGGACCATGTCCTCGACGAGCACCGCGTCCCGGCGGCTCATCGCCTTGGCGCTGAAATGCCCGGCCGGGTAGGAGATCGCCTCGCCGATGTCGGCCCAGGTGCCGGGCGGTGGCTCCCAGCCGCCCGCGTGCCGTGCCGCACGCCGGACGAGCCGGCCATAGGCCTGGTTGGGCCGTTCACCGGTGTCGAACAGGTCGATGAAGCAGTGGTCGGCGAACTGCGGCACCAGGATGTCGGCCACCCGCCGCAGTGTGGTCTGCAGCTCCAGCGACCCGGCCAGCCGCTCGCCGATGCGCTCCAGCAGGCCGTACCGGTCCTGCTCGCGCTGGTTGCTGCGGAGCGCCTCGCGGGCGAAGATCACGATGCCGTCGACGGCCCCGGACGGATGCCGGAGCGGCACCGCGTGCGCCCGCGTGTAGACCGAGGTGCCGTCGGAGCGCAGGTTGCAGAAGGTCCCCTCCCACACCCCGCCCTTGAGCACATGCCTGGCCAGCTCGGTGGCCTGCTCATGATCTTCCTCGGCGATGCCCAGCGACAACACCGAGTGCCCGATCACCTCGTCTCCGCCGAAGCCGAAGAGCTGACGGGCGAACGAGTTGCCGTAGATGACGTTGCTGAAGCGGTCGCAGACGATGACCGCCATCTCCATCTGGCTCAGGACGGTCTCAGGTGGCAGGTGCGCCGCGAACGGCGATTCCCCCCAGCTCTTCATGACCCCGCCCGTCCGAGTCCAGATGCGTCCCCAGTATTGAACGACGAACTTGCCTCATGGATACGCGAGAACGACAGGAGGGAACGGAGATCTTCGGAAAAGACCCGGAACTCGATAGCCAACGGACCCCCGTCAGCGCCGGCTGACGAAGACGTGCTCGGCGATGTCGCGCGGCAGCTCGCTCGCAGGGCTGTCGGCCTCGTCGTCACATGTCACCCGCACACCGTCGTCCGTCGTCTGAAGGGTTACCTCGCGTCCCGGTTGTATCCCGATTTGCTTGAGTTTAAGCATCAGATCGCTGTCGCTTTGCACCTGCTCGCTGATCCGGCGAACGATCGCGCGGGCGCCGACGGGGGTCGCCACGTCGGACATCACCGAGACGGGGGCGGCTTCGCTGTCGTCGCCGTGGCCGCCCAGCTCGTCCAGGCCGGGGATGGGGTTGCCGTGCGGGCAGGCCGTCGGGTTGTCCAGCAGGGCCACCAGGCGCCGCTCGACCTGCTCCGACATGACGTGCTCCCAGCGGCAGGCCTCGATGTGGACGTCTTCCCAGGGCAGGCCGATCACGTTGACCAGCAGGCACTCCGCGAGACGGTGCTTGCGCATGACGGACACCGCCAGGTGGCGGCCCGCTTCGGTCAGTTCGAGGTGCCGATCGCCCTCGACTCGCAGCAGCCCGTCGCGTTCCATGCGAGCCACCGTCTGGCTCACTGTGGGGCCGCTCTGGGAGAGACGCTCGGCGATACGGGCGCGGAGAGGGATGATCCCCTCTTCTTCGAGCTCGAAAACCGTACGGAGGTACATCTCCGTAGTGTCAATCAGGCCGTGTGAGGTCACGAGCTCCCTCCAGTCTTGTGCGATCGAGTCTACTTGCTCAACCGACTCAGAGGCGGTGCCTGCACATATCCCTCTCGTGGTGGGTATGGAGCAACACACCATGACTGCGACTCCTTCCCACGACGCGGAGCCCTTCCTGCCGGAAGATCCCCAGCTCCGGGCCGATCTTGAGGCCCTGCGGCAGGCCTCGGCGGGCTGCAAAGGGTGCCCGCTGCACGAGAACGCGACCCAGACGGTTTTCGGCGAAGGCTCGCCGGACGCGCACGTCGTGCTCGTCGGCGAGCAGCCAGGTGATCAAGAGGACCGCCAGGGCGCCCCGTTCGTCGGCCCGGCAGGGCGTCTGCTGGACCGCGCCCTGGTGGAGGCGGGCATCGAACGCGGCGACGTCTACGTGACGAACGCGGTCAAGCACTTCAAGTTCAAGTACCAGGGAAAACGCCGGATCCACGAGAACCCCAACTCCGGCGAAATGCGTGCCTGCCGCCCCTGGCTCCTCGCCGAACTCCAGAGCCTCGACCCCGACGTCGTGGTCACGCTGGGAGCCACGGCAGGCAAGGCGCTCCTCGGCTCCACGTTCCGCGTGACCAAGCAGCGCGGCGAACTCCTGCCGCTGCCCGACCTGGAGCTGATCGGCACCCCTGCGGCCAAGGCCAACGCCGAAGCGAAGAAACGCTCCGGCGCCCAGCTGCTCGCGACCATCCACCCGTCGGCTGTGCTCCGCTCGGACAATCGCGATGAGATGTACGCCGGTCTGGTCGACGATCTGAAGAAGGTCGCCAGCGCCCTCGGCTAGGTCGCCAGCCGCCTCGGCTAGGTCGCCAGCAGCTTCGGTAAGGGCGCCAGCGTCCTCGGTTAGTTGGTCGGTGCCGGTTCCGGGGTGGAGGCAGGGGCGGCAGTGCGGGTGTCGTAGCGGAGAAGGGCCGGGACGGCGAGCGCTGCGACCACCACAAGAACGGCGCATGCGATCCCGCCGCCCACCCAGGAGACAGTGGCCCCGGCCATGGCCGCGGTGGCTCCCGCACGAAGGTCACCCAGGCGAGGACCACCCGCAACCACGACGGTGAAGACACCCTGGAGGCGGCCACGCATCTCGTCTGGGGCGTACGTCTGCAGCATGGTCTGGCGGAAGACGGCCGAGACAAGGTCGGCCGCGCCGCCCACGGCGAGCAGGAGCACCGCCAGCCAGAGGCTGTGGGCAAGCCCGGCGGCGGCCACCGCCAGCCCCCAGACGACAATGGCCCCCACAAGCGCGATGCCCTGACGGCGGACGCGGCCGATCCAGCCCGACGAAAGGCCTCCGAGGACCGCGCCGATCGCGATCGCGGCGAACAGCCAGCCGACCGCCCCGTCACCGCCGTAGCGCGTGTCGGCCAGCTCAGGAAAGAGTGCGCGCGGCATGGCCACGCCCATAGCGATGATGTCGACGACAAACGACATCATCAGCACCGGCTGAGTCGCCAAGTAGCGAAAGCCCTCGAACACCGAACGCAAGCCAGGCGTGCCGGTGACGTCCCCCAGCGGAGGCACCGGCGGCAGCCGCAATGCCGCGTACAGCCCCACGGTGAAAAGAATCGCGTCCAACGCGTAAGCCGCCGAGTAGCTGAACGTGGCGAGGATCAATCCGGCGAAGAGCGGCCCGACGAGCATGCCGACCGTGCTGGCCGTGAAGTTGAGCGTGTTGGCCGCCGGGACGAGATCCTTCTCCAGCAGCCGGGGGATGATCGCACTGCGGGTGGGCGAGGAGACGGCGAAGCCGGTGGCCTGCACGGCGACGATCGCCATGATCAGCCAGAGGTCGTTCACCCCGAGCAACGCCTGCGCGAGCAAGAGCAGGGTGGACACCCAGGTCACGCACGAGGACAGGAAGAGCAACCGGCGCCGGTCCATGTGGTCGGCCACGGCCCCGCCCCACAGCCCGAAAACGATCAGCGGCACGAGGTTGACCACACCGAGCGCGCCGACCCAGAACGAGGACCTGGTCATGTCGTAGACCTGCACCGGCACGGCAACGGCGGTGACTTGGAACCCGACGAACGACACGCCCTGCCCCATCCACAACCGCCGGTACGCGGAGTGGGCGAGCGGACGCGTGTCGATCACGATCCGCTTCATCCAGCCTGATCGGGGCTTGCCGGTCTCTGCCTTGCCGGTCTCTGCCTTACCGGTCTCTTCTTTGCCGGTCCTCTCCGGGGGCTCGGCTGCGTCTCGCACGTCGCTCGCTTGTAGTCGGGGGCACTCCTTAGCAAGGGTAAGCACTTCACGCCGGGCCTGGTTGAGCGGGGCGTGCGGTGGTCAGGGGCAGGGCGTTCCGGTGGTCAGGAGCTAGACGTTCCGGTGGTCAGGGGGCTAGGCGTTCCAGGATCCACTCGGGGCCCTCGTGCCGGTAGCGGAGGCGGTCGTGAAGGCGGTCCAGGCGGCCCTGCCAGAACTCGACCGACTCCGGGATCACGGCGTACCCGCCCCAGAAGTCGGGCCGCGGCACACTCGCCGCACCCTCGTCACCAGGCTCGTTGGCCGCCGCGGCCGGATCCGGCCAGCGCTCGGCTAGCTCGGCGTAGCGGGCCTCCAGCACGTCCCGGTTCGGGATCACCTCGGACTGGTGGCTGGCCCATGCACCCAACTGCGAACCGTACGGGCGGGTACTGAAGTAGGCCTCGTTCTCCGCGTGCGTCAGCGGCTCGACCCGGCCCACGACTCGCACCTGCCGGTGAAGCGGGTGCCACGGGAAGACGAGCGCCGCGCGGGGGTTGGCCGCCAGGTCCCGGGCCTTGTCCGAGGTCAGGTTGGTGAAGAAGCGGAAGCCGCCCGGCCCGTACCCCTTGAGCAGGACCGTCCGGGCACTCGGCACGCCGTCGGCGGAGGCGGTCGCGAGGACCATCGCGTTCGGCTCCGGCAGGTCCGCGGCGGCGACGCCGGCGAACCACGCGTCGAAGAGCTCGAACGGGTTGTCGGGCACGTCGCTCTCCAGCAATTCCCCTCCCTCATAAGCTCTCCGGAGCCGTGCGGGGTCTGGCGTTGGGCGATCCACAGCGTCTGAGCCTCCCACCAGGGCATTGTGCATCTCACAGGGACCTGGGTACTCACCAGTAGGACGGACAGGGTTCAATGGCACGGCACCGCCTTATCACTATGGGGACGAAAGGCAGGACGACATGTCCGACTTCAAACCTGGTCTCGAGGGGGTCGTAGCCTTCGAGACCGAGATCGCCGAACCGGACAAGGAAGGCGGCGCCCTCCGCTACCGGGGCGTCGACATCGAGGAACTCGTCGGCCGCGTCTCCTTCGGTGACGCCTGGGGTCTGCTGGTCGACGACAGCTTCGATCCCGGTCTCGCCCCGGCCGAGCCGCACGTGCTGCCGGTCCACTCCGGCGACGTCCGGGTCGACGTCCAGAGCGCCCTGCCGATCCTCGCCCCGGCGTACGGCATGCGCCCGTTGCTCGACATCAGCGACGAAGAGGCACGCGCCAACCTGGCCCAGGTGTCGGTGACGGCGCTGTCGTTCGCGGCCCAGTCGGCCCGTGGACTGGCGGTGCCGATGGTCCCGCAGGGCCGCATCAACGAGGGCAAGACCATCACCGAGCGGTTCATGATCCGCTGGCGCGGTGAGCCTGATCCCAAGCATGTCCAGGCCATCGACGCGTACTGGGTCTCCGCCGCCGAGCACGGTCTCAACGCCTCCACGTTCACCGCCCGCGTCATCGCCTCCACCGGCGCCGACGTCGCGGCCAGCATCTCCGGTGCCATCGGCGCCATGTCCGGCCCGCTACACGGCGGCGCCCCGGCCCGCGTGCTGCCGATGATCGAGAAGGTCGAGCAGGTCGGCGACGCGCGCAAGGTCGTCACCGACATCCTCGACAGCGGCGAGCGCCTGATGGGCTTCGGCCACCGCGTCTACCGCGCCGAGGACCCGCGCGCCCGCGTGCTCCGCCGTACCGCCAGGGAGCTCGGCGCCGAGCGCTACGACGCAGCCAAGTCCCTGGAGGACGCCGCCCTGGCGGTGCTGCGCGAGCGCCGTCCGGACCGCCCGATCGAGACCAACGTCGAGTTCTGGGCCGCGGTCATCCTGGACTTCGCCCAGGTCCCGACCGCGATGATGCCCGCCATGTTCACCTGTGGCCGTACCGCCGGGTGGGCAGCGCACATCCTGGAGCAGAAGCGCACCGGCCGCCTCGTCCGGCCGAGCGCGAAGTACGTCGGTCCCGGCAGCCGTTCCATCGAGGACGTCGCCGGCGCAGCGGAGGCCCTCAAGCGCAACGACGCCTGACGGATTCTTTCCGGCACGGCGTCCGCCACCCCCGCACGACGCGCTCGAGGCCCCCGGCAGCCCGCCGGGGGCCTTTTGCATGCCCGCCTCGCAACTGTCCATGCGCCCCGCTAGGGGTTGGGCGGGCAAGAAGCCTCCGGTTGCGCGCCCTCGACGAGGCGTCCGCACACCTGGAGGACGGTTGTGGCGCCGTTCTTCTCCACCTTGGCCAGCACCACCGGCTTCTGTTCGACCTCGTGCCCGGTCGTGCGCGGGCCGAACAGCAACAACCCGCTCGCCCCCTGCGGGAACGCGCGGCGGTCGGGTTCGGTCAGCTCGGACAGGATCGCCGCGGCCGTGGGTTGTGTCCGGGCCTGCTCTCCGAAGATCCGTTCCGCCACGTTGATGATCGTCCGGGCGGCGTCGTAACCGATGGCCGCGTGGGTGCGGGAGGGGCGCAGGTTCGCCGGGGCGGTCTTGCCCACCAGCTTGTCGACCACCGGCTCGAACTCGGCGTAGAACGTCTGCAGCGGCCGGTCGCCCACCCAGCGGCGGTCCCACGCCTCCTTGGCCGCCAGCGGCGTGTAGTAGAGCCGCAGCGATTCCGTCCTGCCGAGCTCGGCACCGTTGTCGCTCACGTACTTGGTGACCTCGTCCCCGCCCAGCACGACCAGGCTCCCGCCGCCGCACGAGGTGTTGGCGACCTTGTTGATGAACGAGCGGAACTCGTCCGACCTGCCCGCGTAGTAGAAGAGCTGCGCCGGCTTCGCGCACGCCTCCTCCACCTTGCCCGGCACCTGGCTCGGGTCCGAGTACGCGAAGATCCGGACCGTGCCCGGCTTGAACGAGTCGGCGAAGTCGCGGGCCAGATTCTGGCTGTACTGATCGTCCTTGGAGGCGTCGTAGAAGACGTCCGCGCTGGACGCCTGGAGACCGTCGAGTTGCCCGTTCCGGCTCCAGTACGCGGCGTGCCGGGCCAGTCGCCAGTTGGAGGGCGCCAGACGGAAGTAGTACGGCGAGAAGCTGGTCTTGCGGCGCGCGGTCAAGTCGTAGGTGTTCGTGGTCCCGAGCATCGGCAGCGCCGACTTGCCCAGCACGTCAATGGCCTCGTCCGTCTGCCGTTTGCTCTGGCCGAACCCGATCACCGCCACGATCCGCGGGTCCTCGCCCGCCCTCTTCCGGATGTGCTCGGCGACCTCCTTCGCGTACCGGAAACGCGAGCCGGAGTTGGCCAGCAGGACGCGCAGCCGCGGCTGCCCGTTGGCCTCGTTGTGCTTCTCCTGTGCGATCGACAGGCCGACCAGCTCGCCGTGCACCCCGGCCATCAGATCGGCCTGCAGGCTCTTGTCCTGCGGGTCCGTGGTCATCGGCCCCAGGTAGACGATCGTGACGTACGGCTTGCCAGAGGACACCGCGTCCTCGTTGAGCTTGTGGATGCGCTTCTCGACTCCTTCCAGCCGGTTGGCGTAGATGTGCGAGCCATCGGTGATGCCGATGCATTCGCCGTTGTCCGCGTGCCAGACCGAGACCGGTGAGCAGTAGCGCACCGTCTGCAACGTGATCACCGTGACCGAGGCGACGAGGATTGCGCCCATCGCGATCCACGGCATCGCCGGATGCGTCACCCACGGCCGCCGCCGCCCCCGGTGGATCGGCTCGGTGGACGAGCCGTCGCCTGCCCCGAGATCCACCTGGAACGCCCGCCGCGTGCCGAGCACCGCCACCCGCTGCTGCTCGGCGAGGTACTCGTTCCAGAACGGGTTGCCTTCCCCGTACTCGCGCAGCACGCCCAGGTCCACTGTGGCGGGCTCGGCGAGCGGCACCCGTACCGAGTCGGCAAACCGGCCGGCCTCGTCCGCCGAGGCGAGCGGGAACGCGATGACGAGCGGATCGAAACGCTCCTCATGCCGGCGCAGCTCCTCGATCCGCTCGACGAACCGCCGGGCCTGGTCCCGGCTCGGGTGGCCGGCTGGGAAGAGGTCGAAGACCACCGCCGGATAACGCACCCGTGCCCAGGCGGCCCGCCAGATGCTGCGCCGGTAGCCGTGCCGGAGGTCCTGGAGGAACGCGGCGACCAGCAGCCGTTCGAGCTCGTCGTCCAGCGGGATGCCGGGGTCGGGCTCGTCCCGGAAGAAGACGTCCAGGGCCAGCCCGAGGAAGTCCGACGAACGGTTGCCGCGCAGGTACGTCTGCTGCGTGGTCGTGAACCAGCGATAGCGGCGCCGTCCCGCCCAGTCCCGCGTCCGCGCGGTGATCTGGCCGGCGATGAAGACGATGCCGACCGCGGCCGCCAGCATGGCCGTGGCCAGGTTCAGCGCGGCTGCGGTACCGGCGCTGAGCAGCGCCACCGCCGCCACCCCGATGGGCGCCACCTGCTCCAGATGGACGAGTGCCGAAGCAAGCCGCCCTCGTTCGCCCGGTCGTTCGGCGGGCACGACGATCTGGCGGCGCTTGCGGATGCCGCGGCCCAGCAGGGTGCGGCGGTGCGCGTCCTCCTCGGCGGCCTGCAGGTCGCCGGCCAGCTGCCAGGCTTGCCGCTGCGCGTTGGACGAGAACCTCGGCGCCTGCTCGTTCTCGCCAGCCTGCTCCTGTTGAAGGCGCATCCGCCGCAACTCCAGCAGCCACAGCGCCATGCTCAGCAGCGGGAAGCGCAACGCGGGCTCAAAGCGAGGCCGGTTCGCAGAGAGATCGCGGCTGGTGTGCCGTAGGAGCAGGGCGAGATCGGTGAACGAGGACTGGCCGTCGGCGGTGATGTGGCTGTAGGGGCCGCCGTCCGCCATGCACGCCTCGACGAAGAAATGGGCGACCTGCCTGGTCTCGTGCGGCGTCCCGATGGTGACCAAGAGGGGGCGCAGCCGATCACCGGCCCGGCTCGTCGGCCGTTCCCTGATCCGTTGGAAAAGGCTGAGCAACCCCTCCAGCCGGGTGACATCGCCGCCCATGTTCACTCGGCACCTCCACGGTCGCTGGTTCTCCCGGCTTCCTGCGCGTCACCAATCAGACGCCGACGGCAATGAAATCGATCACCGGCAGGACAAGGGAAGCCCATTTGCGATGATTGAGTCGTGATCGATGACATTGATGAGCCGCTGGAGGGCGATATCGGCCCCAGTGTCCGCCCGTCGTCACAACCGGCGTCCGCACCGGCGTCGCGGTCGGACAAGCCCGCTGCTGCCGACACCGCGGCCGACACGGCGGCGGAGCTCACTCGATACGAGGAGGAACGCGAGGCGAGGCGCCGCCGAACGAACGCCCTCTCCGGCCGCATCGCCGCCGCGCTCGCCGCGCTGCTGCTGGCGTTCCTCGCATACGACTCGATCGACACCGCGCTGCAGGCCCGGGATAAGGGCGACCCCTGGCTGTACCCACCCGGCACGATCGCCGCCATCTGCGTCGCTGCTCTCGTCGCCCTGACCCTCTGGGCCTTCCTGCGTCGTCGCCGTTGACCCTCGCTACGCCGGTCAAACGTGCAAGAACTGATCAATTTCCATGATCGTCACTGGCGAGCCTCACCATATTTTGAAGATCGCGAAGAGGGTTACCGTCCATGCAGCCGAGCGCTGATCACCAGCGCTCACCTCGGACGGAGGATCCCAACCATGATCCGTTCCCTGAACAAGCTCGGCGACCGCCTGCTGGACAGGCTCGCCCCCAACACCAAGGCGTCCGCGGACCCCGGCTGCTGGCGCGAATACCGTGGAGGCGGCGTGTACGAGTGCTGCCCCATGGGCGGTATTACCTACTGCAAGCGACTCTGGTAGTCACCGTTTTATCCGGCTGACCCAGCCCTTCGGCGAACGGCATCCGTCATCAAGCCCAGGCGGATGCCGTTCCGCTTTACCGACCGGTCCGCCGAACGCGAGTGGGAGAGCCAAGCCCATGAAAGAGCAGGACGGGGACGACGGCAGCACGCTCTGGGAGCGCGCGCGGTCCGCGGCCGTACTGAGCTGGCAGGCGCAGCCGGGAGCGACGGCCTTCTCGGTCGCCGCGGCGGTGCTGATGGGCCTGGCGCCGGTGGTCACGGCCTGGCTCACCAAGGTCGTGCTGGACGGGATCGGCAAGGGCACGACCGCCGCCGATCTGGTTCCCGCCGCGGTCGCGCTGGCCACCGCGGGCCTCGTCCTCATCGTCATGCCGTACGTCTCGGACTACATGCAGGGCCGGCTGCACCGATCGCTGCGCGTGCTCATCTCCGGACGCCTGTACGAGCGGGTGAACGCCGACCCGGGCCTCGGCCGCTTCGAGAACCCCGCCTTCCACGACGACCTCAGGCTGGCGCAGGAGGCGGGCCAGGACGCGCCTGACCGCATTGTCCGTGGCTCCCTCGCGATCGGCCAGGGCGCGATCACGCTGATCGGCTTCGTCGGCACCCTCGTCGTGATCAGCCCCATCATGATCGTCGTCATCCTGCTCGCCGCCCTCCCCTCGGCCCGCGCCCAGCTCGTGCTGAGCAGGCGGCGCGCCCGCATGATGTGGGGCGTCAGTACCAACACGCGGCGGCAGATCTTCTTCAGCGCCCTGCTCAGCAGTCCCGAGGCCGCCAAAGAGGTGCGGCTGTTCGGCCTGGGCGGCCACCTGCGCGAGCGCATGCTCACCGAGCTGCGCACCATCAACGCCGCCGAGGAGGACATCGAGCGCCGGACCCTGCGCAGCCAGGGCCTGCTCTCACTGCTCGGCGCACTGATCGCGGGCGGCGGGCTGCTGTGGGCCGTCCTCGCGGCGGCCGATGGCGCGTTGAGCATCGGCGACGTCTCGGTCTTCATCGCCGCCGTCGCCGGGGTGCAGACGTCGCTCAACACGATCGTCGGACAGTGGGCCGACGCGCACAACGCGCTGCTGATGTTCGGCCGCTACCTGAAGGTCATGCGTGCCGAGCCCCTGCTGCCCGTGCCCGCCGAGCCGGTGTCCCTGCCCGCGCTGCGCCAAGGCATCGAGCTGCGCGATGTGTGGTTCCGCTACGACGAGAGCCACCCGTGGGTGTTGCGCGGGGTCGACCTGTTCATCCCGTACGGCCGGTCGGTCGCGCTGGTGGGGCTCAACGGGGCGGGCAAGAGCACGCTGGTCAAGCTGCTGTGCCGCCTGTACGACCCGGTGCGCGGTTCGATCCGCTGGGACGGCGTGGACCTGTGCGAGGCCGACCCGGACGAGCTGCGCCGCCGAATCGGCGCGGTCTTCCAGGACTACATGTCGTACGACCTGACCGCCGCCGAGAACATCATGCTCGGCGACCTGGCGAGCGGCGGAGACCAGGCGGTGCTGGAAGACGCCGCCCGGCGCGCCGGCATCCACGACACCCTCGCCGCGCTCCCCCGCGGCTACGAGACGCTGCTCAGCCGGATCTTCTTCGGCGACAACGACGAAGAGGCGGGCGTGATGTTGTCGGGCGGGCAGTGGCAGCGGCTCGCGCTGGCCCGTGCGCTCATGCGCGACCGGTCGGACCTGCTCATCCTGGACGAGCCGAGCTCGGGTCTGGACGCCGAGGCCGAGCACGCCATCCACATGGGGCTGCGCACCCACCGCGCGGGCCGCACCAGCGTGCTCATCTCGCACCGGCTCGGCGCCGTGCGGGAGGCCGATCTGATCGTCGTGCTCTCCGACGGGCAGATCACCGAGCGGGGCTCGCACGAGGAGCTCATGGCGCGGGACGGCGAGTACGCCCGGCTGTTCTCCCTGCAGGCCAGCGGTTACGAGCCGTCCACCGGTACCCAGCCGGCCCCCTCGGGCGTCCAGCCGGGCTGAGCGGACTCGTGCTCCACCGGTGCCCGGCCGGACACGAGCCTGCGCACGACCACGCCGAGCACCCGATCGCCCGGGACGTATCCCCATCTGCGCGAGTCGGCGCTGAACACGCCGTCCCCGATGACGACCAGCCGCCCCTCCGGGACCACTGCCTCCGCGACGGCGGGAACGACGTCGCCGGGCACCGGATCGCCGGGCAGCGCGGTGACCCGCTTGATCATCCATGCGGCGGCGTCCAGCCCGGGCAGCGGACCGGCGCGCCACCGGCCCTCCTGTGGCCCCTCGAAGACCACCACCTGGCCACGCCGGAGGCTCCGCGCGGACACCCGGCGGATGAGCACCCGGTCACCGGGCTGGTACGTGGGCAGCATGCTCGGCCCGGTCACATTCACGATCACCAGCCGGCGGCGGGCGACGGCGGCGGCGGCGACGGTAGCGGCGATCGCGGCACCCGCTGCCAGGGTGGTCATCTGATGGCGCACCCCCGCACCATATTGATCATTCGCCCGCGCGCCCACCCGGAACGGGCGTCCCACGATGCGGACCCGCCGAAGATCGCTCCCCCGGGCCTACTACCCTTGAGCAGGTGACCGAGAGCGCGAACCCAGCCATTGACATTCCCGCAGACCTCAAGCCCGCCGACGGCCGCTTCGGCTGCGGCCCGTCCAAGGTCCGGCCCGAGCAGCTCGCTTCGCTGGCCGAGTCCGGCTCGACCTACATGGGCACCTCGCACCGGCAAAAGCCGGTCAAGTCCCTGGTCGGCCGGGTCCGCAGCGGCCTGTCGCAGCTGTTCTCGCTGCCCGACGGGTACGAGGTCCTGCTCAGCAACGGCGGCACCACGGCGTTCTGGGACATCGCGGCGTTCGGGCTCGTCCGCGCCAAGTCCCAGCACGTGACGTTCGGCGAGTTCTCCAGCAAGTTCGCCAAGGTCACCAAGGGCGCACCCTGGCTCGACGACCCTTCGGTGATCTCCAGCGACCCGGGCACGTACCCGCAGCCCGTCACCGAGGACGGCGTCGACGTCTACGCCCTCACGCACAACGAGACCTCGACCGGCGTGGCCATGCCGATCCAGCGGGTCGGCGGCGACGACTCCCTGGTCCTGGTCGACGCGACCTCCGGCGCGGGTGGCCTGCCCGTGGACGTCAGCGAGACCGACGTCTACTACTTCGCACCGCAGAAGTGCTTCGCCTCCGACGGCGGCCTCTGGGTGGCCCTCGCCTCGCCCGCCGCGCTCGCCCGGATCAACGAGATCGCGGCCACCGACCGCTACGTCCCCGAGTTCTTCAGCCTGCCGACGGTGGTCGACAACTCGGCCAAGGACCAGACGTACAACACCCCGGCCGTGGCGACACTCCTGCTGCTCGCCGAGCAGATCGAGTGGATGAACGAGCAGGGCGGCCTGGCCTGGACCACCGCCCGCACCGCCGACTCGTCCCAGCGTCTCTACACCTGGGCCGACAAGACCTCGTACACGACCCCGTTCGTGGTCGACCCGGCGCAGCGGTCCCAGGTGGTCGGCACGATCGACTTCACCGGCGAGGTCGACGCCGCGGCGGTCGCCAAGATCTTGCGGGCCAACGGCATCGTCGACACCGAGCCCTACCGCAAGCTGGGCCGCAACCAGCTGCGCGTCGGCATGTACCCGGCCATCGACCCGGCCGACGTCGAGGCCCTCACCGCCTGCGTCGACTACATCGTCGAGCGTCTCTGACCCCGTTCGAGCTCATGGGCCGTTCGAGCCCATGAGCCGTTCGAACGACTGAGCCGGCCCCGGAGCCGGGCGTGGCCTCCACGCCCGGCGCCCGAGGTCGGCTTTCTCGTCGTCGGACGGACGTCAGACGGACGTCAGACGGCGGGGGCGAACTCGGGCGACACCGCAGTGGCGGCGGCGACCTTCTCCGGCACCTGCCGAGGCGCGGGGATGCTGATCACGCGGTGCCGCAGGGTCGCACGGTCGCGGGCCATGTCGGCGGCGGTGAAGCCGGTCCACACGCGATCATCAAGGTCCCAGTCGCGGGCGGTCGGCACGAAGCCCGCCCGGGTGAGCACGCGCGGCCGGGGACGGCGGCGGGACGAGGCGGCGGTCAGCCCGACCTGGAGGTAGGTGCCCTCGCGGAGCATCACGGCGGACGCGAAACGCACCTTCGTGTGCCGCTCGACCTCGGCCAGCCAGCGCGGGTTGGAGGCCCAGTAGAAGTTCTGCTCGGTGTCCACCGCCACGGTCAGCGGGCTGAGCGCGGCCCTGGCCAGATGGACACGGTCGGGACGGGCCCGGTCGACCCAGGCGAGGGCGGCACGGCCGACGAGCGAGCCGAGCAGTCCCGTCACGTTCGCGGCGCCACGGCACCCGGCGAGGAGCTGGAAGACCGGCTCGCTGTCGGTGGTGCCCAGCGCGGGCGGCAGCAGCGGGTGCCGAGCACGCAGTGCCCCCGCCTCCACGTCGCCGTTGTGGGTGGCGACGATGCCGGACCCGGTGCCGTCCGGCACTACCAGCGGGCTGGCGTTCAGCAGGTCGAACGGGGAGCCCTGGGTGGCCCACCGGGTGTGCCCCATCGCGATCGGCGACCGGTCCAGGCGGTCGAGCAGGTCCGCACGCCAGATGCCCGAGAACCGCCCGCGGCCCTTGATCACCCGCACGCCGGTGTGGCTCATGTCGGACCGGCGGTCGTCCTCGCACCCGTTGGCCCTTTCTGACTGACGGGCAGCCTGCAGCACAGGCCTGCCGTTCAACAGGGCCACGCCGGCCGAGTCGCGCCCCCGTTCCTCCGCCAAGGTGCCCAGCGTGACGAACGCCTCCGACGCCCGCTCCGGGTGGTCAGCCAGGGGGGAACGCAGCAACCCGAACAATCCGCACATGCTGGATGAGATGCAGATCATGAGCTCCCGGTTCGAGCCGTGCGCCCGGGCGAATAAGCTCAGAACGTGAACCGTGCGCCCCAATGGCTGCTCCCCACCGTGCTGACCGCGCTCGTCCTCGCGGTGGTCGTCGGCGCGCTGCTGAATTGAACGTGACCGAAACAGGGTCTGGCACGCACCGGAACGGCGTGGAGCGCGTGATCGACATGACCCGGACCGGGGAAGATCAGTTCATGCGATCGCCATCGCCGCGCCGCAGCCGGCTCACCCGATCCGCTGCAGCCCTCGCCGCGTTCACCCTCGCCGTCGCGCTCCCCCTCACCGGCACGGTCACCGCTGCCGCCGCGGTCACCGCTCCCACCGCGGACGCCCCGGCCGGCGCCGCGGAACGCGACCCGAAGGTGGTCTTCAAGATCTCCGATCCGCGGATCAACGAGTCCAGCGGGCTGGCGGTCAGCAGGCGGCACCAGGGTGTGATCTACACGCACAACGACTCCGGCGGCGTGGCGCAGATCTTCGCGCTGGGCCCCGACGGCTCCACCAAGGCGGTGCTGACCCTCGCGGGGGCGGGGGCCCGCGACTGGGAGGGCATGGCGATCGGCCAGGACGAGAAGGGCCGCCCGGCGATCTACGTGGCCGACATCGGCGACAACCTCGGCGGCGCGTGGCCGTTCGTCACCGTCTACCGGATCCCCGAGCCCACCCGGCTGCGCAGCCAGACCCTGCGGGCGACCTCGTTCAAGCTCAAGTACGAGGACGGCCCGCGCAACGCCGAGACGATGATGATCAACCCGCGCACCAACCGGCTGTACGTGGCGAGCAAGCTGTTCTCGGGTGCTCTGTACGAGGCACCGGCACGGCTGCGGACCAGCGGATACAACAAGATGCGCAAGATCGGGGACGCCCCCGCCATCGCCACCGACGGGGCCTTCGCGCCAGACGGCCGAAGTTACGCCATCCGCACCTACTTCGGCGCGCGAATTTATTCCGTGAAGGACGACGGGAGGCCCGGCAAATCCATGCGTTCTGTGGGACTGCCCGCGCAGGAGCAGGGCGAGTCGGTCACGTACTCGCCAGACGGCAGGTCCCTGCTCGTCGGCTCAGAGGGCGGTGGCCAGCCGGTGTACGAGGTGCCGTTGCCGGAGAGCGCCATCCCGTCCCCGGCCGCCAAACCCGCAGCCCGGGGCGGTGACAAGGACGGCGCCGGCGAGGGGAGCCGCGACTCCACGAGCACCGGCGTCGGGATGTTCCTCGTGCTCGGCATCGCCGCGGCCATCGGCTACGGAGTAGTACGCAAACGGTCCTGAACGATTACATACCGAGCGTTCTCGAACAGAGCGCTTCATCGGATCGTCGGAAGGAGGCAACGGGCCCGCAAGGCTCCGGAGAGGATGGGAACTGTGGAGCATGAGCTGGTCGGCCTGCAGGGGCCGGGAGGCCGGTGGCGCCCGGTGGCGGCGGGGCCGTTCTCGTTGCTGGCGGTGGCGCTCGCGCTGCTGCCGATCCGTCCGGTCTGGCTCTGGGCGGCGCTGATCGCCGCCGTGGCCGCCGCGCCGTGGCTGCTGAGCGCGGCGCCCGAGGCCCGTGGCCGCCGACCCCGGCCGCACTGGCGGCTGACCGCGGACGGCCTCGAACGCCTCGGCCCCGGCGGGGTGCGGTACGAGCGGTCCCGGATCGACGGCCTCGCCCTCACCTCGGACGACGGTGTCCTGACGGTCTTCCACAAGTTCGGCCGTACCGCCGTGGGCGAACTGTCGGCCATGGGCATGGAGCCGCTGGCCCTCTTCGTGACGGCCCGCCGCCTCGGCATCACGATGCACATCCTGGACGGCGAGGCGGCCGACCTGCTCGACCCGGCCGTCGAGGACGCCCCGCGCGTTCCCGGGCTGGACGACACCGGCCTGTCCCGCGACCACGCCGCCGAACAGCGCCTCCTGGACCAGGAAGCCCAGCTCCTCGCCGCCTCCCACGAACCGTCCGACCCACCGGCCCCTGCCCCGCCCGTTCACCTCTCGACACCGGCCCCCCTTCCCAGCCGCCGCCGGATCGCCGTCCTCGGCGGGCTCGCCGGCGTGCTCGGCGTCACCATGGTCACGCGCATCGCCATTGAGGGCGCCGACGGCTTCGGGCCCCGCCTCGCCGCGGGCTGCTGGGCGCTTGCCGCGATCACCGCCGTGCTCATCGCGCGGCGGCGCCTGCTGCGGGCCGATCACGTCCAGTGGGAGATCACAAGCGAACGCCTGCACGCCCGTGGCCCCCGCGTGACCGTCGAGGTCCCCGCCGCCGACGTGGCCGCACTCGTTCTCGGCCCCGGCCTGCGTCCAGACCCCGTCTCCGGCGACCCCCGGCCTGTGCCCCTCGCCGTCCTCGCGTTCGACCACCGGCTCCGCCTGGTCGCCCGCCTGCCCGCGCACGGCCTGGACGCGTTCCAGCTCGCGCACGCGCTCGACGACCACGGCTACCGCGTGATCACCTCCGCCACCCGCCCGACCCGCACCCCCGACTACGGCCTGGACGGCCTGCCGGAGATCTTCGCGCAGGTCCCCGGCGGACGCCTGGTCGTCGCCGACGACGGCCTCGGCTGGGCCGACGCCGCGGGCGACGTCGTGCTGCGCATGCCGCAGGACCGCATCGGCGGGATCGAGCTGCTGACGATCGGCGGCCACGCGTGGGTCCGCCTCTACGACTCCGACGGCGACGAGTTCTTCGCCGCACCCCTCTCCGCACTCCGGATCTCCCGCACCGACCTCCGCGAGTCCGCCCGCCGCGCCGGCCTCCCCATCACCGACGCCGAGTACGACGCCTACCTCAGCGCCGCCTTCCACTCGGCCGTCTCCACCCTGTCCGCCCCCGCCTCATCCGTCACCATCCCCCCACTCGAACTGTCCCCGCCCCCCAGCGCCGTGGCGGCCCCCGGCGTCCTGCTCGACGCGACCCGCCGATCCCGCGTCGGCACCTACGCGATGAGCGTGCTCCTCTGCGAGCTGGTCGCCATCCTCGGCGCCGTATGGCTCGGCCCCGACATGGGCGGCTTCTTCACCACCGCGAGCTGGTCGATGCCCGCCGGGATCCTCATCGGCCTGGCCGGCTACTGGCTCTACGACCGCAACCGTTCCCAGCTGCGCGTCTCCTCCGCCGGCCTGGCCGTCGTCACCCGCCAAGGCCGCGTCGAATGGGACCTCGACCGCGACCGCGTCGGCGGCATCGGCATCGACGACTCCACCGACCGCATGCCCCGCCTCGTGGTCTGGAGCCCCACAGGCCGCATCATCCGCCAGGTCACCTTCCCACCCGACCTCAACGAACTCCGCCGAGCCTGCGAGCAGCACGGCCTCCCCTGGGGCCCACCCGACGCCGACCGCCCCGCCCCACCCCCACCCGAGCTCTAACGGCCACAGCCGAAGCCCGTAAGGCCTAGATCGACGGCGACCAACCCACCGCCGGAAACGGGAACAGGACGGCCTCGCACTGGACCGCGTCCTCGGAACCCAGGTTGGCCGCGATGCCGTGAGCGCCGAACGCGGTGGTGAATCCTGCCACGTACAACGGCCACATCTGGGCTCTCAGCGGAGCGACCATGTCTTGAGCGACTCGTACTCCAGCTCTGGGTGTCCCTTCCCCGGCAGATGGCTGCGCATCAGGTGGATCGAGGTCGCCGTCCAGGAGGAGCCGGCGAACGTGGACAGCGACTCCAGCAGCGGCCGTACGTCGACCGGCTGGCGGGACCGCGCGAGGGTGAGGTGCGGGCGGAACGTCCGGTGTTTGTCGGGCGGGGTGCCGACGCGCCGGCCGGCGGCCGTCGTCGAGGCCGCCAGGCGGGCGACGCCGCGCCGGTCGCCGTAGAGGCCCGTCCAGACGACGCGGGCGTGCGCTCCGCTGCCGGGGAAGGCGCCCGCCCCCGCCAGCGACAGCGAGAGCCGGTCGTGGCGGCCCACGGCGCGTTCCAGGCGGGGCAGCAACTTCTCCAGCGTGCGTTCGTCGATCTCGCCGAGGAACGTCAGCGTGACGTGGATCAGCTCGCGGCGGATCCACTTGAGGTCGGGCCACTCGGCCTTGACCGGAGCGATGAACTCCTCGAGCTCATCAAGGATCTCCGGCGGCGGAACGAGCGCGACGAAGAGTCTCATCGGCGTTCCCAAGGACCGATGCACATCGCCACCTGCACAGCCTGTCAGCACCTGAGCCGCGTTGTCACGTCCCGATGCCGGGCCTGTCACCCCAGCGACTGCGACTCCCCGCCGTACGAGGCGATCGTGCGGGCGTGGGCGCCGAGCACGTGCGCCAGAAGGGACGGTGCGCGGGTGCCGTCACCGGCGTCCTGCAGTACGTCCGGGGTGAGGGTCCAGTCAGCGCCGACCCACGAGTCGGCGACGCTGCCGGGAGTGGACGGCAGGCTGTTGCAGACCTGGCGTACCCGCATCGCCCGTACGGACTCGGCCGCCGGGGTGTCGGTCTCCACCAGCAGCACGGGAACGCCGACCAGCGGGCCGTCCTCCACCAGACGGAGCACCTGGTGTGCCTGGTCGCCTTCGAGCATCGAGCCCGCGTCGAGGATGACGGCGAGCCTGATCGGCGGTCCGGTGGGCAGCTCGGATTCGTCAGCTCCCACGCCGCGCAGGTCGATGAGGTCGAGCAGGCGGCGGAGCCGTTCGGCGGCGGCGGGGCCGCTGGCGACGCCCCCGCCGAGCAGGACCTCGCGCAGCACCGGTCCCGCCGGGTCCAGGTCGTTCAGCCAGCCCGCGCCCGACAGGCCCGCGGCGTCGATGACCTCGACGCCCGCCACGCCGGGCGGCAGGGCGGCGAAGAACCGGGTGACCAGCGACCACGCGTACGCGAGCGAGTCCCCGGGCAGCGCGCCGCGCGAGATCCAGATCCCGCGCCGCCACGGCATGCGCAGCACGAGCGGCACCTGGAGGCCGGGCAGTTCGTCGACCGACAGCCCGCCCAGCAGGACGCCTTCGGCCAGGTCGGTACGCGGCTGCCAGGTCAGCCAGGCAGGTCCGGAGAACGGCGCGACCTCCGCCGTGGAGAACGGATCGCACGCCGCGAGCTCGTCGCGGAGCTGCGCGGCGTCGGCGTTGAGGCGTTCGGTCGCCGCGCTCATCAGCTCCTGGTAGCGGCCGGACGGCGCCCGCCCGGCGATCTCGTCGTTCCGGATGACCAGGGCGTGCTCGGTGGAGGCCCGGAACGCCGACAGCGAACGGCTCGCGTCCTCCCAGACCAGCCAGCACCGTTCGACGTAGCCGACCTCGTGCGGCCCAGGCTGCTGCGGCGCCCCCGTCGGCGATGGCCCAGGGGTAGGCGCAGCACCACCCACAGGCGGCATAGGCGGCGACTGAGCGCCCGTAGGGGCGACGAACGGGGGCGCTGCGGGCTGCGAGCTCTCCTGCGCGGACGCGTTGTCCTCTTCGGCGTCCTCGACCTCGATGCCGTGGTCGGTGACCAGCTCGGCCAGGCCGCCCGCGTACCCCTGCCCGACCGCCCGCACCTTCCACGCGCCTGCTCGCCGGTAGATCTCGAACCCGACGATCGCCTTCTCCGGGCCGAGCCCGTCGACGGTGAACGCCAGGAGCGCCGTCCCGTCCGCACCGACGATCTCCAGGCGCGGCGGCGGGACGGCGCCGAACGATCCCGGATCGGTGAGGCTCACCGCCACCATCACGGCGTCGGCGCCGCCCGGCACCGCGTCGAGATCGACGTCGATGCGCTGACCGCCGCCGGCCTCCGACCAGCGCACGCCGGACGCCTCGGGCGCGTTGAAGAACACCAGATCCGCGTCCGAACGCACGCGCCGGTCGGGACCCACGATCAGCGCGCTCACGTCGACCGGCACCGCACAGGAGACGACGACACCGACCAGGCGCGCGGGCAGCGGGGCGTTGGCCCCGCGGGGCAGCTCTGTCATCCGTCGTCCGCGCTCAGGCCTGCGCGATGATCGACGGCAACATGTCCTCGAACGTGCGGCCCTGGCTGGGCTCGCCGATGGCGGCCATCTTCCAGCCGTTGGCGTGCCGGTAGAGGCGGGCCATCACCATGGCCGTGTGCCCGCCGCCGCCCGTGAGCGTGTAGCGGGCCAGCTCGCCGCCGCCCGTCTCGTCGACCAGACGGCAGAACGCGTTGTCGACCTCGTCGAACGTCTGCCCGTTGAACGAGCTCACCGTGAACACCAGCGAGGTGACGTGCACCGGCAGCCGCCCGAGGTCGACGAGCACCGACTCGTCGTCGCCGTCGCCGTGCCCGGTCACGTTGTCGCCGGTGTGCCGGACGGAACCGTCGTCGCTGACGAGCTTGCCGAAGTAGACGACGTCGGCGAGCCGCCCGTCGGCGAACAGCACGCAGGAGGCGTCCAGGTCGATCTCCTGCTGGCGGGCGCCGAAGAAGCCCTTCTTCTTCACCGCGTCCCAGCCCAGGCCCATCCGCACCATCGTCAGCGCGTCGCCGGGCTTCTCCAGCGAGATCCGCTGGCCCTTCTGCATCGAAACAGCCATCGCCGTGCCCTCCCCCTCCTCCGTACGAGCAGCACCCTGCATCAATAGCCGGCAGGCATCAAACCGGACGATCTCCGGCATGCCGAGCAATGACCGTCAAAGAGTGTCAGTAGCCGCGCCCCGCTGTCATCCGGTTCGCGAGCATCGCCGGTACGCGTCCGATCTTGCGCGTGACACTACCGATCTTGCGCGGGACGCTGCCGGCCTTGCGCGGGACGCTGTCGGCCTTGCGAGCGGAGCTGTCCGCCTTGCGTGCGGAGCTGTCGGCCTCGCGCGGCGCGCGGGCGATCGACCTGCGGGGAGCGGCCAGCAGCGCGACGACGAGGGCGGTGAGGGTGGCGATGACGCCGCCGAAGACGATCGTCATGCGGGGACCGAAAGCCTGGGCCATCCAGCCGACCATCGGCGCGCCCAGCGGGTTCGTCCCCATGAAGACGAGCATGTACAGCCCCATCACGCGGCCACGCATCTCCGGCTCGACGCTCAGCTGCATCGACGCGTTCGCTGCGGTGGTGAAGGTCATGAGCGCTATGCCGGTGGGGACGAGCATCACCAGGAACGTGCCGTACGTCGGCATCAGGCCCGTCACCACCTCCAGCACACCGAATACCAGGACCGCGCCCAGCAGCAGACGCAGGCGCGGGCGTGACACGCGACGGGCCGCCAGGAGGGCGCCGGTAAGCGCACCCAGCGCGAGCATGCTGGAGGCTAGGCCGAACGAGGACGCGCCAGTGTGGAAGACCTCGCGGGCCACCAGCGCGACCGTGATCTGGAAGTTCATGCCGAACGTGGCGACAAAGCCGACGAGGACGAGCACCAGCATCAGATCGCGGCGTCCGCGTACGTACCGGAGCCCTTCGCGAAGTTGCCCCTTGGCCCGCGCGACAGGCTCGGCGACGTTCAGTTCGCGCTCGCGCATCGCGTACAGGCCGAGGAGGACGGCGCCGAACGACGCCGCGTTCACCAGGAAGACCGGGCCGGTGCCGATCGCCGCGATCAGCAGCCCGGCGAGCGCCGGGCCGAGCAGCCTGGCGCCGTTGAACGTGGCGCTGTTGAGCGCGATCGCGTTGGGCAGGTCGCGCTTGCCGACCATCTCCACGACGAACGCCTGCCGTGTGGGGTTGTCGACCACCGTGGCGAGGCCGAGGCCGAACGCCAGCAGGTAGACATGCCAGACCTGTGCCGTGCCGCTCATGGCCAGCACGCCGAGGATCAGCGCGAGCACACCCATCGACACCTGAGTGATCATCAGCACCCGGCGTTTGGAGTAGCGGTCGGCGACCACCCCGCCCCAGAGCCCGAACAGCAACATTGGCAGGAACTGCAGCCCGGTCGTGATCCCGAGCGCGACGCCGCTGCCGTGGGTGAGGTCCAGCACGAGCCAGTCCTGCGCCACCCGCTGCATCCAGGTACCGGTGTTGGAGACGACCTGCCCGGCAGTGAAGAGCCTGTAGTTGCGATTGCGCAGCGACCGGAACATCCCACCGGCCGCACTCTCGGCAGCCGGGGTGTCGGAGGGGTCGGCGGCGTCGGAAGGGGCGGCGGTGTCGGAAGGGGCGGCGGTGTCGGAGAGCGAGGACACCGGGGTCAGGCCTGGCTGAGCTTGTCCAGGATGGGCGCCGCCTTGCGCAGGATCGCGCGTTCCTCCGGCGTCAGCTCGCTCAGGCGCTGCGAGAGCCACGCCTCCTTGCGTCGCCGTTCCTCCGCCAGCAGGTCCCGCCCCGCGGTCGTCGCGCTCAGCATCACCTGACGGCCGTCCGTCGGGTGCGGGCTGCGCTCCACGAGCCCCTGGCCCTCCAGGAACGCGATCACGCGCGTCATCGAGGGCGGCTGCACCTTCTCGTGGTCCGCCAGCTCTCGGGGCGTCATCGACTGATGGCGTTCCAGGGCGGCGAGGGCGGCGAACTGTGTCAGCGACAGCGGGCTGGGACCGCCGGCGCCTTCGGTGGGTGCGGGGCTCAGCCTGCGCAGGCGGCGTGACAGCCGGGCGATCGAGATGCGCAGATCTTCGGCCAGCCCGTGCGCCGAGGACGGCACGGATGCTCCGGTTCCGGTCGGTGACATGGTCATGTTCGTTCGCAGAAGTCATTTCCTTTGCTAACGATCCGGCAGGAGTTGATATTCCCCCGCCGGCGGCGGCACGCAACGACTCCGGCCCCTCCGATCGGTCGGCTGGACTCCCGGCCTCCATCGTCCCATGGACCCGCTTGACAAGGTAGGCTAAAGAGATTAGCTTTTCAGCTATCAGACATAAGGAGCGCGGAATGACCGAGTACATCGAGGTTCCCGGCGGACGGATCGCCTACGACGTGACCGGCGAAGGGCTGCCTCCTCTGGGGGACGACCCCCAGACCCCCGCGACCTCCCCATCAGGCCTTGCTTCGCGGCGGCCTGCGGGGCCCCTCGTCATCCTCGCCCCCGGGATGGGTGACGTGCGGGCCACGTTCCGGCTGCTGGCGCCGAAGCTCGTCGAGGCCGGCTACCGCGTCGCCACGGTCGATCTGCGGGGGCACGGCGAGTCGAGCGTCCCGTTCGACTCGTACAGCATCTCCAACGGCGGCAGCGACCTGGCGGCGCTCATCCGGCATCTCGGCGGCGGCCCGGCGGTGGTGCTCGGCAACTCGTTCTCCAGCGGCACCGCGGCCTGGGTGGCAGCCACAGAGCCGTCCCTCGTGAGCGGGATCGTGCTGGAGGCGCCGTTCGCCCGGCCGGTCTCCATGAACCCGGTGATGCGGCAGCTCGCCAAGGTCATCCTCAGCAGCCCGGCACTGTGGGGGATGTACTACAAGAACCTCCTCAAGGGCCCGAAGCCCGCCGACTTCCCCGCCTACCTCAAGACCCTCAAGGCGAACATGCGGGAGCGCGGCCGGCTGGCGGCGGCCCGCAGCATGGGGCTGGACGCCAAGGCCGAGTTGGAGGGTGTGCTGGCCCGGGTCTTCCAGCCCGCGCTGATCATCATGGGCACCAAGGACCCCGACTTCCCCGATCCCAAGGCGGAGGCCGACATCGTCGCGGGCGAGCTGGCGGGTAAGACGGAGATCGTGATGATCGAGGGCTCGGGCCACTACCCGCATCAGGAGTTCCCCGCCGAGACCGCCGCCGCCGTGCTGGCGTTCCTCAGCCAGATCGCGCCGGCCACCCAGGGAGCAGCCTGATGCCGCGGGTAGGTCTCTCCCCTGCCGGGGTCGTCGACGCCGCGATCGCGATCGTGGACGCCGAGGGCCCCGCCGCCCTCACCCTCTCCGCTGTCGCCGCGCAGGCCGGGGTCCAGACGCCGTCCCTCTACAAGCACGTGCGCAATCTCGCCGAGCTCCGGCAGCTGGTGACGCTCCGCGTGATCGAGGAGCTCACCGAACGGCTCGGCGAGGCGGCCCTGGGCCGTTCCGGAGACGACGCGGTACGCGCCATCATGCGGGCCTACCGTTCCTACGTGGTGGACCACCCGGGCCGCTACGCCGCCATGGAGCAGGCGCCCGAACCGCGTCTGGAGGCCGCCGCCAGCCGGCTCCTCGGCATCATCCTCGCCACCCTTCGCGCGTACGAGCTCGGCGACGACGCCCTCATCCACGCCGCCCGAGCCCTTCGTTCGACCTCGCACGGCTTCGCCATTTTGGAGGCGTCGGGAGGCTTCGGCCTCCCGCAAGATCTGGAGACCAGCTACGAACTCCTCATCCAGATGGTCATCGGCGGCCTCCACAAAGCCTGACCCGCCAACGGCCCAACGCACCACAGGGCCTAACGCACGTTCAGCAGCTCCTTGATCGGGTCGAGCGCGAAGTACAGCACGAACAGGGCCGCGATCAGCCACATGAGCGGGTGGATCTCGTCGAAGCGGCGCCGGGCCGCCTTGATGGCCACATAGCTGATGAAGCCCGCCCCGATGCCGACAGTGATCGAGTACGCGAACGGCATCAGCACGATCGTGAGGAACGCCGGGATCGCTATGTCGTAGTCGTTCAGGTCGATGTGCCTGATCTGCGTCATCATCAGGAAGCCGACCACCACCAGTGCCGGTGTGGCCGCCTCGAACGGCACGATCGTGACCAGCGGTGCGAAGAACATCGCGACCAGGAACAGCCCGCCGGTCACCACGCTCGCCAGCCCGGTCCGCGCGCCCTCCGCCACGCCCGCGGCCGACTCGATGTAGGTGGTGTTGGACGAGGTCGACGCCGCGCCGCCGGCCGCCGCCCCGACCGAGTCGATCAGCAGGACGTTGCGGATGCCGGGCAGCTCGCCCTTCTCGTCGAGCAGCTCGGCCTCCTTGCCGACGCCGACGACCGTGCCCATGGTGTCGAAGAAGTCGGCCAGCATCACCGTGAAGATGAACAGGATCGCCGCCGTGACCCCGGCCCGCTCGAAGCTCCCGAAGAGGCTGAAGTCACCGATCAGGCTCAGGTCCGGGGTGCCGACGATCTTGTCCGGCAGTTTCGGCACGTTCAGCTGCCAGCCGTCCGGGTTGATCACCGGCTTCCCGTCCGGTCCGGGCCCCTTGTTGAACGGCCCGGCCTTGACCAGTGCCTCCACCACGATGGCGACGACCGTCGTTGCCAAGATCCCGATCAGGATCGCCCCGCGCACCTTCCGCGCCACCAGCAGCACGGTCAGTATCAGCCCGAACGCGAAGACCAGTGTCGGCCAGCCGGACAGGCTGCCCGTCGCCCCCAGTTGCAGCGGCACCGTGGCCTCACCGACGGCGCCCGGGATGCGCCGCACGAACCCGGCGTCCACAAACCCGATCAACGCGATGAACAAGCCGATGCCGACCGCGATCGCCGTCTTCAGCCCCGCCGGGATCGCGCGGAACACCGCCACCCGGAAGCCGGTCAGCACCAGCACGGTGATGATCAGGCCTTCGAGGACGATGATGCCCATCGCGTCCTCCCACGACATGCCGCTGGCGATGCTGTACGCGAGCAGCGCGTTCAGCCCCAGCCCGGCCGCCATCGCGAACGGATAGCGGCCGATCACGCCCATGGCCAGCGTCAGCAGCCCCGCCACCAGCGCCGTCGCCGCCGCCACCAGCGCGATGCTCCCCCCGGGCGTGGTCAGGTCGCCGAGGAACTGCTTGTCCGCATCGGCGACGGTCCCAATGATCAGCGGATTGAGAACGACGATGTAGGCCATCGTGAAGAACGTGGCCAGCCCGCCCCGCACCTCCCGGCCCACGGTGGAGCCGCGCTCGGAGATCTTGAAGTACCGGTCGAGTGGACTGGCCTGCCGTTCGACTGCGTCATCGGTAGTGCTCATGCGCGCACCGTGACAGAAACACGGCCGACCGAAAAGACCTCAATCAGTAAAGAACTCTCCACCGCGGACCATCGTTACGAGCGTGAAACCGGGCGTGCGGCCGAGCGAAACATGGGCGCCGCAGAGGGTGTGATCCAGATCTCTGGAGCCCGCCGTTTAGGCTGATCGTATGACCCCTGCCCGCCGCCCCGATCCGCCGCCGCTGGAGACCGACGACGTGCGCATCGCCCTGGCCGGGACCGTCGCCTGGGCGATCGCCCTGGTCGTCCTCCTGATCACCGGGGCCGACCGCTGGTGGCTCTGGGTCTGCGTCACCGGCATCGCCATCGGCCTCTTCGCCATCTGGTACGTCCCCCGCCTCCAGTCGGGCCGCGCCCGCCAAGAGGCCGCCCGAGCCGCCCACCGGGACCCCACCGACCCGGAATGACCTGGAGTGACCCTCGCTCGGCCAGATCAGGGGGTGTGCCAGATCAGGGGGTGTGGAGGTCTGATTCGGCTTGGAGAGTGGGGAGGGCGTGCGGTTCGCGGAGGACGGCTTCCAGGAAGAAGCGGTCCTCCCAGCGCCCGCAGGACCAGGCGAGAGCGCGGGCCAGGCCTGCCGGGCCGCACGCATGGATCACGCCGTCCTCGTACCACCAGGAGACGGGCTGGCCGTTCACCAGGAGGCTGACGTAGGCCATGTAGGTCTCGGGGGCGTCCGGTAGCACGGCGCGTGCTTCATCCGGGACAAGGTATGTCTCGCCGGACGACCCCACTACGCCCGAGATCTCCTCGCTCGCGACCGGCAGGTCCAGCAGCTCGGCCAGGCGCTCGTGCCGCCCGTACGCGGCGATGATCAGCGGCTGCCCCACCAGCAGAGGTAGCAGGTCGGGACGGTCGAGGACCAGCGCGTCGGGCGCCTCGGCGACCTCCACCTCACCGTCCACGACGGCGCGCACCCGCTCCGGCGGCCGCACCCGCACGTCCTCGGGGAGATCGGCCAGCGCAGTCCACAGGGGGCCCAGCCGGTCACGTGCGACGGTGCGAGACGGGTCGCCCATGCGGTCCAGGAGTTCCTGAGCACCGCCAGGCTCCGCCAGCAGCTCGGCGAGCGACGTGCGCACGCCCAGCGCCAGCAGGACCTCGCGGTCAAGATCGCCGGACACCACCTCGTACAGCCCGGCCAGCTCATCCGAACCAGAGGCGAAGCGCAGCTCGCCAGGCCGCTGCCCGTTCAGGACCGGATGCCGGCCAAGCCACCAGGCCGTGTACGAGGGCACCGACACGCGACGGCCGTCGGCGAGCGTCACATGTGCGGGCTCGACCAGCGCGGCGCGCCACGGCGGCCGGGCGAGGGATCGGAGCGCGGCGTCCCAGTCGGCGACGAGCTCGAGGTCGCGGACGGCCCGGAACTCCGGCACCAGCGGCGGCAGGTCCTGGAACCCGAGCCGCTCCAGCACCTCGTCCGCCCAGAGGTCCTCGCCGTCGAGGTCGAAAGACTCCGCCAGATCGGCGAGGGCGGGCAGGTTGACGTCCTCACCGTGGACCAGGGCGAAGCCGTTGAGCACGCCGACGGCCTCAAGGGGCTCGGCGCCCCAGCGTTCCACCAGCTCGGCCGCCACCACGCCGAACGGCGCGTCGTCGGCCATGATGTCGCGCAGCGGGCTGCCGGGCAGGAGGAGCTCCCCGGCCGGGTAGAGGTCGCCGTCGTCGCCCGGCAGTGCGAGCTCGGCGAGCCAGGGTTCCGTGCCGGGATCGAGGTGGGCTGCCGCCGCCAGGCCGAGCACCGCCTCCGCGACCCGATCCGGGTCGTCCGCGTCGAACGAGCCCTCAACCGCTGCCCGAACGGCCGGATCGGCGAGCACCGTCCGCGGACCGGCCTCCACCGCGCCGAGCCTCAGCAGCAGCGGGTGCTCGGCCGCCGGGTGGACGAACCGCAGCCCGAGGGCGTCGAGGCTCACCGGGTCGATGCCGTCGGTGGCGACCAGCAGCCCGCGCGGCCCGCGGACCATCCGGGCGCCGTGCTCTCTGAACGGATCGGGCTCGCCTGCCAGCGGCACCGGCAAGGCTCCGAGGGAGTCGGTGGACGCACCCGTGAACGCCTCGTACAACCGCCGCCACCATCCGGGCTCCCGGTCGAGCGCGGCCAGTTCGTCAACGACGTCCGCGAGCTCCATGCGGCGAACGCCGAGCGCGGTGAGCGCCTGGTGCCGAACGGGCCATCCGGCGGGCAGGAGACCCGGCACCACGACCTCGGTGCCGTCCGGCCCGCCCGCAAGCAGGTCGATCAGCGCCGACGGCCCGTCGACCGCCACCGCGTCCCGTCCCCTTCGGTAACTGGTGGGGACGACACCGCCGTCCGGAGCCGCGGCCGTCGGCAGCAGCGGAGTCTCGGGGAGGCGGGCCAGGATGGCCCGGCGGATCGCGGCGTCGAACTCCCCCGCGCCGATCGGGCCAGGGATGAGATCGAGTAGGCGCGGCGTCGCCGGCACGCCCCGCAGCAGTTGTACGTAGGCCTCGGCGGCCCGTTCCACCAGGAAGCTGGTGAGCGGCCCGGGTGCGACGTGACGGCGGTCGGGGGCGAGCGGGAACGAGGCGATCAGCAGGGCCGGAAGGTCGAGCCGTTCGTCACTCGGCGTCGGAGCGTGCAGGACCGCGGGCATGCCTGCGGGGAGCCCCCCGGACTCGGGCATCGCCCAGCGCACCTGCCAGGTCGGCCGGGCGCGCTCCTCGGTGGGACGGTCGGCCAGGAGCTCAGCCGGGATCGAGCCATGGGCCTCGACCGTCCGCCAGGACACCTTGTCGATCATCGCGGTGCCGGGAGTGCCGTGATCGGCGGTCAGCGTGCGGAGGCGCGTCCCGTCAACGTCGAGCTCGATCTCTTCAAGGGCCGGCAGCGCCAGCATGAGGGCGGGGCCGACCTGATCGAGCTGATCCCGTACGAGGGCCTCAGCCGCGGCGTCGCGCAGCGGCAGCCGTACGACCGTCGTGGCGCCCTCAGGAATGGGCGGCTGCGGATCGGCGAGCGGAAAGGGCAGACGGAGCAGGGGTACGTGGCCACCCCGGCGGTCGAGCTCCTCCGCGAGCGCGGGGATCCGCGCCACCAGCTCGCGTGCCCGGTCGGCCGACCATTCGACGCCGGCGATCGAGGGGTTGTCGCTCACCGCGACCACGGCGGCGAACCCGACCCCGAACCGCCCCACGGCGCCCGCGTCGTCCCGTTTTGCCGACGCGCGCAAGGTGGACAGCGCCTCGACTCCGGCGGCGTCGAGCGGGGCCCCGTTGTTGGCGGCGAGCAGGACGCCGTCCCGCAGGCTCAGCCGGAGCCGCCCCGGCACCCCGGCCCGAGTGGCGGCATCAGCGGCGTTCTGCGCCAGCTCGACGATGACACGGTCGCGGTAGCCGCCGAGCGCGTAATCCTCTTCGGCGTTGGCGTCTTCACGGAACCGCGCGGGCGACTCCGCCCAGGCGCGGAGCACCCGTTCACGAAGAGCCCCGGTCGCGAACGGATCAGCCCCGGCAACCTCACCCGCATCCACGCCCTCATCCGCATCCGCGCCCGCGTCCACATCCGCGCCCGCGCCCGCGCTAATGCCGACGCCGACTCCGACGCCATCGCGAAAGACGTCCACTCGATCCGACGGTTCAGTCATCCGCCCGTTCACCCATCCGTCTGCACGACATCGAGGACACCGTACGAGTGGATCAACTGTGGCCGAGTGCCTCTTCGGCCTCGGTGTCCAGCGTGGCGGTGTCCAGCGTGGCGGCGGCCTGCGAGGGCATGAGGTCGTACCCCAGTTCGTCGATCACCGGCGGGTTGTGCTCGGAGGCGGCCGGCAGGTTGACCGCCTCGGAGTGCGCACCGCACCCGTGGTCGGCGGAGACCACCCGGCCGTCGTCAGGGGCGTACTCGTTCGCGCAGACGCCGAAGATCTGCCGCAGCTCACCCGCGAGCGGCACGTAGAAGCCACAGGTCGAGCACTGCGCCGGGGCCGATGAGGCGATCGGGGCGCGCGGGCCCGCCACTCCCTCGTACCAGCGGCTCGCGGCCTCGTCGCGCCCCTCCTGGGACAACACGCGAGGCCGGCCGAGGCCGAGCTCCCACCCGAGCTGCGGGTCGGCCGAGTCGGTGACCTGCGTGAATCCGGGCGCCAGCCGGACGTCGTCGGGAGCCGTGGGCAGCAGATCTCCAGGGCCGAGGTCACCGGGGCGCAGGCGTTCGAGCCACGGCACCCACGGCGGCGCGAGCAGCGCGTCATCGCCGGGCAGCAGGACACATTCGTCGACCGTGACGACCTTGGCGCGGGAGGCGCGAGTCACGGTGACAGCCCAGCGCCAGCCTCGGTAGGCCGGGTCCAGGCAGTCGAAGTAGTGCGTGACCAGCCGGTCACCCTCGGCCCGTACACCCAGGTGTTCGCCGACGGGAATGGGCCGCGAGGTCTCCACCGCGGCCTCCCGAGCAAGATCGATGGCCTCCGCGCAGGCGGCGTCGACGGCCGGCGGACGGGTTCGCCGGGCGGACCCGGTGGTGGACGAACGCGCGGGGCTGGACTGACGAAGTGGGCTCACATCTCAATTCTCGCTCATGGAATGACGTGGCCGCGCACGGACGCACACGTCCGTGCGTCCGCGCGTCCATGCGGACGCACGCGCGCGGTCCGAGGTTGGGTTCGCCGAGGCCCGGGTAAACGTCATTCCTGGCCCAGTCCTGGCCCGGGTGGGGGGTGAAGACGGGGCCTTCCGGGGTGAAGATGGTTCAGGACGTTCCCACAGAGAGTGACGAGGCAGACCGGACTGGGGGACAAGCCGCATGGGTTTCCGGGAGGGCGTGGACGCGACGGCGCGCGGTGCGGGCACGGCCGCGCGCGGCGCCGGCCGGGCTGCCCGGCGGGTCGGCGATGCCGCCCGGTCCACCGGCAGGCTCACCCGCCGTGCCACGCACGCTGGCGGCGCGGGCCGCAGCGGCCTCGGCAGCCTCATCGAGGCGGCCGCCGTCAACTCCACCGGCGACGCCCTCGTCGCGGTGGCCCTGGCCGGCACGTTGTTCTTCGGCCTGGACGTCACCGAGGCGCGCGGCCAGGTGGCCCTCTACCTGCTGGTCACGATGGCCCCGTTCGCCTTCGTCGCGCCCCTCATCGGCCCGGCGCTCGACCGGATGCGGCACGCCCGGCGGTACGCGATCGCGGGGACCTTCGTGGCCCGCGGCCTGCTGTGCTGGGGCATGGCGGGAGCGGTCTCCAACAACGACGCGGTGACCTTCCTGCCCGCCGCGTTCGGCGTGCTCGTGTTGTCCAAGTCGTTCGGCGTGCTCCGCGCGGCTGTCACACCGCGGGTCCTGCCCGACGAGATCACGCTGGTCACCGCCAACGCGCGCGCCTCGTTCACCGGGCTCATCGCGGCCTCCATCGCCGCTCCGGTGGCGGCGGGCCTCGCCGTGCTCATCGGCCCTGGCTGGCTGCTCCGCATCGCCATGCTGGTCTTCCTGGCAGGCGTGTTCTTCAGCATGCGCCTCCCGGCCCACGTCGACACCCCCGAAACGGCGCCGGCCCCCGTCCCAGAGGACTCGCCGCCTGCGAAGAAACGCCGCTGGCGGACGTTCCCCCGCGTGGGCCCGGTCGTGGCCGAGGCGATGGAGGCGAACGCGATCCTGCGGGCCTTCTCGGGCTTCCTCATCCTCTACCTGGCGTTCCTGCTGCGTCAGGAGCGCTTTGACCAGGTCTCGGCGAACGTGGCGCTGGGTCTCCTGGCGGCGGCCGCCGGAGCCGGCGGTCTGGCGGGTACGGCCCTGGGCGCCTGGATGAAGGCTCGAGCACCCCGGATCATCGTCTTCGCCACCCTCGCGTTCGTCACCGCCGTCACCGCGATCAGCGCCGCCTTCTTCGGCCTCTTGGCGGCCCTGGCGGTCGCCCTCGCCGCGGGGCTCGGCCAGTCGCTCGGCAAGCTGTCCCTGGACGCCGTCGTGCAGCGTGAGATCGGCGAGGAGGTCCGTTCCTCCACGTTCGCCGTCTCCGAGACCCTGCACCAGCTCGTCTGGGTCATCGGCGGCCTACTGGGCCTCGGCATGTCGATCGTCGCCGACGGCCGCCTGGCACTCGCGATCGTCGCCGGTGTCCTGACCCTGGCCTTCGGCGCCCTGCTGGTCCACCGCACCGGCGGCCACCCCCTGCGCCCTCGCCTCAACCTGGACGACACGCCGGGCACCCCGGCCCGCCGGACCTCCTGACCCCGCCGAGAAGGTGCCTCAGGAGAGGAGGTCGTCTGCGACCGCGCGGAGCACGGTGGCGATCTTCTTCGCCTCGGCGGGCGCCGGATGCTTGCCACGGCGGTAGGTGTTGGAGATCCCATCGAGCAGCTTGATGAGATCCTCGGTGATCAGCACCATCTCGTCGGGCTTCTTGCGGCGGGCCTTGGCCACGGCCTTCTCGACCGAGGGCAGGGTGTCGAGCGTGCGCACCTGGAGCGCCTGCTGGCCACGCCGGCCCTCGACCACGCCGAACTCGACGCGCTGCCCCGGCTTGAGCGCCGTCACGCCGCCGGGGAGCGCAGAAGAGTGCACGAAGACCTCACCGCCGTCATCGCGGGTGAGGAAGCCGAAACCCTTGTCGGCGTCGTACCACTTGACCTTGCCAGTCGGCACGGGGGACCTCGTTCAACTCTCGTCCTGGATTGGCCCCAAGATTAGCGCCCGGCCGCGAGGCGATGAACACACGAGCGACGGCTGGAGACAGCTGCGAGCCAACGGACAGAAGCTACAGGTGACCGGCCGCCATGGCATCCGGATATTCGGCCGGAACGGATCATCGCAGGAAGATTGCAGGCAGAGGCCACTATCGGCCGTCATCGCCCGATCGGTAACCCCGACCGGCAACGGAGAACCCGCCGAGCCATCCGGGGAACGCCAGCAGATCGGGAAGCACGATGTCGGCGCCGTAAGCCGTCAAGGCCGCACTATCGAACGAGCCGGTGGCCACGCCGACCGCCACCGCGGCGGCGGCGCGGGCGGCGTCCACGTCACCGGTGTGGTCGCCGACGTACGCGCCGGCCCCAAAACGGCGCAGCGCCTGGCCCTTGTCGGCGCCGAACACCCCGCCCACAACCTCGTCGACCTCCAGGCCGAGGAAACGCACGGTCCGTTCGGTGTCCTTCTGGTTCTTGCCGGAGACCACGATCGTCCGCCCGCCCCGCGCCCGGACGGCGTCGATCGCCGCGACGGCGCCCGGCATCACCACGGTCGCCGGGATCGCGATGTCCGCATACATCGCCCGGTAACGCTCGGCCATGGCCGCGACCTCACCGGGCGGGAACCAGTAGCCGAGCTCGGTCTCCAGCGGCGGGCCGATCCTGGTCACCACCAGCCGGGTGTCGATCGGAACGCCCGTCTCGGCGGCCAGGGCGTCGTACACGGCGCTGATGCCGGCGCGCGTGTCGGCCAAGGTCAGATCGAGGTCGAACCCCACCGCGACCGCGGGAACATCGGCACCGCGAGAATCTAGATCCAGCACGTCCCACAGGGTAAAGGGATAGGTATGACGGAGATGACACGGCTTCGGGCCCGAGCCCGGCGGTATGTCTCCGTCAATGTCTTCGTCTCCCCGATGTGGGGCCTGACCTGGACACGCACCCGCGCCCCCCTGGTAGTGGCGATGCGACGGGATCCGAGTAGGAGGGCGCGGGAATCTGTGCGCGTCACGGCCGTTCCAGTTTTGCGCGACCGGAACTGGTTCGCCCGGCCGCCCGAAACGGCGTTTCGTGTTCCGGATATACCCACCCCCGCAGCCGTAAACCGCGCTACCAGGAAAAACACGCAACCCGAAAATCCACCCCGGCCCCCGGGTTCCAACGACCCCAGCCCGGCTCACAGGGAGGCGTCATGGCAGATGACAACGATCGAACTCGAACCCCGGGCGAGACCAAGGTGGCCGGCTCCACAACCACCGGAACCTCCCACCGCGTACGGCGCCCCCGTGCCGAAGCCATGACGATGGTCCGCAGACGCGCCGTGAACGCGGTCGCCTGGTTCATCTCCCTCGTCACCACGGTCGTCGTGCTGATCCTCGCCGTGCACATCGTCTTCGTGGCGTTCGAGGCCAACACCGCCAACGATCTCGTCAACACGGTCGGCGACTGGGCGGACGACCTGGCCTGGCAGTTCAAGGACGTCTTCCAGCCCGACGACCACAAGGTCGAGGTAGCCGTCAACTACGGCCTTGCCGCCCTCGTCTACCTGATCGTCGGCCGCATCCTGACATCCCTGGTCCGCCGCCTCGCCTGATCAACCAGCCACCCCTGATCCATCAGCTGCCTCGGCTGACAACTGCCTCAGCCGGCTGCCTCAGCGGAGTTCGCGGCCGGGAAAGCGGACCGCCTTGAAGGGCCAGGCGGTGCTGACCCATTCGCGCGCGAACTCCTCCAGCTCCTTCTCCAGGGTCGGATCATCCTGGTCGGAGCGCACCCAGAACACCACGACCGCATCCGTGTCGGGCTCGTCGGAAGGGGCCACGTGAATGCGCCCCAGCTGGCGTTCCTCGTCCGGCGTGGTCACCACGTAGCTGAACGATCGCCGGAGCTGGCCCTCCTTCTGGAGCCAGGCCACGTCGATCAGAGCCTGCTCGAAAGTGAACTCCGATGCGGGCCACCCCCATTCGGGGCCGAACTGATCACGGAGGCGGTCCATGCTACCCACGATCGCGCCGTAGTCCTTGACCACGTCGTGCACGGTGATGGGACGGATCCGGAACCGCGGCCCGGCGACCAGGGTGGGGATCACGAAGTCCTCGGCGAGGAATTCAGGCATCGTCGATCCTTCCGGCAGCGCCCCTACGGCGACAGGGCACGGAGAAACGAACTCTAGTAGCCCGCCCGCCGGTGCGAGACAGATCACGAATTCGGGTGTGGCTCGCCTGGAGCACGGACACCTGGTCGAACATGCCTTAGTGTTCTTGCGGAGGAATTAAAGAACATGACGACATCTACGCGCGAGCGGATCGTGGCCGAATCGCTCCGGCTGTTCGCCGACCGGGGCTACGCTGCGACCTCGGTCGCGGAGATCGAGGCGGCCGCCGGACTGTCTCCCGGCGCGGGTGGCCTCTACCGCCACTTCCGTTCCAAGGAGGAAGTGCTCGCCTCGGCCATCCGCGAGCACATCGACCGTACCCGGCAGCAGGTCAACGAGGTACTGGACCACGCCGTCGCGTACGAGGACCGGCCGCTCGAAGTCCGGCTCAAGATGACCTGCCAGGCCGGCCTGGCGAAGATGCGCGAGGAGCAGGACCTGATCCGGGTGCTGTTCCGCGACCTCGACCAGTTCCCGCACCTGGTGGCCGAGATGCGCGAGGGGATCGTCAACCCGCTTTACGACGGCATCGCCACGTGGCTCTCCCAGCAGCCCGAATTCGAGCATGTGGACGAAGACTGGCCCGCCATCGCCTCCATCCTGGGCGGCGCCGTGGTTAACTACTGGCTGGCCAACGAGTCGATGTACGAGCCGCCGACCCGCATAGACGAAAAGCGCTTTGTGGCCAGCTGGGCCCGCCTGGGCCTAGGCCTGATCAACCTCGAAAAATCGCCCGCCGCTCCCGCCTGAACGGGCGCCCGCCGCTTCCGCCTGAACGAGCGCCCGTGCATTCAGCCGGTTCTTCTTCGGCGGAACAACGAGCGCCAGCTTGTGCGCAACGCGGTCATAACGCGAGCGAACGGACTGCGGCTGCTCTCCTTTCGTAGCTCGCGACGCAGCCGAGCAGCGCCGGAGGGGCTCCAGGTGAAGCGGCGGGTCGTCCGGCCACCGCGGCGGACGGTGCGTACCGGGGCGCGCGGCCTGCGCGGCGGGTGTCCCGACCGTGCCGAGGCCTCGTCCTCGGAGTCCTGCTCCAGGGGGCTGACCTGGCCGTCCCCCGCGGCCGCCGAGGCCGTCGCCGCGCGGAGCTCGTCCAGCCGGCGCCGCTCCCTCGCCACCAGGAACTTCGGATCACCGAACTGCTCGAGGACCTGCCGAACCTGCCTGGGATCATTGCTGCCGCGCCGATGTTCTTCGATCCGCCGGCGCAGCCGGTTGCAGAAGTCGAGCCGTTCCGGCGAGCTGAGTTCGCCATGGGCGGCGTCGGCGACCCTCCCGAGATACTCAAGGATCAACTGCTCGGCAACCTCGGTCATACCGCCACCTCGCTCCGGCAGTGCGCCCAGGGAGGCCCCCCGCCTCCTACGCTGATAGTGCCCGCCGAAGCATTGGGCACGCCACATTAAGTTTGGAGCGGGATGGACACGTACGCGGACTGGTTGCGCGCACGCAGCGATGACGAGCTGCGTGCGCTCCTGTCCGCCCGGCCAGAACTGGTCGCGCCCGTTCCCGCCGACCTCACCGCTCTCGCCGCCCGTGCCGCCACGCCCGCCGCGATCTCCCGTGCCCTCGATCGGCTCGACCGTTTTTCGCTGGCCGTTCTCGAGGCCCTGCTGGTGCAGTCCAGCACGTCCAAGCCAACGAGTGCACCGCCAACGGGTGCACCGGCGCGGAAGTCCACGCTCCGTCGATCGGCACTGCCAGCCGCCCTGAGCGCACTGCCGGCCGCCCTTAACGCCACACCTCAGGAAACAGAGGCAGCCCTGGAACGCCTGCGCCGATTCGGCTTGGCTTGGGGGAACGGGACGGCCACCCCGGCTCCCGGCGTCCGGCAGGCGCTGCCGCATCCGGCCGGTCTGGGCCCGCCGGTCCAGGAGGTCTTCGCCGGCTATCCACTCGAACGCCTCACCACGCTGGTCACGGACCTGGAGGGCGAGGAGCCGCGTGGCTTCGCGGACGCCGCCCGGCTCCTGCAGCGCCTGGCGACGATCCTGGCCGATCCCGAGCCCCTGATCGCCGACGCCGGCCCGGAGGCCCGGGCGGCCCTGGAGCAGCTCGCCTGGGGACCCCCGGTCGGCCGCGTCAGCGACGCCCGCCGTCCGGTGCGGGTGAAGACCGCCGAGACCCCCATCGAACGCCTGCTGGCCCGCGGTCTCCTTGCCGCCGAGGACGACCGCACGGTGACCCTTCCCCGGGAGGTCGCCCTCCATCTGCGCGGCGGCCGTCTCTTCCGCGACGTCAGCCCGCAGGCGCCCCCGCTGACCGGACACTCCGCCGCCAGACGGCCGGAAGATCTCGCGGTACGGACCGCCGCGGGCGAGGCGTTCACCGCCGTCCGCCAGACCGAGGAGCTCCTCGAACGCTGGGGCATCGAGCCGCCCGCCGTGCTGCGCAGCGGCGGGCTGGCGGTGCGCGACCTGCGTGCCGCCGCCACGCTGCTGGACGTCGAGCAATGGCGGGCGGCGCTCCTGGCCGAGGTCGCCTACGCGGCGGGCCTGCTGACCCGCAGCGGGGATCTGGACGGCGAATGGCTGCCGACCCCCGCGTACGACCTGTGGCTCCTGCGCGACATCCCCGGCCGCTGGACCGAGCTGGCACGCGGCTGGCTGCGCACCGACCGCGCCGCGGGACTCGCCGGTGAACGCGACGACCGCGACCGGCTGATCAACGCGCTCAGCGAGGGGATGGTGCGAGGCGGCGCCCCCGCCCTCCGCCGCCTGACGCTCGAAGTCCTGGCTGAGGCGGCCGGCGAGGCCCCCGCCGCGGAGGCCATCAGTACACGCATGACATGGCTCCAGCCCCGCCGCAGCGGGCCTCTCCGGGACCGCCTGGTCGGCTGGACACTGCGCGAGGCCGCCGCACTGGGCCTCACAGGCTTCGGCCAGGTCGTCCCGTACGCCCGTGATCTCCTCGACGGCGGCGACCCCGAGCCGCGCCTCGAGAAATACCTCCCGACTCCGGTCGATCAGGTCCTCATCCAGGCGGACCTGACCGCCGTCGCCCCGGGCCCCCTTGTCTCCGACCTGGCTCGCGAGCTCGCGCTCTGCGCCGACGTCGAGTCGACCGGCGGCGCCACGGTCTACCGGTTCACCCCCGAATCGATCCGGCGCGCTCTGGACGCGGGCCGGACGGGTGCCGACCTGCTCGATTTTCTGACCCGGCACTCGGCGACGCCGCTCCCGCAGCCCCTCACGTACCTGATCGAGGACGTGGCCCGGCGCCACGGCCATGTCCGCGTCGGCAGCCTCAGTTCGTACGTCCGCACCGACTCCCCCGCCACCCTGGACGAGATCCTGGCCGACCGCCGCTCCGGCACCCTGCGCCTGTTCCGGCTGGCCCCAACCGTGCTCGCCTCGGCGGTGCCCCGCCAGGAACTCCTCGACGCCCTCCGCACGATGGGCCTGGCCCCGGTCGCCGAGGCCCCCGGCGGCGGTGTGATCGTGACCCGCCCGGACGCGCACCGCGCGGAACCGCTCCCGAGCACCGAGATCGTCCGGCTGCGCCCCGACGCCAGCGCCGACACCGCCATGATCTCCGCAGCCGTACGGGCGCTGCGCGCAGGCGACGAGGCCACCCGCCACGGTGCCGAGCAGGCCCGCCTGCGCGCCGAGACCCCGTCCGGCGAGCCGCCCCGTTCCCCCTCCATGGCCACCATCGAGCTACTCCGAGACGCGGCCGAACGTGGCGCCCGCATGTGGATCGGCTACCTGGACCAGCAAGGCCAGGCCTCCAGCCGGATCGTCGAGCCCGTGAGAGTCGAAGGCGGCTTCCTCACCGGCTATGACGCCACCCGAGCCGCAGTCCAGCGCTTCGCCCTCCACCGCATTACCGGCGTAGCCGAAGTAGACCCCGCCGGCCCGACCCCGAACGAATAGGGTTCTAAATCTTGCTGTAGTCGCGGGTCAGCCAGCGTTCAGGGCGCACGCGAACGACGACCATGGTGTGGGCGACGTCCTTGGTGGATTCCAAGTACTGGGCGGCGCCTTCGGGGCCGAGGTAGCGCTCGGCAAGAGTCCGGCGTTCTTCCGGGTGAGCTTGCTCGACGGCGGTGACGGCGCCCTCCACGGTGACGTATCCGTAAGGCATCTGCTCGTTCTGGACCGCCAGACTGACCCGGCCGGCTTTGCGGATCAGGGACATCTTGCGGCTGTCCTGGCCGGTGACGAACGAGACCTCGCCCCCGGGCTCGTACAGGTACCAGACAGGCATGGCCAGCGGCGCCCGGCCTTCCTCCGCGGTGACGCTGAGGATCCCCACGTGCAGGTCTGCCAGGAAGCGCTCCCGCTCGGCCGCGGTCATCGCCAGAGTCATGATCGATCTCCTCGCTCCCGGGATCAGGTCCTGATCAAGAATGCCCGAGACCGGTCACCGAGAACAGGAACCAACAGATAGCCTCCTCAGTCCAATGAAATGAGACACCGGGCGAGTAGCGTGCGATTCATGTGGGATTCACGCGGGGCAGACCCGGTCCAATCGGCGCGGGGAGGTTGCCGGTGAGCGGCTACGGAGGGCAACCGCCGGGGTGGAACGACCCGTACGGGCAGCCGCAGAACCCATACGGGCAGGGCGGGGCAGGGCAGTCCGGCTGGGATCCCTACGGGCAGTACGGCCAGCCGCCAGGGGGCTCGTACGGCTATGGCCCGCCCGGCGTGCACGGGCCACCTGCCAGCCAGGGCTCGGCCATCGGCGCCCTCATCGCCAATATCATCGTCACCCTGTTCTGCTGCGGCGTGTTCGGGATCGCCGGGATCGTCACGTCCGCCATGGCCATGTCCAAGGTCCACACCGACCCCAATTCCGCGCGCAAGCTCATCACCTGGAGCTGGGTGATCTTCGGCGTCTCCCTCGTGGTCGGCCTGATCATTATGGTGGTCTACGTCGCGGTGCTCTACGAGGCCGGCTCTTCGAACAGCGACATCTGATCCGCTGAGGTGGAGCGGGGCTCAGGAAGGGCCCGGGAAGGGGCCTGGGAAGCCTGGGGAAGGGCCTGGGAGGGCTCGGGAAGGGGCCTGGGAGGGCTCGGGAAGAGAAGGCGGACCGCGGCTGTTGGAGTTCAGGCCGGGCCACTCGGCCGAGGGCCGGTGCTGCGAGGCTGCGCTCAGGTACCGTGCAGCAGGCGCACACCATCTTCCAATCCCAACCGGGGGTTCCTTCCTGTGACCGACGGTCCGCTCATCGTCCAGTCCGACAAGACCCTGCTCCTCGAGGTCGACCACGAGCTGGCCGACGCGTGCCGCAAGGAGATCGCCCCGTTCGCCGAGCTGGAGCGGGCCCCCGAGCACATCCATACCTACCGCGTGACCCCGCTCGCTCTCTGGAACGCCCGCGCCGCCGGGCATGACGCCGAGCAGGTGGTCGACACGCTGCTCAAGTTCTCCCGTTACCCCGTGCCGCACGCGCTGCTGGTCGACGTGGCCGACACGATGGCGCGGTACGGGCGGCTGCGGCTGGAGAAGCACCCCACGTTCGGTCTCGTCCTCTCCTCCACCGACCGCTCGGTCCTGGAGGAGGTCCTGCGCGCCAAGAAGATCAAGGGCATGCTCGGCGACCGGGTCGGCGACGACGCCGTGGCCGTGCACCCGAGCGAACGCGGCGCGCTGAAGCAGGCGCTGCTCAAGCTGGGCTGGCCCGCGGAGGACGCGGCCGGGTACGTGGACGGCGAGGCGCACCCGATCTCGCTGGAAGAGGACGGCTGGGTCCTCCGCTCGTACCAGAAGGAAGCCTCGGAGGCCTTCTGGCACGGCGGGTCCGGAGTCGTGGTCCTCCCCTGTGGCGCAGGCAAGACCATCGTCGGCGCGGCCGCCATGGCCCAGGCGCAGGCCACCACGCTGATCCTGGTCACCAACACGGTGTCGGCGCATCAGTGGAAGCAGGAGCTGATCAAGCGCACGTCGCTGACCGAGGACGAGATCGGCGAGTACAGCGGTACGAAGAAGCAGATCCGGCCGGTCACGATCGCCACGTACCAGATCATGACGACTCGCCGGAAGGGCGCGTACTCGCATCTGGAGCTGTTCGACGCCCGCGACTGGGGCCTGGTCGTCTACGACGAGGTGCACCTGCTGCCCGCGCCGATCTTCCGCATGACCGCCGACCTCCAGGCCCGGCGCCGGCTGGGCCTCACGGCGACGCTCGTACGTGAGGACGGGCGCGAGGGCGATGTGTTCTCGCTCATCGGCCCGAAGCGGTACGACGCGCCTTGGAAGGACATGGAGTCGCAAGGCTGGATCGCCCCGGCCGACTGTGTCGAGGTACGGGTGACTTTGACCGACTCCGAGCGACTCGCATACGCGACGGCGGAGCCGGAGGAGCGCTACCGCTTCTGTGCGACGACCGACACCAAGACCAAGCTCATCCAGGCCCTCGTGGACCGGCACCGCGGCGAGCCGACCCTTGTCATCGGGCAGTACATCGACCAGCTGGACGAGCTCGGCGAACTGCTGGACGCCCCGGTCATCAAGGGCGAGACGCGTGTACGAGAGCGCGAACGGCTCTTCGACGCCTTCCGGTCGGGAGAGATCGACGTCCTGGTTGTGTCAAAGGTCGCCAACTTCTCGATCGACTTGCCGGAGGCCTCCGTCGCCGTCCAGGTCTCGGGAGCGTATGGATCACGGCAGGAAGAGGCCCAGAGGCTCGGGCGGCTGCTGCGCCCGAAGGCTTCCGGGCACGGAGCCCGCTTCTACGCCGTCGTGGCCCGGGACACCCTGGACCAGGACTACGCCGCCCACCGCCAGCGCTTCCTGGCCGAACAGGGCTATGCCTACCGCATCGTCGACGCCGACGCCGTCCTGGCAGGCGACGACATCTAAAACGGCCGCATAAATGAGAAAGGCCCCGCCGTGAGGCGGGGCCTTTCTAATATGTGTCCGGCGGTGTCCTACTCTCCCACACAGTCTCCCGTGCAGTACCATCGGCGCTGAAGGGCTTAACTTCCGGGTTCGGGATGG
>NZ_JBIRAZ010000023.1:0-197315 GCF_044326415.1 Actinomadura sp. 6N118 | reverse complement strand
CCCACCGGCCGCCACCCCACCGGCCGCCACCCCACCGGCCGCCACCCCACCGGCCGCCACCCCACCGGCCGCTACCCCATCGGCCGCCGCCGCTACGAGGGGCCGCGCTTTGGGGGCTGTGGCGGTTTGGGAGGGGGACCTGGGGTGGTTGCTGGACTCTCGTCGGCTGGGAGGCGGACGGCGCGAACGGATGTATGCGGCGGCGGATCGGCTGCCGGTGGAGGTGCGAGAACTGGTCGTGGCCAACTGGACGTGGGCGCTGGGGACTCCGCATGGGGGCCAGGCGACCGCCGCGTATCTGGCGGGCGGCGCCTATCCGGATGACGGCTACTCAGCGGCGCGCGCGACCGTGGCATTGCTGCGGTTGTGGGAGCGGCGGTCCGAGTACCGGACTGCGATGGCGGCCGCATGGGCGGCGACGCGCACGCCCGCGGACTGGTGCAAGGCAGCCGAGTTGCGGGCTGCCTATGGCGCGGCGGTGCCGATCTTCAGCTACCCGCGGGTGCCGTTGCCGCGAACGACCGTGCGTCCGTGGATCGTCCGGCTGCTGGGTGTGCAGAAAGATCACTTCGGGTAATCACCCTTGCGACCTCTGTGACGGGAGTTCGTTCGTGGTGCCCGGATCAACTACTCTCTGTCACAGATCACTTTCACAAGGTGATTCACGGCAGGGGGGACCGTGTTTCCGTCACCGAGCACAGCACAGCTGCGTTTGATGGCCGTGTCGTCCGGGATCGTGTTGACGGTCGCAGGGCTGCACGTACCGGCCGTCCACGCGAAGCCCGCGCCGAGTGCGCGCGACGTCCGTGAGAGCCGGCGTGAGGTCGACGAACGGGCCAAGGACCTCGGTCGCACCAAGGCGATGCTCGCCCAGGCCAACGCCGGGCTTGAGCGGCTTGCTGTGGCGGCGGCCGTGGCGGTTGAACGTTACAACGGCGAGGTCGTCAAGCTGCAGCAGGCTGCGCAAGCGTATGCCGACGCCCAGGCTCGGCTTACGCAGGCCAACGGGCATCTGGCGGTGGTTCAGGCGGAGATGGCGACGTTCGCCGCCGAGGCTTACCAGGCCGACACCGGCTATAACCCGTGGTCCGCGGCGGTGGCGGGAAGGGGTGGCCCGCAGGGCTTCATGGACCGCGCCGGGATGATGGAGATGCTGGCGCGCAAACGTACCGCCACCGTTCAGAAGGTCGAGGCGGCAAGGAACGTCGCCGACGTGTTCCGCAGGCAGTCGCAGCTCGCCCTCAACGAGCAGAACGCGGCGACGCGGCGGGCGGAGGCCGCGCGGAAGGCCGCGGTCACAGCAGTGGAGCGGCAACGGGCCGCAGTCGGCCGGATCGGTGCTGAGAAGCGGCGTCTGGAGCAGCGCCTCAGCGCCGCCGAGCAACGTACCGCGCACCTGCAGAGGGCGCGTGCGGCCGCGTTGGCCAAAGCGGAGGCAGGGCGTGTGCGGCTGGCCTACGGCGGTTCGGGACGTTCGGCGATCGCGCTGGCGCGGGGGTCGGGCCGAGGCTCAGTGGCCGTACGGGCGGCGCTCAAATGGCTCGGCACGCCGTACTCGTGGGGCGGCGGAAACTCCCGGGGTCCCAGCTACGGCATCGCCCACGGTGCGGGCATCTTCGGCTTCGACTGCTCTGGGCTGGCGCTGTACGCGTGGAGCAAGGCAGGCGTCCGGCTCGACCACTGGACGGGCACGCAGTGGACGTCAGGCCCGCACATACCGCTCAACAGGCTGCGGTCCGGTGACCTGGTGTTCTTCGCGAACAACACCTCGAACCCCGACACCATCCACCACGTCGGCATCTACATCGGCCAAGGACGCATGGTCGAGGCGCCCTACACCGGCGCCCGGGTGCGCATCTCCACCATCCATCGCCACGGCCTCATCGGCGCGACGCGCCCAGCGGGCTGAGGTGACGCGCCCTGCGGGCTGAAGGTGACGCGCCCTGCGGGCTGAAGGTGACGCGCCCTGCGGGCTGAAGGTGACGCGCCCTGCGGGCTGAAGGTGACGCGCCCTGCGGGCTGAAGGTGCGCTCAGCGGGCCGTAAGTGACGTGCCCAGCGGGCTGGATGGTCTCCGGAGAGCGGAACGCTTCCGTACGAGTCTCTCGTACGGAAGCGTTCCGATGTCCTGGCTCGAACGGCGGCGCGGGGAGCAAACCGGCACCGTCCAGCGCGACTAGTTAGTGCCCGCCTTGCGCGACCCTCTCCGCCTGGCGCTTGATGGAGCGCTCGATCTCGATCTCGGCCTCGACACGCCCGACCCAGTTGGCGCCCTCGACGGACTTGCCGGGCTCGAGGTCCTTGTAGACCTCGAAGAAGTGCTGGATCTCCAGGCGGTCGAACTCCGGGACGTGGTGGATGTCCCGCAGGTGCTCGCTGCGCGGGTCGGTCGCCGGGACGCACAGGACCTTGTCGTCACCGCCGGCCTCGTCGGTCATCCGGAACATGCCGACGGCGCGGCACTTGATGAGACACCCCGGAAACGTCGGCTCCTGGAGGATGACCAGCGCGTCGAGCGGGTCGCCGTCCTCGCCGAGCGTGTCCTCGACGAACCCGTAGTCGGCCGGGTACTGCGTGGACGTGAAGAGCATGCGGTCCAGCCGGATGCGGCCGGTCTCGTGGTCCACCTCGTACTTGTTCCGGCTGCCCCTCGGGATCTCAATGACGACGTCGAATTCCAAGATGTCCTCCGCTCCCCGCGTGTTCGCAGTGTCTAGGCTTTCGGGAGCCCGTGCGGCCGCAGGCGGCCCTCACAGGGTGGGTGTTCCCATATATAAGGATGTCGCACGTTGATGAGTGCTGAGTGGGAGAGGGGCGGTTACGTGCGCGGAAGGGCCCTCACCCTCGCAATGATCACGCTGTCCCTTCTTAATGTCTTCACACTCGGCGCGGGCATCGCAGTGGCGAAACTCACACCTGATCGGCGGCTTTCCCCCTGGCCGCCGACGGTGGCGGGTCGTGAGGTCGTGCTGGCCGCGGCCGGGCAGCCGGGCGTGGACCGGGCCGCCCGCGTCCCGGACGCAGGCGTCCTGGCCACCCGCCTGAACGCCCTGATCGGCGGCCCCGGCGAGAAGATCAACGCCGTGGTGATCGACGCGACGACCCGCCGCATCCTGTTCCAGCAGCGTGCCGACCGTCCCGCCACCCCGGCCTCCACCACGAAGCTGGTGACCTCGGTGGCCGCGCTGGCCGCACTGGGCCCCACGCACCGGATCACCACACAGGCGGTCAAGGGCGGCACCGGTGACAGCGTGGTCCTGGTCGGAGGCGGGGATCCTACCGTGACCGCGCGCCCCTCCACGTCATCTTCGAGCACGTCACCTTTGAGCACGTCATCTCCGGGCACGTCATCTTCCGGCACTTCACCTTCCGGGCCGGGAGACCCGGCGTTCGCCTCGTTCACCGATCTGGCCCGGCAGACCGCGACGACACTCAAAGCGGCTGGCGTACGGCGCGTGCGGGTGGATTTCGATGTCTCGGCCTACCAGGGCCCTCGCGCGGCTGCCAGTTGGAAGCCCAATTATCTCCCGGACGGCGAGGTCGCCCCTGTTTCCGCGTTGACGGTGGACGAGGGGCGCCTGGCTCCCGGTAACCCGGAGCAGAACACCCGCGCCGGAGACCCGCCCCGAGCCGCCGCCGCCACGTTCGCCACGCTGCTAAGCCGGCACGGGGTGAAGACCACGGCCGGACGGCAGACGCGGGCGCCCGCCGGGGGCCAGCGCCTGGGGGCCGTTCAATCGCCCACCCTTGCCGAATTCGTTGAGTACCTGATGACGCACAGCGACAACGATGTGGCCGAAGCCGTGCTGCGCCAGGTGGCGGTCAAGCTAGGCCAGCCCGTCACGTTCGCCGGTGGAGCACAGGCCGTACGAGAAATCCTGGGCGCCTTGGGCGTCGCCGATGGAGTGCTGACCAACGACGGCAGCGGTCTCTCGCCGCGCAATCAGATCACGCCGCTCGCCCTCGCCCGGATCGCCGCGCTCGCCGCGTCCCCCGAACGCCCTGAGCTGCGAGCCGTGGTCACCGGAATGCCGGTCGCGGGCTTCTCCGGCACTCTCGGACCACCCCGCTACAGGGTCCCTGGCAGCCAGGCCGGAGCCGGGATGGTCCGAGCCAAGACCGGAACCCTCTCCGGAGTCAGCACCCTTGCCGGCGTCGCCTACGACGCCGACGGACGCCTGCTGGCCTTCGCCTTCATGGCCGGCGACGGCCGCGGCCCCGTCGATCCCGGCAAGCTGGACCGGCTGGCCGGCGCCCTCGCCGCCTGCGGCTGCTGACCTCGGGGCCAGCTGGCGGCCCAACTGGGGCAAGTGTGGGAAAAGGCCCTGCGGGAGATAACCAAAACGGTTGTTCGTTGAACCTGTGTGCAGGGGCGCCCGGGCGCCGTGTCGAAACGTACGGTGGGATGTATGAGCGCCTCAATGATCGACTGGAACGTGGCCGTCCAGACGGGGACCCGGCTTGTCCGGCCGGGCCCGCAGGTCAGCCACGAAGCGGCCCGCCAGGTCGTCGATGAGCTCCGCGAGCTGTCCGGGCTCGCGCAGGGGCACGTCCTCGACTTCACGGGCATCCAGGGAGAGCAGGATCCAGCACCGGCCACGATCGTGGACCGTCCGGGCTGGATCCGGGCCAATGTGGACGGCTTCAAGGTGGTGCTCGAACCGCTCATGGAGCAGATGCAGGAGCGGCGTGGCACTGGTCTGCTCAGCGGCGGAGCGGGTGGCGTGATGGTCCAGGCCGTCGGCTCCCGGGTGACCGGGATGCAGGTCGGCGGCATCCTCGCGTACATGGCGAGCCGCGTGCTGGGACAGTACGAGCTGTTCCTGCCGCCGGATCCGTCCGGGCGCGCGCCGACCGGCCGGCTCACTCTCGTCGCACCCAACATCGTCCACGTTGAGCAGGAGCTCGGCGTGGACCCGCGCGACTTCCGGCTGTGGGTGTGCCTCCACGAGGAGACGCACCGCACGCAGTTCACGGGCGTGCCGTGGCTGCGTGAGTACGTGCAGGACCAGATGACCAAGTTCCTGCTCGCCTCCGACCTCGACCCCGGCGCGATGCTGGACCGGATCCGGGACGCGGCCGAGGCGGTCGCCGACGCCGTCCGCGGCGGCGACTCCACTCTGATCGACGCGATCCAGTCGCCCGAGCAGCGCGAGATCCTGGACCGGCTCACCGCCGTCATGACCCTCGTCGAGGGGCACGGCGACTACGTGATGGACGCCGTCGGTCCCGAGGTCGTGCCGTCGGTGCAGCAGATCCGTGCCCGCTTCCAGGGACGGCGTGACGGCGGCTCACGGATGGACAAGACGATCCGCCGCGTCCTCGGGATCGATCTCAAGATGAAGCAGTACGCGGAAGGTTCACGATTCGTTCATCGCGTCGTCGCCGAGGTCGGAATGGACGGCTTCAACAAGATCTGGCAGTCCCCGGAGACGCTGCCGACGCACGACGAGATCAAGGAACCGAGCGACTGGATGAACCGGGTCGTCGGTCCCCGCGAGCTCGACGCCCCGCCGGAGGTCAGCGAGGCCTGATCCCCTCACCCCGGCGTGTTCGACGGACGTGCCTCGTGTCATGTCGGCGGCACGTGGTTTCGTTGACCTGCGGCGCCCTCGCCGCAGGTTGACGAGAGGGGAGCTCATGGGGCCCGATCCGGCCGTCGCGGCGGTACGGGTGGCGGTCCGGCAGGCGCTTGACGCTGTGACGCCGGGCGCCCTGGTGCTGGTGGCCTGCAGCGGTGGCGTCGACTCGCTGGCGCTGGCGGCGGCGCTCGCCTTCGAGGCCCCGCGCAACGGCCGTCGCGCTGGAGGGGTGACGATCGACCACGGCCTGCAGGAAGGCTCGGACGAACGCGCTGCACGCCTCGTGCGGACCATGGCCGACCTCGGGCTCGACCCCGCCGGATCGGTCGCTGTGACCGTCGGCCAGGAGGGCGGCCCGGAGAACGCCGCACGCGAGGCGAGGTACGCGGCCTTGGACAGGTCCGCGGCCCGGCTGGGCAAGGCCGCGGTCCTCCTCGGGCACACCCGTGACGACCAGGCGGAGACCGTCCTTCTCGGCCTGGCGCGGGGCTCCGGTGCTCGTTCCCTGGCAGGAATGCCCCCCGCGTTCGAACGGCCGTCAGGGGCCCGCTATCTGCGGCCTCTACTGGAGATCGAACGCGCCACCACGCGCCGGGCCTGCGAGGTTTTGGGTCTCGAACCGTGGGACGACCCCCACAACGAAGACCCGTCCTTCAAGCGCGTTCGCGTACGGAACGAGGCGCTGCCCGTACTGGAAAAGACCCTCGGCCCAGGGGTGACCGACGCCCTGGCACGCACAGCCCGCATGCTCCGCGACGACGCAGATGCCCTAGAAGCCCTGGCCAAACGCGCCTATCAAGACCTCCTGACGACGGATCAGACAACTCAGACCACAAAGGCCTCTCAGAGCTCTCAGATCTCTCTGGCCTCTCAAAGCTCTCAGGCCTCAGTCGAGCTGCTGGCGGAGGAGGGACTGCCGGTGGAGGGGCTCGCGGAGTTGCCTCGGGCGGTGCGGACCCGGGTATTGCGGATGGCGGCGGTCGAGGCGGGCAGCCCACCGGGTACGCTCGCGGCCGTCCACGTTGATGCAGTGGATCGGCTGGTCACAGCCTGGCACGGACAGCAGCACGTCGACCTTCCGGCGGGCATACGGGCATTTCGCCGGTATGGGAAGCTGCTGTTTGGGACAGGACTCCCGCCGCGCCGCGTCCAGCAGTAGGTGCTGTGGCCTGCGTGCGAACGGAGCCGTGCCGTGTGCGCGCTGCCACGCAGCGCATTCGTCTCCAAGAGGGTGGGGTTGTGGACGAGAAGGATCTGGGCGCTGACCTGGCGAAGGTGCTCATCCCCGAGGACCAGTTGCAGGCCAAGGTGCGCGAGCTGGCGGTGCAGATCGACGCCGACTACGCCGGCAAGGATCTCCTGCTGGTGGGCGTGCTCAAGGGCGCCGTCATGATCATGGCTGATCTGGCGCGGGCGTTGCACGCGCCCGCCTCCATGGACTGGATGGCGGTGTCCTCGTACGGCTCGGGCACCAAGTCGTCCGGCGTGGTGCGGATCCTCAAGGACCTGGACACCGACATCCTGAACCGGCACGTCCTCATCGTCGAGGACATCATCGACTCGGGGCTGACGCTGTCCTGGCTGGTCAGCAACCTGCGTTCGCGCGGGCCGGCGTCGCTGGAGATCTGTGCGCTGCTGCGCAAGCCGGAAGCGGTCAAAACAGAGATTGGCTGCAAGTACCTTGGATTCGACATTCCGAACGAGTTTGTGGTCGGTTACGGGCTGGACTACGCCGAGAAATACCGGAACCTGCCGTTCGTCGGGACCCTTGCGCCACACGTGTACGGCGGCGACGGGGCCTGACCGGGAACAAGGCGCCTGCGCGGATCGTTGCAAGGGACGTTGAAGGGTATATCGAACGGATCAGGGATCGGCGCTGGCTGCGTCCCCTGTGCTGCCGGTGTACCTTCGGTATCCCGGGCCTCGGCCAGGGACACTGCTTGACGAAGGCCGCCCCGGATGGCGATGGGCCCCGATATGACGGGTCTGACGTGCTCGGAGCCGGTTCACAGACGTTGGTCAGGAGGGACGGGCCCCGGAAGGGGTGACCGGATAAATGGACGTGAAGCGCTACTTTCGCGGGCCGCTGCTGTGGATCCTGCTGTTCGGCCTCTTGATCGCCCTCGTGATGTGGGGGATCAACCCCGGCCGTTCGTACGAGAAGACCGACACTTCCAAAGTGGTCTCAGAGATCCAGAGCGGACAGGTGAAGTCCGCCAAGATCATCGACAAGGACCAGCGGATCGAGGTCACCCTCAAGGACGGCAAGCAACAGCAGGCCTCCTGGGTCGACGGCCAGGGCATCGAGCTCCAGCGCGCGCTGCAACAGCAGGCGCAGGCCGGGAGCCTTTCGGGTGGCTACAACGTCGAGGTTCCCAAGCAGAGCTTCTTCTTGAACCTGCTGTTCAGCCTGTTGCCCATCGTGGTGATCGTGCTGATCTTCCTGTTCATCATGAACCAGATGCAGGGCGGCGGCTCTCGCGTGATGAACTTCGGCAAGTCCAAGGCGAAGTTGATCACCAAGGACACGCCGAAGACCACCTTCGCCGATGTCGCGGGCGCGGACGAGGCCTTGGAGGAGCTGGAGGAGATCAAGGACTTCCTCCAGAACCCGGCCAAGTTCCAGTCCATCGGCGCCAAGATCCCCAAGGGCGTGCTGCTCTACGGCCCGCCCGGTACCGGTAAGACCCTGCTGGCGCGTGCCGTCGCGGGCGAGGCCGGCGTGCCGTTCTACTCGATCTCCGGTTCGGACTTCGTCGAGATGTTCGTCGGTGTCGGCGCGTCCCGCGTTCGCGACCTGTTCGAGCAGGCCAAGGCCAACGCCCCCTCGATCATCTTCATCGACGAGATCGACGCCGTCGGCCGGCACCGCGGTGCCGGGCTCGGCGGCGGCCACGACGAGCGCGAGCAGACCCTCAACCAGCTGCTCGTCGAGATGGACGGCTTCGACGTCAAGGGCGGCGTGATCCTGATCGCCGCGACCAACCGGCCCGACATCCTCGACCCGGCGCTGCTGCGCCCGGGCCGTTTCGACCGGCAGGTCACGGTCGACCGGCCCGACCTGGAGGGCCGTAAGGGCATCCTCCGGGTGCACGGCCGCGGCAAGCCGTTCGCCCCGGACGTCGATCTCGACGTGATCGCGCGCCGCACGCCGGGCTTCACCGGCGCCGACCTGGCCAACGTGATCAACGAGGCGGCACTGCTCACCGCGCGCTTCGACCGCAAGCTGATCGACATGGACACCCTTGAGGAGTCCATCGACCGCGTGATGGCCGGGCCGGAGCGCAAGTCCCGCGTCATGTCCGAGAAGGAAAAGAAGATCATCGCCTACCACGAGGGCGGGCACGCTCTGGTGGCGCACGCGCTGCCGAACGCCGACCCCGTGCACAAGGTGACGATCCTGCCGCGCGGCCGGGCCCTGGGCTACACCATGACCCTGCCGATGGAAGACAAGTTCCTTACCACGCGCTCGGAGATGAACGACCAGCTGGCCATGCTGCTGGGCGGCCGTACCGCTGAGGAGCTCGTCTTCCACGAGCCCACCACGGGCGCGGCCAACGACATCGAGAAGGCGACCTCGATCGCCCGCAACATGGTCACCGAGTACGGCATGAGCGAGCGCCTCGGCGCCCGCAAGTTCGGCACCGGCGCGGGCGAGGTCTTCCTCGGCCGTGACATGGGCCACGAGCGGGACTACTCCGAGGACATCGCCTCCGCGATCGACGACGAGGTCCGCCGCTACATCGAGGGCGCCCACGACACCGCCTGGGAGATCCTGGTCGAATACCGGGACGTCCTGGACGACCTCGTGGTCAACCTGATGGAGAAGGAGACGCTCTCCAAGGACCAGGTTCTGGAGATCTTCGCTCCGATCCAGAAGCGGCCGCTCCAGAAGTCCTACACCGGTTACGGCAAGCGCCTACCGTCGGACCGCCCGCCGGTGCTGACGCCCAAGGAGCTCGCCCTGATGGGTCCGCAGGACGTCGCCGACCTGACCAAGGGCAACGGCCAGGCCGCCGGAGACCCGGAGCCGGCCATCGATCCGGCGCCTGAGAGCTGACCGAATTGGCATTTCCGTACGACGAGGACGAGGCCCTGGGGGATCTTCCCCCGGGCTTCGACCCCGCCCGGATCGAAAAGGCCGTCCGCGAGATCCTGCACGCCATCGGCGAGGACCCCGACCGCGACGGCCTGCGTGACACTCCGGCCCGCGTCGCCCGCGCGTACGCCGAGCAGTTCGCCGGCCTCCACCAGAAGCCCGAAGACGTCCTCAACAAGGTCTTCGAGGCCGACCACGACGAGATGGTCCTGGTCAAGGACATCGAGGTCTACTCAGTCTGCGAACATCACCTCGTCCCCTTCCATGGTGTCGCGCACGTGGGCTACACGCCCAACGAGAGCGGCCAGATCACCGGGCTCTCCAAGCTGGCGCGCCTGGTCGACGTCTTCGCCCGCCGCCCCCAGGTCCAGGAACGCCTGACCAGCCAGGTGGCTGACGCCCTCATGCGCATCCTGGAGCCCCGCGGCGTCATCGTCGTGATCGAGGCTGAGCACCTCTGCATGACCATGCGCGGCGTCCGCAAGCCAGGCGCCAAGACCGTCACCTCCGCCGTACGAGGCGACTTCCGCGAACACGCCGAAACCCGCGCCGAGGCCATGGGCCTCATCATGGGCTAGCGTCCGCCTCAGCATTTTGGGGTGGCGTCGGGTGGCGTCCGCCACAGCATCATGGGTAGCGTCCGCCACAGCCGGGCCGTGGCGCTTTGCGCATCTGGATCAAGGCATAGGGTTGATGGCATGACCACTGCCGGTGTGCCTGGGCTCCCTACGACAGGGCGATGCCTTGTCATGGGCGTGGTCAATGTGACGCCGGACTCGTTCTCCGATGGTGGGGCCTGGTTCGATCCGGACAAGGCGATCCGGCATGGGATCGACCTAGTCGCCGAGGGCGCCGATGTGGTGGACGTGGGGGGTGAGTCCACCCGGCCGGGGGCCCAGCGGGTTTCCCAGGATGAGGAGCTGCGCCGGGTCGTGCCCGTCATCGAGGCGCTGAGCGCCGAGGGCGTGCCGGTCAGCGTCGACACCATGCGGGCCGAGGTGGCCGAGGCCGCGGTGGCCGCGGGGGCCCGGCTCGTCAACGACGTCAGCGGCGGGCTCGCCGACCCTGACATGGCGCGGGTGGTCGCCGCGACGGGCGTACCGTACGTGGTCATGCACTGGCGCGGGCACAGCCACGACATGCAGACGCGCGCCGTCTACGACGATGTCGTGCGCGAGGTGCGGGACGAGCTGCTCGGGCGGGTGGACGCGATCCTGGGAGCCGGGGTCGATCCGTCGATGATCGTGCTCGATCCGGGGCTCGGCTTCGCCAAGAGCGCTGAGGCGGGGCACAACTGGCAGCTCATCGCCCGGCTGGACGCGCTGCTGGACACCGGTTATCCGGTGCTCGTGGGGGCCTCCCGCAAGCGGTTCCTGGGGCGGCTGCTCGCCGCCGAGGACGGGACGCCGCGTTCGTTCACCGACTGCGACGACGCCACCGTGGCGATCACGTCGCTGGTCGCCGCCGCGGGCGCGTGGTGCGTCCGCGTCCATCGCGTACGGCCCAACGCGGACGCCGTGCGCGTCGCGGCGGCCGTGCGCGCCGCATCCGACGGGAGCCCCCAGCAGTGAGCCCAGCCGATCTGGTCGCCGCCCTTGAGGAGGCGAACGCGGAGTTCTACGCGGCGTTCGAGGCCGGAGATCTCGACCGGATGGCGGCGCTGTGGGCGGACGGCTCGTACGCGCCCGCCGTGACCTGCGTGCACCCCGGCTGGCCCATGTTGCGCGGCCGGGACGAGGTGCTGCGATCCTGGGCGTTGATCATGGCGAATACGAGCTATATCCAGTTTGTTCTGACCAACGTGGAGGCAGATATCCACGGGGACCAGGCCGTCGTGACCTGTTCGGAGAACATCCTCACCGCCGACGAGGACACCGAGGCCGGTTTCCTTGCCGGTGGGGAGGTCGTGGCGACCAACATCTTCGTCCGCTCGGACGGGGCGTGGCGCCTGCTGCTCCACCACGGATCACCCATCCTCAACACCGCAGAGGAAGAATGATTCTCGACCGGATCGAACTGCGCGGCCTGCGGGCCCGGGGGCGGCATGGCTGCCTGCCGGCCGAGCGTGAACTCGGCCAGGAGTTCGTGGTCGACGTCGAACTGGGCCTCGACACCCGCCCGGCCGCCGCCGGTGATGATCTATCCCGTACCGTCGACTACGGATCGCTCGCCGGCCGCCTGGTCGCCGTCGTCGAAGGGGAACCCGTGAACCTCATCGAGACACTGGCCGACCGGCTGGCAGGGATCTGCCTCGCAGAGGCCCCTGTGGCGGAGGTCGAGGTCACCGTCCACAAGCCGAGCGCCCCCGTGCCGCACCCCTTCACGGACGTGGCCGTGAAGATCAGGAGGAGTCGCCCATGACCGCGTCCGACCCCATCCACACCCCTGAACGCACCGCGACCGGTGGCCACATGCTGGTCCAGCACCGTGTCGTGTTCTCTCTCGGCAGCAACCTCGGTGACCGCCTGGACAACATCCAGGAGGCCGTCGACGCGTTGTTCGACGCTCCCGGCCTGACGTTCGTGGCGCTGTCGCCGGTGTACGAGACCACCCCGTACGCGCCGCCCGGGGTCACGATCCCCGAGCAGGGCGACTACCTCAACATCGTGCTGGTGGCCGACACTCGGCTCCCACCGGAGAACCTCCTCGAACGCGTCCTCAACATCGAGAACTCGATGCAGCGAGTACGCGAGGTCCGCTGGGGCCCGCGCACGCTCGACATCGACATCGTCACGTTCGGCAACGTCACCATGGACGACCCGGACCTCACCCTGCCGCACCCACGCGCGCACGAGCGGGCGTTCGTCCTCGTGCCGTGGGCGGACATCGAGCCGGACGTCCTCCTCCCGGGGCACGGGCGGGTCGGCGACCTGGCCGATGCCCGCCAGGCGGAGGGAGGCCCCTCGGTCGTGCGCCGTCGTGACGATCTGACGCTGCAACCGCCTGCATGAAGCCCACGCGCGTCCCGTTCCTCGCCGGCCTGGTGATCATCATCACGTTGATCACCTGGGCGGTGCTGCGCACCGCCTACGTGTCCCTGCCGCCGCTGCCGTGGACCGCCGTGCCGACGCTGCTCCTGGTGGCGCTCGGCGAGGCGGTCACCGGCGTCAACACGCTGCGCCGGATCCGCCGCAAGCCCGGCACCAAGCCGGTCGAGCCGCTCGTCGTGGCCCGCATGGCCGCGCTCGGCAAGGCGACGGCGCTCGCCGCGGGCGTCCTGGCGGGCGTCTTCGCCGGGTTCGCCCTGAGCCTGACCGACGCCCTGGACAAGCCGACTCCGAGGCATGACTTCTTCGTGAGCGGCGGCACGTTCCTGGCCGCCCTGGTGCTGGTGGGCGCCGCGTTCTTCCTGGAATACGCCTGCCGGGTCCCCAAGGACCCTGACGCAGAAGACCAGGACCGCGGCGCCTCCCGCGCCTGAGAAGAGGAGGGTCTCATGCCGTCCGGGGGCGATCGGCTATTTGTCGATGTCGCCTACGACGAAGAACATTGAGCCGAGGATGGCGATCATGTCGGCTACGAGGGTGCCGGGGAGCAACTCCGACAGGACCTGGATGTTGTTGAACGAGGCGGAGCGCAGCTTCATGCGCCAGGGGGTCTTCTCGCCGTGTGACACCAGGTAGTAGCCGTTGATGCCGAGGGGATTCTCGGTCCAGGCGTAGGTGTGGCCCTCCGGGACTTTGAGGACCTTCGGCAGGCGCTGGTTGATCGGGCCGGGGGGAAGGTCGCCTAGGTGGTCCAGGCAGGCGTCGGCCAGGTCTAGGGACGCGTACACCTGGTCGAGCAGGCACTCGAAACGGGCCAGGCAGTCGCCCTCGGCGCGGGTGACCACCCGGACGTCGAGGTCGCCGTAGGCCAGGTACGGCTCGTCCCGGCGCAGGTCGAAGTCCACTCCGGAGGCACGGGCGATCGGGCCGGACACCCCGTACTGCAGGATCTGTTCCTCGGAAAGGACGCCCACGCCGCGGGTGCGGGCGCGGAAGATCTCGTTTCCCATGATCAGGTCGGAGATGTCGCTCATCCGGGAGCGGACGTCGGTGACGGCTTCGCGGGCGCGGTGCGTCCATCCCGCGGGGAGGTCCTCCTTGAGGCCGCCGACCCGGTTGAACATGTAGTGCATGCGGCCGCCGGAGATCTCCTCCATCACGCGCTGGAGGTGCTCGCGCTCCCGGAACGCGTAGAAGATCGGTGTGATCGCGCCCACTTCGAGCGGGTACGAGCCGAGGAACATCAGGTGGTTGAGCACCCGGTTGAGCTCGGCGAGGAGGGTGCGCGCCCAGGTCGCGCGGTCGGGCACCTCCATGCCCAGCATGCGTTCGACCGCCAGCACCACGCCGAGCTCGTTGGAGAACGCCGACAGCCAGTCATGCCGGTTGGCCAGCACGATGATCTGGCGGAAGTCGCGCACCTCGAAGAGCTTCTCGGCGCCCCGGTGCATGTAGCCGATGATCGGCTCGGCCGACGAGATGCGTTCGCCGTCCAGGGTCAGCCTCAGCCGGAGCACGCCGTGCGTGGACGGGTGCTGGGGCCCGATGTTGAGGGTCATGTCCTCGGTGGCGAGCTCCTTGGCCCCTGCTCCGATGCCGACGATCCGTTCAGTCCGCTCAGTGGTCATGGGCTGCGTCACCGCCTTCGCCTGTCCGGCTGCTCACGCTTGACATCGTGCCATGGACAAAGGCTCGCGGTATTCAGCCGGTTTCGGGTTGACTATGCAGTGATGAATCCGACCCATGATGAGCAACCGCCCTTTTCTGGACCGGGTGGCGGTGGCCAGGCCCAGTACGGCGGTACGCCCCAGACGCAGCCACCTGCGTCCGCGCAGGCGCCGCACTATCCGGCCGACCAGGCGTTCGAGCCCGGGGGTGGCTTGGCATGGGCGCAGATTTCCAGACGTTTCACCTGGCACCGGCGGGTCAGCGCGCTGCTCTGGGCCGTGCCGATAGGGCTCATCGGCGGTTTCCTCATGTCTCGGAGCGGCGGCGCGCTGGGAGCGCTCCTCTGGGGTGTGGCCGTGCTGCTCTCGGTGGGGCTCGCGTGGATCGTGGCCGAGCTGGCCTACCGCTCGTGGGGGTACGCGGAACGGGCGGATGACCTGATCCTGTCGCACGGGGTGTTCGTCAAGCGGCTCATCGTCGTCCCGTACGGGCGGATGCAGTTCGTGGACGTGACCGCGGGCCTGCTGGAGCAGTGGATGGGCGTCGCGACCGTCCGCATGCACACCGCCGCGGCCGCCACGGACGCCGTGATTCCCGGGCTGCCCGCGACCGAGGCCGCCATGCTGCGCGATCGTCTCGCCCAGAAGGGCGAGGAACGGAGCATGGGACTTTGACTGGCCCCTACGGGCCGCCTCCAGACGGATACGGCCCCCACCACCCACGCCCGCCCGTAGGGCCGCAAGGGCCTTACGGGCCAGGGCGACCTGGCCCGTACGGTCCATACGGCTCTCCAGGGCCGCAGGGGCCGCCCGGACGTCCGGGGCCGCCCTACGGTCCTCCTCGGCCGCCTGGGCCCGCAGGGCCGCCGTACGGGCCGCCGGGCCATGGCCCTCCCGGGATGTACGGCCCGCAGTCGAGGCCGCCCGTGCGCTTCTCCGAGGGTGTGCATCGCCTCCACTGGGCGACCGCCCCGCTGCGCGCGTTCATCATCTTGATCATTTACTTTGTGCTGCTGGGCTTCCCGCTGCTGCTGACCAGGACCGAGAGCGGCGCCGCGCTGGTGCTCAGCCCCGAGGTGCTCGGCCGGTTCCTGGTCGTGTCGGTGCCGATGGCGGCGATCGCCGTGGCCGCCGGGCTCTGGGGCTGGCTGGGCACGCGCTTCTGGATCACCGGCGACGATCTGGTCGTGGAGACCGGGATGTTGCGCAAGCGCAAGCGCCAGGTCCCGCTGTCGCGCATCCAGGCCATCGACCTGGTCCGGCCGCTGGTGACGCGGGTCTTCTCGCTCGCCGAGGTACGGGTGGAACTGGCGGGCGGTGAGAAGAGCGAGATCGTCCTCCGCTATCTGGGCAAGAACGCGGCGCACCAGCTTCGGGCCGAGCTTCTCGCCTTGGCCGCCGGACTCCCCAGCCACACGCCCGAGGCACCCGAACGCCCGCTCTGGCGGGTGGGCTTCGGTACGCTCCTCGGCTCGCTGCTGTTCCGGCTGCCGGTGATCGGGACGGCGATCCTCTTCGTCTTCTCGCTGGTCTTCCTGCTGGTGTACGCGGAGCTGGGCATGCTCGCGGTCGCGATTCCGGCGCTGCTCGGGCTGATCCGTGCCGTGATGGCGCCTCTGGTGATGTACGCGAACTTCACCGTGGCGATGTCCCCCGATGGCGTACGGCTTCGCTACGGGCTCCTGGAGACCCGCATGCAGACGGTCCCGCCGGGCCGTGTGCAGGCCATCAGCCTCGTGGAGCCGTCACTCTGGCGCGCGGCGGGGTGGGCGCGACTGGAGGTCACGGTCGCCGGTTACGCGGGGGAGCGGCAGGCGCTGTCCTCGGTGCTCCTCCCCGTGGCCCCGCGCCATATCGCCCTCCACCTCGTCTCCCAGGTCTTCCCCGGCACCAACGTGGACGCCGTGGCCCTCCTGCCGTCGTCCTCGAAGGCCGTCTCGCTGGACAAGGCGGACGGCGCGGGCACCGACGACGTGGTGTTCGTGTCCCGCCACGGCTGGCCCTGCCGCCGTACGGACGTGATCGCCCACGCCCGGGCACAGAGCGTCCGCCTCACCGCCAACCTCGTGCAGCGCATGCTGGGCCTGGCCACGGTGCACGTGGACGCCCCGCCCGGCCCCGTCCACGTGGCCGCCGCCGACCGCGACCTCGGCGAGGCCCGCGCGATCGTCGAATCCACGGCGCGTCGTGCCCAGGCCGCCCGCCGCGCGGACGGCGATCCGGGCCGGTGGGCCACCCGCTGACCACGCCGGAGGTGCGATCCGGTGGCCGGTCGGGCGTATTGTCCGGTCATGAGCGATGTGGCCTATGACCCGTGGTCGCCCGGCTTCGTGGCCGACCCCTACCCGGTGTTCGAACGGCTCCGGATGGAGCAGCCGGTCTTCTTCCACGAGCCGACCGGCCAGTGGGTGATCACCCGGTACGAGGACGTGAACGCGCTGCTGCGTGACCGGCGTCTGGGCCGGACGTACCTGCACGTGAGCGGCCACGAGGAGTTCGGGCGTGAGCCGGAGGCGGAGTTCCTCAAGCCGTTCTGGGACCTTGTGCGCGCCGGGATGCTGGACGTCGAGCCGCCCACGCACACCCGGCTGCGGCGCCTGGTGTCCAAGGCGTTCACCGCCCGCATGGTCGAGGGCCTGCGGCCGATGGTGCGCCGCCTCGCCGAGGAGTTGGCCGGGGCGTTCGTCGCCAAGGGCGGTGGCGACCTGCTGGCCGACGTCGCCGAGCCGCTGCCGGTGAACGTGATCGCGGAGATGCTGGGTGTGCCCGTCGCCGACCGCCACCTGTTGCGGCCCTGGTCCGCCGACATCTGCGGGATGTACGAGCTGAACCCGTCCGAGGAGACCCAGCGGGCCGCCGTCCGCGCGGCCATGGAGTTCTCCGACTACCTGCGGGAGCTGGCGCGTACCCGCGCGGCGAATCCGCAGGACGACCTGATCAGCGCGCTCGCGCAGGTCGTGGACGAGGGCGACCGGCTGGCCGAGGACGAGCTCATCGGCACCTGCGTCCTTCTCCTGAACGCGGGCCACGAGGCGACCGTCAACACGACCGGCAACGGCTGGTGGTCGCTGTTCCGCAACCCCGGCGAGCTGGACCGGGTGCGCGCCGACCGGTCGCTGATCCCGACGGCGGTCGAGGAGCTGATGCGGTACGACACGTCAGCGCCGATGTTCGAGCGCTGGGTCCTGGAGGATATTGAGGTGGCTGGGGTGGACATCCCGCGCGGCAGCGAGGTCGCCCTCCAGTTCGCCTCCGCCAACCGCGACCCCGAGGTCTTCACCGACCCGGACCGGTTCGATGCGGGCCGCGATCCCAACCCGCACATCACGTTCGGCCTCGGCATCCACTACTGCCTGGGCGCGCCGCTGGCCCGCATCGAGTTGAACGAGTCGTTCGGTGCCCTGCTGCGGCTCGCCCCGGATCTGAAGCTCGTCAGCGAACCCAAGTGGAGACCCGGCTTCGTCCTGCGCGGCCTGGAATCCCTGCACGTCGAACCCTGACCGCGAGGCCCTGCTCGGCGGCTCGGCTCGGTGGCTTGGGCTCGGCTCGGCGGCTCGTTCGGGCGATCAGACCGAGCTTGGAACAGCCGATCAGACCGGGCTGGGAACGGGGGACAGGATGCTGGGGACGGGGATGCCCACGGACTGGGCCAACCAGCCGAACCCGCCCAGGCCGCCCGGATCGATGAGTTCGGCATCTTCGCCGGCGGCGCACAGCGCCCTGACGTAACCGCGGGGGTCGCGGTGAGCGAGGTCGATCGGCGGGCGGGCACCCGACAGGCCCAGCGAACGGAGCGCATCGCGCTGAGTCGTGAGGAGCGTGTCCGAGACCCCGGCTCGTTCTCCGGAGGCACAGCAGGCGTCGAGGGCCACGTGGGCGGTGACGTCGCAGGAGCCGTCCGGCACGGCGGGCACGGTCGCGCCGTCGCGGTAGCCGGTGAGCGTGCCGTACGGCGGACGGGACTCGCGGGTGTGGGAGTAGTCCACGGCGACCGCCAGCCCGCCGGCCAGGCGTTCGATGACCGATGACCAGGCCACGCAGCGCGGGTGCCCGAGCTCGGCGCGATCACCGGGCTCGCGCAGCGGCCACCAGCGGGCCATCCAGTCGAGGTCTTCGGGGGAGGGCTCGGGACCGGTCCGTTCGGCTCCGGTGGCGGGGTCGACGAGCACCAGGCGCGGGCCGTCCGGGGTCTCCTCCACCACGTCGAGCGCGATGTTGTCCAGCCATTCGTTCGCGATCACGAGCCCGTTGATCTCCGGCGGGAGCTCGTTCCGCCATGTGATCCGCTCCGGCACCTCGGGCGGGCGCGGGGCGATCTCCACGGCGGTGGGCACGAGGCGTTCGGCCAGCCCCGGCTCGGCGGCGCGGAGGAGGTTGATCAGTAGCTCGGCGCGGCCGGCGCCCATGTCGACGAGGTCGAGCCGGGCAGGGTGGCCGAGCGCGGCGTCCACCTCGGCCAAGAGGCGGCCGAGGGCCGCCGCAAAACGGGCCGAGGCGTGCACCGAGGTGCGGAAATGCTCCCCGGGGCGCTCACGCCGGTAGAACCCGTCCGTTCCGTATAGCGCACGCTCCATCGCGGTGCGCCAGGTCACCCAGACCGCCACCCCTGCGACGTTACCGCGCCGCCCCTCATCCGACTGCCGGTCTCGATGGCATCCCAGAGTCGTAGGCGCGTCCGACCTCCGGTTGATACAGCACTGAGCTCGGCAAACGTACGCTGAACGCATGCTCGGCAGACTCTGGGATTGGTGGCGCAGCAAGAAGCTGCTGGTGGACGCGGCGTTCATGGCGCCACTGCTTCTGATGTCCGCCCTGACGAGCTGGAGCGGGGCGGATCTCAGCCCGGAAGCGTCCATCGCCTTGACCCTGGCCCTCTGCCTTCCGCTGGTCCTGCGCCGGACCTACCCGCGCGCGGTCTTCACCGTGGTGGCGTTGGTGTCGTTCTTCCAGTGTGTGGCGGACGTCCTTCCTCTGCCCGGGAACATCGCCGTTCTCATGGGCATCTACACACTCGCCGCCGACCAGCCACGGATCTGGGGCCTCGCCGCGGCGGCCGTGGGCGAGCTGGGCGCGGCGATGGCGGCGCTGCGCTACACGAGCGGCCGCGACGACATCAAAACGACGTTCATCACGCTCTCCATCCTGGTGTGGAGCGTGTGGATCCTCGGCACCTACATCAGCACGCGCCGCGCCTACACGCGTTCGGTCGAGGAACGCGCCGAACGGCTGGAGAAGGAACGCGATCAGGAGGTCCAGATGGCCATGGCCGCCGAACGGGCCCGGATCGCGCGCGAGCTGCACGACGTGGTGGCGCACAACGTCAGCGTCATCGTGGTCCAGGCGGACGGCGCCTCGTACGCCATCGAGACCGACACCGCCCGCGCCAAGGAGGCGCTGGAGACGATCTCCGCCACCGGGCGCCAGGCGCTGGCCGAGATGCGGCGCCTGCTGGGCGTGTTGCGCGAGGGCGACGATGCGGGGTCGTACGCGCCGCAACCCGGCGTCGGCCAGCTGGGCGATCTGGTGGAACAAGTCCGCACGTCGGGTCTGCCTCTCGACTTCGAGGTGACGGGCACGCCGCGCGACATGTCGGAGGGCCGCCAGTTGACGATCTTCCGGATCGTGCAGGAGGGGCTGACCAACACCCTCAAGCACGCCGGCCCGAAAGCCGCCGCACGGGTGCGGCTGCACTACGGTGACGAGGCGGTCGAGGTGCGGATCACCGACGACGGCCGCGGCGCCGCGGCCGCGAACGACGGCCGGGGGCACGGCCTGGCGGGCATGCGGGAACGCGCCGCGGTCTACGGAGGCACCGTCGAGGCGGGAGCCCGCCTGGGCGGGGGCTTCGAGGTGATCGCCCGGATCCCCGTCCGCGAGGAGGTACCGGCGTGACCGAGCGTGACCGATGACGACAGGACTGGACGGATGGAGACGCCATGGGACCGGATGGGGAGCACGGCTTGATCCGGGTGTTGCTGGTCGATGACCAGGAGCTCGTGCGGGCGGGCTTCAAGATGGTGCTCGACGCCCAGCCGGACGTGGAGGTCGTCGGCCAGGCGGGGGACGGGGTGCAGGCCCTGGAGCTGCTGCGGACGGCCCAGGCGGACGTCGTGCTCATGGATGTCCGGATGCCGCGGATGGACGGGATCGAGGCGACCCGGCGGATCACGGCGAACGTCGGTCCGGACGGCCCGAAGGTCATCATCCTGACCACGTTCGACCTCGACGAGTACGCGTTCGCGGCCATCAAGGCGGGCGCGGGCGGCTTCCTGCTCAAGGACGCCGGCCCCGCGCAGCTGATCGAGGCGATCCGGGCGGTGCACTCTGGCGACGCCGTGGTGGCGCCCAGCACGACGAAACGGCTGCTCGACAGGTTCGCGCTGCACCTGCCCGACAAGGAGCAACAAGCGACGGGCGCGCTGGACACGCTGACCGAGCGGGAGTCCGAGGTGCTGCACCTGGTCGCCCGCGGGCTGTCGAACGCCGAGATCGCCGATCGCCTGTACGTCTCCGAGGCGACCGTCAAGACGCACATGGGCCGGATCCTGATGAAACTCGGGCTGCGGGACCGCGTCCAGGCCGTGGTCTTCGCATACGAGTCAGGCCTGGTCAAACGGGGCCGTACCGACGGGTAGCTCAAGAGTGGGACGGATTCGTACGTCTCAGGTCGTACGGGAGCCCGCGGGCCAGCCGAAGTGCTGACCTGAAGCGTGGACGCATGGTCGATGGCGGCGGGAACGCCGATCCCTAGCGTGGATCACGACGCCAGAGATCCATGAAGGAGACGCTGTGACCAGCACGTACGCCAGTCCGCCCGCGGGAGGGCCCGCCACCGCCACACCCGCCGTCGTGGCCACCGAGGTGAGCAAGGTGTACGGCACGGGTGACGCCGCCGTGCACGCGCTGCGCGGGGTCAGCGTGGGGTTCGCCAAGGGCGCGTTCACCGCCATCATGGGGCCGTCGGGGTCCGGCAAGTCCACGCTCATGCACTGCCTGGCCGGGCTGGACACCGTCAGCGGCGGCAGGGTCATGCTGGGCGACTCCGAGGTCACCGGGCTCAACGACAAGCAGCTCACGTTGCTGCGCCGGGAGCGCATCGGCTTCGTCTTCCAGGCGTTCAACCTGCTGCCCACGCTGACCGCCGAGCAGAACATCCTGCTGCCGCTGGAGCTGTCGGGGCGCAAGCTGCACAAGCAGTGGTTCGACCAGGTCATCGAGGTCGTCGGCCTGCGCGACCGGCTGGGGCACCGTCCGAACGAGCTGTCCGGCGGCCAGCAGCAGCGGGTCGCGTGCGCCCGCGCCCTGGTCTCGCAGCCCGAGGTGATCTTCGCGGACGAGCCCACCGGCAACCTGGACTCCCGTTCGAGCGCCGAGGTGCTGAGCTTCCTGCGTTCGTCCGTCCGCGAGATGGGCCAGACGATCGTCATGGTCACGCACGACCCGGGCGCCGCCTCGTACGCCGACCGCGTGGTCTTCCTGCGCGACGGCCTGATCGTCAGCGAGATCTTCCAGCCGACACCGGACACCGTGCTCGACCGCCTCAAGAGCCTCGAGGGCTGAGCACGATGCTGAAGACCACACTCGCGGGCCTGCGTGCCCACAAGCTGCGGCTGCTCCTCACCGGGCTGGCCATCACCCTGGGCGTCGGTTTCATCGCCGGCACGTTCGTCCTCACGGACTCGATGGAGAAGGGAATCGACAAGAAGTTCGCCAAGTCGGCCGAAAAGGTCGATGTCGCGGTACTGCCCAAGAATTCGTCGGGGCCGGCGGGGCCGGCGGGGTCGGAGCTCCCCGCCGCGCTGCTGGACAAGATCCGGGCCCTGCCCGGCGTGACCGAGGCGCAGGGCGCGGTCCGCGGGGACGCGCCGCTGGTCGGCAAGGACGGCAAGGTGGTCGGCGACATGCCGACGGTCGGGCTCTCGGTGCCGGGCGGGCGGCTGCAGCGGTACGAGCTCGACAAGGGCCGGGTGCCGGCCGGGCCGAACGAGGCCGTCGTGGACACCAAGACCGCCGAACGGGAGGGCTTCACGGTCGGCCAGCCGATCACGGTGCTGGACGGGAAGCGCACGCCGCACCGGTTCACGCTGGTCGGGATCGCCGACTTCGGCATCGACCCGGACGCGGGCTACCTGGGCGCTGTGGGCTTCGATCCCGCCACCGCGATGCGGATGACGGGCAGCAAGGCGTATGAGGAGATCGATGTCGCGGGCGGGAGCGTGGACGCCGTCGCCGGTGCCGTCGGCGGTTCGTACGACGTCCTGACCGGCGCGCAGCTCGGCGACCGGCTGGCCAAGAGCGCCGGCGCCGACATGAAGGTCATCCGGAACGGACTGCTCATCTTCGGGCTGGTGTCGCTGGTGGTGTCGGCGCTGGTCATCTACAACACGTTCTCGATCCTGATCGCCCAGCGGATGCGGGAGATGGCGCTGCTGCGCTGTGTCGGGGCCACCCGGCGGCAGATCTTCGCCAGCGTGCTGACCGAGTCCGCGGTCGTCGGGCTCGTCGGCTCGGTCACCGGCCTGATCGCCGGGCTGGGACTGGGCGGCGGGGCGCTGGCGCTGTTCAACGCGCTGGGCGCGGGCATCCCGACGGCCGCGGTCACATTGGCGCCGCGGACGATCCTGGTGGGTCTGCTGGTCGGCGTCGTCGTCACCGTGATCTCCGCGCTGTTGCCGGCCCGCGCCGCCACCCGCATCGCGCCCATCGCGGCGCTGCGCACCGACCTGGAGCCGGGCAGCGGACGGTTCCGGCTGGGCTGGCTCCGGACCGTGCTAACTGTGATCTTGGGGCTCGGCGGACTGGGACTGGGGGTGCTTGGCGCACTGGTCATGGCGAAGGGCGAGGCCGCGATGTTCACGGTCGCGCTGTCGGGCGGCCTGGTCTTCCTCGCGGTGATCACACTGATGCCGGCGCTCGTCCGCCCACTGGGCCGGCTGGCCGGGGCGATCCCGGCGCGGCTCGGCGGTGTGCCGGGCCGGCTCGCGGTGGAGAACGCACGTCGCTCGCCGCGCCGTACCGCCACCACGACCGTCGCGCTGACGATCGGCGTCGGCCTGATGAGCCTGTTCGCGGTGGTCGCCGCCAGTGGCAAGGCCACCACCGACGCCCAGTTGGACAAGCAGTTCCCGGTGGACTACCAGCTGGCGACGCAGTTCAGCGGCGATGACGCAGGCGAGGAGCCGGTGCCGCGGGCTCTGACCGGAGTCCTGCGCAACGTGCCGCAGGTGGCCAGCGTCACCGAGTTGCGAACGCAGGAGACGCTGGTCGGGGGGACGGAGGAGCGCGTCGGCAGCGTCACGCCCTCGTCGCTCGGCACGGTGGTCAAGCCGGAGTTCGCCACCGGGTCGCTGGCGGACCTGCGGCCGGGAACGGTCGCCGTGGACGAGAGTACCGCGAAGGATCGCGGCCTGCGGGACGGGCAGACGGTGCAGGTCAAGACCCGGCAGGGGAACGTCCCGTTGAAGGTGATCGGCACCTTCGGCACCGACGCGCCCGTCACGCCCTTCCTGCTGACCCAGGCGGACTTCGACCGGTACTTCCCCGGGAAGGCTCCGCAAATGATCTTCGTCAACGCCAAGGAGGGGGCCGCCGGCGAGGGTGCGCGTACCGCCGTGGAGAACGCCGCCCAGCCGTACCCGACCGTGAAGGTGTCCTCGTCGGCCGAGCTGCGGGAGCAGTTCTCCAAGGCCATCGACATGGTTCTGATGATCTTTGGCGGGCTGCTCGGGCTGGCGATCATCATCGCGTTGTTCGGCATCGCCAACACGCTCACGCTCTCGGTGGTGGAACGGACCCGCGAGTCGGCGCTCCTGCGCGCCCTCGGCATCACCAAACGCCAACTGCGCCGGATGCTGTCGGTCGAGGCCTTCGTGATGGCCGTGATGGGCGCGTTCACCGGAGTGGTCCTAGGCGTCGGGTTCGGCTGGGCCGCGACGACCGCGATGGCCGCGAGTGCGGTCTTCGCCCTGCCCTGGCTGCAGGTGATCGGGTTCATGGTCCTCGCGGGGCTGGCCGGGATGGTCGCCGCCGTCCTCCCGGCCCGCCGCGCGGCCAAGGCCTCGATCGTGGAGTCCCTCGCCCACGACTGACCCGCGGAACTGGCAACGGTTGACCCGCGGAACTGGCAACGGTTGACCCGCGGACTGGCGACGGTGGGGCGGAGCCCGGACAGGGCTCCACCCCACCGTTTCGTCATGGGAGCCGAGATCGGGCGTGACGGTTGGTAGTCAAACGCTCGCTCATTTGCCAGGGTGGTCCGGTGATGTGCCGTCCTCGGACTCGCGGGTACGCTGGTCGCGCACGTCCGGTACCTAGCTGAGGACTGGAACGACGACATGGACTCTGGAGTCACGCCTCCCTCCGGCGCGCCCGGAAACGATGAGGGCGGAAGCGGCGCGCCCGGGAGCGGCGCGGCTGGCATCGGCGCGGGCGGGAGCGGTGCGGGCGGCACCGGTGCGAGCGGCATCGGCGCGGCGGGCAGCGGCGCGACCGCGCCCGAAGACCGGCCCGCCCGCCTCGCGGTCGGCGTCATCGGTGCGGGCCGCGTCGGCACCGCGCTCGCCCAGGCGCTCGCCCTTGCCGGGCATCGGGTCGTCGCCGCCACCGCGGTGTCCGAAGAGTCGCGCCGCCGGGCCGAGGAACGGCTGCCCGGCGCCGAGTTGCTCACGCCGCACGAGGTCGCGGCGTCCTCCGATCTCATCCTGCTGACCGTTCCGGATGACGCCCTGCCGGAGCTGGCCGCCGGGCTCGCCGCCACCGACGTCCCGGTCGCCGGCAAGCTGGTCGTCCACACCAGCGGCCGGTACGGGACCGCCGTCCTGGATCCCGCCACCCGGGCCGGGGCGTTGCCGCTCGCGCTGCACCCGGTCATGACGTTCACCGGCCGGCCGGACGACCTCAACCGCCTGGCGGGCATCTCGTTCGGCGTGACCGCCCCGGACCCGCTCCGGCCGGTGGCCGAGGCGCTGGTGCTCGAGATGGGCGGCGAGCCCTCCTGGATCACCGAGGAGCAGCGCCCGCTCTACCACGCCGCCCTGGCCGGAGGTGCGAATCACCTGGTCACGATGGTCGTCGAGTCGATGGATCTGCTGCGTTCGGCCGGCGTGGCCGAGCCCGGGCGCATGCTCGGACCGCTCCTCGGCGCCGCGCTCGACAACGCCCTGCGTCTCGGCATCGACGGCCTGACCGGCCCCGTCGCACGCGGCGACGCCGACACGGTGGCCGGCCACGTCGCGGAGCTCGCCCGTGTCTCGCCCGCCGGGCTGCGCGCATACGTGGCGCTGGCCCGGCTCACCGCGGACCGGGCGCTCGGCGCCGGGCTGCTCAAACCCGAGGACGCCGAACGGCTCCTCGAAGTACTGGCTGACTGAGTACTGGCTGACTGAGAACTTGCCGACTGAGAACTGGCCGACTGACCGTGTGAACGAGAGGGGGCGGGCCTGGTGACACCCGTCATCGCGACGACCCGTGAAGAGCTGGCGGTCGTCCGCTCCGGCGTGAAGGGGACCGTGGCGTTCGTGCCGACCATGGGCGCCCTGCACGAGGGGCACCGCTCACTGATCCGCAAGGCACGGGGCCTGGCGGACGTGGTGGCGGTGAGCATCTTCGTCAATCCCCTCCAGTTCGGGCCGAGCGAGGACCTGGACCGCTATCCCCGGACGTTCACCGACGACATCGAGGCCTGCGCGGCGGAGGGCGTGGACATCGTCTTCGCCCCCACGCAGGACGTGATGTATCCGCATGAGCCCCAGGTCACGATCGATCCCGGGCCGATGGGCGAGATCGTGGAGGGGGAGACCCGGCCGGGGCATTTCGCCGGAATGCTCACGGTCGTCATGAAGTTGTTGAATCTGGTGCGTCCCGATGTCGCCGTGTTCGGCGAGAAGGACGCCCAGCAGCTCGCCATGATCCGCCGGATGGTCGCCGACCTGGACGTTCCGGTGCAGATCGTGGGCGGCCCGACCGTACGGGAGCTCGACGGGCTGGCGCTGTCCAGCCGCAACCGCTACCTGTCGGAGGCGGAGCGGCAGACCGCGCTGGCGCTGTCGCAGGCCCTCCAGGCCGGTGCCGACGCGGTGGCGGACGGGCCGGTCGCCGTGGTCGGCGCAGCCCGGGCCGTGCTCGACAAGGCGGCTCGCGCCGAACCGCCCCTGATGCTCGACTACCTGGTCCTGGTCGACCCGTCGACCTTCACCGAGGTCCTGGCCGGATACACCGGTGAGGCGGTGCTCGCCGTGGCCGGCCGGGTCGGCTCCACCCACTTGATCGACAACGTCCCGCTGTTCTTCGCTCCCCATGACCACGCCCCGTCACACTCTCCCGACCGGTTCGGCACCCCCAAGGAGTTCTGATGTTCCGGACGATGTTCAAGTCGAAGATCCACCGCGCCACGGTGACCCAGGCCGACCTCCACTATGTGGGCTCGCTCACCATCGACCAGGACCTCATGGACGCCGCCGACCTGCTGCCGGGCGAGCAGGTGCACGTCGTCGACATCGACAACGGCGCCCGGCTGGAGACGTACCTGATCGCGGGTGAGCGCGGCTCCGGTGTGATCGGCATCAACGGCGCCGCCGCCCGTCTGGTCCAGCCCGGCGACCTTGTGATCATCATCAGCTACGCGCAGATGAGCGATGCCGACGCCCGCGCGTTCGAGCCGAGCGTCGTCCATGTCGACCGGGACAACAAGATCATCTCGCTGGGGTCCGACCCCGGCGAGCCCGTTCCGGGATCCGGCCAGCTGCGCGGCGATCTCGTGCACGGCTGATTTCCGGCGACCCCACCCGTAACGCCCCTCCAGGGTTAATGTCACAATGACGAGAACAAACCCCCTGGAGGAGGGCTCATGATCCCTCGACTGCTCGCCGCCCCCGAGCCGGGCTGGACCGTGGAGGCCGACGTCGTCGTGGTCGGCTCCGGCATCGCGGGCCTCGTCACCGCGCTGCGCTGCCGTTCGTACGGCACGGTCCTGCTCGTCACCAAGGCCTTGCTGGACGAGGGCTCCACACGATGGGCGCAGGGTGGCATCGCGGCCGCGTTCGCTCCCGACGACAGCCCGGAAGAGCACCTCGCCGACACCCTGACAGCGGGCGTCGGGCTCTGCGACGAGGCGGCCGTCCGCACGCTGGTCACCGAAGGGCCCGGGGCGGTACGGCGGCTCATCGAACTCGGGACCGAGTTCGACCGTACGGTCGAAGGGGAGGTCGCCCTCACGCGCGAGGGCGGGCACCACAGGCGCCGCATCGCCCACGCGGGCGGCGACGCCACCGGGGCCGAGATCAGCCGGGCCCTGCTCGCCGCGCTCAAGGAATCGGACATCAGGGTCATCGAGCACGCCCTCGTTCTCGATCTGCTCACCGATGACGCGGGCCGGGCGGCCGGGATCACCCTGCACGTCATGGGCGAGGGGGAACCGGGCGGGGTCGGGGCCGTGCGCGCGCCGGCGGTCGTCCTCGCCACCGGCGGGCTGGGGCAGGTGTTCTCGGCGACCACCAACCCGTCCGTGTCGACCGGCGACGGTGTGGCGCTCGCGCTGCGGGCAGGAGCCGCGGTCACCGATCTGGAGTTCGTGCAGTTCCATCCGACCGTTCTGTGGCTGGGGGACGGCGCGCGGGGGCAGCAGCCGCTGATCTCCGAGGCCGTGCGCGGCGAGGGCGCCTACTTGATCGACCACTCCGGCGAACGGTTCATGGTGGGCCGCCATGATCTGGCGGAGCTCGCCCCCCGTGACGTCGTGGCCAAGGGGATCACGACGCGGATGCGCGCGACGGGCGCGTCCCACATGTTCCTGGACGGCCGCCACCTCGGCGTCCGCATGTGGGAGGACCGCTTCCCGACGATCCTCGCGGCCTGCCGCCACCACGGCATCGATCCGGTCAAGGAGCCGATCCCGGTGGTCCCGGCCGCCCACTACGCCAGCGGTGGCATCCGTACCGACCTGAACGGACGTACCTCCGTGCCGGGCCTGTACGCCTGCGGCGAGGTCGCCTGCACCGGGGTCCACGGCGCCAACCGCCTCGCCTCCAACTCACTGTTGGAGGGCTTGGTCTTCGCTGAACGGATCGCCGCGACCATCTCCCGTACCTCTGCTGTCTTGCCCGCGGCGGAACGCGGTGTGGAGGAGGGCGGGGTCCTGCTGGATCCCTCGGTCCGGGGTGAGATCCAGCGGATCATGACCTCGTACGCCGGTGTCCTGCGGAACGCCGAGGGGCTCGCTGCGGCAGAACGTGAACTCTCCGCGATGGCGGACGGCGCAGCTCGCGGGCATGCGGCGGACGCCGCTTGCGTGGCGCCTTGCGTCGAAGCCTGGGAGGTCACCAACCTGCACACGGTGGCCACGGCGATCGTGGCGGCCGCCCGGCGGCGGGAGGAGACCCGCGGGAGTCACTGGCGAGAGGACTTCCCGGAACGCGACGACGCCGGCTGGCGCGGCCACCTGGTCAGCCGCCTGGGCGACGAGGCCCTGTCCACCACCTACGAGGCTCTGTCCACCGCCCACGAGGCGACCACCGCCCACGGGGAGACCACCGCCCACGGGGCGACCACCGCCCACGGGGCGACCACCACCTACGAGGAGATGACATGACGCCGGAGTTGCAGGGACGGCTGACGGATGCCGGGCTCGATCCACAGGCTGTGGAAAACCTGGTGAGGGTCGCGCTGGACGAGGACGGGCACGTCGATGTCACCAGCGAGCCGATCTTTTCGCCGGAGGACACCGCGAGCGGGGACTTCACCGCACGCGAGGACGGGATCGTCGCAGGCATCCCGGTGGCGGAGGCCGTCTTCGAGGCCCTGGACGTCACGTACACGGCGAAGGCGGCCGACGGCGATCGTGTCAACGCGGGCCAGGCGCTGATCTCGGTGAACGGGCCGACGCGAGCCCTCCTCCGCGCCGAGCGGATCGCCCTCAACCTCCTCACCCACCTCTCGGGCATCGCCACCGCCACGGGAAGGTGGGTGGACGCCATGGAGGGCACCAAGGCGAAGGTGCGCGACAGCCGAAAGACGCTGCCGGGCCTGCGCGCCCTGCAGAAGTACGCAGTGCGCTGCGGCGGCGGGGTCAACCACAGGATGGGTCTGCACGACTCCGCGCTCGTCAAGGACAACCACGTGGCGGCTGCGGGTTCGGTCACCGCTGCTTACCAGGCGATACGCGGCGTCTACCCGTCCCTCCACATCCAGGTCGAGTGCGACACCCTCGCTCAGGTCGAGGAGGCCCTGGCGGTCGGCGTCCGTTCGATCCTGCTGGACAACATGACTCTCGATCAAATGCGCGAAGCGGTGCGCCTGGTGAACGGCCGGGCGGAGCTGGAGGCGAGCGGCGGACTCGCCTTGGACAGGGCCCGAGATGTGGCCGTGACTGGTGTGGACTACCTTTCAGTAGGTGCGCTGACGCACTCGGCGCGCGTGCTCGACATCGGCCTTGACTTCACCTGATCAGCGGGGACCTGATGCTGCTCACGATCGACGTCGGTAACACCCATACCGTCCTCGGCCTGTTCGAGGGCGAGGAGGTTATCGAACACTGGAGGATCAACACCGATCCGCGGCGGACCGCCGACGAGATCGCCGTCGTCCTCCAGGGCCTGGTCCAGCAGAGCCCGCTGCTCGCCGAGACCGATATCAGTGGCATTGCTCTGTGCTCGACGGTTCCGTCGGTTCTCCATGAGATGCGGGAGATGTGTCGCCGGTACTACGGCGACGTGGCCGCAGTGATCGTCGAACCCGGCGTCAAGACCGGTGTTCCGGTGCGGATGGACAACCCCAAGGAGGTGGGGGCCGACCGCATCGTCAACGCGCTCGCGGCCACCCACCTGCACCGCGGCCCGGCGATCGTCGTCGACTTCGGCACGGCCACCACGTTCGACGCCGTCTCCGCCAAGGGCGAGTACGTGGGCGGGGCGATCGCCCCTGGCATCGAGATCTCCATCGACGCCCTGTCCGTGGCCGGCGCCCAGCTCCACAAGATCGAGCTCCAGCGCCCCCGGAACGTGATCGCCAAGAACACCGTCGAGGCCCTCCAGTCCGGCATCATCTTCGGCTTCGCCGGCCAGGTGGACGGGATCGTCGAGCGCATGTCCGAAGAGCTGGCCGAGGACCCCGACCAGGTCACGGTCATCGCCACCGGCGGCCTGGCCCCCTTGGTCCTCGACGAGGCCCGCACCATCGACGCGTTCGAGCCCTGGCTGACCCTGGTGGGCCTCCGCCTGATCTACGAGCGCAACACGCCCTGACGCCGCCGGGTGTGTCGGGGGTGTCGGGGGTGTAGTGCCTGAGGGCCAATCTGGCGGCAGCGGCTGTTGCGCGCGGGTTCAAGATCGGCATGATGGAGCATCAAACTCATGATCTCGATCTCCCCCCAGGAGTCCTTGTGAATATCGTTCAGCGCACGATCGCTGTGGGCGCGACGGCCGTCGCCGCCGGAGCACTGGTCCCGGCCGCGCACGCCGCCGGCACCCAGGCTGCTGGCGGCGCCCAGGCTGCTGCCGGCGCCCAGGCGGTCGCCGGTGTCCAGGCGGCCAACGCCTGCGACGCCAAGAACCTGAAGGTCATTCCGGTGTCGAAGACACTGCCGAAGTCCAAGGACCCCAAGGTCGGCCTCAAGATGCGCCTCTACAAGGAGCGCGGTGAGGCCGGGATGGACTACTGGGCCGAGTTCGTGGTCACTTACTGCCCTAACAAGGTCAACCCCGCACATCTCAAGGACCCCAAGAAGCCGCTCAGCAAGATGGTCGTCCTGAAGTTCACGATCACCAGCGGGAAGAAGAAGCACTCTGTCACCTGCGACCGCGGCCAGTACTTCTGGCGGCACGCGGCCCACCAGCGGAACGTGACGAAGCCCAAGCCGATGTCCTTCCGCTGCCAGATCCAGCTGCCGAACCACAAGACCAAGTGGAAGGGCGCCGCAACGCTCACCTACAACGTCTACAACGCTTCCACCGGCAAGCGGAAGCAGCACGTGCTCCCGATCAAGACCGCCGTCGTCAAGTGATCGGCGTCGACTTCACGTGATCAGTGTTGCCTTCAAGTGATCGCGGGGAAGTGGTTCGCGGGGCATCGATCCGGCTCGATAGCCTTGTGCCGTGAGTGACGAGACCTACGACGACCTTCCGGAGCAGATGCGGGTGCGCCGGGAGAAGCTCGACCGGCTCCGCGAGAGCGGCATCGACCCCTACCCGGTGACCTTCCCCCGTACGGCGACGATCGCTGAGATCCGGGAGAAACATCCGGATCTGGAGCCGGGCACCGAGACGGGCGAGAAGGTCGGCGTCGCCGGTCGCGTCATGCTGGTCCGCAACACCGGCAAGCTGTGCTTCGCCACCATCCGCGACGGCAGCGGCGACATCCAGGTGATGTTGTCGCTCGCCAAGGTGGGGCAGGAGGCGCTGGACGCGTGGAAGCGCGACGTCGACCTCGGCGACCATGTCGGCGTCGAGGGCGAGGTCATCACGTCCCGGCGCGGCGAGCTGTCGGTCATGGCCGACTTGTTCGCGATCACCTCGAAGTGCCTGCGGCCGCTGCCGGAGAAGCACGCCGGGCTCACCGATCCCGAGGCGCGCGTCCGGCAGCGGTACGTCGACCTGATCGTGAACGACGAGGCCCGCAAGATGGCGCGCATCCGCAGCGCCACCGTGCGGGCCGTCCGCGACTTCTGGCACAACGAGGGTTACCTCGAGGTCGAGACCCCGATGTTGCAGCCCATCCATGGCGGCGCGGCGGCGCGCCCGTTCAAGACGCACATCAACGCGTACGACATGGAGCTCTACCTGCGCATCGCGATCGAGCTCTACCTCAAGCGGCTCGTCGTGGGCGGCATCGAGAAGGTCTTCGAGATCAACCGGAACTTCCGGAACGAGGGCGCCGACTCGACGCACAACCCCGAGTTCACGATGGTCGAGGCGTACGGCACGTACCTCGACTACAACGACATGGCCGACCTGACCCAGCGGATGTACCAGGACGCGGTCGTCGCGGCGCTGGGCACGACGGTCGTGGTGCACGACGGGCAGGAGATCGACCTCGGCCTGGCCGAGTGGCCGCGCGTCACCCTGTACGGCTTGGTGTCGGGGGCGCTCGGCGAGGAGGTCACGCCGCACACGCCGATCGAGCAGGTGCGCAAGCACGCCGACGCGCGCGGCATCTCCTGGGACCCCAAGTGGGGTCAGGGCAAGCTCGTCCAGGAGATCTTCGAGGAACTGGTCGAGCACACGCTGGTGCAGCCCACGTTCGTCATGGACTACCCGGTGGAGACCTCTCCGCTGACCCGCCAGCACCGCGAGGAACCGCTGCTCACCGAGAAGTGGGACCTGATCGGGTTCGGGACGGAGCTGGGCACCGCCTACTCCGAGCTCGTCGACCCGATCGAGCAGCGCCGCCGCCTCACCGAGCAGTCGCTGCTCGCGGCGGGCGGCGACCCGGAGGCCATGCAGCTCGACGAGGACTTCCTGCGTGCCCTTGAGTACGCGATGCCCCCGACCGGCGGCATGGGCGCCGGCATCGACCGGATGATCATGGCCTTCACCGGCAGGAACATCCGCGAGACGATCCTGTTCCCCCTGGTCAAGCCGGAGTAGACCAAGCCGCAGGAGGCAAAGCCGCAGGAGGCAAGCCGGAGTAGGCCAAGCTGCAGGAGACCAGGTCGCAGGAGGCCAAAACGCAGTGCGCCAAGAGCCGGGGCGACCGGTCAGGCGGACTCGCGGATGACGATCTCGGGCGTGAGAACGACCTGGCGGTGGCGGTGGCGCTTGCCTTCTGCGGCTTCGGCGAGCGCCAACTCCGCGGCCTCGTAGCCGATCTCCTGGCGCGGCTGGCGGATGGTGGTCAGGGGGACCGCGGCACTGGTGGCCAGCTCGATGTCGTCGTAGCCGATCACGGCGACGTCGTCCGGGACCCGCACCCCCAGCCGCAGCAGCTCGTTGATCAGGCCGATGGCCAGCAGGTCGTTGGCGCAGAAGACGCCGTTGGGCAGGGCCGGCAGATCCATCAGCCGCTTCGCCGCCGCGCGGCCCTCGGTCGGTGTCAGCGCGTCCTGCGTCAGCGTGATCAGCTCGCCGCCCCCGGCCTTGGCCAGCGTGCGGGCCGCGCCGTTGCGGCGTTCGACACAGGGCAGCGGCTCGGGACGACCGGTCACGAACGCCAGCCGCTGTCGCCCGAGGGCGAGCAGATGCCCGGCGGCGATGTCCCCGCCCGCGACATGATCCACCTGGGCGAAGCACACATCGGGGGTCGAGTGGTCGAGCAGCACCACGGTCATGCCCGAGGCACGCAGCCGGTCGATCCCTTTCTGGCCGAGACCCACCGGAATGATCAGCACGCCGGCGGCCCGCTGCTCCTCGAGCAACTCCAGGATCCGGCGCTCCTTTGCCGCCGAGTGGTCGCTCGTCAACCACAGCGCGTCATGACCCGCCTCGTTGAGCGCCATCTCCGCGCCGCGGGCGACATCGGTGGCGTACGGGTTGGTGAGGTCCTCCACGACGATCCCGAACACGCGGGCACGACGGGGCCCGGCGTTCGCCTGACGGAGCCGTCTGGCGGACTCATTGCGGACGAATCCAAGTTCCTCGATCGCCGCACGAACGCGGTCACGGGTGGCTTCGGCCACGAGATCTGGCCGGTTTAGGACATTCGAAACGGTCCCAACTGAGACTCCGGCACGCCTCGCGACTTCCCGAATACTGGTGGGCGGCAACTCACTCCTCGTCGACCCCGGATCTGTTTTCGCAGGTTATCGAGCTCTCCCCGCGAACCCCCGCGAGATCCATCACGGATGGTAGCCATACAAGCACACATAGTGCTCAATCGGCGCTTGACGGGCCGGATCCGGCCGCCTAGCGTTCCGAGCCGAAGCGTAGCTTGAAACGATTCACGATCATCGTTGGCATACGGGTCGGAGAATCGGACGAGAAGGGATGGGGCTGAAGTGGCTGGCAATCATGACCCGTCCCCGCACGAGACGTTCCCGGAACCGTCCACATCCTCGTGGGCGAGTCGGTTCCAGGTTCGTCCGCGTTCGGTTGGCCAACGAGTGAATCGTTACCCGGAGTTCCCGCACGGCGCCCCGCAATCGACCCATCGGCCACCTCCGGCCAAGCATGCGACAAGAAGAGGAAACAGATGATCTAAGTCCGGAGGCTCCGGACCCGGCAACCCAACGCGTACAGATCGAGGCCTACCCGTGCCTGTGCAGCGGACGGCTGCATCCCCGCGGTCATCACCACGGACGAGGGAGGACGGAGTGGAACAGGCCACACTCGCACGTCGTGGCACCGACGATCTGCGACTCAACGAGGAGGAGATCAAACTGCTCGCGCAGATCGCCAGTGGTGTCACAGCCGATGTGGCAGCACGCAAACTCGAGCTGAGCGCGCGGACGTTGAGGCGTCGTCTGCGCACAATCTGTGATCGGCTCGAAGTCAACACCCCTATCGAGGCCGTGGTGTGGGCGGCCCGAAGGCAACTCATCTGAGCAGTCCGGTAGCGAGAGAAGAACTCCGTCCGTCCCCGCAGCGGCGACGCTGACGCCCTGACAGGTAGGTCCCTGCAGGCGGCGTCGCCGCGGACGAGGTTCAACTCATAGGCGGCGGCCACGGGGGGACGCCGCGCTCCCGGACAAGGCATCCGCGACCACAGGCGCCCTGTCGGCCACACATCGTGGCCAGCAAGCCGTCCAAGTGGTCGTGCACACACTCTGCTACAGCCGCGCCAACCGCATGCCGCGCCAACCGCATGCCGTGCCCCCGCATGCCGCGCCACCTGCATGCCGCGCCACCCGCATGCAGCGCCACTTACACAGCGCGCCACCTACATGCCAGCTGCATGCCGCGCCAGCTGCATGCCGCGCCAGCTGCATGCCGCGCCACCTGCATGCCGCGCCTGGTCTTCATATCCGCGTTGCGGCCGTGCATCCTGACCGGACGTTCCATGGGGCCTCATGTGCGTGACGAGGCCCCATGTCGGTGCGGGAATGGCCGTGTAGACCGACAGGTGCACGTGGGCGGTCGATCTGATGGGTCAGGCGACTCGGACTGCGCCGGCGTACGGGCGCCCTGCCAGAGGGGAGATCTTGACCACGTCGCCGGTCTGGGGCGCGTGGAGGAACTTGCCGTCGCCCACGAACATGCCCATGTGGTGCAGGTCGCTGTGGAAGAAGACCAGGTCGCCTGGCTGGAGCTGGCTGCGGGAAATATGGGTGCCCGCGTTCCACTGGCTGCCGGTGTAGTGGGGGAGGCTGATGCCCACCTGCCTGTACGCCCACATCGTGAGACCGGAGCAGTCGAAGGTGGAAGGGCCTTCCGCACCCCAGACGTAGGGGCGGCCGATCTTGGACATCGCGTATCGGAGGGCTTGGGAGCCCTTGCCGCTGCCCACTACGGGGAGCTTGGCGAGCTGGGTGGGGTCCTTTTTGACCAGGCGGCCGCGGGCCTTCTCGTAGAGGGTGGTGACCTTCTTGCGCTGGGTTTCAAGCTCGGTGCGGAGCTGGGAGACCTGCTTGGCGCGCTCCTCGGCGGACTTGCGCGCGCGCTGAGCGGCCTGCATGGCTTGCATCAGGCCCTGAACGCGTGTGCCGTCCTGGGTCGCGAAGTAGTGGAGGGTCGCGGCCTGATCGAGGAGGCGCTGGGGGTCTTGGGATGCGACGAAGGAGACCGTCGGGTCGGCGCCGCCCTGCATGTAGCTGGTCGCAGCCAAACTGCCGACTTTTTCGCGGACACCTTCGAGTGATTTCTCCTGGCGCTTGGCGTTGTCGGTGGCGACCTTCGCGGCGCGCTGGGACTGCTGGAGCTTCACTTTGAGGCCGTTGTACTGCTCGGTCAGCTGCTCAAGCTGATCAGCGAGCTTGAACGCCTGGGTCCTGAGCTCTTTGGTGGACGGCTCGGGATCGGCGTGCGCGGGAGTGGCTGTGACGATGAGCGCGCCGGTGAGGGCGACAGCCCACGAAAGGCGGCGCGAAAAGGATGCAGGCCGCAACGGCTCCACTCATTCTCCTCTCCTCGTCCGCCTACCGAGTTAGCTGACGGGTTGGGGCCGGAGCAGCCCTTCCGCGTTCGCGCGCGGATTCACCCCAGGCGGGATCGGAGGGCGATCCCCCCAAACCATCCAAAGTGGGTTCCCGGCTCCTCGGAACGCTGGTTTGCGGCCGTGGATTCGGCGGTTCGGCCAGTGGCCGATGTCAGCGCAGGAGACTAACGGAGTCAGACCTCGATGCCAACCAGAACATGCGAAATCGCGGGTGGGTCACCCGCGCCAGTGTGCTTTGCGTCACCTGCGGGCCAGGGGTGTGGTCTTTTTTGTCTAGTCACCCGCATCGTTACCTACCGTAAGGGGGCGTCCACCACAGGTAAAGGGCGCGCGTTCGATAATGTCGTCTGTTTGTGGAAGTAGTGATCCGGCGAGCCCGTACCGCCGATGTACAGGAGATCCGCCGGCTGGTCGATTTGTACTCCGGGCCGGGGCGGCGTCTGCTCAGGAAGACCACGGTGACCTTGTACGAGGATGTGCAGGAGTTCTGGGTCGCCGAGGACCGGCAGGGAGAGCCGCGGATTGTGGGATGCGGCGCGCTGCACGTGATGTGGGAGGACTTGGCCGAGGTCCGTTCGGTCGCGGTGGAGAAGGGGCACGGCGGGCGGGGCATCGGGCACCGCATCGTCAGCAAGCTCCTGGAGACCGCCCGGGAACTCGGCGTGGAACGGGTGTTCTGTCTTACCTTCGAGGTGGACTTCTTCGCCCGCCACGGGTTTCAGCCGATCTTGGGTACACCGGTCTCGCCCGAGGTGTATGAGGAACTTCTCCGTTCGTATGACGACGGCGTTGCCGAGTTCCTGGACCTTGACCGGGTCAAGCCGAATACGTTGGGAAATACCCGGATGTTGCTTCGCCTGGAGGACTGACCGATGAGTGAATCCCCTTATCGCGGGAGGCCGCAGTACACGCAGTCGGGCCCTGGGCAGCACTGGCAAGGCGGCCAGATGCCGCCTCAGCACTGGCAGGGCGGTCAGCCGCCGCCCCAGCAGCATCAGCCCCCGCCCCAGCAGCAGTGGCAGGGCTCCCAGCCGTACTACGACGACACGGCCGAGGCTGCCGAACTCCCGCTCGCACCGATCATGAGGCGCGCGGGCGCGCGTCTCATCGACAACGCCCTCGTGGCGACCTTCGGCTTCGCCCTGGTGCTGCCGATCACCCTGGGGGTGATCGGCCTCGACACGGCCGGAGACAAGGCCAACACCGAGGGCGGCATCTGGAACTGGCCGATCCTCTTCACGCTTTTCACCGTTCTGTCGGTGCTGCCGTTCATCTATGAGTCGGTCCAGCTGGCCATGTCGGGACGGACGCTCGGCAAGCGCATCCTCGGGCTGGGCGTGGTCCAGGTGCGCCCCGCGGGCGAGGCCCTCACGACCTACCAGGCGGTCTGGCGCGCGGCCATCAACAACGTCGCCTACCAGATCGGCGTCTTCGTCTTCCTGGCGCTCGCGGTCATGATCTGGGACTACCTCGCGTACGGCATGCTGCTCGTCTGGGCCGGCGCCCTGATGGCGTACCTGTGGGCGATCTGGGACCAGCCACTGCACCAGTCCCTGCACGACCGCATGGCGGGCACGATCGTCATCGACGAACGCGGTCAGTACGTGGAGGAGTACGACGAGACCGCTGAGTACGAGGCCTGACGGCGGGCACGGTGTCCACGTCCGAACCCCCTCTCCCGGACCCCGCTGCGCCGCCTGGATCCGCCACAGACGAGCCAGCCGGTTCGTACGGGGAAGATGCGCCTGGGATCGCAGAGGACGCCCCAGCTTTGGTCTCAGAGCCGCATGAGGGCGAGCCTTCGAGTCTTGCGGCGGCCTCTGGGATCGCGGCCTCTGGGATAGAAGAGCCCGCGACCGGTGGGGCAGAAGAGCCCGCGACCGGTGGGGCAGAAGAACCCGTGGCCGATGGGACAGAAGAGCCCGCAGCCGACGAGCCGCCGGGAGGCCAGACGCCTGGAACGGCGGTTTCGTGGGCTGTTTCAGGGCGCTTGGTCGGTGAATACCCCGGCTCGTCGAAGTCCCGCCCCGGCGATTATGTGGCTGGGAGATCTAGGGGCGTTTCGGACGTTCCACCGAGGGTCGCGGCTGCCGGTATTGGCGCGGCGGTTTCCCGGGAACGAGCGGCCTCCGTTCCAAGTCCCGTTCCAAGCCCTGTTCCAAGCTCTGTTCCTTCAAGCGTGGAGATGGAGCTTGCCGAGCCGGGGCAGAGATTGCTGGCTCGCATCGTGGACACGCTCGTGGTCGGGTTGCCGGTCGCGATGGTCGTTCGGGAGGCCTTCCCCGGGCGGGAGACCGACCTCGTCTTGCCGCCAGCCGTTGCTGGCGTCCTCTTTCTTTATGAGTGGCTTCAGCTCGCCGTGTGGGGGCGCACGATCGGCAAGCGCTTCGCGGGCATCCAGGTCGTACGAATGGATTCCGGCAAACCGGGCGTGTGGCGGGCCTTGCCGCGTGCGGCGGTGTACTCGGCGCCGATCGCTCTGCGCCCAGTGGCGATCCTGGGCGTTCTGGCGGGCCTCTTCTGGGTCGCGAACGTGGCGGCAATGTATGAGGGCGCGCAACGGCAGGCGCTTCACGACCGTCTTGCGGGAACACTCGTGGTCAAACGTGCCAAGCGCGCGGGGTACGGCCGCTGACGTCGGCTGGTACGAGGCCTGCCTGCGACGGTGTGACGGTATTGGGAACTTTTCCGCTGATATAGGTATGCCGTGCTGGTGCGGCTACCGGCGCTTGCCTGTGCGGATGGCAAGGGATTTCGTCGAGATCGTCAGGAGCGGAATCTATCGACATCGAGGTGGACGGTCGTGATCACCTCCGGGTGACGGCCGCAGAGGTCCATTCGGTCGGCGAGGGCGGCGGTTAGTACCGTTACGTGGGGGTTAAACGATGGCTCCGGGATCGGTGTTGCCGCGTCCGTTAAGGTGCCGCCGGGCGTATTTCTCTCCCGGTCGCACCGTCCCGGGAAAGCCGGTCGCGCGTGAATGAAAGATCGATGGCCCAGGTCAGGTGGCTGATGGTGACCCCCGTCACCCCGAAATCATCCCGGGTGCCGTGCCCGGACAATTCATGCACGCGTGGTCCGGGGGCCCCGGTGTCAGCCACTGCCTATCCCGTGGATGGCTGATTCGGTGACCATGATTACGATGAGTTACCGTCAGGGAAGGAAACTTCATCGCGTGTGTTGAATTGTCATCAGCCAACATCGCGGTATATCTTTGTCAACCGAATGCAGTTTGCTCCAGCTGAAAGGTCTGTCCCCATGGCACAGAAGGTTCAGGTGCTTCTCGTCGACGACCTCGACGGTGGCGAGGCGGACGAGACCGTGGCGTTCTCGCTCGACGGCGCCTCCTACGAGATCGATCTCAGTAGTGCCAACGCAAAGAAGCTGCGGGATTCTCTGCAGCCGTTCGTGGAGAAGTCGCGTAAGGCCGGCACCGTTCGTCGGCGCCGTCCGCGTGGCGCGTCCAGCCGCGAGCGGAGTGCCGACATCCGCGCCTGGGCCAAGCAGCGCGGCATCAAGGTCAACGAGCGCGGCCGTATCCCGCAGAACGTGGTCGAGCAGTACGAGGCGGCTCACTGACCCACCTCGCTTCGGCGGCCCGTCCCGTAGATCCGGGGGCGGGCCGTTCGCTTGTGGCGTAGCGTTCTGTGGGTTGCGGCGCCCCCGCGGAGGTAGACAGCCCTCATCGGCTAACCCGTCCCTGTACGGCCTGAACGACCCCCCTTGCCGTGAACGACCTGCTGAAAAGCCCCGTTCGCTTGCGGCGTAGCGGGAACATGACGCACCGGTGAGGTAGTTGGATGAGGATGAACAGCGCTTAGCTGGGGAACGTCTCCTGGTGGGAGTGCACCGGGTTGGCCTCCTCGGGGCGGGCTAGCATGCGGAAGGACAGTTCCGGACGTTCCGGACTCTGACCAACCGCTCTGTGAGGAGCGACGAGATGTTCGAGAGGTTTACCGACCGCGCGCGGCGGGTTGTCGTTCTGGCTCAAGAAGAAGCCAGAATGCTCAACCACAACTACATCGGCACCGAGCACATCCTCCTGGGTCTGATCCACGAGGGCGAGGGTGTCGCTGCCAAGGCCTTGGAGAGCCTGGGAATCAGCCTCGAGGCGGTGCGCCAGCAGGTCGAAGAGATCATCGGCCAGGGTCAGCAGGCGCCGTCGGGTCACATCCCGTTCACTCCGCGTGCCAAGAAGGTCCTTGAGCTGTCACTGCGTGAGGCATTGCAGCTGGGCCACAACTACATCGGCACTGAGCACATCCTGCTTGGGTTGATCCGTGAGGGTGAGGGCGTCGCAGCCCAGGTCCTGGTCAAGCTCGGGGCTGACCTCAACCGGGTCCGCCAGCAGGTCATCCAGTTGCTGCACGGCTACCAGGGCAAGGAGCCGGCAGCCTCCGGCGGGCCGACCGAGTCGGCGCCGTCGACCTCCCTTGTGCTGGACCAGTTCGGGCGAAACCTGACTCAGGCCGCCCGGGAGGGCAAGCTGGACCCGGTGATCGGCCGGGACAAGGAGATCGAGCGGGTCATGCAGGTGCTGTCCCGCCGTACCAAGAACAACCCCGTCCTGGTCGGCGAGCCGGGCGTCGGCAAGACCGCCGTCGTCGAGGGGCTCGCGCAGAAGATCGTCAAGGGCGAGGTGCCCGAGACGCTCAAGGACAAGCAGCTCTACACGCTCGACCTGGGCGCGCTCGTCGCCGGCTCCCGCTACCGCGGTGACTTCGAGGAACGCCTGAAGAAGGTCCTCAAGGAGATCCGCACGCGCGGCGACATCATCCTGTTCATCGACGAGCTGCACACGCTCGTCGGGGCGGGTGCCGCCGAGGGTGCGATCGACGCCGCCAGCATCCTCAAGCCGATGCTGGCCCGCGGTGAGCTGCAGACCATCGGCGCGACCACGCTGGACGAGTACCGCAAGCACCTGGAGAAGGACGCCGCGCTGGAGCGCCGCTTCCAGCCGATCCAGGTCGCCGAGCCCTCGCTCAGCCACACCATCGAGATCCTCAAGGGTCTGCGGGACCGGTACGAGGCGCACCACCGCGTCTCGATCACCGACAGCGCCCTGGTCGCGGCCGCGCAGCTGGCCGACCGCTACATCAGCGACCGGTTCCTGCCGGACAAGGCGATCGACCTCATCGACGAGGCCGGTTCGCGGATGCGCATCCGCCGGATGACCGCGCCGCCGGACCTGCGCGAGTACGACGAGAAGATCGCCGATGTGCGGCGCGAGAAGGAATCCGCGATCGACGCGCAGGACTTCGAGAAGGCCGCCGCGCTCCGCGACTCCGAAAAGCAGCTTCTCGGCCAGAAGGCGCAGCGGGAGAAGGAATGGAAGGCCGGCGACATGGACGTCGTCGCCGAGGTGACCGAGGAACTGATCGCCGAAGTCCTCGCCACCGCGACCGGCATTCCCGTCTTCAAGCTCACCGAGGAGGAGACCACGCGGCTGCTCCGTATGGAGGACGAGCTGCACAAGCGGGTCATCGGCCAGGAGGACGCCATCAGGGCGCTCTCGCAGTCCATTCGGCGTACCCGCGCCGGTCTGAAGGACCCGAAGCGTCCCGGTGGCTCGTTCATCTTCGCCGGCCCGTCCGGCGTCGGAAAGACCGAGCTCTCCAAGACGCTCGCCGAGTTCCTCTTCGGTGACGAGGACGCGCTCATCCAGCTCGACATGAGCGAGTTCATGGAGAAGCACACCGTCTCGCGTCTGTTCGGGTCGCCGCCCGGATATGTCGGTTACGAGGAGGGCGGCCAGCTCACCGAGAAGGTGCGCCGCAAGCCTTTCTCCGTCGTGCTGTTCGACGAGATCGAGAAGGCCCACCCGGACATCTTCAACTCGCTGTTGCAGATCCTGGAGGACGGTCGCCTGACCGACGCCCAGGGCCGGGTCGTGGACTTCAAGAACACCGTCATCATCATGACGACGAACCTCGGTTCCAAGGACATCTCCAAGGGCGTCTCGATGGGCTTCGCCCGTTCGAACGACGAGCAGGGCTCGTACGAGCGGATGAAGGCCAAGGTCTCGGAGGAGCTCAAGCAGCACTTCCGGCCCGAGTTCCTCAACCGCGTCGACGACACGGTGGTCTTCCACCAGCTCACGCCGAAGGAGATCATCGAGATCGTGGATCTCATGATCGCCAAGGTCGACGAGCGGCTGAAGGACCGGGACATGGGTCTGGAGCTCAAGCAGGAGGCCAAGGACCTGCTGGCCGAGCGGGGTTACGACCCCGTCCTGGGCGCCCGGCCGCTGCGCCGGACCATCCAGCGGGAGATCGAGGACAACCTGTCCGAGAAGATCCTCTACAACGAGCTCAAGGCCGGCCAGATCGTGATCGTCGGCACCGAGGGCTCCGGCGAGGAAGCCAAGTTCACGTTCAAGGGCATGACCAAGCCGACCGGCGTGCCGGACAGCCCGCCGCCCATCGAGGGCGCGGTCAACTTCAACAAGGACTGACCCGAAGTCCACCAAGGACTGACCCGACGTCCTGAGGCAGGGCCCGTACCGATCCGTTCGGTACGGGCCCTGCGCTTTCCGCTGTCGGCTATCCACAGAATGCCGTTCCACTTCCATGGGCCCACCTGCGCGGTTGACAATGAAAGAGGGTCAGCCCCGGGCGGTGGGGCTTGTCTTGGCGTCCTCTTGCGGTCAGGTGGGGGCGAGGGGCGGTGAAGGGCGATACCGTCCTTGATCATGTTGACTCGACGGGTCCTGGGAACTGGAACGGTCGTGGTCGCGGCCGCGACCACGGGTGCGCTCCTGGTGGGACTGAACGCGGGGTCCGCGTCGTCGGGCGCCCGCCCGGCAGCGGCTAAGGCGCAGGCAGTCGCGGCCAAGCCCCGGCCGCTCGCCGGCAAGGTGATCGTGATCGATCCGGGGCACAACGGGCTCAACTACAAGTACCCCAAGGTGATCAACCGGAAGGTGCCGGCGGGGCCGAAGAAGAAGGCGTGCGACACGACGGGCACGGCGACCAGCTCGGGCTACGCTGAGCACGCGTTCACCTTCGACATGGCACAGCGGCTGGCCAAGATCCTGCGCGCGCAGGGGGCAACGGTACGGCTGACGCGGCCCAACAACCGCGGCGTCGGCCCGTGCATCAACGAGCGGGCCGCGATCGCCAACCGGCTGCGCGCCCACGCGGCGATCTCCATCCATGCCGACGGCGCGCCGTCGTCGCGGCGGGGCTTCCATGTGATCCTGCCTGGATACGTGAAGGGCTACACCGGGCCGATCGTGAAGCCGTCCAAGCGGCTCGGTTACGACGTGCGCGCGGCGTTCCGCAAGGTGCAGCCGTACGCGAACTACGTCGGTGGCGACGGGCTCGACGTGCGGACTGACCTGGGCGGGCTCAACATGTCGAAGGTGCCCAAGGTCTTCATCGAATGCGGCAACATGCGCAACCGGACCGACGCGACGAGGCTGAAGAGCGCCTCGTGGCGGCAGAAGGCGGCGCAGCGTCTCGCGGTCGGCCTGGGCGTCTACCTGCGTCGCTGACACTGTCGGACCCGCACCCTAGAATTCGAATATGCGTTCGAATGAGTTGTGTGCGGCAGCGGACTTCCGGCGAGGACCGGGACGGCGGCGTGGCCCGGTCCTTCACCCTGACGTGGCACAGCTCTTCATGCGCGACATGAAGGAGAGTGCCCCTCCACAACTTCCGATCTTCCGATCCCGGCTGCAGGGCGAGCTTCTGGCGCGGCTGCTCCTCGGGCCGGACCGGGAGATGACCATGCTCGATCTCGCCGTCATGCTCCGCACCGATCTGGGTTCGGTCGTGCGCGAGGTCGATCGGCTGGCCCGTGCGGGGCTGCTGGTGCTGCGGCGCACCACGGCCGGGCGCATGGTGCGCCGCGACACGGCGACGCCGTTGTACGAGCCGCTCGCGCGCTTGCTGATGCTCACGTTCGGCCCCGAGGCCGTCGTCGCCGAGGAGTTCGCGCGTCTGCCGGGGGTCGTGGAGGTCCTGATATTCGGAGCCTGGGCCGAACGTTACGAGGGCGTGGGTGACTCGGTTGGGGACGTTGGGGTTCTTGTGATCGGAGAGCTGTCCCATGCCCGCGCCTTCGATGCCGCGCAGGAGGCAGCCGCGCGGCTGGGCTTGCCCGTCCATGCCGTCGTGCGTTCGGCACGGTGCTGGCAGGAGGACGACGACCCGTTCCTCCGCGAGATCCGTGGCGGCTCGCTCTATTCGATCAGTGGCTGAGCCAAGCGTCGATCTCAGCGTGCAGCCGTGCCTTCATGTCGGCGGGGGCGAACGAGGCGTCCACGCCCGCTCGGGCGAGGTCGGCCAGCGCGGCGTCGTCATAGCCGAACGTGTCGCGGATCCGCGCGTACTCGCCGGCCAGCGGAGTGCCGATCATGACCGGGATGTCGGTGTTGATCGTGACCTTCAGGCCCGCCTCCCGCAGCCGGGGCAGCGGGTGTTCCGCCAGCGACGGCGCGAAGCCGAGCGCCACGTTCGACGACAGGCAGACCTCCAGTGGGATCCCACGGTCGCGGACCTCGGCCACCAAGTCAGGGTCGTCCAGCACCCGCACCCCGTGGCCGAGGCGCTCGGTCCGCCCCGAGGTGATCGCCTGGCGGATGCTCGCGGCACCCTCCGCCTCACCGGCGTGGTGGACGACGTGCAGGCCCGCATCCCGGGCCGCCGCGAAGACCTCGACGAACGGATCGCCCGGGAACGCCTCGTCACCGGCAAGCCCGACCGCTACGACCTCCTCGTGCCGCCGGGCCAGGTCCAGCGTCCGCCACGCGCGCTCGACCGATCGTCGCCGGGAGTGGTCGAGCAGCAGGCGGACCTCGATTCCGAAGTCCCGCCGCCCCTCGGCCAGGCCCTCCAGCACAGCCACCAGCGGCATGTCCAGGTCACCGAGGCGTTCACCGTGAGCCGCCGCCGTGAACGACAGCTCGGCATAGCGAGTGCCCTGCGCGGCCTCATCCCGGCAGTACTCGTACGCGACGCGCCGGAAGTCGCCGGCCGTCAGCAGGCAGTTCCGGACCAGATCGTTCTGCGCGAAGAAATCGGCGAATCCCCCGAAGACATAACCCTCACGAAGGTGGTCGGGGATCTCGATCCCGTTCGCCTTCCCGATCTCCCAGAGGGTCGTCCAGCCGACCGTACTCTCAAGATGAACATGCAGGTGGGCCTTGGGCAGCTTCAAGAGATCACGCACCGCCACACCGTATGACCTGCGACGGCCCCGGTTCCACGCAATTAATCCGAGCGCGATTAGCCTGTGCGCACCGCGGAAAAGCATTGGACGGCGGCTTCCCGGAGCCCGCATCCTGCCCTCGATGGGAAAGATGGACACGATCGCGGCGCGCGTCGCCGGAGGCGCCACCGTGCGGTTCCGTCCGACGGGTTCGTCGATGGTGCCGCTGATCCGGAGCCGCGACCTGGTCGAGGTCGCCCCCGTCGATCCCGCCAAGCTCGAGGTCGGCGATATCGTTCTCGCCAAGGTCGCCGGGACGGTGTACCTCCACCTGGTCTCGGCCCTCGACCCCGCCCGCGGCCGGGTGCAGATCAGCAACAACCGCGGCCGCGTCAACGGCTGGACACATCACGCCCGCGTGTACGGAATCTGCCTGGCTGTCGAGGACACCCCGCGCCCCCGGGCCCTGGAAAAGATCGCGTCCAATGTCTGACGACGCTGCCTCTCATGAGGCTTTCTTCGCTTTGCACCACGGCCTTCCGCGGCAGGGCCCCGGCTCAGACGCGACGACGCGGCATCTGCTCTCCCTCACGGGACCGTTGCCGCAGCGTCCGCGGGCGCTCGACCTGGGCTGCGGTCCCGGGCGTGCCACCCTGGTGCTGGCCGAGGCCGGCGCCGACGTGACGGCTGTCGATCTGCACGAGCCGTTCCTGAACGAGCTGAACGCGGCGCCCAAGGCGCGCGGTCTCGCCCGTTCGATCACCACACTGCGTGGTGACATGGCCGATCTCCCGTTTCGCGACGGGTCGTTCGACCTGGTGTGGGCCGAGTCCTCGGTGTACAACGTCGGCTTCGACACCGCGCTGCGTGAGTGGCGGCGGTTGCTCGCACCGGGCGGCACGCTCGTGCTGACCGAGTGCGAGTGGACGGCAGACGAGGCGTCCCCGGAGGCTCGCGCGTTCTGGGACAAGATCTATCCACTGCGCGGCACTGCGGACAACACGCGCGCCGCACGCGCCGCCGGTTACGACGTGCTCGGCGTCTACGGCCAGCCCGAGTCCGACTGGGACGAGTACTACGGGCCGTTGGCTGAACGTGCGGACGCTGCCGATCCGGCCGTGCCCGGCATGGCTGAGGCGCTCGCGGTCACCCGGGAGGAGATCGCCATGCGCCGCGACCATGGCACCGAGTATGGCTACACCGGCTACGTGCTGCGGCCGGTGACCTGACGTCGGCTCAAGGCGGCCACGACCCGGAGGGGCGTATCAGCCCGGAAGGGCGTAGCGGCCGTCCTCCAGGGGATCCACCAGGCCATCCGCGATGAGGGTGTCCAGGGCCCGCTCGCGCTGGAGGGCATCGGACCACACGATGTCCAGAGCGGGCTTCTCCACCGGGCCTTCGGCCTGGCGGAGGACGGCCAGCAGCCGGCCCCGGCAGTGGCGGTCCGTCCCCGCGTACGTCTGTCCCCGCCGGGGCGGGCCGTCGTACGCGGGGCGGCCGTTGAGGTGCCAGGTGCACCTGTCGAGGACGGGACAGTCCACGCAGCGGGGCGTGCGGGCCGTACAGACCAGGGCACCCAGCTCCATCACGGCGACCGACCAGCGGGCCGCGGTCGGGGGATCCAGCGGGAGGACCGCCTCGGCCTGGGCCACCTCGGCCTTGGTCTGCGACTTGGGCGGGTATTCGTCGCCGGACAGCAGCCGCGCGAAGACGCGGCGGACGTTGGTGTCGAGAACGGCATGGCGCTGCTGGAACGCGAAACTGGCGACGGCGGCCGCCGTGTAGGAGCCGATGCCGGGGAGGGCCAGCAGGTCCGCGTGCGAGGACGGGACCTCGCCGCCGTGACGTTCGACGATCGCCTGGGCACTGCCGTGCAGACGCAGGGCGCGGCGCGGGTAGCCGAGCCTGCCCCACGCCCGCACGGCCTCGCCGGAGGGTTCGGCGGCCAGCGCATCGGGGGTGGGCCAGCGCGTCATCCACTCGTGCCAGATGGGCAGGACGCGGTTGACCGGGGTCTGCTGGAGCATGATCTCGCTGACCAGCACGCCCCAAGGGGTGGCGCTGGAGGCGCGCCAGGGCAGATCCCGGGCGTGCGCTTCGTACCAGGCCAGGATCGGGCCGGTGTACCCGTTATTCATTGGCTTTGAACCTGTCTCCATTGGGAGTGAACCTATCGGGCCCGGCGGGTCGAGATGTCATCGAAGATCAAGTACTGCATACTGCCCGTATGGGGACGGACACTGGACGTGATCCCGAGGTCTGGGGACTGGACCAGTACTGGCGGCGACGGATCATCGTGCTCGGCGCTGTGCTCGGGACGGTGGGCATGGGGGCCTGGGCATGCACCGCCGGCGATGGTGAACAGAAACAGCCGGTGAAGAACGCAGCCGCCGCCATGGGTTCGGCGAGCCCGTCGGCGAGCGCGGCGATTTCGAGCCTTCCCGCGGCGACCCCCACGGTCACCGTGACGGCGAAGGTCGCTCCGGCGGCTCCCAAGGACGGCGATGCCTGCGAGAAGAACGATGTCGTCATCAACATGACCTCGGCACGCGAGACGTACGCCAAGAACGAGATGCCGCAGTTCCAGCTGACCGTCGTCAACACGGGCGGCCACGCCTGCACGTTCGACGTCGGCTCCAAGTCGCTGGACGTGCGCGTCACCTCGGGCGGCGACCGTGTCTGGTCGGCGTCCATGTGCGAGCAGGGGAGCGGCTCGTCCATCCAGATGTTGCGTCGCGGCATCCCGTACGTGAGCACCGTGACCTGGGACCGCAAACGCGCCTCCGGCCAATGCCGCGGCAAGCGCGAGACGGCCCGGCCCGGTACCTACGTCGCGAGCGTCAAGGCCGACAAGATCAAGGTCACGAAGCAGGTCTTCCGCCTCCGCTGACCGGCACCGGGTCAGACGTAGCGTTCCAAGATCGAGGACTCGGCCAGCCGGGACAGCCCTTCGCGGACGCTCCGGGCGCGGGACTCGCCGACGCCGCCGACGGCCTGGAGGTCGTCGATGCTGGCGGCCAGGAGCTTCTGCAGGCCGCCGAAGTGCTCCACGAGCCGCTCGACGACCAGGCCCGGCAGCCGCGGGACCTTGGCCAGCAGGCGGTAGCCCTTGGGGCTCACCGGCAGGTCCAGGGCGTCCGGGCCTGCGAAGCCCATCACCTCGGCGACCGTGGACAGGTCGAGGAGCTCGGTGGCCGACAGCAGGTCCAGCGCGCACAGGGTGTCGGTGACCGTGCGGGTGCGGGCGTCGGGCGGCGGGTAGTCACGGACGATCAGCTCGCGGTCGATGTCGACGCCGGAGACCAGCTCGTCGAGCTGGAGCGACAGGAGCCGGCCGTCGGTGCCGAGCTCGACGACATAGCCCTCGATCTCGTCGGCGATGCGGCGGACCATTTCGAGGCGTTGCACAACCGCGCTGACGTCGCGGACGGTGACCAGGTCTTCGATCTCCAGCGCCGAAAGAGTGCCCGAGACCTCGTCGAGGCGGAGCTTGTAGCGCTCAAGGGTGGCCAGGGCCTGGTTGGCCTTGGACAGGATCGCGGCGGAGTCTTCCAGGACGTAGCGGATGCCGTCGAGGTAGAGGGCGATGATGTGCATCGACTGGCTGACCGAGATGACCGGATGCCGGGTCTGGCGGGCGACTCGTTCCGCCGTGCGGTGCCGGGTGCCCGACTCCTCGGTCGGGATCGTGGAGTCAGGCACGAGGTGCACTGCGGCGCGGACGATGCGGTTGCGGGTGCTGTCGAGCACGATCGCCCCGTCCATCTTGGCCAGCTCGCGCAGCCGCGTGGCGGAGAACTCGACGTCGAGCTCGAAGCCGCCGCTGCACAGCTCTTCGACCAGCGGGTCGTGGCCGAAGACGATCAGAGCGCCGGTGTGGCCGCGCAGGATGCGCTCCAGGCCGTCACGGATCGACGTGCCCGGGGCCACCGCGGCGAGCGTCGCGCGGCGTCGTTCGTCATGGCCCTTGTCGTATGTTGGCACCTGGCCCCCGGAGGTCGCTGGACGGCGTCAGTTTACCGAGGAGCCCCGAGCACCGGTTCCTCCCCTGGTAGCAAGCGTGCTGCTGTGGCGTAATACTCTGGCGTGACTCCTGTTATGTGGCCGTAAAGTCTCTTGTCATGTATGGGTGTGGCCGAATCGGGCCATCGGGGCGCCCTACGGGGCGGTGAAGGCCACCCGCAGCGCCTGCTGGAGGTTGTCGACCTCCATCACTTTCATCCCCTCATGGCTGGTGAGCTGGGGGTCTGCCTTCTTCAGCGGTGAGCCGTCGCCCAGCGACAGCGCGCCGCGCGGCACGATCGCGTGCTTGAATCCGAGCCGTGCCGCCTCCGCCAGCCGCCGCTGCACGCCCGGTACGACGCGTACCTCACCGGCGAGGCCGACCTCGCCCAGCCCGATCAGCGTGCCGGAGAGTGCCTGCTCGGCGGTGGAGCCGGCGACGGCGAGCGCGAGGGCCAGGTCGACCGAGGTCTCGCTCAGCCGTACGCCGCCGACCGTGGAGACGTAGACGTCCTGCTCGTGCATGGAGATCTTGCAACGTTGGGCGAGGACCGCCAGCACCATCGCGACACGGGAGGGATCGAGACCGGACGTGGCGCGGCGCGGGGACGGCAGCTGCGACTTGGCGACCAGGGCTTGGACCTCGGCGACCAGCGGGCGGCGACCCTCCAGCGTGACCGTGACACAGGTGCCCGGCACCGGCTCCTCGCGGCGCGTCAGGAACAGCCCGCTCGGGTCGGGCAGCCCGACGATGCCCAGCTCGGACAGGTCGAAGCACCCGAGCTCGTCGGTGGGGCCGTAGCGGTTCTTGACGGCGCGGATCATCCGGAGCCGGCTGTGCCGGTCGCCCTCGAAGTAGAGCACCACGTCGACCAGGTGCTCCAGCAGCCGCGGCCCCGCGATCGCGCCGTCCTTGGTGACGTGCCCGACCATGACCACGGTGACGCCGCGTTCCTTGGCGACCCTGATCAGGTTGGCCGTGACCTCCCGGATCTGGGTGACGCCGCCGGGAGCACCGTCCACCTCGGACGTGCCGATCGTCTGGATCGAGTCGACCACCATGAGCTTGGGCTCCACCGCGTCGACATGCCCGAGCACGGCCGACAGCTCGGTCTCGGCCGCCAGGTAGAGGTCGTCGGTGACCGCGCCCACCCGGTCAGCCCGGAGCCGCACCTGCTCGGCCGACTCCTCGCCGGTCACGTACAACACGGGCGTGCGACCCGCGCTGCCACCGGCACCACCGCCACCGGAGCCGTTGTCACCGGAGCCGTTGTCACCGGCACCGTTGCCATCGGCACCGTTGCCATCGGCACCGTTGCCATCGGAACTGCCGGCGCCCGGACGCTGTTGCGGAACGGGCGGTTGTGAGGCCAGCGCGGCGACCTCCAACAGCAGCGTCGACTTGCCGATGCCCGGCTCACCGGCCAGCAGTACGACGGCCCCGGGCACCAGGCCGCCGCCCAGCACCCGGTCGAGCTCGTCCAGGCCGGTCGGCTTGGACTGCGCTGAACGTACGTCCACCTCGCCGATCGGCTTTGCGGGGGAGCTGACCGGACCCGCCGAGACCAACCGCGCCGGTGTCGCCGATCCGGCCTCGGTGACCGAGCCCCAGGTCTGGCACTCGCCGCAGCGCCCCACCCATTTGGAGGTCTGCCAGCCGCACTCGGAGCACCGGTATGAGGCCTTAGCCGTCTTCGCCTTCGCCATGTGGACAAACAGTAGGGGTCACCAGTGACACAAGGTGCCCACCGCGCCTCAGGCCGCGGTCAGGGACTTGCGTGCACGCTCAATGAGATCGCCCAGGTGGTCGGCGACCACGCTGGGACGCTCCAGCATGGCCATGTGACCGGCCGTGGGGATGACCTCCAGGCGCGCGGACGGGACGCAGGCCGCGATCTTGAGGCTGTGCTCGACCGGCGTCAGCCGGTCGTTCTCCGCGCCGAGCACCAGCGTGTCGACCTTGCCGAGCTCCGCGCACTCGCTGATCACGTCGTACGAGATCATCGAGTGGTGGAAGTCGAAGAGCGCGTCCATCCGGGTGTCGGCCAGCATCTCCTCGGTGAACGCGACCGCCGCCGGGCTGGCGTCGGGGCCGAAGACGATCCGGTCGAGGAAGAGCAGCGTGCCCTCCCGGCCCAGGTGCCGGACCTTCTCGATCACCGACGAGGCCGCGCCGGCCGCGCGCAGCGTCCGCGGCAGCACGCGCTGGGTCGACCGGGCCAAGAGCGCGGGCAGGCCCAGGGTGACCTCGCCGAGTCCGCCGGAGGAGGTATTGAGCAGGCCGACCGCCTGCACCTTGCGGCCGAGCTCGCCGGGGAAGGCGTCGGCGTACCGCTGGATCGTCATGCCGCCCATCGAGTGGCCGACCAGGATCACCGGCGTCCCGGCGGGCACGGTCTGCTGGATGACCGCGGCGAGGTCGTGGGCCAGCTGGGCGAGGTCGTTCTCGGTCCGGTCGCCGCCGTCGGAACGGCCGTGGCCGCGGTGGTCCCAGAAGACGAGCCGGCCGAGGCCGCGCAGGGCCTTGCGCTGGAAGTGCCAGGAGTCCTGGGTCAGCGTCCAGCCGTGGCAGAAGACGATCGCGAGATCGGTGCGGTCGTCGCCATCGATCTCCGCGTACAGCCGGGTGCCGTCCGCGGCGCGTACCGGCACCGGCCGGCCGCGCAGGGAGCCGAACGGCTCACCCGCGTGCGCGTCGGGGCGCAGCTGCATGCGCCGGGCGGCACGGCGCTGTCCGGCCAGCCCGATGCCGGCGGCACCGGCGCCGAGCGCGGTGGCAGCGAGGATGGTGCGGCTCGTCCTGGCGGCACGGCCCATGGTCCCGACCTCCTGGGGGCACGATCGTCGGTATGAGGCGCCATTGTTGTACGGCGATTCAGTAGCAGGCCATACCTTCGCCGCGAATGTGACCGACTCGTCAGTAACTTCTCCTCAGGGAAGCCTCTCCTCAGGGGATACGCCTCAGGGGATACGCCGCCACCACACGTTGACGGCGTAGTCCACTTCGCAGCCCTCGTGCTCGCGCAGGAACTCCGCAGCCAGCTCCTCGGGGAACTCGATGCGCAACACCGCCGCGAGATCTGCCCGGCTCTCGAACGACCACCGGATCGTCAACGGCTCCCGGGCGAAGCCGCGGCGCGTCCAGAAACGTTCGACGGCCCCGGGGTCGTACGACGGCAGCCCGCGCCGGAACCACCCGCCGAAAGTCGAACGCGTCGCGTCGTTGTCGATGATGAAGATCGCGCCACCGCGCCGCACCACCCGGTCCAGCTCGGCCAGGCCCGGCTCGCAACCCGGACCGAAGAAGTAGGCCCAGCGGACATGGACAACGTCGATGGACGCGTCCGGAATTGGCAATGCTTGAGCCGCGCCAACACGCACCGTCACATTTGGTATATCAGCCACACGCCGCCGGGCCGCCGCCGCAAGACCGCTGTGCGGCTCGACGCCGACCACCTTGGCCGCGTCCCGTGCGAACATCGGCAGGTGAAAGCCCGTACCGCAGCCGAGATCGAGTACGGTCGCGCCCTCCCACGGCCTGATGGCGCGCATCGCCGACTCGAGCGCGCCGTCGGGGTCGACGGCGCGGTTCTCGATTTCGTAGACCCGCGGGGAGTTCCAGATATTGGGGCTGGGCACGGCACCCGGAGCGATCTCGACCACGAAGACAGAGCGTAGTCATTACCCACGTCAAGAAATACGGATCACTATGGCCCGGAGGTTTCGTCAGCGCCCTCAGCGCATAGGCTTTCCGTTGCGTGAGCGCCGCGGAGCGGGGCAGGGTCAGGGCGAAGGCCCGACCGCGCCCCTCGGGCGGGGCACACGACGGACACTGCCGAGCGAAAATCTGGCGAGGGAGCCTTGACCCCGCAGCACAACGGCGTCGTTTCCCCGGGCATCCGGGTCCCGGATGCCCCGATCACGCTGTCCACCGCGTCGGTCTACCCGGAGAAGGTCCCGAGCGCCTTCGAGATCGCGGCGCTGCTGGGATACGACGGCATCGAGGTCATGGTCTCGACGGACGCCTCCTCGCAGGACCTCAATGTCCTGCGGCGGCTCTCCGACTACCACCAGATGCCGATCAAATCGATCCACGCGCCCTGCCTGCTCCTGACGCAGCGGGTCTGGGGGCGCGAGCCGTGGGGCAAGCTGGTGCGCTCCAAGGAGGTCGCCGAGGAGCTCGGCGCCGACGTGGTGGTGGTGCACCCGCCGTTCCGCTGGCAGCGGGACTACGCGCGGGAGTTCGTCGAGGGGCTCGACCGTATGCAGGAGGAGACCGACGTCCTCTTCGCCGTCGAGAACATGTTCCCCCTCAAGGCCCGCGGGGCCGAGGCCGGCATGTACCTCCCCGACTGGAACCCCGTCGACCAGGACTACCCCTACGTGACCCTGGACCTGTCGCACACCGCCGTCTCGGGCTCGGACGCGCTGGAGATGGCCGGGCAGCTCGGCGACCGGCTGCGCCACGTCCACCTCGCCGACGGCGTCGGCGTCACCAACAAGGACGAGCATCTGGTGCCCGGCAGGGGCAACCAGCCGTGCGGCCCGATGCTGGAGCAGCTCGCCGACGACGGCTACCGCGGCCACATCGTCCTCGAGGTCAACACCCGCCGCGCCACCACCCGGGCCGAACGCATGGAGGACCTCGCTGAGGCCCTCGCGTTCACCCGCCTCCACCTTGCCGCCGCCGACCGAACGTGGGAGGTCACCTCGGGTGGAGAGGTCTCGCCCCGGGGCGCCCTGTGACCGAGTCCGTTCAGCGCAACCCCGCCCGCAGGCCGCCGGGGCGGCGGCCCGGCCCGACCGAGACGCGCGAGGCGATCCTGGCGTCGGCTCGTGAGCTGTTCGCCGAGAAGGGTTACGACGGGGCCTCGCTGCGTGCCATCGCCCGCGGGGCGGGCGTGGACCCGGCGCTCGTGCACCACTTCTTCGGCAACAAAGAGGGCGTCTTCATCGCGGCGATGCAGTTCCCGATCGATCCGGGTGAGCTGCTGCCCAAGATCTTCGGTACGCGCCGGGAGGACCTCGGCGAGACGATGGTCCGCCTCTTCCTGTCCGTATGGGAGGTGCCGGAGCGCCGCGCGCCCATCATCGCGCTGCTGCGTTCGGCGATGACCAACGAACGCGCCGCGGTGATGATGCGGGAGTTCGTGTCCGCCGCGCTGTTCGCCCGTGCCGCCGGGCTGCACGACATCCCCCTGCTGAAGGTCCAGGCCGCCGCCGGCCAGATGATCGGCGTCATGATCCTGCGGTACGTGCTGGAGGTCGAGCCGATCGCCTCCTCCACGCCGGACGAGCTCGTCGAGCTCCTGGCCCCGACCATCCAGCGTCACCTGGGCTGACCGCTCTTCTCTCACTGCCCTTCCCTCTCGCCACCGCTTTCCCGCTCGCTCCCCGTGCCGTTCCCCGGCACGGGTTTTCGGCACCCCAAAACTTTCCCGGAAGCTTCTCCAGAAGGCCGCGGAGCTTGACTCGGGCGGGTCGCGGACATAAATTCATCACATGATGAGTTCTGGTCCTGCAGCCGTGAGCGTGCGTGACCTGACGGTGGTACGAGGTGGCCGTGAGGTGCTGCACGGGCTCACGTTCGATGTCCCGCGCGGCTCGGTGATCGGGCTTCTCGGCCCGAGCGGATGCGGCAAGACGACGTTGATGCGCGCCCTCGTCGGCGTGCAGATCGTCCAAAGCGGCACGGTGAGCGTGCTGGGTGACACGGCGGGCTCCAAGGACCTGCGCAGGCGCGTGGGTTACGCGACCCAGAGCCCGGCCGTCTACGACGACCTGAGCGTCCACGAGAACCTGCGCTACTTCGCCTCCGTCCTCGGGGCGCCGAAGGCGGACGCCGACCGGGTCATCGAGGAGGTCGGGCTCACCCGGCACCGCGACCAGATCGTCGCGACGCTGTCCGGCGGCCAGCACAGCCGCGCCAATCTGGCGGTCGCGCTGCTGGGCACGCCGGAGTTGCTGGTGCTGGACGAGCCGACGGTCGGCCTGGACCCGGTGCTGCGCGAGGAGTTGTGGCGGCTCTTCCGGGAGCTGGCCGAGCATGGCACCACGCTCGTGGTCTCCAGCCATGTCATGGACGAGGCGGGTCGCACCGACAGGCTCTTGCTGATGCGCGAGGGCGAGATCCTCGCCGACGACACCCCGGACGGGCTTCGTGCCCGCACCGGCATCGACGATCTGGAGAAGGTCTTCCTCCGGCTGATCAACGAACGGGAAGGAGCCCGGGCGTGAACATCTCCATCACCTTGGCGACGACGCAGCGGATCCTGGCCCAGCTGCGCCACGACCACCGCACGATCAGCATGATCGTCGGTGTGCCGACGCTGCTGATGATCCTGCTGCGCTACGTGTTCGACGCACCCGCGCTGTTCGACCGGATCGGCCCGCTGCTGCTGGGGATCTTCCCCTTCGTGATCATGTTCCTGGTGACTTCGGTGGCCACGCTCCGCGAGCGGACGAGCGGCACGCTGGAACGGCTGATGACCATGCCGACGGGCAAGCTCGACCTGCTCCTCGGCTACGCGCTGGCGTTCAGCCTCGTTGCCCTGCTGCAGGTGGGCGTCGTGCTGACGATCGCGCTCACTTGGCTCGGCCTCGACCTGAACGGCTCGCTGTGGTCGCTGGTCGTCTCGGCGCTGCTCTGCTCGGTGCTCGGTGTGGCGCTCGGTCTGTTCTCCAGCGCGTTCGCCCGTACGGAGTTCCAAGCGGTGCAGCTCATGCCGGCGTTCGTGCTGCCGCAGTTGTTGCTGTGCGGCCTCTTCATCCCGCGCGACCAGATGGTCGGCTGGCTGGAGGCGACCTCCAACGTCCTGCCGCTGTCGTACACGGTGGACGCGATGAAGGAGGTCACCGTCAGCGCTGACGTCACAGGGAATCTCGTCCGCGACATGGTGGTGATCGCTGGCTGCGTCCTGCTGGCCCTCGTCCTGGGTGCCGCCACGCTCCGCCGCCGCACACCATGACGATGGAACCTTTTTTCCTGGGCTAAAGCGGACCCAACTGGCTGATAACCTCCGGCGCCATGAGCCCACTCGACCCCCCGGGCCCCCAGATGCCGCAGCCGCAGCCACAATCACCGCAGCCGCAGTCGCAGGCGCCGCAGGGGCCAGCCGCAGGTCTCTTCGAGCCCGCCGCTGAACCCGGCGGGCCCGGCGGGAGCGGCGCCCCCGGCGGGAGCGGCGCCCCCGGCGAGCACGGCATGCCTGGCGAGCACGGCACACCCGGGGCGCCTGGCATGCCGGGGGTGCCTGGTATGCCCGGCGACGGGGAGGACGGCGGCCAGCGGAAGCGCAAGCGCCGGTGGCCTCGCGTCCTGGCCGCGGCGCTGGTCTTCGTGCTCCTGGTGGTGGCGGGGATCGGCGGGCTCCTCTGGCAGCGGCAGTCCTCGTACAACGGCAACATCGACCGCATCCGCGGCGCGATGCCGACCAGCAAGAGCCGTCCAGGGCCGAACGTGACCGGCACTGAGAACTGGCTGCTCGTCGGCTCGGACACCCGGGCAGACATGGGCACCACGGGTGACGGGGGCCAGGTGTGGAAGCCGGGACGGCAGCGGTCGGACACGATCATGTTGCTGCACCTGCCGGCCGACCGGAGCAAGGCGTACGTGGTCTCGTTCCCCCGTGACTCATGGGTCGAGATCCCCGGATACGGCAACCAGAAGATCAACGCCGCGTTCTCGTTCGGCGGCCCGCCGCTGCTGATCGAGACCGTCGAGAAGCTCACCGGCGCCCGGATCGACCACTTCGGCGCCATCGACTTCGAGGGCTTCAAGTCCATGACCGACGCGCTCGGCGGCGTCGAGGTGGACATCGCGCAGAGCGTGTACGACCCGGCCCGCAAGGTCAACTGGCCGGCCGGGCGGCAGAAGCTGGACGGCGAGAAGGCCCTGCTCTTCGTGCGGCAGCGCTACAACCTGCCGAACGGCGACTTCGACCGGATCAAGCGGCAGCAGGCGTTCCTGGGCGCCCTGGCCAAGAAGGCGGCGGACGGCGGCACCATCTCCAACCCGCTCAAGCTCGACCGCTTCCTCTCGGCGTTCACCAAGTCGATCAGCGTGGACGACGAGGTCGACGCCGGCAAGCTCCGTTCGCTGGCGATCAGCCTCCGCAACATCCGGGCCTCCAACGTGGCGTTCATCACCGCGCCCAACAAGGGCAGCGCCCAGCGCGGCAAGCAGAGCGTCGTCCTGCTGGACCGGACGAAGGCGCCCGCGCTCTTCAACGCCGTGAAGACCGCGGGAATGGCCGAGTACGTGGCCAAGTACGGCGGCGTGAACCGCGTCGGCACGGTTTCCTGATCGGACCAGGACTTTCCTGATCCGACCAGGACTTTCCTGATCCGACCAGGACTCTCCCGATCCGACCAGGACTTTCCCGGCCGATCCGGGGCCTGCGACCGGTCCGCCCGCGTGATCACCGTCCCCGCCCGGGCATTAACCTGAAGAAGGGGACAGAGCCGTCCCCACCGGACAAGGGGATGTGAAGTGCTTCGTCAGGCCCTGCTGGTCGCCTCGCGCAGTGGCGGCGTACGCAAACTCGTGGAGACCGCGCCCATCACGCGCGGCATGGTGCACCGCTTCGTGGCGGGCGGATCGGTCGACGACGCCCTGCGCGCCACCGAGGAGCTCACAGGCGAGGGTCTTCTCGTCACCCTGGACGTGCTCGGGGAGGACACCCTCGACGCCGGGCAAGCGGAGGCGACCGTCAAGGCCTACGTCGAACTGCTCGACCGGCTGGCCGGGGCCGGGCTGGGCACGCGGGCCGAGGTCTCACTCAAGCTCACCGCGCTCGGCCAGGCGTTCGACGAGGACCTGGCCCTGGAGAACGCGCGGCGCATCTGCACCGCGGCCCGGCAGGCGAGCACCACGGTCACCCTGGACATGGAAGATCACACGACGGTCGACTCCACGCTGCGGATCCTGCACGAGCTGCGCCGCGACTTCCCCGACACGGGGGCCGTCATCCAGGCCTACCTGCGGCGCTCCGAGGAGTACTGCGCCGAGCTCGCGTACGAGGGGTCCCGCGTACGGCTCTGCAAGGGCGCCTACGCAGCCCCCGAAGACGTGGCCTTCGGCAGCAAGGACGAGATCGACAAGTCGTACGTGCGCTGCATGAAGGTGCTGATGGCCGGCAAGGGCTACCCGATGCTCGCCACGCACGACCCCCGCCTGATCGACATCGCCGGTGCCCTCGCGGTGCTGAACGAGCGCGAGCCCGAGAGCTTCGAATACCAGATGTTGTACGGGATCCGCCCCCAGGAGCAGCGTCGCCTCGCCGGTCAGGGGGCCCAGATGCGCGTGTACGTCGCGTACGGGCAGGAGTGGTACGGCTACTTCATGCGCCGCCTGGCCGAGCGTCCCGCCAATCTCGGCTTCTTCCTCAGGTCGCTGGCCAGCAAGTCCTGAGCCCGCGCGGCGCTAGGGTGGGCAACGTTCGTTTCCTATCTGGGGTGCAAAAATGATCGCGATTCTGGGTGCCGGCAAGATGGGCGAGGCGCTGCTTTCCGGGGTCCTCCGGGCCGGGCGACGTCCCGCCGACCTGATGGCCACCGCCCGCCGCGAGGAGCGCGGCGCGCTGCTGCGCGAGCGCTACGGCATCGACATCGCGACCAACGTCGAGGCGGCCACCACCGCCGACGTGCTGATCCTCGCGGTCAAGCCGCAGGACATGGGCGTGCTGCTGGACGAGGTGGGCAGGCACATCCCGGCGGGACGGCTCGTGATCTCGATGGCGGCCGGCATCACCACCGCGTTCATCGAGGACCGCCTGCCTGCGGGCGTGCCGGTCGTCCGGGTCATGTCCAACACCCCGGTGCACGTGGACGAGGCGATGAGCGTGATCTCCGCCGGGTCGCACGCGGGGGAGGAGCACCTCAAGCTGGCCGAGGAGCTGCTGAGCCCCGTCGGCAAGGTGCTGCGCATCCCCGAGTCATTGCAGGACGGCGCCACCGCGCTCTCCGGCAGCGGCCCGGCCTACTTCTACTACCTGGTCGAGGCGATGGTGGACGCCGGGATCCTGCTCGGCATGCCGCGCGCCGCCGCGCTGGAGATGGTGATCCAGTCGGCCGTGGGCGCCGCGGTCATGCTGCGCGACTCCGGTGAGCACCCTGTGCTGCTGCGCGAGGCCGTGACCTCCCCGGGCGGGACGACCATCGCCGCGATCCGGGAGCTGGAGAAGCACGGTGTCCGGGCCGCCGTTCTGGAGGCCATCGAAGCCGCCCGCGACCGCGGCCGCGAGCTCGCTGGCGGCTGACCCGCGCCGATCAGCGGCCGACCCGCGCCGATCAGCGGCCGACTTGCGGCCGACCGGCGGCTGACCTCCGCGAACGATCTCGGTGGCGGGGCATATTTCCGTAGATAACTCCGTGTGGCCATTGATCCGAAGAGGGTGTTGTGGCCGTGTAGTGAGTATGGGAATCCTGCTGCGTCTCCTCGTGGCCGCCGGACTGGCAGCCGACGCATACGTTCACTGGCAGTTCGCGCCCGACATGAAGGGCAGCCAGAGTGGCTCCATCGACGGCGAGGTGCTCTTCCAGGCCCAGGCGATCGTCGCCGCGCTGGCCGGGCTGGCCGTCCTCATTCTGGCCAACCGAGTGACCTACGCGATCGCCTTCCTGGTGGCGGCGAGCGCGGTAGGCGCGCTGCTCCTCTACTACTACGTCGACGTGGGCCAGCTCGGTCCGCTCCCAGCCATGCACGAGCCGGTCTGGTACACCGAGAAGACCATCAGCCTCGTCGGGGAGGGCGTCGCAGCACTGGCCGCGCTGGTCGGCTTCTTCACGGTGCGCTCAGGCTCGAGACGCGACTCGGGGGCTCATGCCTCCAGGGTGTGAACCCCCAGAGGGTGACGCAGATCTCATCCGATGACCGGGAGAGGCCAGCCGGGCGGAGATCAGCCGATCAGGGCCTTACGTGGAGATCGGCACGCTCCTACGATGACGCGCATGTCAGTGCGGCGTTACATCCCCGCGGTCGCGGTCGCCGTGCTGCTGGCCGCACAGCTCAGTGCCTGCAGCGGTGACGACGACGCCGACCGGGTCCGGCTGGGCAAGGTGGCGCGTTCCGACGTCGCCGAGGTCGTCGAGGCCCCAGGCACCGTCTCCGCGCGTGCCGCCGCGACGTTGCGCGCGTCCGCCGAGGGCACGATCGAGCGTCTGTACGTGGGTGACGGCGACCGCGTACAGGAGGGCGACGTCCTCGCAAGGATCGGCTCGCCCACCGCCCGTGAGCAGCTCGCCCAGGCCCGCGAGGCCGACGGCTCTCTCGCCGGGGGCGGCGTTGACATGCCCGCCGCCCTCGACATGTCGGGCTTCCAGCGCAAGACGGACCGGAGCGCGCGCCAGGGATTCTCCGCCGCTCGTAAGGTCGCGCTGAAGATCCCCGACCTGCGCCAGCGCGCGCTCGTCCTTGCCGGGATCACCAGGGCGGAGGGCGAGTACCGGTCCGCCGCCGCGGCGGCCCGCGAGGCCGTCGCACGCCTGAACGCCGGGCTCGGCAGCGTCGGCAACGCGTTCTCCTCGATCACCGCGGCCCAGCGGGTGCAGACGCGCGCCGCGGTACGGGCCGGCGAACGCACCGTCAAGGCCCTCACGATCAAGGCTCCGTTCGACGGCGTCGTCAGCCTGGGCGGCCCCGCGGGCGGCGGTGGCGGGCTCGGCGACCTGGCGAGCCGGCTGCCCCAGCAACTCGCCGGGCAGGGCGGCGCGGGCGGTTCGGCCGCCTCCGGTCTGGGGGCGCTGGGCGGTCTCGGTGGCGGGACCGCCAAGGACGCCTCCTCGGTCGCGACGGGCGCCCCGGTCTCCAGCGGCGACGCGGTGGTCACGGTCACGGACGTCTCCCGGCTCTCCCTCGCCGCCGACGTCGACGAGACCGACGTGCTGCAGATCAGGGAGGGCGTCGAGGCCGACGTGGAGTTCGACGCCGTCCAGGGCGGCACGTACACCGCCGAGGTGACCGGCATCGGAGTCACCCCGAAGGAGTCGACCGGCGGGGGCGTCACGTACAAGGTCACGCTCGTCCTCAAGGAGGGCACCCTCTCGGGCGGCGGCCGGGCGCCCATGCCCAAGCCGGGGATGAGCGCTGTGGTCAACCTGCGCGTACGCGAGGTGACGGGCGTGCTGTCCGTGCCGTCCGCAGCGATCGTCAGCAGTGGCCGCGACTCGGTCGTCTGGGCGGTGGTCGGCGGCCAGGCGGAGCGGCGCGTGGTCCGGCTCGGCGCCCAGGGTGACACCACCGTCGAGGTCACCCGTGGACTCAAGGAGGGCGAAGAGGTCGTCGTTCGCGGCGCCGACTCGGTCCGGCAGGGCGAGGAGCTCTCCCCGTGACCGGGCCCCCTGAGCCCGAGCCTGCGACAGAGCCCGAGCCCGCGCCTGAGGCCGCGCCCGCGCCCGCACACGCCGCGCTCGAAGCTGTGGACGTCACCCGCACGTACACGATGGAAGGCGTGGAGGTGGAGGCCCTCCGCGGGGTGAGCGTCCGCATCGACGCCGGGGAGTTCGTCGCGATCCTCGGTCCCTCGGGGTCGGGCAAGTCCACCCTCATGCACCTGCTCGGCTGCCTCGACCGCCCGACCCGCGGGCTCCTGCGCATCGGCGGCAAGGACGTCGCCAAGCTCACCGAGACCGAGCTTGCCGAGCTGCGCAATTCGCAGATCGGCTTCGTCTTCCAGTCGTTCCACCTGCTCGCCCGTACGAGCGCACGGGAGAACGTGGCGCTCCCGCTGGTCTACCGCGGGATCGGGCGGGGCGAGCGCCGCCGCCGGGCCATCGCCGCGCTCGACACCGTGGGCCTCGGGCACCGCCTCGATCACAGGCCCAGTCAGCTGTCCGGCGGTGAACAGCAGCGCGTGGCGATCGCGCGGGCACTGGTCGGCGATCCCGGCGTGGTGCTGGCGGACGAGCCCACCGGCAACCTCGACACCCGTACCGGCCACGAGGTGATGGACCTGCTGGAACGGCTCAACACCGAGCAGGGCGTGGCGATCGTCCTGGTCACGCATGAGCCGGACGTGGCCGAACGGGCCCGGCGGCAGATCCACATCCGCGACGGCCTCATCGAACGCGACATCTCGTGAGGCCGGGCTCATGAGGCTCGGCGAGTCGTTCCGGGTGGCGCTGGAGGCGCTGCGGGTCAACCGGCTGCGCAGCGCGCTGACGATGTTCGGCGTGGTCGTCGGGGTCGCCGCGGTGGTGGTGCTGGTCGCGATCGGGACCGGGGCCCGCAACCTGGTGGAGAACGAGATCGAGGGCCTCGGCTCCAACATCATCTTCGTCGCGCCGGGGGAGTTCTCGTTCGGCGCGGCGCCCACGATCAGCCGCATGCAACTGGAGGACGTCACCTACCTCGGCCGCGTGACGGGAGACGAAGGGCAGATCGCGGTCGCCCTCAACTCCGGTGAGACCGTCCGGGCCGGCCGCGCGCAGACGTTCTCCAGCATCGTCGGCGCGAACGAGAACGTGCAGAACGTCTTCGACCGCCCGCTGCGACGGGGCCGCTACCTCAGCCGTACGGACGTCGAGACCCGCCGCCGAGTCGTCGTGCTCGGGTCGGACATCGCCCGCCGGCTCTTCGGGGACGTCGACCCGGTGGGCCGCCAGGTCGCGATCGCGAGCGGCACGCGGTTCCGCGTCGTCGGGGTCTTCGAGGAGGTCGGGCAGACGTTCGGGCAGACGCGGGACGCCGAGGTGCACATTCCGGTGACCACGGCGCAGCGGATGTTCGGGGTCGACCGGATCGACTTCCTCGCCATCCGGGCGCCGACGAGCGACGACATCCCGCGCCTCCAGAAGGACGTCGTGGACGCCCTGCAGCGCAAGTACCAGGGCGATCAGTTCTCGGCGATCACACAGACACAGCTGCTCGGCACCATCGGCACCGTGCTGAGCGCGCTCACCGGCGTGCTGGCCGCGATCGCCGCGATCTCCCTGTTGGTCGGCGGGGTCGGGGTCTCCAACATCATGCTGGTCAGCGTGCGTGAGCGGACCCGGGAGATCGGGTTGCGCAAGGCCCTCGGCGCCCGGCAGCGCGACATCCTCGCCCAGTTCCTGGTGGAGGCCGTGCTGCTGACCACGATCGGCGGCACGGCCGGGATCCTGCTCGGCGTCGGCCTGTCGCTCACGATCACGGCGTTGTCGCCCGTCCCGGCCGCGATCACCTGGTGGTCGCCCGTGCTGGCGTTCGTGGTCTCGGCGGGGGTCGGGATCTTCTTCGGTGTCGTTCCGGCGCGGCGGGCGGGCCGCCTCGACCCCGTCATCGCCCTCCGCACCGAATGAGCCGGATGCGCCAGATGCGCCAGATGCAAGCCCACCAGGGGCTCTCCCATCAGATGTGCTCCATCAGGATGATCGCCGTAGTGTCCGGCTCCAGCGCCCGGAAGATGTGCGGTGCGTCGCCCGGATAGCTGATGTAGTCGCCGGGGCCGAGCTCGACGGGCTCCTCCGTGGGGCCGACGAGCGCGCGGCCGGTGCCGACCACGACGTGCTCGGACGTGCCGGGCATGTGGGGTTCGGAGATCCGGGGCTCGCCGGGCTGGACGTCCAGCCGGTAGAGGTCCCGGCGGGCGTTGGGCGGGCACGACGCCAGCAGCGTGGCCGCGTACGTCCCCGAAATGAGAAGGCAGGAGGTGGCTTCCTGATGCCGCTGCTCGCCATCGTGCTGCTGGCCGCCGGGACCTACGCGTTCCGGCTGGCCGGGCCGGTCTTCCAGCACCGGGTGGAGATCCCCGGCCGCCTGCGGCGGCTCCTGCCCGTGGCCGCCGCCGTCCTCCTGATCACGCTGGTGGTCACCGCCGCCCTCACCGAGGGCCATGGCTTCGCCGGCTGGGCCAGACCGGCCGGGGTGCTCGTCGCGGGCGTGCTGGCCGCACGCCGCGCGCCGTTCCCCGTGATCGTCATCGCCGCCGCGGCGACCACGGCCGTGCTCCGCCTCTGCGGCATCGACTGAACCCCGGCGGCTGAATCGGCCGCTGGAGTTGGCGAAGCACCTCCGCGGACCGCGGTCGGGGGCACCAGGCGGCCGGCGGAGGTGCTTCAAGTCCAAGGAGGTGCTTCAAGTCCAATTCGTCAGGCGACGGCTTCCGATTCGGTCGCCGACGCGGTGGTGATGGCTTCGCGGATGAAACGGGCCGTCTCTCGCATGGCCGCGCTCGCCTCCGGCAGGACGCGGTTGAGGATCTGGAAGACGTGCATCTGTCCCTTCCAGACCTGGAGTTCGCAACTGATGCCCGCGTTGGTGAGTGCTTCGGCGAACGCCTCGGCCTCGGGCCGGAGGACCTCGGTGCCGCCCACCTGGATCAGGAACGGCGACGCCTCGCCCCACGGGCAGGTGAGCAGGGCCAGCCGCGGGTCGTCGAATCCGGCTGGCCCCACTACGAGGCGCGCGACCCGCTGGGCCGCGTAAGCGCTGATGTACGGGTCCCGGACGCGGCACTGTTCGGCCGTGGACAGCTCGCAGGTGAGATCGATCCAGGGTGAGAAGAGCACCGTGCCTGCGGGGCGGGGGAGCCCGGTCCGGCAGATCTCGCCGGTGAGCGAGGCGGCGAGGTGCCCGCCCGCGGAGTCGCCCGCGATGACGATGCCGCTTGCCGGGACGCCGCGGGCCAGCAGCCAGCGGTAGGCGGCCAGGGCGTCTTCGAGCGGCGCCGGGAACGAGTGCTCGGGCGCCATCCGGTAGCGCGGGACCAGGACGGGGAGATCGGTCTCCAGGGCCAGCCGCGTCGTGATGGGCCGGTGCGTCCGGGGGGAGCAGACGACGTAGGCGCCGCCGTGCAGGTAGAGGATCGCGCCGTCCTTCCGGCCTTCCCCGTGACGCGAGGTGACCCATTCGCCGATGATCGGGCGTTCCGTGCCGCCGGTCTCGACCTGGGGGTCGACCAGCGGCTTGATCCGCACGTTCCGTCCGGCGGGAATCAGGAGCGACGCGGCGTTCACGGTGGAACGGGCGGTCCGCAGGCTGGGCGCGAAGCTCGGCACATGATGGATGAACGGGCGGAGGCTGAGCCGCAGCGCCTGGGAGATGGCGCGGCTCCGCACCGTCGGACGACGGGAGAAGGGCGGGGTGCGGGGGGCTGCGGAGACTCCCGGCAGAGGGGTGACCTCTGCCGGCAGGTCTTTCGAGACGATCGGGTCCATCTACACCCCAAGGTTTTGTTTCCTTCGTGTTACTTAGATGCCCTTTTCTTTAGATAGTTCACGTAACAACTTTGTGTCAGCGTTGGAAGTTTGGCAGCTGTCAGCGTGATCTTCGGCGCCGGGTGTGACCCAGGCCACGAGTAAGCGGATGCGGACATGGCGATACCGTGAGGGCATGAGCAGCGCCGATTCGCCCCAATCTCCCCGGGACTGCGGGCTCAAGGTCTTCTGGGACGACCAGCTCATCTCGTACGACTTCGGCCCGAGCCATCCGCTCAACCCGGTCCGGGTCGAGCTGACGATGGCGCTGGCCCGCGAGTACGGCCTGCTGGACGCGCCGAACGTGAGGGTCGAGGGGTTCGCCACCGCCGACGACGATCTGCTCGGCCTGGTGCATGAGGACGCCTACATCGCCGCCGTGCGGCACGCGGGCGAGACCGGGCTGCCCGAGTTGAAGCACGGCCTCGGCACCCCCGACAATCCGGTTTTTCTCGGGATGCACGAGGCTTCGGCGCTGGTGACCGGGGCATCGGTGGCCGGGGCACGCGCGGTCTGGGCAGGTGAGACCGAACACGCCGCCAACGTCTCGGGCGGCCTGCACCACGCCCTGCGCGGCGCGGCGAGCGGCTTCTGCGTCTACAACGACGTGGCGATCGCCATCGCCTGGCTCCTGGACAACGGCGCCGAACGTGTCGCGTACGTCGATGTGGACGTGCACCACGGAGACGGGGTCCAGGCGGCCTTCTACGACGACCCGCGGGTGCTCACGATCAGCCTGCACGAATCGCCGCGCACGCTGTTCCCGGGCACCGGCTTCCCGACCGAGATCGGTGGCCGCGGCGCGCACGGCTCGGCGGTCAACGTGGCGCTGCCGCCGGGCACGAGCGACGGCCCGTGGCTGCGCGCGTTCGACGCGGTGGTGCCGCCGCTGCTCCGCGAGTTCCGGCCGCAGGTGCTGGTCACCCAGCACGGCTGTGACAGCCACGCGCTCGACCCGCTCGCGCACCTGTCCCTCAGCGTGGACGGGCAGCGGACGGCGTACGCGGCGCTGCACCGGCTGGCCCACGAGGTCTCCGGGGGCCGCTGGCTGGCCACCGGCGGCGGGGGATACGAGCTGGTCCAAGTGGTGCCGCGGGCGTGGACACACCTGCTGGCCGAGGCGGCGGGCCGCCCGATCGACCCGGCGACGGCCACCCCCGAGGCATGGCGTGACTTCGTACGCGAGCGGACCGATGAGATCGCGCCGAGGCGCATGACGGACGGGGCGAGCCCGGTGGAGGTGCACACGTGGGCGGAAGGCTACGACCCGGCGAACCCGATCGACCAGGCGGTGCTGGCGACCCGGCGGGCCGTGTTCCCCGAGCACGGCCTCGACCCGATGATGGACATCTGATGGCGGCTGTCTTCAGTGATTCCGGTGGTCCGACGCGCGACGAACTGCGCGCCCATCTGGTCCGCACGATGATCGCCGGTGACGTGGCCACGCCGCGGCAGAACAACCTGCTCCACTTCCGGAGGATGGCGGCGCGCAACCCGTACTACCTGTTCGGGCTGGACCTCAAGCCGACCTGGACCGAGCAGGAGATCCTGCGGGTCATGGTCGAGCGCTGCGGGGTCGATCCCAACCCGCTGCACCTGTACGGGGACGACACGATCGACCCCGAGCTCACCCTCGACGCGCTGGAGGCCATGGGCGACCGGATCGGGCTCGCCGCCGAACGCCGGGAGCGGGTCGTCCTGGCCACAGGCCACCCCGCCACCCTCACGCCGATCTACCGGGCGGTGGCGCGGGCCCTCGCCGGGCGCGGCTGCCAGATCCTGACCCCGGCGGCCGGCTGGACGTACGAGATCGACACCTCCTACGGCACCGAGACGCGGCGCATCGTCTACGCCCCCGAAGGGGTGGCGATGCTGGAGGGCGACGACGGGCGCACGCACCACACCCACGACGCCGCTCCGATGGAGGCGATGCTCGCCGATCTGGTGGCCGCTTCTACCCCTGCGGAGGGATCTCCGGAACTCGAACGCGGCAGTTGGCCGGATCTGGCCATCGCCGATCATGGCTGGGCCGGCGCGGCCGGGCAGGCGGGCATCGACACGGTCGGATTCGCGGACTGTAACGATCCAGCGCTGTTCGCCGGGGCCGACGAGGGCAAGATCGACGTCGTGGTGCCGCTTGACGACGGCATATCGCCGCACCATTACGGGCCTTTGACCAACTTTTTGCTCAACCGGGCGGGTCTGGCCTGACGGGCAGAGTGCCCGGCGTCCTAGCTCGGGAGGCGCCCGGGGGTCACTGCGTGTGACGTGAATGCCCCAGCGGGGCTGTTGGTTCGGTCCACTGCCATCGATGGCGCCTGAGTCGCAGGTCATCGCCTGGTTTTGGCTTACATGCGTTCGTTGTGTGACGCCATGTGCCGTCATGTCCACGCTGTGTACGTAAGCGGACTGTGGCCGTTCCGTCAGGGCGGGATACGGAATTGGGTGGAACTCCCCTCTTGCGACTGTGGATACACGATTTACGCTGGAGGAAGTACACGTGCGTGATCAAAGTCACCCAAAGGGCCGGTGCGCGGCACGTGTGGAAGAGGGCGTCCGATGAGCTCAGGCGAGCGACCTCTGAGTGAGGTCAGGTTCCTGACTGTGGCCGAAGTGGCGGCGGTGATGCGGGTGTCCAAGATGACCGTCTACCGCCTCGTCCACTCAGGCGAACTGCCCGCAATCCGTGTGGGACGTTCGTTCCGGGTTCCCGAGCAGGCCGTTCACGACTATCTGCGCGACGCGTTCATCGAAGCCGGATAAGGCGGTACACCACCGCAGACGGAGGCATACTCGCCGTCCACGGAGGTGGTATCCACCGCCCACGGAGGGTATGGCGGGGTCATGCTTCACGACCCCGCGACGTTCTTCACATCCGGCCGTGCAGGGGGCATTTGCACGGAATCTGCTGGCAGCACACGGGGACGGATAGAAGGGCACGGACATCGACCGGCTGGCGGCCTCGGTGAGGCCGCCAGAGCCGGCGCCCGGGTAGCCGGGGACCCCATGGGTGCCCGCGGCGACCCGGGTATCGGTATGTCCGTGACCACAGGCGATCCAGACGCGGTGACGACCGGTGGCCGGAGCGCCACCGGGTCAGCGGTACCCTTGGGCAGCGGACCGTGCGCGCTCGTCGAGACATCGCCGATCGCACGTCCATCTCCTGTACTACTCCAGATACGCCGAGCGAGGTCTCGTGGGCTCTGTCATCAAGAAGCGCCGCAAGCGGATGGCTAAGAAGAAGCACCGCAAGCTGCTGAAGAAGACGCGCATTCAGCGTCGTAACAAGAAGTAAACACGCAGGCTACTCAGCCGTAAGGGGTGGGGCGCACAGTGTCCTCTATGCCCTCCGCCGCGGCTCGCGTCGTACTGGTGACGGGGGTCTCCCGTTTCCTAGGGGCGCGGGTCGCGAACACCCTCCAGGCCGACCCGGGCATCGAGCGGGTCATCGGCGTGGACACGGTCCCCCCTACGACGTCGCTCGGACGCACCGAGTTCGTGCGCGTCGACATCCGCACGCCGAGCATCGCCAAGGTCATCTCCGCCGCGGAGGTCGACACGGTGGTCCACCTGAATCTGGTGACCTCACCGGTCGGTCCGCGGTCGAAGATGAAGGAAGTCAACGTCATCGGCACGATGCAGCTGCTGGCGGCGTGCCAGCGGTCGCCGGACATGCGCAAGCTCGTCGTGCGGTCCTCGGCCGCCGTCTACGGCTCCTCGCCGATGAACCCGGCGGTCTTCGGCGAGCACGACGAGCCCGTTGAGGCCCCGACGTCCGGCTACGCCAAGGACGCCGTCGAGGTCGAGGGCTACGTGCGGGGGCTGCGGCGGCGGCGGTCGGACCTCACGGTCTCGGTGCTGCGCTTCGCCAACTTCCTCGGGCCGGGGGTCGACTCCCCGCTGACCCGCTATTTCCGCATGCCCGTCGTGCCGACGGTCCTCGGCTTCGATCCGCGGCTGCAGTTCGTGCACGAGGACGACGGCATCGAGGTTCTGCGGCGGATGACCGTCGAAGACCATCCCGGCACGTTCAACGTCGCCGGTGACGGCGTGCTGCTGCTGTCCCAGGCGCTGCGCCGGGCCGGCCGCTCGTACGTCCCCATGCCCGCGCCCTCGGTGTCCGCCCTCGGCGATCTCGGCAAACGTTTCGCCGGTCTGTCCGGCTTCTCACCCGAACTGCTGCGCTGGCTGATGTACGGCCGGGTCATCGACACAGCCAGGCTGGAGAACGAGCTCTCCTGGAGGCCCAAGTACGGCTCGGAGGCGGCGTTCGCCGACTTCGTCTCGGCGCAGGGCCTGGGACGCACCGCACCGCTCGAGTTGTTCGACCGCCTGGCCGCGGCCCTCACCCGCGACTGACGTGCACGGAGGTTCCATGAACGCGCACCACGAGGACGAGCGGTTCGGCGGGGACGAGGGCGCCCAGGTGATCCCCCTGAACGCGACCCGGCATGACGAGGAACCCCGGCGCAACCCGGTCGAACGCAAGATCGCTTCAGGGCTGGCGTTCCTGCGCCGCCGCCTCGCGGGCGACTACGACGTCGACGAGTTCGGCTTCGACCCGGAGTTCAACAGCTCGGTCCTCCTGCCGGTGGCCCGCGCCCTCTACGAGCGCTGGTTCCGGGTGGAGCTCTTCGGCCTCGACAACGTGCCGGAGAAGGGCGGCGCCCTCATCGTCGCCAACCACTCCGGCACGCTGCCGATCGACGGGATCATGTTGTCGGTGGGCATGCACGACCACGTCCACCGTGACCTGCGGCTGCTCGGCGCGGACCTGGTCTACCAGGTGCCCGTCCTCGGCCACCTGTCCCGCAAGGCGGGGCACACCCTGGCCTGCCACTCCGACGCGGCCAGGCTGCTGGACAAGGGCGAGCTCGTCGGGGTCTTCCCGGAGGGGTTCAAGGGCGTCGGCAAGCCGTTCGGTGACCGCTACAAGCTGCAGCGCTTCGGCCGCGGCGGCTTCGTCGAAACAGCCCTCCGCGCGAACGTCCCCATCATCCCGTGCGCGATCGTCGGCGCCGAGGAGATCTATCCCAAGATCGCCGACCTCAAGCCCCTGGCCCGTCTCCTCGGCGTGCCCTACTTCCCGGTCACGCCCACGTTCCCCTTCTTCGGCCCCCTGGGCCTGGTCCCGCTGCCCTCCAAGTGGATGATCCAGTTCGGCGAGCCGATCCCCATGGACGAGTACGACGCGAACGCCGCCGACGACCCGATGACGCTCTTCAACCTCACCGACCACGTCCGCGAGAACGTCCAGCAGATGCTCTACGACACCCTCCTCCGCCGAGGCGCTGCGTTCTTCTAGCTTTCGCCTGCGGCTCGCTTCACGACCCGTTAGCGCGCTCGCGGGGGGCTGAGCTTGCTGCGTGGTGACCGAGCCGGGTCGGGTCGGCGGTCTTTTAGCGGTTGTTGTAGTGCTTGCGGAGGGCTATGCCTGCGGCCACTCCTCCGGCGAGGGCTCCGGCGCCTGCGGCGGCGGGCAGGGCGACCATGGTGACCTTGCGGCCGGTGCGGAAGTCGTGGATCGGCCAGTCGTGCTCTTTGGCATGGTCGCGCAGGTCGGAGTCGGGGTTGACGGCGTGCGGATGGCCGACGGCGGTCAGCATGGGGAGGTCGTTGATCGAGTCGCTGTACGCGGCGCAGCGGCTCAGGTCGAGGCCCTCGCGCTGGGCGAGGGCGCGGACGGCCTCGGACTTGGCGGGGCCATGCAGGAGGTTGCCGACCAGGCGGCCGGTGTAGACGCCGTCGCGGGTCTCGGCGACCGTGCCGAGGGCGCCGGTCAGGCCGAGGCGGTGGGCGATGGTGCGGGCCACTTCCACGGGGGTGGCGGTGACGAGCCAGACCTGCTGGCCGGCGTCCAGATGCTGGAGCGCGAGGGTACGGGTGCCGTGCCAGATGCGGTCGGCCATCACCTCGTCGTAGATCTCCTCGCTGAGCCGGACCAGGTCGGTGACCTTCTGCCCGGCCACGAAGGCCAGGGCGGCCTCGCGGGCGCTGCTGATGTGCTCGGCGTTCTCCGAGCCGCGCAGCCGGAACGCGGCCTGGCCCCAGGCGAACATGGCCAGATCGCGCATCGTGAAGAGCTTGCGGCTCGCCAGCCCGCGCGCGAAGTAGTAGATCGAGGCGCCGCGCATCATCGTGTTGTCGACGTCGAAGAACGCCGCGGCGTTCGGATCGGGTACGGGCAAGTGCTCATCTGCGGTCGCCGCCGCGGCGGCCGCCTTACCCGCGCTCACCGGGTCCTCGTCCTTGTCGCGCTGCCAGAATCGACGCATGCCCTGAGCCTAGTCAACGGCCTTCGTCCGGCCGTCACCTCGGCCGGAATTGCGATGGTCCTCACCTCCGTTCTGCACCGCCGTCATCAGCCGCTCGCGCAGGACCGCGCGGAATTCCGGGTCCGGTCCCGCCCTGCTCACCTGCAGACCTGACAGCGGATTGGCGCTGTCACCCTCTCCCTTGGTCCGCCGTGTGTTCATGCCCGCCTTCCCTCAGCCCCCACCCAGCCGCCCTGTCAACGGACAAGCTGCGCTTGCAGGCCTTCCCTCAGCCCCGCCCGCAGTCCTCGTAAGGATGAGCCGTGGCTTGGCGCCCCCACGCCGCGAATGCGTTCTGCTCGCAAGAACGAGCATGTGCTTTTGTGGTTACGGGATCGCCATTAATGGACGACAGGTCCAGTAAATACGGGTGGTCAGGACCGCAGATCGTCCGGGAGCATGCGGGCGAGGGACCGGACGGCGCGATATTGCAGTGCCTTGATCGCCCCGCCCTTCTTGCCCATGACCAGCGCCGTCTCGGCGACGGAGAGACCGTGCAGGAAGCGGAGCACCACGCATTCCTGTTGCTCGGAGCCGAGTCTCCGGACTGCGGCGAGCAAGGTCTTGTTGGTCATCGAGTCCAGGACGGCCCGTTCCGGACCCTCCTGGGGCCGGTCGGGTTCGAGCAGTTCGGCGGTGCAGACCTCCAGCCGGTAGCGGCTGGACTTGAAGTGGTCAGCGACGAGGTTGCGCGCGATGGTCACCAGCCAGGCGCCGAAGTCCTTGCCCTGCCAGTTGAAATCACGCATCCGCCGTAGTGCCCGGAGGAAGGTCTCGCTGGTCAGGTCCTCGGCGAGGGAGTGCCCGCCCACCCGGTAGTACACGTACCGGTAGACCAGCTCCACGTAGTGGTCGTAGAGCGTGCCGAACGCCTCTGCGTCGCCGTCCCGGGCGCGGAGAACGAGCGCCTTGATGATCTCGCCGCGTTCTTCCGCTGCGGCTTCCTGACCGGGAGCGGCCGGTGGAGGGGTCGGTCGGCGGAGCAACGTGACTCGGGCATCGAGGGTCAAGCTGCTCATGCAGTTCTCCTCGGGGCGTACGCGACCTCCGGCGTGAAATGCCACTCTAGATACCGATAGGTACGCCAGGCAATGGTGTGCCTCTGGCCAACCCCGTCCATATGGGGCCGTTGGGCGGGTGGAGCGTCGTGGTTCCCCGCACTTCCTCGACAGCGGTTACCCGTCATCGCTCCGAATCGGGCACCATGGGGCGCGATGGTCGATGCTCTTCTCGCGCTGCTGGCGACCCTTGGCGCTTTAATCGCCACCGGGTTGCTCATTTCGCGCGCCTACAAGGACCGGCTGCTCTACCTGATCGCATGGTCGCTGACCTCGGTCGGGATCGCGGTCGCGCTCCTCGCGATGACGCTGGGGTTCCTGCTCGGCTTCAACGACGCGCTGTTCCGCGTCATGGAGCTGGGCGGCGCGCTCGTCGCACCGGTCTGGCTGGCCCTCGGCATGGTCGAGCTGATCGCCCGGATCGTCCAGGTGCGGTTCGCCGCCTGGCTGTTCGCGGTGTCCTACACCGTCGTGGCGACGGTGATCCTCATGCTCGACCCGCTGCGCGGCTCGTTCAGCAAGAAGTTGCCCAAGCCGGACGACATCTATGACGCCCTGCCGCCGCTGCTGATCAACGGCGCGCATCTGGTGGCGGTCCTCGCGCTCGTCGCGTGCGCCATCGTCACCGCCCTGCTGGCGAGCAAGCAGGACCGTGAGGCCTACGAGCTGCTCATCCCGATCGCGCTGGTGGCACTGGCCGGCGTGCTGGTCGTCGCCGGCACCCGCGGATTCCTCCCCGGGCCGATCGCCGTCGTCGCCCTGGGCGGCGCCGCCGGGCTGGTCTGGTACGGCGCGATGCGGACCCTGCCGGTGTACGCCGACGACGACGGCTACGCGGGCGAGGAGTACCGCGACGAGGGTGCCTCCGGCTACGCGGACCAGGCTTACGCCGCTCCGCACCCGCCGCCGGTCGACGCGCAGCACACCGCCGTCGCGCCCGGCCCGCCCGTTCCGCCTGCCAAGCCTGCGACCAAGCGCGGCGAGCTGCGCTTCCCCGACCCGGCCGCGAGCGAGGAGCTCCGCTTCCCCGAGCCGCCCGCTCCGACCGCGATCGACGACATGAAGGTCGCCGGGCCGTCCGGAATGGCGGGCTTCGGTGCCGGCTCGCTGGCCGCCGGCGCCCTCGGCGCGGCCGGTTCGGCCGGCCTTGCCGGCGCGGGCGCCGCGCTCGGCGGTGCGGCCGGCGGCTTCGGCCAGGGTGATCTGTCCAAGGCGTACGGCCAGATCACCGTCTACACGCTGCTCGACGGCCGGGAGGAGGCGTTCGACCGGCTGGCCGAGGAGCTCGTCCGGGCGGCGCGCGCCACCGAGCCCGAAACGCTGATCTTCGCCTGCCACGAAGTGGTCAACGCCCCCACACAGCGAATCTTCTACCAGCTGTTCCGGGACGAGTCGGCGTTCGCCTCCCACCGGCAGCAGCCGCACCTGCAGCGGTTCCTCACCGACTCGCGCACCCACGTGATCGCGACCAACGTCATCGAGCTCAAGCTCGGCTCGGCCAACCTGGTGCCGCTGCCCGCCCCGGCCGCGCCCGACCATCCTCGCCTGTGAGCTGATCATGGACGTTCTCATCACCCTGCTCGGGAAGCCCGGATGCCACCTGTGCGACGACGCCCGGGAGGTGATCCGGCGGGTGGCGGCGGACCTCGGCGTCCGCTGGGAGGAGCGCGACATCACGCAATCCGAGGAGGACACCCGGGAGTACTGGGAGCAGATCCCGGTCACCCTGATCAACGGGGTGCAGCACGACTTCTGGCGGGTGGACGAGGCGCGGCTGCGCAAGGCCGTCAAGGAATTGCGCTGATCCCGGAGTAGGGCCGTAATTCCCCCGAAACCGGAATGTCTGGTCGGTCACATCTTCCGGACGAGTACCGTGGTGCCAGAGCGTCCCGGCGGCCCCGCTGAGTCCTGCCTGGTCAGGGCTTTCAGTGGAGCGACGGCCGGGCGGACGGGTCTCCTAAGCCGGGGGCGACTTTGTGCATGTATTCACAAAGGCTTAATCTGGTGGACAGCCCTGGGCTGTCACCGGACCCGGTCTGCCCAGGGCCAGGGGTTCTCGGGCCCCACCCCAAGCGTCGAGCCCCCAAAGAGCAGGCCGTGACTTCTCGACAGACCCGCACTCGCGATCGTGCCGATCGCGGCATTCCCGAAGCCACCGTGGCCCGCCTGCCGGTCTACCTGCGGGCGTTGCACAGCCTGCAGGACCGCGGGGTCGCCACCGTGTCCTCGGAGGAGCTGGCGGCCGCCGCCGGAGTCAACTCCGCCAAGCTCCGCAAGGACCTGTCCCACCTCGGCTCGTACGGCACGCGGGGGGTCGGCTACGAGGTGGAGTACCTCGTCTACCAGATCTCTCGTGAACTCGGCCTGACCCAGGATTGGGTCGTGGCAATCATCGGGGTCGGTAACCTGGGCCGAGCGCTGGCCGGGTACGGCGGCTTCGCCTCCCGTGGCTTCCGTGTGGCGGGCCTCCTCGACGCCGACGAAGAGATCGTCGGCGAGGAGATCTCCGGGCTCACCGTGGAGCACATCGACCGGCTGGAGGACATCATCGGCGAGCGCGGCGTCTCGATCGCCGTCATCGCCACGCCCGCAGGCGCCGCCCAAGGGGTGTGCGACCGGGTGGTGGCCTCCGGCGTCACGAGCGTCCTCAACTTCGCGCCCGTCGTGCTCTCCGTACCGGACGGCGTGGACGTGCGTAAGGTCGACCTGTCGATCGAGCTGCAGATCCTCGCGTTCCACGAGCAGCGCAAGGCGGGCGGCCCGGGCGACTTCGACGCGATGGACGGCGCGGCCCCCAAGGCGGCCGCCCCGCCGGGTCCCCCGCCCGGCGCCACGCCCACGCAGTATGTGGAGGCGGTAGAAGCATGAGCGTCTTGGTGGTGGGCCTCAGCCATCAGAGCGCACCCGTGGCGATGCTCGAACGGACCGCGGTGACCGATGACGACCTCGGCAAGCTGCTGCACGCGGTCAACGACTCCCCGCACGTGGCCGAGACGGCCATCGTGTCGACGTGCAACCGGGTCGAGGTCTACGCCGTGGTCGACAAGTTCCACGGTGGTGTCTCCTCGATCTCCGAGCTGCTGTCTGTGCATTCCGGCATCCCCCTGGACGAGCTTGCCCGGCACCTCTACGTGCACTACGAGGACCGTGCCGTCCAGCACGCCTTCTCGGTGGCCTGCGGCATGGAGTCGATGGTCATCGGCGAGGGGCAGATCCTCGGGCAGATCCGGGCGGCCTTCCGGCACGCCCAGGACGAGGGCACCATCGGCCGGGAGCTGCACGATCTCCTGCAGCAGGCGCTGCGGGTCGGCAAGCGCGCCCACCACGAGACCGGCATCGACCAGGCCGGCGCGTCCCTGGTGAGCGTGGGCCTGGACGTGGCCCGGCAGCACCTCGGGCCACTCGACCGGGTGAACGCCCTGGTGGTGGGGGCCGGCGCGATGAGCGGGCTGGCCGTCGCCACGCTGGCCAGGGCCGGTGCCCACGAGATCGTGGTCGCCAACCGCACTTACGACAAGGCCGTCCGGCTGGCCGCCGACGCCACCGCGACCGGAGTCTCCGCGCGGGCGATCGTCCTGGCCGACCTTGATCAGGAGCTGGCGGGCGCCGACCTGGTCGTGTCCTGCACCGGCGCCGCCGGCCTTGTCCTCACCAAGGGGCAGCTGGAGGCAGCCGGGGCGGCCGGAGACGGCCGCCGCCGCTTCTTCCTGGACCTGGCCCTCCCGCACGACGTCGATCCGGGCGTACGCGACCTGCCGGGGGCCGCCCTCGCCGGGCTGGCGGAGCTGCGGACCGCCGAGCAGGCCGCCGACGCGATCGGGCCCGAGGCCGTGGAGGCCGTCCGGGCCATCGTCGCCGAGGAGGTGTCCACGTTCCTCGGCGCCGCCCGCGCCGCCGCCGTGGCGCCGACCGTGGTGGCGCTGCGCAGCAAGGCGGCCGACGTTGTCGAAGCCGAGCTGGCCCGCCTGACCGGCCGGCTGCCTGAGCTCGACGACAAGGCACGCAAGGAGATCTCCCAGACCGTACGGCGCGTGGTGGACAAGCTCCTGCACGCGCCGACCGTCCGGGTGAAGGAACTGGCCGCGGCCCCCGGCGGCGACACCTACGCCGACGCCCTGCGCGAGCTCTTCGACCTCGATCCGAAGGCGCCCGAAGCGGTGACGCGAGCCGACATCGCGAGCGAAGCGAGTGATGGCGGCGCAGCTGAGGGCGGCGCGGGCAATATCGAAGGAAGCGGCACGTGACCGTACTCAGGCTCGGAACGCGCAAGAGTCTCATGGCGACGACCCAGTCCCAGCTGGTCGCCGACGCATTGTCGGAGCGTACGGGGCATGCCGTGGAGCTCGTCGGGGTAACGACCGAAGGTGATGTTTCCAAGGCTCTGCTCGCGCAGATCGGCGGCACCGGGGTCTTCGTCAACGCGCTCCGGGACAAGCTGCTGGCGGGCGAGGTGGACTTCGCGGTGCATTCGCTGAAGGACCTGCCCACCGGCCCCGCCGAGGGGATCGTGCTCGCGGCCACACCGCGCCGTGACGACCCGCGAGACGCCTTGTGCGGTCCGGCGAAGCTGGCCGATCTGCCCACCGGGGCCCGTATCGGCACCGGGTCGCCGCGCCGGGTCGCGCAGCTGCGGGCGCTGCGCCCGGACCTGAACGTGGTCCCGATCCGCGGCAACGCCGACACGCGGCTGCGGAAGGTCACCGACGGCGAGCTCGACGCCGTGGTGCTGGCCTACGCCGGGCTCAGGCGGATCGACCGGCTGGAGGCGGTGGCCGAGATCTTCGAGCCCGACCAGATGTTGCCCGCGCCGGGCCAGGGGTCGCTGGCCCTCGAATGCCGCGCGGACCGGGCCGAGCTCCGCGAGCTTCTTGGAACGGTCGACGACCGTGCCACCAGGGCCGCGGTCACCGCCGAACGCACGGTGCTGGCGGTGCTCGAAGCGGGATGTTCGGCGCCCGTGGGAGCATACGCTGCCGAAGTAGAACAAAAGCTGCATCTGACCGCGTCCGTCGTCGCGCACGACGGGAGCCGCCAGATTCGGCTGTCCGCAAGCGGCCGCCTTGACGATGCCGAGGAGCTGGGGCGCGATCTCGCTGCCCGGTTGCTCGGCCAAGGGGCCGACCAGTTGATGGGGGAGCGCCTTGAGCCCCAGTAAGAGCCCCGCCGAACAGAAGGACGGCCGCACGGCCGACGGTCTCGTCTCGCTCGTCGGCATGGGCCCGGGCGACCCGGGCCTGCTGACGCTGCGCGCCGCCGCCGTCCTGGGCCGCGCCGACGTCGTCGTCGTGAACCGTGGCGCCGTCCACCCCGAGGTCCTCGCGCACTGCCGCCCGGACGCCGAGATCCTCGACTCCACCGACGCCGACCCCGCCAAGCTGGCGGCCAAAGCGGCCAAGACGGGCAAGCGCGTCGTCCGGCTCTTCCAAGGTGACCCCGGCCTGGCGTGCGGGCTGGCTGCCGAGGGCGGCGCGCTGGCCAAGGCCGGCGTCCCGTTCGAGGTCGTGCCCGGCGTCTCCGCCGCCACCGGCGTGCCGGGGTACGCGGGGATCCCGCTCACCGACACCAAGCACCGTGAGGTGCGGATCATCGACGCGGCCGACGGCGGCGTCGACTGGGAGGCCTTCGCCGCCCCCCACGTCACCCTGGTGATCCTCGGCGCCGAGGGGGCCGTCAGCGAGGTGGCCAAGGGCCTGATCGCCGCCGGCCGCCCGGACACGACGCCCGCCGCGATGACCAGCCTCGGCACCACCACCGAGCAGGAGACCGTGGTCTCCACGCTGCAGCGGCTGGTCCCCGACACCAAGGGCATGGAGGCGCCCTCGCTGATCATCGTCGGGGACGTGGTCGGCTGGCGTGACAAGCTGTCCTGGTTCGAGACCAAGCCGCTCTTCGGGTGGCGCGTGCTGGTGCCGCGCACCAAGGAGCAGGCGGCCTCGCTGTCGGACCAGCTCCGTTCGTACGGCGCGGTGCCGGACGAGGTGCCGACGATCTCGGTCGAGCCGCCGCGCACGCCGCAGCAGATGGACCGTGCCGTCAAGGGCCTGGTGACCGGCCGCTACGAGTGGGTGGTCTTCACCTCCACCAACGCGGTCAAGGCGATCCGGGAGAAGTTCGTCGACTACGGCCTGGACGCCCGCGCCTTCGCCGGGCTCAAGGTCGCCGCGGTCGGCGAGCAGACCGCCGCCGCGCTCGTGGAGTTCGGCATCCAGCCCGATCTGGTTCCCAGCGGCCAGCAGTCCAGCGAGGGCCTGGCCGAGGTGTGGCCGCCGTACGACGAGGACCTGGACCCGATCAACCGGGTGCTGCTGCCGCGCGCCGACATCGCCACCGACACCCTCATCGCCAAGCTCACCGATCTCGGCTGGGAGTGCGAGGACGTCACCGCCTACCGGACCGTCCGGGCCGCGCCGCCGCCCGCGCCGATCCGCGAGGCGATCAAGGGCGGCGGGTTCGACGCGGTGCTGTTCACCTCGTCCTCGACGGTCAAGAACCTCATCGGCATCGCGGGCAAGCCGCACAACGTCACCGTGATCGCGGTGATCGGCCCGCAGACCGCCAAGACCGCGGAAGAATACGGTCTGCGCGTGGACGTCATGGCCGAGAAGCCGTCGGTTTCGGCGCTCGCCGAGGCACTGGCGGAGTACGGTTCGAAGCGGAGGGCCGCCCAGGTCGAGGCCGGCGACCCGTTGCGCAAGCCCAGCCAGATGCGCCGGGGAGCCCGCCGCCGCAAATAGGGCCGGCACAAAGAGGAAAGAAGGGTCATGTCCGCTCAGTTTCCCGTCGCGCGTCCCCGGCGGCTCCGCCGCACGCCGGCTCTGCGCCGGCTGGTCGCCGAGACCCGGCTCGCCCCGTCCGACCTGGTGCTGCCGATGTTCGTCAAGGAGGGCATCGGCGAGCCCAACCCGGTGAGCTCCATGCCGGGCGTCTACCAGCACACCCGCGACAGCCTGCGCAAGGCGGCGTACGAGGCTGCCGAGGCCGGCGTCGGCGGCATCATGCTGTTCGGCATCCCGGCGGTGAAGGACGGCATCGGCGTTGCCGGCGACGACCCCGACGGCATCGTCCAGGTGGCCTTGCGCGACCTGCACTCCGACATCGGCGACGCGATCGTCCTCATGGCCGACCTGTGCCTGTGTGAATACACCGACCACGGGCACTGCGGCATCGTCACCCCGGACGGTGAGGTCGACAACGACGCGACGCTCGAACGGTACGCCGCCATCGCCGGTGCCCAGGCAGCCGCGGGAGCCGCCGTGGTGGCGCCCAGCGGGATGATGGACGGCCAGGTCGGCGTGATCCGCGCCGCGCTGGACCGGGCGGGGCACCACGAGACCTCGGTGCTCGCCTACTCCACCAAGTACGCGTCGGCGTTCTACGGCCCGTTCCGTGAGGCGGCCGAGGGCGCCCCCCAGTTCGGCGACCGTTCCACCCACCAGCAGGACCCCGCCAACGCCGGCGAGTCGCTCCGCGAGGTCCTCCTCGACCTCGACGAGGGCGCGGACATGGTCATGGTCAAGCCGGCCGGCGCCTACCTCGACGTCGTCCGCCGGGTGCGCGACGCGGTGGACGTGCCGGTGGCCGCCTACCAGGTGAGCGGGGAGTACGCGATGATCGAGGCCGCCGCCGAGAAGGGCTGGCTGGACCGCGACCGCGCCATCAACGAGTCGCTGACCGCGATCCGCCGCGCCGGCGCCGACATAGTCCTCACCTACTGGGCCACCGAGGTGGCGCGCCGCCTCTAGGCTGCGAATGGTGACGGGGGTTCTACACCCCGTTGGTGGATGTTAGGGAAAATTCAAGAAAAATCCTGCGACGTGGAGTCCTTGGTCGGCCTGCGCTTCATTTGTGGCGTGCTGCCGAGGGGGCGGCTACACGGTTCCTCCGCAGTCTGTGCCACGAGGCCCGACCAAAGGAGCGCAGGTCATGCGCAGAAGTTCCACGTCCTCCAGAGCCCGCAGAGCCGCCATCGCCATCGCCGTCCCGGCGCTGACCCTGACCGGGGTGATCGCCGGACTCGCGACGCCGGCCTCGGCCGCCACCACCAAGTGTGCCGACGAGCAGTACATCTACCTCGACGGCGGCCGTAGCTGGGTCGGCATGCAGCCGTGCGTCCACAAGGATGGCAACTACCGCAAGTCCTGGATCCGGGTGCGGTGGTTCTATGACTTCAGGGGCACGAAGTGGGACGGCTTCGACATCCTGGCCACCCTTGAGCGCAACGACGTCATCAAGAACTCGAAGCACTGCGACTTCACCGACAAGCTGAACGCCTCTGTGGTCGGGGACATCAAGTGCACCACCGCGACGCTGTACTCCACCACCAGCGGCGGGTGGACCGCCGACGGTGAGGGCGCCTACAACTTCAACCTCGACGGCAGGGGCTACTACACCAAGCCCCTGCACGGGTCGCCCAAGGTGAGCTGAGAAGGCCGCGATCCCCAACCCTCTCAGCGAAGGAAACGACCCATGCGCACAATCAAGATCAAGTCGGTGCTGGCCGTCTCCGCCGCCGCTCTGGTGGCCGGGAGCGGGCTCGTCCTGACGGCGGCCCCGGCATCGGCCGCCTCCAAATGCGGTGCCGACCAGAAGAAGACCTTCTCCCCTCCGGGCCGTGCGAACACGTTCGTCACGGCGCGCACCTGCGTGCAGAGTGACGGGACCATGAAGCGGGGATGGGTGGAGATCTCCTGGACCGGAAGGGCCGGCGCGAAATTCGACGACTTCATCGTCACCGCTCGGCTGGAGCGCAACGACGCCGAGCGCGGTTACGCGTACTGCCCCATCACCCCCGACGTCAACGGCAGCTCGTCGGGCAGCTACACGTGCGACCCACTGCCCGTCCGGACGTCCCAGGCGGGCGGCTGGACCGGGGACGGCAAGATCATTTACGACTACAACGATGATGGCAAGGGCGACTTCACCTGGGACCTGAAGGGTTCTCCCAAGCTCAGCTGACCTTGCCCACGTGGTTCGGCAGGGGTGCTCACCGGCAGGTGAACGCCCCTGCGTGCCAGGCTTGGACCGCGCCGATGCCGCCGCCGTGACGATCATCTTGGAACCAATTCGTGACATGCGAACCGATCGCATCCGGATGTAAACGATCTAGTGTTCGTCCGAAGCGATCGAAGTGATCGAATCGCTTCGATCTCAGGGAGAGTCGATGAGGTCGGACCTCATGAGCGGCCTGCGGCTCGCTACGCCGCCATCACTCGCTTCGCTCGCGATGTCGGCTGCGGCGCTGGTCCTCGGCCTGGCCGCCGCCGGTTGCTCGAGTGGGACGGACGAGCCCAGGTCGGCACGGCCGACCTTCTCGCCGCCCCCCATCACCGCCACGCCGACCCCGCAGTCGGCCGACGGCCTCGCTCTCCCACTGGAGGCGTACTTCCTGACGCCCGATCAGAACCGCACGGTCGCCCGGGCGCAGAACATGCTCATCTCCGACTGCATGCGGCGGTTCGGCTTCTCCTACCCGGTGAACGCCAGTGGCGGCAGCGACCTCTCGCCGGTCAAGGAAGCCCTCAGGCCACTGTTCCTCGCCGAGAGCAAGGCCGCCCGCTGGGGCTACCACGCGACCCCTGAACGGCTGGCACAGATCAATAAAGGGCAGGAGACCGCGGCCCCGAAGCTGAGCCCCGCCGCGCAGGCCGTGCTGAGGGGTACGGCGAAGTCCCATGGCGGCCAGGACGTTCCCAAGGGCGGATGCTTCGGGCACGGCCGGGACTCGATCGAGGCCGGTGCGGCGAAGGTCAAACTGCCGCCATGGATGAAGAGGGCCGACGAGGACAAGCCGCCTGCCGGTGCTGCGCCGGCGATGCGGTCGGCACGGGCCGCTCCGGGTTACCTGCCGCAGTCGATGCTGAACGGCGCGTTCGACCTCGCGCTGGCCGACCCGCGCACCAAGCAGGCGGACGCCGGGTGGAGCGCCTGCATGAAGCAGTCGGGCTACAACTACGCGAGCGTGGACGCGATCCTGCGGGACGGCCGGTGGGCCGTGAGTGACGCGCCCACCGCCTCCGAGATCGCCACCGCGGTCACCGACGCCCGGTGCCGCGTCAAGGTGAAGTACGGCGGGCTGATGTACGCGCTGCAGCTCGGCTACCAGAAGACGATGATCGACATGTACGCGGACTCGCTGAACCAGGTGAAGCAGGCCAACGAGGCGATGGTCCGCAACGCCACCAAGGTGCTCAGCGGGAACGCGGCGGACTGACCCGGCCGAGGCGACGAGGGGATCTGGTCGCGATGCGGATTCTGCTCGTGGAGGACGACCGGCGCTTCGCGGTCGCGCTGGTCAAGTCGCTGCACCAGTGCGGGCACGAGGTCGAGTACGTGGACAGCGCGGCAGCCGCACTGGCCAGCCCGGCCTGCGACCTGGTCCTGCTGGACCTCGGGCTGCCCGATCTCGACGGGCTGGAGGTCTGCCGCCGGCTGCGGCGGCGCGGCGACGTCGCGATCATCATCCTGTCCGCGCGCGGCACCGAACGGGACCGGGTCACCGGCCTGCGCTGCGGAGCCGACGACTACCTGGTCAAGCCGTTCGGAGTCGCCGAGCTCCAGGCGCGGATGGACGCGGTGCTGCGTCGGGTGCGGCCCAGGCCCAACGGCGTCCACACCGTCGGCGGCCTGGAGGTCGACCTGGACGCCCGCGTGGCGTGCGTGGACGGCGACCGCGTCAAGCTGACACCGAAAGAGTTCTCCCTGCTGGCGGCCCTCATCCGCGAGCAGGGCGTCGTCCTCATGCGTGAGCAGCTGCTCCGCGAGGTGTGGGGCACCACCTGGCAAGGCACGTCCCGGACGCTCGACGTGCACGTGTCGACGCTGCGCACGAAGATCCGCACCGGTGCCCGGGTCGAGGCGGTGCACGGGGTCGGCTACCGGCTGGTGCCCATCGGCGCGCTGCTCCACGGAGCCGGAGACCATCCCATCGAGGACCTCTGATGCGCTTCCGGCTGTTCGGCGTCCTGCTGGCGCTGCTGGTGCTCGTCCTGGGCGTGCTCACCGTGCCGCTGGCGACGGCCGCCGCGTCCAGGGACACCCAGACGATGTTCCTGGACCGGGTGAACGACACGGTCCGGTTCGCCTCGCTCGCGGAGACCGCGCTGCGCACGGGGCAGACGTCCGCGCTCCGGTCCGAGCTGAGCCGGTACGAGGAGCTGTTCGCCATCGACGTCCTCATCGTCGGCCGGGACGGCGAGGCGGTCATAGCCTCGGGGCCGGGCGTGGACCTGCGCGACCCGTCGGTGCGCGCCAAGATCGATGAGGGGCTCTCCGGCAACCGGTCGGCCAGCGCCGGGGTGGTCTGGCCCTGGCGCGACGACCCGCTGATCGTCGTCGAGCCGGTCGGCCGGGGCGGTGAGATCATCGGCGCCGCGCTCACGGTGTCGCCGACGGAACGGCTGCGCGGCGCCACGGTGCGAAGCTGGACCGCGTTGCTCGGGGAGGGCCTGCTGGTCCTGATCATCGGAGTGGTCGCCGCGACCTACCTCACCCGCTGGTTGCTGCGGCCCGTGCACCGCCTCGACGCCACCGCGCAGGCACTGACCGAGGGGCGATTCGGCGAACGGGTCGGCACCGTGTCCGGCCCGCCGGAGCTGCGGCGGCTGGCCACCTCGTTCAACGCGATGGCGGAGCAGGTCTCTGTGCTCGTCGAGCGGCAACGGGCATTCGTGTCGTACGCGAGCCATCAGCTGCGCACCCCGCTGGCACGGCTCAGGCTGTCCATGGACAACCTCGCCTCCGAGACCACTCCGGAGGGCCAGGAGGACCACCAGATGGTGGTCGAGGAGATCGAACGGATGGCGCGCCTCTATGACGCGTTGCTGGCCTACGCACACGCGGAGGCCACCTCGGCCGAGGTCAGCGACATCGACGTGGGGGGCATCGCCGACGCCCGGGTGGCCGCCTGGCAGGCGGTGGCGGAGGACGCCGGGATCGGCGTGGTGCGGACGGGTGCGGCCATAAGCGTGGGCCGGGCCGCAGCGGACACGCTGGACCAGGTGCTCGACGCGTTGATCGACAACGCCGTCAAGTTCTCCGGCGCGGGCAGCACCGTCACCGTCGAGGTGAAGGAGCCGGCCGGCGGATGGGTCGACGTGCACGTCGCCGACACCGGGCCGGGCATGCTGCCGGGCGAACTGCGCCGGGCGGCCGAGCCGTTCTGGCGGCACCCACGGGACCAGAACCTCGACGGCTCGGGCCTCGGCGTGACCATCGCCCAGGCGCTGGTGACCGCGTGCGGCGGCACTCTTGAGCTGCTGCCGGCCGAGCCGCACGGCGTGAACGCCAGGATCAGGCTGCCCGCATCCCCCAGCCCCTGTGACAAGGAGGCCCCATCATGAAATCAGTGCAGGCCACGGCGGTGCTCGCCGTGCTCATCCTCACCGGGCTGGCCGGTCTCGCCCGCGGCGCCTCGTCCGCGCCGGTGAGCCGCCTGGTGATCGCCACCGGTGGCGAAGGCGGTGTCTACCACGCGCTGGGCACGGCGTTCGCCGGCGCCGCGCGGCGCCGCTGGGCCGCCGACACCGCCGTCCTCACCACGGCGGCCTCGGTGGAGAACCTGCGGTTGATCGCCGACGGCAGGGCGCATCTGGGCTTCGCGACGGTGGACTCGGCCGCGCTCGCGGTGCGCGGCGAGGGGCCCTTCGTCCAGGCCCTGCCGATCGTCGCGCTGGCGGGGCTTTACGACGACTACCTGCAGATCGTGGTGAGCGCGGACGGCCCCATCCAAGCGATCGCCGACCTGCGCGACCGGCGGGTGTCCACCGGGTCCGCCGGGTCGGGCACCGAGATCGTGGCGGCGCGGGTGATGGAGGCGGCAGGGCTCGACCTCGACCGGGAGATCGACCGGCATCGCCTGTCGGCGTCCGCGTCGGCCGCCGCGCTCGGCCGGGGCGAGATCGACGCCTTCTTCTTCACCGGCGGCCTGCCGACGCCGGCGGTGGCCGAGCTGTCCCGCAGACACCAGATCCGCATCCTGCCCGTGGGCCAGATGGTCGGCGGGTTGCAGGCCAGGTACGGCGAGGTGTACCAGCCGCGTTCCATCCCGGCGAACCTCTACTCGCTCGCCGGGGAGGTCACGACCGTCGGGATCGCCAACGTGCTGGTCGTACGCGCGGACATGTCGGCGGCGGAAGCCCAGGCGTTGACCGCACTGCTGTTCGAAGCGAAGACCACCCTGAACGCCGCGCACGCCGAGGCCAGGCGCCTGGACCACCGCACGGCTCTCGTCACCTTCCCCGTGCCGCTGCACCCCGGCGCGGCCAAGTACTACCAGGAGTCGAAAGTGATGGCCGCCGGCTCCGCCTCATGAGGTGTGGCCTCCGATGACACCAGCTGGGTGACGAGCCGGTCGCGCACCGGGGCGAAATGTTAAGGAGGCTTCAAGTTATGCCGCCCATTGTGGCAGGGCGGGCCGCGCCACCGATTGCCTAGTAGCACACCCCGCAAGGTGGCTGGCCGCTAACCCCCGACCCAGTGGCCGCCACCACCTCCCGGTGGGTACCGCCCGCGGACGCGCCGCTGAACGCGTTGAGGCGTCCGCGGGTGGACCTGCCCGGTCCCGGTCACCTTTCTCCAGCGAGAGGGAAACCCATGAAGCCGTCCCTGCGGCGCCCTGAGAGCCGGGCCGTCGATGTCGTCCTCCTCTGACGACGGGCCGCTGCGTTCCCGCCGACGGTTCCTGCTCAGCATCGTGGCGGCCTCGGTGGTGGCGTCGGTCGCCAGCCTGGGCGCCTCGACCCTGATCAAATCGCCGCAGCAGGTGGCGGCGGACGCCGGTCCACCGCGGGCCTCGGTGATCTCCGCGCCGGTGGAACGCCGTGTGCTGAAGGAGTCGGTGATCCTTCGTGGCACCGTGGCGCCGGGACGGACGATCGAGGTGACTCCCGCGGCGTCGGCCGAGGGCAGGTCCGTGATCACCAGGGCCACGGTGAAGAAGGGGCAGCGGATCAAGGCGGGCGAGGTCGTCGCCGAGGTCTCGGGGCGCCCGATGATGGTCCTGGCCGGTGCCATTCCCGCGTACCGGGACATCCGGCCAGGCGGCAAAGGGCCGGACGTGAAGCAACTGCAGCGAGCGCTGCGCGGCCTTGGCTACTCCGTGGGTGACGCCAAAGGGATCTACGGCTCGGCCACACAGGCGGCGGTCCGCAAGCTGTACGAGGACCGTGGCTACGAGCCCCCAGCCGCCCAAACCGCGGGCAAGCCGAGCGTGTATTTGAAGGCTGGAGAGGTGGTCTACGTTCCGCGGTTCCCCGCGCGGGCCACCGAGGTGAAGGCGACCCTGGGCGCTCAGGTGACCGGCACGATCCTCAAACTGGCCACGGGCGAGCTGGAGGTCCGGGGCACGCTGACGGCGCCCGACCGCAAGCTGGTGAAGCCCGGCATGGACGTGACGATCTTCTCGGAGGAGTCCGGGCGGTCCGCACCGGGACGCGTGCGGAGCATCGGGGCGTTCACCGCCGACGGCGGCACCGCCGGCGCGGGGCACGCGGTCAGGGTGGCCGGGAAGTCCCAGCTGCCGGAGGGGTTCGCCGGTCAGGACGTGCGGCTGACGATCGAAGCGGCTTCCACCGACGGGCCGGTCCTGGTCGTGCCCGCCTCGGCGGTCTACGGCGCGGCGGACGGGTCCACCCAGGTGATCAAGCTCACGCCGGGCGGCGCCCAGGAGCGGATCGCCGTCACCGCCGGCGCGACGGGCGGCGGATTCGTCGAGGTGCGCGGGGACGGCCTGGCCGAGGGCGACCGCGTGGTGGTCGGCAAGTGAGCGCGCGGGAACCGGTCATCGAGTTCGCCGGGGTCGGCCGGACGTACCCGGGTCCGCCGCCGGTACCCGCGCTGCGGCCTGCCGAGCTGGTGATCCGGCGCGGCGAGTACGTGACCGTGGTCGGCCCCTCCGGATCCGGAAAGTCGACGTTCCTGAACGTCGCGGGACTGCTGGACCGGCCGAGCGAGGGCGTCTACCGGCTGGACGGCATCGACACCGCCACGTTGAACGAACGGGACCGGACGGCCCTGCGCGGGCGCCGGATCGGGTTCGTCTTCCAGTCCTTCCATCTGCTGCCGCACCGCAGCTCGATGGAGAACGTGATGTTGTCCCTCCTCTACACCGGCGCCCGGCGCAAGGAACGCCGCGCACGCGCGCTGGAGACGCTGGAACGGGTCGGCCTCGGGCACCGCGCGCACGCGCCGGCCGGGCGGCTGTCGGGCGGGGAACGCCAGCGGGTCGCGATCGCCCGCGCCCTGGTCAACCGGCCCAGCCTGCTGCTGTGCGACGAGCCGACCGGAAACCTCGACACGACCACCGCGCACACCGTGCTGGCCCTGATCGACGAACTGCACGCGGACGGCTTCACGGTCCTGGTGGTCACCCACGACCCCGGCGTGGCATCGCGCGGCGAGCGTGCCGTGGTGATCCGCGACGGCGTGCTCCGGGAGACCGACCCGGCGGGTCTGACCGCAGAGGCAGTGCAGGCCGTCCAAGATGTGCAGGTCCGGGATGTGCAGGCCGTTCGGAACGCGCATGCCGTTCAGGATGTGCAGGCCGTTCGGGTTGTGCAGACCGAGTGTGTCCGATGAGAGGCCGGGGCAAGACCGCGCCGGTCGAACAGACACGGTTCGCGGCCCGGGACGCGCTGGAGGAGGCCACCGCGGCGATGCTGGCGCGTCCGGCCCGGGCCGCCCTGACCGTCCTCGGGACCCTGCTCGGCGTGGCCGCGTTCGTCGCCGTACTCGGGTTGACCGCCACCGCCAGCGGCCAGATCTCCCAACGTTTCACCGCGCTGGCGGCCACCGAGATCACCGTGGAGGACGCGCCCGAAGACCGCGCCACGGCGGACTTCGCGTTCCCCTCCGACACCGAGCAGCGGCTCACCGCGCTGAACGGGGTGCGGGCCGCCGGCGTGTTCTGGCGGCCGACCATCCCCAAGTCCGAGGGGAGCGAGTCCGGCGCCCTCGTCTCGGCGCGTCCCCCGTCGATCTCGGCGGGCCAGGGTGAGCCGCTCACGGTGACCGCGGTGTCCCCTGGATATCTGGAGGCCGTGCACGCCAGGGCCGGTGCCGGACGGCTCTTCGACTCCTTCCACGAGCGGACCGGGCAACGGGTGTGCCTGCTGGGCCGTGCGGCGGCGTCCCGGCTGGGCATCACCCGGCTGGACGGCCAGCCCGCGATCTTCATCGGGCCCACCCCGCTGACCGTGATCGGGATCATCGACGAGGTCGACCGGCAGTCCGCCACGTTGTTGTCGGTCCTGGTGCCCTCGGTGACGGCCACCGACCTCTGGGGCGTTCCCGGCGGTCTGGAGGGGGAGCCGCCGAAGGTGCTGGTGGAGACCCGGCTCGGTGCGGCGCCGCTGATCGGCCGGCAGGCCGCCCTGGCGATCCGGCCGGACCAGCCCGAACGCTTCAAGGTCACGGTGCCGCCGGATCCCAAGCAGCTCAAGGAGCAGGTCGACACCGACCTGGGCACGCTCTTCCTCGCCCTGGCCGGGATCTGCCTGGTCATCGGGGCCGTGGGCATCGCCAACACCACCCTGGTCGCGGTGCTCGAACGCACCGGCGAGATCGGGCTGCGCCGTTCTCTCGGCGCCCGCGGCCGGCACATCGCGGCGCAGTTCCTCACCGAGTCCGCGGCCCTTGGCCTGCTCGGCGGGCTGGTCGGCACCAGCCTCGGCGTCGCCGCCGTGGTGGGCGTCGCGATCAGCAAGGACTGGACTCCGATCCTCGAACCCCTCGCCGTCCTGCCCGCCCCGGCCGTCGGCGCGGTCACCGGCCTGCTCGCCGGCCTCTACCCCGCCTGGCGGGCGAGCCGCATCGAACCCATCGAGGCCTTGCGCCGGTGACCCCCGCCGACCTCCACAGACTCCTGACCGGCACCCCTCGACCGGCGGGTGACCGAAGAGGAGCAACACAGATGATCACCACATCGAAGAACAGGAGTGTGCTCATGCGGTCGTATCGCAAAGCCCTCGGCGGCAGCGCCGTCAAGATCGCCATGGTCGGCGCGACGGTGGCCGGGTCCATGGTGGCGCTGGCCCCGCAGGCCTCCGCCTCCCACAAGTGCGGCGACCCGGCCTTCGACTACCTGGAGGTCTGCTACTACCGGAACAAGGACTACAGCGGTGGGTCGCGCGCCTTCACCGGAGAGGACAAGCGCTACACGAACGACTACTACGACTATGCCAGTGGCACTGTCGCCCTCAACAACACGATCTCCTCGTACAACAACAGGCACTGGGCTGATTACCTGGCCTACCGTTACGTCAACCAGGATGGCTCCATCTACTACATCAATGGGAACACCTGGGACAGCAACCTGGCCTCGTCCGACTGGTGGGGCAGCGAGACGGGCAGTGCGAACGACAAGCTGAGCTCGCACACCGGCCCCTACACGGGCTGAGTCTGGGTGTTCAGCGCCGAGAGCGTCCGTCACGGTGCGTGGCGGGCGTTCTCGGTTTCTGACGAGAGACGCGCGCTGTGATCATGCTTACGTCAGGCGATCACGAAGTCACCGGCTGCTGATGTGATTCTTTGCTGGTGATCACGTGCGTCTAGTCACTTAGGGTCGTTTCACGGGGGTTGGCGTGTCCGTCCCTTCCGCTTACCTGCATCATCGTTAGGAAGGGAGCAACGTTCGACCACAGGGGGGCGCATGATGCTGGCTGTATCGGGCGGAAGACGGCACAAGGCAAGAAACCGGATGGTCGCGGCCGCGCTCGAATACGCGGAGCTCGGGTGGCCCACCTGTCTCGGCGCCCATCCCCCGGTCGGCGGTGACAGAGCGTGTTCGTGCGACCGGATCGGGTGTCCCGACCCTGGAGCGCACCCCGTGTCGGCCGCCTGGGCGATCCAGGCCACGACCGACCCCGAAGTGGTGAAGCGCTGGTGGTCGGAGCGCCCTCAGGCCAACATCATCCTGCCCACCGGGCGGGTGTTCGACGTCTTCGACGTACCGGCCGCCGCCGGAAGAGCCGCCCTTCAGCGGATCGACCGGGACGGGCTGCAGGTCGGCCCGGTCGCGGCCATCGGCGAGGACCGTTACCTCTTCTTCGTGGCCACCCGTGGCGCCCCCGCCGACGAGCACGAGTGGTGGTCGTGCCATCTGGACTGCTCGCCCGAGAGCATCGCCGAGACGCCCGGCATGCGCTGGCACTGCCGTGACAGCTATGTGGTCGCCCCGCCGTCGGTGCTCCCATACGACCGTGAGATCGCCTGGATCAGGACGCCGGACGGCGGGCCGCTGCCCGACCCGCTCCGGCTCCTTGAAGTCCTCTCCGACAGTTGTGAGGCCGTCGGGCAGTAATCACTCCGGGGCGATCACTGCCGGGCGATCACCGCGGGGCGATCACTGCGGGGCGTTGATCGAGCCGACCTTGCCCCAGTTCGAGTAGGACGTCTGCAGCACCTGAGAACGGCCGCCCTGCCCGACCTTGATCCGGATCTGCACCGGCAGCCCGGTCTGGTCCAGCCGCAGCGCGAACGCCACCTGCTTGGCCTTGACGGCCGAGGCGAGCTGGGTCAGCTCGGGGTTCTGGCTCAGCGCGCTCACCGGCACGGTGCCGCGATAGATCCCGCCTGCCTCCTTGAGGCTGGTGCTGGCCTGCAGCAGCGCCACCACGTTGCCGGCCGCCGAACCCGCCCTCACCTGACCGGCGAGCGCCGCGTACCCGCGCCCGCCGCCGGCGAGCGACGCGTTCTGCCACCGCTTCCCTGCCTGGACGTACGCCGAACCGCCCACCAGCACCGCCCGCGTGCGCTTGCGCAGCGCCTTCGTGCTGCCGGTGACGGTCATCGTGTACGAGGGCGCGGCGCCCTGGACGATCTGGAACGAGCCCTGAGCCCACGCCGAGCCGCCGCAACATCCCGTGCGCCGGAAGGAGAACGAGGCGCCCGGGGTCTCGGCGGTCGCCTTGCCGACCCTGTCGGCGAGGGCCGCGGCCGATGTGGTGCCCGGGGTGGTCGGGGCGGGCGAGCCGCTGCCGGCCGGGGACGGATCGGGCCGCGGCGGATCCTCGTCCTGGCTGGCGTGGACCACCGCGGCGCCCAGCACGCCGCCGATGATGACCACGCCCGCCACCAGGGCGGCGACCAGCCGTGACCGCGACGTACGGACGGGCGGCGAGATGGGGAGGCCGCGGGGCGTCGTGATCCGGGACGGCTTCGGCTTCGGCTCGGGGCGCTCGGCGGTCTGCGCGGCCAGCTCCGTCAGCCGGCTCCGGCCCTGCGCCTCCCACGAGAGGCCGTACGCGGCGACCGCGGCCTCCTCGACCGCGCCGAGCATGTCGGCGGCGGTCCGGGGCCGTTCTGCCGGGTCCTTCGCCAGGCTCCGCGCGATCAGGTCGCGCAGCGGACCGGGCACCTCCTCCACCGGGATGGCCGCCTCGCGGTGGGCCTTGGCCAGTCCCGACTGGCTGCGGGCGTTGAACGGCGGCCGCCCGGTCAGGCACTCGAAGAAGATCGCCGCGGCCGCGTAGAGGTCCGTGGCGACGGTCGCCGGCCCCCCGTTCCACAGCTCGGGTGCCGCGTACGCCGGTCCGGACTGCGCGATCGACCCGGCGTGCGCGAGCCCGAAGTCGGTGAGCCGCCCGTTGCCCGCGCCGTCCACGATGACGTTGCCGGGGCGCACGGCGCCGTGGACGACGTCGCGGTCGTGCCCGGCGGCCAGCCCGGCCAGGATCCCGCCCAGCAGCGCCAGCGCGGCCAGCGGGCCGGTCGGACCCTGCGCGGCGAGCATCCACCGCATGCTGACCCCGTCGACGCGTTCCATGACGACCGCGGCCCCCTCTGGGGCCTCCACGAAGTCATAGAAGTCGACGACGTTGGGGTCCTCCAATTGGGACAACCGCTGTGCCGTCGTCCGGAAATCAGCCAGGAACGCGTCATCGCTCCGGAGCTTCCGGTCCAGATATTTGATCGCGACCTTGGTCTGGGTCAGGTCGTCGACGGCCAGCACGACCCGCCCGGACGAGCCGCTCCCCAGGTCCCGGACGTGCGTGAAGCCCGGGACAGTCCAGCCGTCAACCACGTTGAGAGCCCATCCCTCCGATACGGCCGGCGCCGCTACGAACGAGGCGTCGGGTATCAGCCCGTGACGCCGGTGTACTTGGTGGAATATCGGCCGGTTACGGGCGAGGTCAAGGGCTGTCGCCAAACTGGAACTGAGAGACTGGCCGCGTGACTGGCATCGAAGACTCCAAACGGCTTTTCGAGCGCGCGAACGAGGTGGTCCCTGGAGGGGTGAACTCCCCGGTACGGGCCTTCCGTGCGGTGGGCGGGACGCCGCGGTTCATGACGTCGGCCAAGGGTCCCTACCTCACGGACGCCGACGGAAACGAGTACGTCGATCTCATCTGCTCGTGGGGCCCGATGATCCTCGGGCACGCCCACCCCGCCGTCGTCGAGGCGGTCCAGCAGGCGGCCGGGCGTGGCACGTCCTACGGCGCCCCGACTCCCGGCGAGGTCGAGCTGGCCGAGGAGATCGTGGCCCGGACCCCGGTCGAGAAGGTCCGGCTGGTCAACTCGGGTACCGAGGCCACGATGTCGGCGATCCGGCTGGCACGGGGATTCACCGGCCGGACCAAGATCGTGAAGTTCGCCGGGTGTTACCACGGGCACGTGGACTCGCTGCTGGCCGCGGCCGGATCCGGCGTCGCCACGCTCGGGCTCCCCGACACCCCGGGTGTGACCGGCGCCACGACGGCCGACACGATCGTGCTGCCGTACAACGACGTCGCCGCGGTCGAGGAGGCGTTCGCCGAGTACGGGAACGAGATCGCCTGTGTGATCACCGAGGCGGTGCCCTGCAACATGGGCCTCGTCCCGCCGCTGCCGGACTTCAACGCGCTGCTCAAGGCGAAGTGCCGGCGCAGCGGGGCGCTGCTGATCATCGATGAGGTGCTCACCGGTTTCCGTGCCTCGCGATCGGGCTGGTACGGGATCGAGGGCGTGCCCGGCGATCTCGTCACGTTCGGCAAGGTCATGGGCGGCGGGCTGCCCGCCGCGGCCTTCGGAGGCCGCGCCGACATCATGGATCACCTGGCCCCGGCCGGGCCGGTCTACCAGGCGGGCACGCTGTCGGGTAACCCGCTCGCCACCGCTGCGGGCCTGGCCACGCTGCGGAACGCGACGGACGAGGTGTACGAGACGATCGACCGGTCGGCCGCGCTGGTGGCCGAGGCGGCGTCGGCCGCACTGGCCAAGGAGGGCGTCCCGCATCGCCTCCAGACCGCGGGCAACCTCTTCTCGATCTTCTTCACGGACGAGGTGGTCGGGGACTTCGCAGCCGCGCAGCGCCAGGACTCCAAGGCCTACGCAGCGTTCTTCCACGAGGCACTCGACCGCGGCGTCTACCTGCCGCCGTCCTCGTACGAGGTGTGGTTCCTGTCGGCCGCGCATGACGAGGCGGCTTTGGAGCGCATCACCGACGCCTTGCCGCATGCCGCGCGCGCGGCGGCGGAGGCCAGGTCGGCGGAGTAGCGCTCGCCCGGGGACGGTCAGGAGACGACGGTCAGGAGACCAGGGATCTCAGCCCGGCCAAGGCCGACAGGGCGGTGGCTACAGGTTCGGGACCGGGCGCGTGGAGCGGAGCCCGGACCGAGGGTGAGTCGATGATGCCCCGGTCGGCCAGCGCGGCTTTGAGGACCGCGGGCGAGGGCTCGCTGAAGAGGGCGTCCGTGAGCGGCAACAGGGCGTTGTGCAGGGCCAGGGCGCGGGCGTGGTTGCCGTCGCGGACGGCCTCGGCCATCGCGGCGTACGCGGCAGGCGCAAGGCAGGCCGACGCGGTGATCCCGCCTGCGCCGCCCAGTTGCAGCATCGGGTAGACGTACGCGTCGTCCCCGGCAAGGACCGCCTTGCCGGTCCGGGCGGCGAGGAGCCGCAGCGTGTCCGCGTCGATCGTGCCGGCGCAGTGCTTGATCCCGGCGACGCAGTCGAGGGCGAGCAGGCGGAGCAGGGTGCCGGCCGGGAGATGCTTCCCGGTGCGGTACGGGATGTTGTACGGGATCAGCGGCACGTCCACGGCGGCGCCGATGGCGGCGAAGTGGTCCAGCACGCCCTGGTCGGACGGCCGCAGGTAGTAGGGGACCACCACGAGCAGCGCGTCGGCCAGGCAGGCGCGTTCGCGTGCCTGCTCGATCGAGGGCTCGGTGCCCATGGTCCCGGCGCCGACGATCAGCGGGGTGCCATGCTCGATGGACACCGCACGGCAGGTCTCCAGGACCGCCCGCTGCTCGGCGGCGGTCAGCAGGGCGGCCTCGCCGGTGGTGCCGAGCACGACCAGCCCGGCCGCGCCCTGCTCCAGGCAGTGCCGGGCGAGGCGATCGAGCGACTTGGTGTCGATCTCGCCGGAGTGGCTGAACGGGGTCACGAGCGACGCGTGGACGCCATGCATGATTCTCACCTCGTTGAAAGCGCGGGGGATCACTTGGACAGCACGGGTTCGGGCGTGGGGAGGGGCGGCTCGGCGGCGGGGGCGGGCTCGTCCTGACGGCGGCGCCGGACGCTGCCGAGGGCCACGCCGCCGACGATGAGCGCCGCGGCGAAGAGCCGCAGGGCGCTGACGCTCTCGCCGAGGACCACGACCGTCGAGACGATGCCGAACGGGGGGACGAGCAGCGCGTACATCGCCACCGTGCCCGCCTCGTACCGCCGCATGAGCCACCCCCACGCGCCGAAGCCGACCAGGGTCGACAGGTAGGCGATGTAGGCCAGGGACGCCCAGGCCTCCCAGGGCACGTCGGTGAAAGCGTCCAGGTCGGCGGCCGGTCCCTCGAAGATCAGGGAGAGCGTGAGCAGCGGCAGCGGCGGCACCAGGGACATCCACACCATGAACGCGAAGCCGTCGACGGGCTCCTCGGTGGACTGGTTCATCATCCGCATGAGGACGTTGCCCAGCCCCCAGGAGGCCGCAGCGCCGATGGTCAGCAGGAAGGCCAGGATCGGGCTGCCGTGCCCGAAGTCGACGCCGATCAGCGTCACGCCGAAGAGGGCGACCAGCATGCCGGCCGCCGTGATCGGCCGGGGCCGCTCGCCCAGCAGCCCGAACGCGAAGACGGTCGTGAAGAGCGCGGCCGACTGCAGCAGCACCGAGGCCAGCCCGGCGGGCATGCCCTCTCGCATGCCGATGAACATCATCCCGAACTGGCCGACCCCGATCGCCAGGCCGATCAACAGGATCCATTTCCAGGCGACCGGAGGCCGCCGCACGAAGAAGACCGCGGGCAGCGCCGACACCACGAACCGCAGGGCGCCGAACAGCAGCGGCGGGAAGGTGTCCAGCCCGGTCTTGATCGGCACGAAGTTGAAGCCCCAGATCGCGGCGATCATGACGGCGAGGAGCAGATGGCGCGGTGACATGCACTTATGGTCGCGGTCACCTCGTTTTAGGACAATCTAGAATTAGTTGACAGCTCGCTTTAGAGTTACTTCATGCTCGATTTGGAACGCCTCCGCGCGCTGCACTCGGTCGCCACCTACGGCTCGGTGAGCGCAGCAGCCGACGTGCTGCACGTCACCACCTCCGCCGTCTCCCAGCAGCTTGCCAAGCTGGAGCGCGAGACCGGGCAGAAGCTGCTGGAGCGCAACGGACGCGGCGTCCGGCTGACCGACGCCGCCGAGCTGCTCGTGACCCACGCGGACCGCATCCTGTCCCTGGTCGAACGGGCACAGGCCGATCTGGAGGCCCACCGGGGCGCCGTGGTGGGCGAGCTGGCCGTCGCGGCCTTCCCGACCGCCATCCGCGGTCTCATGCCGGCCGCGCTGCGCGGCCTGCGCGCGGACCATCCCGACCTCCGTGTGATCGTGGGCGAGGAGGACCCGATGCAGAGCATCCCGCGCGTCGTGCGCGGAGATCTCGACATGGCGGTCGTCCAGGACTGGAACAACGAGCCGCTGCCGATCCCCGAGGGCCTGCTCCGCGGCACGATCTGCTACGACGTGGCCGACGTCGCGCTGCCGGCCGGCCACCCGCTGGCCGATCGCGACCAGGTGGAGCTCAAGGAGCTGGCGGGCGATCCGTGGATCAGCTCGACACCGGGCAGCATCTGCTGCGACTGGCTCACGCACACGCTGCGTTCGATCGACGCCGAGCCGCGCATCGACCACATGGCCTACGAGTTCGCCACCCAGCTCGCCCTGGTCGAGGCCGGTCTGGGCAACGCCATCCTGCCCCGCCTGGGCCGCTGTGACGTTCCCGAGGGCGTGCGGATCGTGCCGCTGAAGACCTCCCTGTCCCGCCGCGTCTACGCGGTCTGGCGGGAGGAGGCGGCCCGCCGCCCCGCCATCCGCGCCGCCATGGACGCCCTGCGAGCCGCCGCCCCCCAGAGCGCCCCCGAGCCCGCCGAGCAGCAGCCGCAGGACCTTTGATGGGATCATGGCCGGGTGACGTACGAGCTGGTCATCTGGAACGAGGACGCACCGGTCACGCGTGAGCGCGCCGCGACGGCGTTCGAGCAGGCCGCTCCGCATCCGGCGGTCGCCGCGTTCGTCAAGGAGTTCGCCGACCGCTTCCCGGACGTGGAGGTGTCCGGCGAGGATGAGCGCTTCGCTCGCGTGCGGATGGATGCGGAACGGGCGGACGAGGTCTCCGCACAGGTCTACGCGCTGGCACGAGCACACGGGCTGACCTGCTACGACCCTTACCGTGGGCTGGTGCACAATCTCGGGCCGACCGGGGTGTACGAGGGCATGCAACTCCACACGGGCGACGGCGTTCAGGTGGTCGATCCCGACTTGGGCCTCATCCGGGACGTCCTGGAACGGCTGTCGGAACAGAACCCGTTCGCCGCCCTGGTCGTCTTCGGTGAGCACTTCGTCCAGGCCGCGCCGGAACCCGGCGGCTACGAACTCGAGTACAAGGACAGCCGCCAGAACAAGCTCTACCGGACTCAGGTGACCGATCTCGCCGAGGTCCAGCGGGCCTTCGACGAGTACGCGCGCGACGACCGGGCCTTCCTCGATCGCCACACCTGGGAGGGGTGATCCAGGGCCCGAGGGGAGGCGGCCCTCGGGGGAGTGGGGGCCCTGAATCACCCGCTCACGGGGTGGCGAGCGCCTCTGTCGGCGAGAGCCGGGACGCACGGACCGCCGGGTAAAGACCGGCCAGCGCGCCGATGGCCAGCGTGGCGCCGATTCCGCCCAGCACGGCCCACGCGGGGATGATGACCGGCCATCCCTGGTAGATCGCGTAGCCGCCGGTCACCAGGCTGCCGATCAGCGCGCCGCCCACCCCGCCCAGCGCGGAGAGCAGCAACGACTCCGCCAGGAACTGGGTACGGATCTGCCCTTTCGTCGCCCCGAGCGAACGGCGCAACCCGATCTCCGAGCGCCGTTCCAGCACCGAGATGACCATGGTGTTGGCCACCCCGACGCCGCCCACGAGCAGCGCCACGGCGCCGAGCCCGAGCAGCAACCCGGTGAGGGCCTCGTCGGCGGCCTGCCTGGCGGCGAGCGCGTCCGAGGGACGGGAGACCTCGACCTCGTTCGGCGCCGCCGGGTTGGCGGTGGCCCCGAGCACGGACCGCACCGCCTCGACGCTCGCGTCGTCCGAACGGGTGAAGACCGTGGTCGGATGCCCGTCGAAGCCCAGCTCCGACGTCGCCACCGGCCAGCCGACCAGCGCCCCGCTGTTCAGCTCCTCGGCCAGCGGCGCCGGTTCGAGGATGCCGACGACGGTGAACAGCTCACCGCCGATCACGACCTGGATGCCGGGACCCGCCTGGCTGACGCCGAGCTTCTCCGCCGCGGTCGCGCCCAGGACCGTCGCCGGGTACCTGCTCGTCGCCTCGTTCAGCCAGGTGCCGGCACGCAGCCGTGCGCCGATCGCCTCGCGCAGCCCCGTCCGGGCGGCGTACGTCGCGATCCCGCCGGTCTCCGCCTCGTCGATCTTGCTGTTGCGGTAGACCTTCGCCTCGTCGATCAGGCCGATCGCCGACACCGTGTGAACCGGCGCGATCCGGGCGACCATCGCCTCGGACTCGTTCGGCAGCTGGGCCTCGTCGCCGGCCAGGGTGTTGCCGGGCGTGACCTTCAGCAGGTTGGTCCCCAGCGACGCCAGGGTGCGGTCGAGGTCGGCCCGCGACGACGAGGAGATGCCGACGACGGCGACCATCGCCGCGATGCCGATGGCGATGCCGAGCGCGGACAGGAACGCCCGCATCGGGCGGGTGCGCAGGCCCACCGCGCCGACCTTGACCACGTCGCCCGGCCACATCCGGGCCGGCCTGAGCGACGGACCGATCGCCGCCATCAGCCCACCCCCGCCGTGACCAGACCGGGTTGTCCCGAGTCCGCCACCACCAGGCCGTCGCGCATCCGTACCTGCCGGGGGAGCGCGTCCGCGATGTCCCGGTCGTGCGTGATGATCAGGACCGTGGTGCCGGCGGCGTGCAGCTCGCGCAGAAGCGACATCACCCCCGCGCCCGAGACCGAGTCGAGTGCCCCGGTGGGTTCGTCGGCGAGCAGCAGCGCGGGCTCGCCTGCCACGGCCCGCGCGATGGCGACGCGCTGCCGTTCACCACCCGACAGCTCGTGCGGGTGGTGATCCATGCGATGCCCCAGCCCGACGCGTTCCAGCGCCGCCGCCGCGCGGCGGCGCCGGACGGACGGGCGGTAGCCCGAATAGAGGAGCCCGTCCGCCACGTTGTCCAGTGCCGGCGTGCCCGGCGCCAGATGGAACTGCTGGAAGACGAAGCCGATCCGGCTCGCCCGCAGCGCCGACAGCTTGGCGTCCGACAGCTTGCCGACCTCGTAGCCGTCGATGTGCACCGTGCCCGACGTGGGCCGGTCCAGGGTGCCGAGCACGTTCAGCATGGTCGACTTGCCCGATCCGGACGGGCCGACGATCGCGGCCAGCTCGCCCGCGCCGATGTCCAGCGAGACGCCGCCGAGCGCGGTCACCCCGCCGGAGTAGTGCTTGGTCACGTCCCGAAGGGAGATCATTTCGGCATCCCCACGGTCGTGCCCTCGGTGATCCCCGCGCCGGAGACCTCGACCTTGCCGTCCGCGAACAGCCCGGTCTTGACCGGCACGTAGGCCGTGGTGCCGCCGTTCACGACCTCCACGCCGAAGCCGCCCTCCTGGAGCGCCACCAGCGCCGCGACCGGCACGGTCAGCACGTCCTTGCGGGTCCCGGCGGTGAACGTGACGTCCACCGCGGCCATGGCGTAGTCCGCAGCCTCCTTCTGGGCCTTGGCGCCCTTGAGCTCGACGATGACCTCGACCTTGGTCGTCGCGTCCTCGTTCCCGCTCGCCGGCTGGATGATCGTGGACACCTCGTCGATCCGGCCGGGCACGGCGGTTTCGTCGGGCAGCGTCACCTCGACGGTCGCGCCCTTCTTGGCCAGGCGCTGGTCGGTGGTCTCCAGCTCCACGGTGACGGCTTTGTCGGTCCCGGTGTAGGACAGCACCTTGCCGCCCGGACGCATCGCATCGCCCTCGCCCGCGTGCAGGCTCTCCACGCGGATCTCGCCGGAGACGAAGACCACGCGGCCGAGCTCGACCTCGCCGGTCTCCTCCAGTCCCTTGTCGTCCTGCCACTCGCGGACCGCGTCGGCGGTGTCCCCGGTGTACTCGTCGTCCACCGTGAACCCGTCGTAGCCGAGGGCGCTCAGGTTGCGTTCCAGCTGCAGGACGTCCGAGCCCTCGACGCCCGACCGCAGGGGCCGGTACGCGGGCTTGGACCCGTACATGAGCAGGACGGGGTCGTCGTCCACCTTGTAGAGCGGCTTGCCCCGGCCGATCTCGCTGCCGCTGTCGGGCAGGGCCGTGAGCGTGCCTGACAGCCTGCTGGTCGCGGTGCTGGTCGTCCCGAAGCCGAGCTGCCCGTCGGCCTCCTGGGTGTCCTTGAGCGTCTCCTTGGACACCTTGGCGGTCTTCGGCGGCAGGTTGCTCGCCGTCGCGCCGCCGGAGCCGTTGCCTTGGCCGAGGGCCAACGCCGCCGCGACGGCCACGCTCCCGCCGATCACTACGGCGACGGCCGCGATGATCTTCTTCCGGGAGCGTCGCCGGCGTGGCCGCCGCTCCGCAGCCCGTCCGCCCGGAGGGGGCGGCTCATCGGGCGGGACCGGCCTGGCCTGCCCGCCGGCAGCCTGCCCGTCGGCGCTCTGCCTGTCGGCGGCCTGCCCGTCGACGGCCGGTGCCGGCCGGGGGCCGCCCCCGTGTTCGCCCACTGCCGTCACTGCCCGGCCCCGCCGCCGCCGTTGGCGCCGCCGCGCTGCATGATGGGCATGCACGCCTTCTGCGCGGCCTCAAGGTCAGGGTCGTCCCCGATGTCGTCCTTGTTGATCATGACGCCGCGCTGGCCCGGCTTGGGGTTGGGGAACTTCTCCACACCCTTCTCGCGCATGCACTCGGCGAACTTGAGGCCCCGCTTTTCGGCCTCGGGGTCCGAGCCGGGGGCGGCGTCCTGCATCGGGTTGAACTCGCGGCAGGCTTCCTGCGCCTTGTCCAGCGTGGACCTGGGGATCTTCCCGTCGAGTTTGAGCTGGATGCCGCCGCCCGGCTTCGGGTCGTCCATCGGGATGCCGTTCTTGCGCATGCACTCGGCGTACTTGGCCCCCCGTTCCGCCGGGCTGAGCGTCGCGCCGCCGGTGCTGCCCGCCTGCTTGCCGTTGTTGACGGTCGCGACGCCGGGCTTCTCCTCGTCGCCGCCGCACGCGGTGAGTGTGAGGGCCAGCGCCAGCGGAAGGGCCGCCAGCACACTGATCTTCTGCAGTCGCATGTCTTCTCCTCGATCGGACCGGATCGGTTCCGGCCAATGACGGGCATGCAACCGGGCCCCGCGTTTCCCCTCCGTTTCTCGCGGCCCTAACGGAAAAGAAACAGCCGGATCGTCAGGATGGCTGCTGGGAGTCATCGGAGGGACGGGACAGATGCGGGTGCTGGTGGTGGAGGACGAGCGGTTGCTCGCGGACGCGATCGCGGAGTGGCTGCGGGACGAGGCGCACGCGGTCGATCTCGCCTACGACGGGGCGGCGGCGCTCGAACGGGTCGCGGTCAACGACTACGACGTCGTCGTCCTGGACCGTGACCTGCCGATCGTGCACGGGGACGAGATCTGCCGGGAGCTCGCCGAGGCGGAGACGGCGGTCCGTGTCCTCATGCTGACCGCCGCCGCGGAGGTCACCGACCGGGTCGCGGGTCTCGGCCTCGGTGCGGACGACTACCTCACCAAGCCCTTCGCCTTCCCCGAGCTGGCCGCCCGCGTGCAGGCGCTCGGCCGCCGGTCCCGCCCCGCCGCGCCGCCGGTGCTGCGCCGCGCCGGCATCACGCTCGACCCGGCGCGCCGAGAGGTGTTCCGGGACGGACGCTACGTTCCGCTGGCCCGGAAGGAGTTCGCCGTGCTGACGGAACTGCTCCGCGCCGAGGGGGCCGTCGTGTCCGCGGAACGGCTGCTGGAGAAGGCGTGGGACGAGCATGCCGACCCGTTCACCGGCGCGGTCCGCCTCACCATCCTCAAGCTGCGCCGCAAGCTCGCCGACCCGCCCGTGGTCGAGACCGTCAAGGGAGTGGGGTACCGGATCTCATGAAGCTGAAGCGCCTGCGGCAACGCCGCGTCTCCCTCCGCGTCCGGCTCACGTTGACCTACGGCGGGCTGTTCTTCGTCGCCGGGCTGCTGCTGCTCGGCGTCACCTACGTTCTCTTCGACCAGCAGCTCGCCCAGCGCGGCCAGAAGTTCCTCGCGATCACCCAGACGGATCCGTCCGGCAGGAGGATCACGGTGGCGCCGCAACCACCGAACGAGGCGCGCCCGGGTGACCGGCTCATGTCCGCCGACACCGAGCGCTTCCTCGAGGAGGAGCGGGACAAGCTGCACGACGCCGCCGTGACCTCCCTGGTCACGCAGGGCGGGCTGGCGTTGCTGGCGGTCGGCGGCCTGTCGGTGGGCTTCGGCTGGCTCATCGCCGGCCGCATGCTCGCCCCGCTGCACAAGGTCACCGACACCGCGCGGCGCATCGCGAGCGCGCCCGCCGCCGATCACAACCTGCATGAACGGATCGCGCTCCATGGCCCGAACGACGAGGTCAAGGAACTCGCCGACACCTTCGACACCATGGTCGAACGGCTCGACCGGTCCTTCGACGGGCAGCGCCGCTTCGTCGCCAACGCCTCGCACGAGCTGCGCACCCCGCTCACGCTGGGCCGCGCCCTGGTCGAGGTCGCCATGCACCGCAAGGCGGCCTCGCCCGACGTCATCCAGCTGGGCGAGACCCTGCTGGAGATCAATTCCCGGCACGAACGCCTGATCGGCGGCCTCCTGCTGCTGGCCAGATCCGAGAACGAGATCACCGACCGTGCCCCGGTCGACCTGGCGGACGTCGTCGGCCACGTCACCGCCCAGACCGCCCGCGAGGCGGCGCTTGCCGAGATCACCGTCCGGGAGGAGCCCGGCGAGGCGCTCACCTCGGGCGACGCCCTCCTGCTGGAACGCCTCGTTCAGAACCTCGTCGAGAACGGCATCCGGCACAACTCCGGCCCCGGCGGCTGGGTGGAGGTGACCAGCCGCGCCGGCGACGGCCATGTCGAGCTGACCGTCAGCAACTCGGGTCCCGCCGTCCCGCCCTACGAGATCCCCGCCCTCTTCGAACCCTTCCACCGCTTCGACAGTGACCGTCTGGTCACCGCCAAGGGCGCCGGTCTCGGCCTCTCGATCGTCCGTTCCATCGTCGGCGCCCACTCGGGCCGGATAGCCGCGAGCCCGCGCCCGGGCGGAGGCCTGGTGGTCACCGTCACCCTCCCCGCCTGCCCGCCCGGCGCCCGCGAGACCCTCCGCCCGGACAGGCAGATAGAGATCATCCGCTCCTGAGTCTGGAGCGGGAGGTCGGGGGCGGGTACACAAGAGGCGCGCGGGTAACCTGGCGACGCCATGACTGCTGATAAGACGATCGTTCACCTGCTGCGGCACGGTGAGGTGCACAACCCCGAGGGTGTGCTGTACGGGCGGCTGCCGGGATACCGGCTGAGTGAGGACGGGGTCCTCATGGCCAAGGCGGCGGCCAGGTGGTTCGCCGAGCGGGACGTCACCGCGGTGTTCTCCTCGCCGATGCAGCGCGCCCTGGAGACGGCTGCGCCGCTGGCGGACGCGCTGGATGTGCCGGTGACGGTGGACGACCGGCTCATCGAGGCCGACAACCACTTCGAGGGGATGACCTTCGGGGTGGGATCGGGCTCGCTCAAGCGGCCAGAGCACTGGCGTTACCTGGTGAACCCGGTCCGCCCCTCGTGGGGCGAGCCGTACAAGGAGATCGCGGCCCGGATGAAGGCGGCGGTGATCCGGGCGAGGGACACCGCCAGCGGGCACGAGGCCGTCTGCGTCAGCCACCAGCTGCCCGTCTGGATCCTGCGGCTGCGGGCCGAGCACCGGCGGTTGTGGCACCATCCCGCCAAGCGCCAGTGTGATCTGGCGAGCGTCACCTCCCTGGCCTTCGAGGGCAGCCGGCTGGTGGAGGTCTCCTACCACGAGCCCGCCGCCGGGATCGCCAAGGGCCCCAGTGTCGCGGGTGCCTGACCCGGCCGCTAGATTGAGTACTACAAGCTGTAGTTGTAGGAGGGTCCGTTGAACCCCCGCACCTCCCCCGGGCTGTTCGCCGCCGTGGTCGCCCTGTCGGTCGGTTCGTCCATGGCGCTGGCGGGCTGCGCGGGATCGTCGGCGTCGGGCCCCGACGGGAGCGGCAACCGCTTCGTCGGGGGCGACGGCAACGCGCAGGAGATCAAGGCCGCCGACCGCAAGGCCGCCCCGCAGGCGGAGGGCACGACGCTGGAGGGCAAGCCCCTCAAGCTCGCCGAGCTCCGCGGCAAGGTCACCGTGGTCAACTTCTGGGCCTCGTGGTGCGCCCCCTGCCGGGGCGAGGCGCCCTCCCTGGAGCAGGTCTACAAGGAGAACAAGGCCAAGGGCGTGGAGTTCGTCGGCGTCGGGTTCAAGGACAGCCGCGACAACGCCAAGGCCTTCGAGCGCAAGTTCAAGATCACGTACCCGAGCCTGTTCGACGAGAGCGGGCAGATCACGCTCGCCTTCCGGGACGTGCCGCCGAACGCGATTCCCAGCACGCTGGTCCTCGACCGGCAGGGCCGGGTCGCGGCCCGCATCGTGGGTGCGACGACCTACTCGAAGCTGGGCCCGCTCGTCGCCAAGGTCGCGGCTGAGAAGTGACCCCGAGCGGAGCGAACCAGTGACATCGCGCGGAGCGAACCAGTGACACCGAGCGGAGCGAGGCAGTGAGCGCCCTGGCCCAGGTCAACGAGACCGTCACCAGCGGGTCGTTGCTGGTGGCTGCGCCGCTGGCCGCCCTGGCCGGGCTGGTCTCGTTCGCCTCGCCGTGCGTGCTGCCGCTCGTGCCCGGCTACCTCTCGTACGTGACCGGCATGAGCGGTGCGGACCTGGCTGACCAGCGGCGCGGACGGCTGGTGGCGGGGGCCGCGCTCTTCATCGCGGGCTTCACGCTGGTCTTCGTGAGCTACGGGCTGGTGTTCGGCGGCCTCGGGCGCTGGCTGCTGGAGTACCAGGAGCCGATCACCCGTGTGCTGGGGGCCGTCACGATCGTCTTCGGGCTGGCGTTCATGGGTTTCGTGCCGGGACTCCAGCGGACCATGAAGTCCGGGAGGCTGCCCGCGGCCGGGCTGGTGGGCGCGCCGCTGCTGGGCGTGCTGTTCGGTGTCGGCTGGACGCCCTGCATCGGCCCGACGCTCGGCGCCGTCCAGGCACTGTCCATCACCGAGGCGAGTGCGGGCCGCGGCGCGCTACTGTCGCTGGCGTACTGCCTGGGACTCGGCCTTCCCTTCGTGATCACCGCGCTGGCGTACCGGCGGGCCCTCGGGGCCTTCGGGGCGGTCAAGCGGCACTACCGGCTGGTCATGCGCATCGGCGGCGGCATGCTCGTCGTGCTCGGGTTGCTGCTGGTGACCGGCATGTGGAACGACCTGACCATTCAACTGAAGTCGTGGATCAGCGGCTTCGAACCGGTGATTTGAGTTGAACGACACCGACAGCGCCACCGACACGGAACCCGGCGTCGCGGCGCCCCCAGAACGGCAGGCCGCCGAGGAAGTGCCGCGGCCCAGGGGGCTCGGCCCGATCGGGTGGCTGCGCTGGTCCTGGCGCCAGCTCACCACGATGCGCACGGCGCTGATCCTGCTCTTCCTGGTCGCGCTGGGCGCCGTGCCGGGCTCGATCCTGCCGCAACGCGCGCAGGCCCCGGAGAAGGTCGACCAGTACTTCACCGACCACGCGTCGCTCGCGCCGTGGCTGGACAGGTTCTCCCTGTTCGACGTCTTCGGCGCGCCGTGGTTCGCGGCGATCTACATCCTGCTGTTCGTGTCGCTCGCGGGATGCGTGATCCCGCGCGCGTTCAAGCACTACCGCGCGATGCGCGCCCGCCCGCCGGCCGCACCCCGCAACCTGATGCGGCTGCCGCAGTCGGAGTCGTACGAGACGGACGCCGAGCCGGACGAGGTCCTGGCCGAAGCACGCAAACTGCTGCGCAGGCGGCGCTTCCGCGTGGACGTGGGTGAGAGTTCGGTCGCGGCGGAGAAGGGTTACGTGGGGGAGACCGGCAACCTGGTCTTCCACCTTGCCCTGCTGGCGCTGCTGTTCGCGCTCGGCCTTGGCTCGTCGTTCGGCTACCGGGGCAACGTGCTGCTGACGGAGGGCAACACCTTCGCCAACTCGTTGTCGCGGTACGACCAGTTCATGCCGGGGCGCGAGTTCGACTCGGACGATCTGCCGCCGTTCACGATGACCCTCGACGACTTCAAGGCGACGTACGAGACGCAGGGCGCCAAGCGCGGCCAGGCCACCGACTACCTGGCCAAGGTGCGCTACCGCGAGACGCCGGCCTCGCCGGAGAAGTCGTACGACCTGAAGGTCAACCACCCGCTGGAAGTCGGCGGCGCCAAGGTCTACCTGCTCAACCACGGCTACTCGCCCGTCTTCACGGTGCGCGACGCCAAGGGGAACGTCGCCTTCCGGGACGCGGTGCCGTTCCTGCAGATGGAGACCCGCAACCAGACCTCCGAGGGCGTCGTCAAGGTCCCCGACGCCGAGCCGGACCAGTTGGCCTTCTACGCCATCCTGTGGCCGTCCGCGGTGGCCACCGCGGACCAGAAACAGATCGTGTCCGCCTTCCCGGCGCCGCTCAACCCGGTGATCACGGTCTCCTCGTTCAAGGGCGATCTCGGCCTGGACTCCGGCACCCCGCAGTCGGTCTACAAGCTCGAGGGCATCGGCAAGACGCTGCAGCCCCTCGGCCGGGACGGCCAGAAGATCATGAAGCCGGGAGAGACGTTCACGCTCCCGGACGGCGCCGGGACCGTCAAGTTCGAGGGCCTCAAGGAGTGGGCCAGCCTGTCGGTCAACCGCGACCCGGGCCGGATGCCGGCGCTGATCGCGGCGATCCTGGCGATCGCGGGCGTGGTCGCCTCGTTCATGGTCCGCCGCCGCAGGGTGTGGGTCCGTGCGAGCGCCGGAGAGGGCGGGCGTACCGTGGTCGAGGTCGGCGGGCTGACGCTCGGCAACCCGACCTCCGAGTTCGACGACATCGTGGCCGCGCTCCGCGGCGAGCAAGAGAAGTCCGGCACCGACCAGGCCGCCGCTTCGGCAACCGAATCTGAGGAGTGACGAGGGTGAGCACTGCCGACCTCGCGGAACTGAGCGACAAGCTCATGCTGAGCACCGTCGTGCTCTACATCGTCGCCATGGTCGCCTACGCGGCCGATCTGGGCTTTGGGCTGCCTCGGCGGCGGGCCGAGGCCCGGACCGAGGCCGAGGCCAAGGTCCTCGTCGGCGCGGGTGGCGCCGAAGTGGCCGACGGCGTCCCCGCCAAGGGCACGGCCGTCGAGGAGGAAGAGCCCGAGGCCAGGGACTGGGGGCGGCTTGCCGTCCTGCTGAACGTGCTCGGCTGGGGCGCGCACCTCGGATTCATGGTGACCCGCGGGCTGGCCGCGGAACGCTGGCCGTGGGGCAACATGTACGAGTTCCTCACCGCCATCGCGTTCGCCGCCGTGAGCGCCTACCTCGTCGTGATGTTCCGCTACAAGGCCCGCTTCCTCGGCGCGTTCGTCATGCTCGCCGCGGTCATCGCGCTCGGCATCGCCAACATCTGGCTGTACGACAAGGTCGGCCCGCTCGTGCCCGCCCTCAACTCGTACTGGATCGCCATCCACGTCAGCGCCGCCATCATCGCGACCGGCGCGTTCACCGTCGCCGGCGCCTCGACGATCCTCTACCTGTTCAAAGCCCGCCAGGAAGCCCGCGTGGCGGTGGCGGCGGGCTCCGGAGGCCCCAAGCTGGCCCCCACCGACGCGGCGGGCGGCTTCCTCGCCAGGGTGCCCTCAGCTGACAACCTCGACCGGCTGGCGCTGCGCGTCACCATGTTCGCGTTCCCGATCTGGACCGCCGCGATCATCATGGGCGCCATCTGGGCGGACGAGGCGTGGGGCCGTTACTGGGGCTGGGACCCCAAGGAGATCTGGTCGTTCATCACCTGGATCGCGTACGCGGCCTACCTGCACGCGCGCGCGACGGCCGGGTGGCGCGGGCGGAAGGCCGCGATCCTCTCACTCGTCGCGTTCGGGTGCCTGCTGTTCAACTTCTTCGGCGTGAACTACATGTTCTCCGGCCTGCACTCGTACGCGTAAGCAGGACATCACTCACTGTCAACAGGGATCTCACTCATCGTCGCGGAGGCGGCGGTCGAGGTCCTCCAGGAACGCCGGGTCGTCATCCGGGCCCTTCGGTGCCCCGGAGGCACCCGGCAGCGGCCACACCGTCTCCTCGCGTGCGCGCCGTGGTCTGCCGAACAGCAGCCACGCCCCCGCACCGAGGAGGAACCCCAGCAGAACGACAAGGAACCAGCCGAACTTGGGCAGGTGCCGTACGTCGGTCTCATCGGTGCCGAGGACCTCGAAGAGGCAGAACAGCCAAACTCCTACAAGGATGAGCACGAGCAGCACAAACGCCATCCCTTGAGATTAGTCCGTGACTCGTGGGGATGACGCGGTGTCGGGTTCCGGCTTACCCTGCCACGGGGGCCCTGTCGCTTGATGATTCGGGGGGCCCGCTGACAGAGGAGCCCGATGCGCTTCAGAGGCATCCACCGCAAGTCCCGGGAGTTGAGGGACACCTCGTACTCGCCGTCGCCCGCGCCTCCGGACTCGGGGCAGCGTCAGGAGACCCGGCAGTTCCGCCCGCGCAGCAACCAGCCGCGGGATCGGTTCGGCAGGTTCCGCAAGGCGGGGCGGGACGACGACTTCGCGGTGCGGGCCGCGGCCGACGCGGCCTCGGATGCCGCCGTCGGGCCCCGGCGCCCCGGGAGCGCCCGTAAGGACGCGCGCCCGGTCGGTTATTCGTGGCGTGACTTCGAGCTCGACGACGAGCTGCCGCGAGCCGAGCCGCACCCTCCCGGCATACCGAATCCCGCCGCCGACGGCCGCCTGCACTGCGGTGCGCTGGAGGGGATTCTCTACCGCCAGTGGGATGCCCGGCAGGGGCCGCCGACCCCCGAGGTCGTCCGGGCCGTCGAGAGCCTCGCGGGCCTGCCCGACTCGCTCAAGGAAAAGCTGGCGAGCGGGCTCGACGGCATCTACGTGGGGCCGGGCGGCGTCCCGCAGCTCGACGACATGGGTCACCTGCGCGACCGGCCGCTGCCGTCCGGCCGCGCGACCTGGGACATCTGCGCCGGCGCGTACGGCGACCGGAAGATCGTGGTGGGGGACCGCCCCTCGCCCACCCCCGACGTGATGATGCACGAGGTCGGCCACGCCCTCGACGACATCGACGGCGAGGGCGGCGGCTGGCAGTCCGACAGCCCTGCGTTCCGGGCGTTGTACGACCAGTGCCGGCCGTTCCTCGCCAGCGACTTCCACCTGCAGCCGGATGATCTCGGTCGCCGGGAGTTCTTCGCCGACGCGTTCGCAGCGATCTCCGCCCGGCAACGCCCTGCCCTGGTCGATATGCTCGCCGGCAACATTCGCGCCGCACTCGACGTCATGCTCTTCTTCAACCGAAGATACGGAATCTGACGGACCACCAGCGATGGAAGCCACGAACGGAACCTCAAGGCTGCACGACCAGCACCGAAGGTGATCGACGATGTACGTGATCCGGCTACCCGACGGAACGCTCCGGGTGCCCCAGAGCGTTCTGCTCAACCCCGACGAGGGCACGGACGAGGGACGGGTCATCGCCCAGGCGTACGTGGAGATCGGCCCCGGCGACCCCGACTACGACCGGCTGCTCGGCCAGTCGCTGACCGAAGCGGAGCTGGAGGAGAAGCGCCGCAGCTGGCGTGACGGGGACGCCGACCTGCTCCGTCAGTTCGAGGAGTGGAAGGCGGGCAGGGAGGACCAGTCCCGGTGAGGGATGGAGCGTGGCGGGCGGTGAAGGAGAAGAGGGCCGCCGCGGGGGAAGGGCGGACCGAGTCGGATCTCAGATGCTCAGCGCACGTGCTCGGCTACCGGCTCTTCCCCGCGCAGCAGCGCGTGTACTTCGGACTCGCGGAAACGGCGGTGACCGCCGGGAGTGCGGATGCTACTGATCCGGCCGGCCGCGGCCCAGCGCGTCACGGTCTTGGGATCGACCCGGAAGAGGGCTGCGACCTCTCCTGGGGTGAGCAGACGCTCGCTCGTGCTTTCCACGTTATCTCTCCCCCTTTGTCCCGCTCTCGGTGCGGGTGGACTGTTTCCTAGTGTGGCGGGTCAAGACCGATTTCTCCCTTGTTTTCGCAAAACATCACCGTGAGTGATCGCGCGAACAGCAGAAATAACGTGAAGTAAACATGGCATTGGGCACAGTGGTCACGTCGATCTCTATAACCCCGCCGTGTCCCGATCGGAACCGCCCCTTAACCACCTCAGAGGACATCCCCGTAGGCTCGGAGGCATGTCCGATCTTGTGCCTCTGGAGGAGGTCGAACGCGCCGCCGCACGGATCGCGGGTGTCGCCCTCCGAACCCCGCTCGTGCCCTTTCCGCTGAGCGATCCACGGCTCCTGGTGAAGGCCGAGTCGCTGCAGCCGATCGGCGCGTTCAAACTGCGCGGTGCATACGCGACGATCGCCGCGATGCCGGAAGACCGGCGGCAGAAGGGTGTGGTGACGCATTCCAGTGGTAACCATGCGCAAGCGGTCGCCTATACGGCACGGGCATTGGACATTCCGGTGGTGCTCGTCATCCCGCACACCACCCCCGGTGTGAAGGTCGACGCGTGCATCGCACTGGGCGCGGAGATCGTGTACGTCGAGCCCACGATGGAGGACCGGGTCGCCACCGCCGAACGGCTGGCCGAGGCGCACGGATTCACGCTCGTGCCGCCCTTCGACCATGCAGGAATCATTGCGGGTCAGGGCACCGTCGGACTGGAAATCGTCCAAGATTGTCCAGACGCCGGGGTCGTGCTGGTCCCGGTCGGCGGCGGGGGGCTCATCGCGGGCGTCGCCGCCGCGGTCAAGCAGCTGAGCCCGGAGACCAAGGTCATCGGGGTGGAGCCCGAGCTCGCCGCCGATGCCCGCGCCTCGTTCCGGGCGGGCAAGCCGGTCGCCTGGTCGGCCGAGGAGACCAGCCGCACCATCGCCGACGCGCTCCGCGCCCAGCGGCTCGGCGATCTGACGTTCGCCCACATCAACGAGTACGTGGACGACATCATCACGGTCACCGAGGACGAGATCCGGCTGACGATGCGCCGGCTCGCCCGCCAGGCCCGGCTCATCGCCGAGCCCGGCGGCGCCGTGGCGACCGCGGGTTACCTCTTCCACCGCCACGAGCTCCCGTCCGCGGAGACCTACGTGTCGGTGCTGTCCGGAGGCAACGTGGACCCGGCGCTCTTCCTGGAGGTGCTCGCCTGAAGGCAGCGCTCGCATAACGACCAGGTCGCGGACGGGCTGCGAGCAGGCCCAGGTAGTCTCGGAGGCGCCATGCGTTCCGTCATTCTCTACACCGCCGCGCGGCTGGCCATCTTCGCCGCCACCGCCGCCCTCCTCGCGCTCTTCGGCGCCCGCGGCGTGCTGCTGCTCCTGCTGGCCCTGCTGATCAGCGGGATCATCAGCTTCGTCCTGCTGTCCGGCCAGCGCGACGCGATGTCGTCCGCCGTCACCTCCGGTTTCCAGACGCGCCGCAAGAAGTTCGAGCAGGCACGCACCAAAGAGGACGGCCAGACCAACTAGCCGGCATCAATTGCTTCGAGGGCTGCAACGTTCCGCCCCGCCGGGCCACTTCCCTGTGAATGATCACAAGGAGGAGCCCAACGATGCGACCCCCTGTCCGCAAAGCAAGAACGGCCGGTGCCGTCATGGTGGCGACGCTCGCCACCGCGCTGTCACCGTTGACGGCGGACTCCGCAGCCGCCGAGGAGCCAGATCCGTCCCCCGGCCAGCGCGTGAGCGTGACTTTGGTTACCGGCGACAAAGTGCACCTGAACGGGCGATCCGTACGGATCGAGCCAGGCCCGGGCCGTAAGAGCCTGGTGTTCTTCCGCCGCGTGCACCGGCGTGAGCTGACCATCGTCCCGGCCGACGCGGCGCCCTTGGTGACCGCAGGACGCCTGGACGCCGGGCTCTTCAACGTCAGCCGCCTCGTCCGCGACCGGTACGACGACAGGAACCGCAGCGACCTGCCTCTGATCGTCGCGGGCACGGCACGGCCTGCCGGTACCCGGGTCACGAGGACGCTGGGAGCGCTGAACGGGGCGGCCGTCAGCACCCGCAAGGACCAGGCCGCGACCTTCTGGACCTCGGTCAAGACCGGGAACTCCAGGGTGTGGCTCGACGCGCGCGTCCGGGCGAGCCTCGACAAGAGCGTGCCGCGGATCGGGGCGCCCGCGGCGTGGCAGGCGGGCAGCACGGGCAAGGGCGTGACGGTCGGGGTCCTCGACACGGGCATCGACGCGGGCCACCCGGACCTCGCGGACGCCGTCGCCGCGTCCAAGGACTTCACCGGGAACACCAAGGGCGTGCAGGACGGCAACGGCCACGGCACCCATGTCGCCTCGATCATCACGGGTGACGGCGTCGCCGACCGGCGTTTCCGGGGCGTGGCACCGGACGCCAAGCTGGCTGTCGGCAAGGTGCTCGGCGACGATGGCAGCGGCTCCATGTCGCAGGTCATCGCGGGCATGGAGTGGGCAGCCGGGCAACGTCTCCGCGTCGTGAACCTGAGCCTTGGCGCGTCCCTGCCCAGCGACGGCACGGATCCGGTCTCCACCGCCGTCAACACCCTTACGGAACGCACCGGCACGCTTTTCGTCGTCGCCTCCGGCAACGCGGGCGCCGACGGCTCCGTCGGCGTGCCCGGCGTGGCCGACGCCGCGCTGACCGTGGGCGCCGTGGACGGAGACGACAACCGGGCCCCGTTCTCCAGCAGCGGACCGCGTCGGGGCGACGGCGCCGTCAAGCCCGACATCACCGCGCCCGGCGTCGAGATCGCCGCCGCCCGCGCGCAGGGCACCGAGCTCGGTGAGCCGGTCGGCGACCACTATGTGCGCGCCAGCGGCACGTCGATGGCGGCGCCGCACGTGGCGGGTGCCGCGGCCCTCCTCGCCCAGGCCTACCCCGCCTGGGCGCCCGCACGTCTCAAGGCCGCCTTGATGAACACCGCCAAACCCAACGACACCGACACCGTCTACCGGCAGGGCGCAGGCCGCGTCGACGTCGGCCGGGCAGTCTCCCAGCGGATCTGGACCGAGGAGGGCAGCCTGTCCTTCCACGTCAAGGAGAAGGTCAGCAAGACCGTGACCTTCCGCAATGACTCCTCGGCCCCGGTGACCCTCGACCTCGGCCTCACCTCCCAGAACCCATCCGGCGAACCAGCGCCCGAGGGCATGTTCGAGGTCAGCCCCGCGAAGATCGAGGTCCCGGCCAACGGAACGGCCTCCGCCTCCGTCACCGTCGACCCCGCCAAATCTTCCGCGACAGGCTCGTACAGCGGCCGGCTCACCGCCGGTCAGCTGACGCTGCCGGTCGGAGCCCTCCTGGAGCCGCCCCTCCACACCGTGACGCTGAGCGGCATCGACCGGACGGGCCGGCCTGTGGGCGGCACGATCGAGTCGCTGCCCTGGGTCGGCCTCATCGACCTGAAGACCGGTGAATACGCCAGTACGTTCGTCAGCGGCGGCAAGGTCGTCGCCCGCGTCCCAGCCGGGCGGTACGGGCTGACCGCCGCCGTCAACACCCTGGCCGCGGACGGCACGTTCAAGGACAGCACGCTCTTCTCCCGGCCCGCGCTCGACGTCGACCGCGACATCACGATCAACGCCGACGCCCGCCGTGGCAAGCGCGTCTCCACCCGCCTGGACAGCCGCACCGCCGTGCAGAGCGGATTCGACGAGGCAGGGGTGTCGGAAACCGTCGCCGGAAGCCCCGTGGCCTTCGGCATCGGCTCCGACGGTCCGGCCGTCGGACTCTTCGCGGAGCCGTCCGCGAAGACCACCGATCACCCGTACACCTTCTACTTCGTGACCACCCGCGTCGAGCCGGACGGACCTCGCGCCTACCACCTCGCGCTGCTCAGCCAGAAGCGAATCCCGGCCAATCTCACATTCCGCATCCGGGACCGTCAACTCGCGAAGCTGGACTCTCGCTATCACTCTGACAAACCGCTCTCCGGCCTCCGCATTACGGGCGTGGTCTTGCCCGGTCAGTTCTTCCCGAGTGGAGGAGGCGAATACGCTGTTTCGCTGCCCGGCCGTCGCATCGAGTTCTACTCGCCAGTACAAAACGTGAACTGGGCTCGCTATCTCGTATCCGGTGAGTCGAACACAGGGTTCGAGGAGAACGCGATCGACCCGCCGATGCGCGCCGGACGTTCGTTGCGCGCCGACTGGAACAAAGCGGCTTTCACCACGTCCTTGCGAGGCAACCGCAAGTGCGCCAGGTGCCCGGTGGCGATCAGCGCCGGGCCTTTCGAGTCGGCGAACGCCTCATGGCAGGCGAAGCCCGAAACCCAGACCACCGTCACCGTCCACCGGGACGGGCAGCTGCTCGGCTCCGCCGACTCCGACACGGTCCTGGTCACCACTCCGCCGGGCCGAGCCTCCTACTCGGTGCATGCCACCGCCACCCGAAAGGTCGCGTGGACGGCGCTGGGCACCAGGTCAGAGGCCCGCTGGACATTCCCCTACACCCCGGCGCCCAAGGCGTTCGAGGAGCCGCCGCTCTACTCCCTGCGCGCCACCGGCCCGTTCGACCTCACCAACCACGCACCCTCCGGCCCGTTCCGCCTCACCGTCGGTGTCGTCGACACACGCCTGGACACCCAGACCCACCCCTTGCCCAATCTGCGGACGCTGGCGGTCGAGGTCTCGTACGACGACGGCAAGACCTGGCACGAGACCAAGGTGACCGCTGACGGCACCAACCGCTGGCAAGCCCAACTCGTCCACCCGGCCACCCACCAAGGTCACGTGTCACTCCGCCTCCGCGCCTCCGACGGCGACGCCGCCTCAGTGGAGCAAACCGTCCTCCGCGCCTACGCCCTGCGCTGATCGTCACGCATGAATCGGCTCCGCCAGGCAACCTTTGCCCCACGCCGAGCATGTATTAGTCAGCGACCTGGGACAGAGCTGATTCAGACGGAGCTGATTCATGCGACGACGACTTCACCGGATTCTGCGCCGGATGGTGCTGCTCACGGTGCGGCACCTGCTGTTGTTGCGCCGGGTGCCCAGGCCCGGAGAACGACCGCGGGTGCGTGTTCTTCTCCAGCACGCGCACGGGATGGGCGGCACCATCCGCACGGTGCTCAACCTCAGCGGCCACCTCGCCGGCGACCACGACATCGAGATCGTCAGCGTGGTCCGCAGCAAGCCGGATCCGTTCTTCCCCATCCCACCGAACGTTCACGTCCGCTTCGCCGATGACCGCACCGTTCCCCCGACACTTTTCGCCCGGCTCCTGTCCCGTCTGCCGAGTGTGATCACGCCCATCGGCGACCCCACCTTCAAGAGGATGAATCTCTACACGGACCTCCGCCTTCTCCTCATCCTCTGCGGACGCTCCCCGAACGTCCTGGTGGGTACGCGCCCGTCACTCAATCTCCTGGCCGCCGAACTCGCACCGCGCGGCACGGTCTCGATCGGCCAGGACCACATGAACCTCGACGCCTACCACTCCAACGTCCGCCGTGAGATCACGCGCTCCTACCGGCGCCTGGACGCCCTCTCCGTCCTGACCGAACATTCGCGTGCGGCCTACACGTCATTGCTCCAGGGCTCGCGGGTACGGGTCGAGCTCATCCCGAACGCCGTGCCCAAGTTGGCCGGGGGCCCGTCGCCCCGCGATGCCAAGGTGATCCTCGCCGCGGGCCGCCTGACCACCCAGAAGGGGTTCGACCTCCTCATCCAGGCGTACGAGCCGCTCGCCGCCGAGTTCCCCGACTGGACCCTCCGCATCTTCGGCTCGGGCCCGCAGCGGGCCCACCTCAAGACCCTGGTCGCCGAGATGGGCCTCAAGGCCCAGATCGCCCTCCGCGGCCGCACCCCTCACCTCGCCGATGAGATGACCCGGGCCTCCATCCACGTCCTCTCGTCGCGCTTCGAGGGGCTGCCGATGGTCATCATCGAGGCCATGAGCAAGGGCCTCCCGGTCGTCGCCTTCGACTGCCCCACCGGCCCGGCCGAGATGATTACCGACGGTGTGGACGGCGTTCTCGTGCCGGCCGAGGACGTTCAGGCGCTGACCGCCGCCCTCCGGAAGCTCATGGCGGACGCAGCCCTCCGCCACCGCATCGGCGACCAGGCCCGCCGCTCATCCCGCGCGTACGACCCCGATCTGATCGCCACCCGCTGGACCACCCTGACGCGCGAACTGATCGCCCGGTCGCCATGCTGATCCCCGGTCGCCATGAGATGACCAACGGGCCCCGCCTTCGCATGGCGGGTGGCAGGTCCTTCTATGGTTAGGGGCATGACCCGTGCCTCACTCGACAAGCAGCCCGCCGACGTCGCTGCGATGTTCGACAGCACCGCCGAGCGTTACGACCTGCTCAACAGCCTCATGACCGGCGGGCAGGATCGGCGGTGGCGGCGAGAGGTCGTCAAGGCCGTGGAAGCCCGGCCGGGAGAGCGGGTCCTCGACCTGGCCGCCGGGACGGGGACGTCGTCGGTGCCGTTCGCCGAGGCCGGGGCCGAGACGGTGGCCTGCGACTTCTCGCTGGGGATGTTGCGGGTCGGTGTCCGGCGGCAGACGGGTGTGGAGCGGCTGCGGTTCGTGGCGGGGGACGCGTTGAAGCTTCCGTTCGCGGACGGGGCGTTCGACGCGGTGACGATTTCGTTCGGATTGCGCAACGTCGCGGACACGGTTCGCGCTCTCCAGGAGTTGCGGCGGGTCGCCAAGCCGGGTGGACGGCTGCTGGTCTGTGAGGTCAGCCACCCGCCGAACGGGGTGCTGGCGACGGGTCACAAGATGCACCTGCGGTACGGGCTGCCGCTACTGGCCAGAGTCAGCTCAAACCCCGATTCCTACAGGTACTTGGCCGAATCGACACTGGAGTGGCCAGACCAGGCGGCGCTGGCGGGGCTGATCCAGAAGGCGGGCTGGGAGAAGGTCCGCTGGCGCAATCTGACGTTCGGGGTGGTGGCCCTCCATCACGCCATCAACCCGGGCTGACGTCATGGGACCGGTCCAAATCTCTGGATGCCCAGAGGTACCCACGGGCCGCCAATAAGGAATAGACTCCCCAACGGATCCTTGTGAAGTACTTCACAAGCGAACGAGCTAAAGAGGAAAGCTGTGACCGACTCCACCCGTACGGCAGACGTCATCGTCGTCGGGGCCGGCCCCGCCGGGTCCGGGACCGCCTACTGGCTGGCGCAGGCCGGCTTGGACGTGCTGCTGCTGGAGAAGGCGACGTTCCCGCGCGACAAGATCTGCGGCGACGGGCTCACGCCGCGCGCCGTGCGGGCACTGGTCAGCATGGGTGTCGACATCAACGCCCCCGGATGGGCCCGTAACAAGGGCCTGCGGATCTACGGCGGCGGCGTCAAGATCGAGCTGCCGTGGCCGGAGCTGGCGAGCTTCCCCGACTTCGGGCTCGTCCGGACGCGCATGGACCTCGACCAGTTGCTGGCCGAGCACGCGGTGAAGGCCGGGGCCAAGCTCCTGCAGGGCTGCAACGTCCAGGCACCGATCCTGGACGAGCGGACCGACCGGATCATCGGTGTGACCGCCAAGTACGAGGGCGAGGACCTTTCGTTCCACGCGCCGCTCGTCGTGGCCGCCGACGGCAACTCGTCGCGGTTGTCGCTGGCCATGGGCCTGCGGCGGCGCGAGGACCGGCCGATGGGCGTGGCCGTCCGGCGCTACTTCGAGAGCCCCCGGCACACCGACGAGTACATGGAGGCCTGGCTGGAGTTGTGGGACGGCCAGCGCCTGCTACCCGGCTACGGCTGGGTCTTCCCGGTGGCCGACGGCACCTGCAACGTCGGATTGGGCCTCCTCAACACGAGTAAGTCGTTCCAAAACGTCGATTACCGGGGCATGCTCAAACGCTGGTGCGCCAACATGCCCGAGGAATGGCAGTTCGACGAGGAGCACGCGACCAGCCCGATCCGCGGCGCGGCGCTCCCCATGGGCTTCAACCGGCAGCCGCACTACACACGCGGCATGTTGCTGGTCGGCGACTCCGGCGGGATGATCAACCCGTTCAACGGGGAGGGCATCGACTACGCCCTCGAATCCGGCCATCTCGCCGCCGACATCATCGTTCAGGCGCTCGCCCGGCGGACCCCCGCGCAGCGGGAGCGGACGCTGTACGAGTACCCGCGCATTCTCAAGGACGACCACGGCGGCTATTTCACCCTCGCCCGTGTCTTCGTCCAGGCCATCGGCGACCCGCGGGTCATGAAGTTCCTGACCACGCACGGCCTGCCGCACCCCACGTTGATGCGGTTCACGCTCAAGCTCCTGGCGAATCTCACCGATCCCAAGGGCGGTGACGCGATGGACCGGGTCATCAACGCGATGCAGAAGGTGGCTCCCGCCGCTTGAGACCGACCCCCCGGAGGGGAGTGCTATTGATCGCCTTGGCTAAGGTGGCGACCCGTAATCGTGACGGACGTCACGGACATGAACTGGGATACGCCATCGAGACGTGTCCGGGAAATGCCTCCGGGCTGGACTCGCGGCGCGCCACGTACAACGTCGTACGAACCGAGGAGGGGCTGTAGAGGCATGGATCTCTATGTTCCGATCATCGTGCTTGGAGCGCTCGCCTTCGTTTTCGCGGGGGGTTCGGTGGCGATGGCCGCCCTCACGGGTCCCAAGCGCTGGAACCGGGCCCGGCTGGACGCCTACGAATGCGGCATCGAGCCGACCCCGCAGCCGGCCGGCGGCGGGCGTTTCCCGGTGAAGTACTACCTGACGGCGATGCTCTTCATCGTCTTCGACATTGAGATCATCTTCCTTTATCCCTGGGCGGTCGCCTTCGACCACCTGGGAATTTTCGGTCTTGTGGAGATGGTCCTGTTCATCCTCACCGTGCTGGTGGCGTACGCCTACATTTGGCGGCGCGGTGGTCTGGAGTGGGACTGATATGGGTCTTGAAGAGAAACTCCCTAGCGGCTTCCTGCTGACGACCGTCGAGCAGGTGGCCGGATGGGCTCGTAAGAGCTCGGTGTGGCCCGCCACCTTCGGTCTCGCGTGTTGCGCGATCGAGATGATGGCGACCGGCGACCCCCGCCACGACTTCTCCCGCTGGGGGATGGAACGGGCGTCGGCGACGCCGCGGCAGGCCGACCTGATGATCGTTGCCGGCCGGGTGAGCCAGAAGATGGCCCCGGTGCTCCGGCAGATCTACGACCAGATGACCGAGCCCAAGTGGGTCATCGCGATGGGCGTGTGCGCCTCCTCCGGCGGCATGTTCAACAACTACGCGATCGTGCAGGGCGTCGACCACATCGTCCCGGTGGACATCTACCTGCCCGGCTGCCCGCCGCGGCCGGAGATGCTCCTGGACGCGATCCTCAAGCTGCACGACAAGATCCAGAACACCAAGCTCGGCCCGCAGCGCGAGAAGCAGATCGAGCAGCTGGAAGAGGCCAAGCGGCGTCAATTGCCGTTGCTGGGACAGGGGATCTAATGAGCTCTCAGCATCCTGAGCAGAAGGCGGAGCAGGCCGCCGACCAGTTGCCTGCGCACTCCGAGGAGGAGCGCAAGGAGCAGCCGGTCACCCGCATGGGCATGTTCGGCGCCAAGACGACCGGCGACACCTCCGGGTACGGCGGCCTGGTCGTCCGGCAGTCGCCGAAGGTCTCCACGCCGCGCCCCTACGGCGGGCCCGAGGGCGCCACCGAGGCGGGCGTCTTCGACGAGGTCGCCGACGAGCTGGAACGCGCCCTCCCGGACTTCGGCGACGCGATCGAGCGCGTCGTGGTCGATCGGGGCGAGATGACGTTCTTCGTCAAGCGCGAGCACCTGGCCACGGTCGCCAGGACCATGCGGGACGAACCGTCGCTGCGGTTCGAGCTGTGCTCCGGCGTCTCCGGCGTGCACTATCCGCAGGACACCGGCGCCGAGCTGCACTCGGTGGTCCACCTGCTCTCGATCACGCACAACCGGCGCGTCCGGCTGGAGTCGACCTGCCCCGACGCCGACCCGCACGTCCCGTCGCTCGTCCCGGTCTACCCGACCGCCGACTGGCACGAGCGGGAGACCTACGACTTCTTCGGGATCGTCTACGACGGTCATCCGGCGCTCACCCGCATCGAGATGCCGGACGACTGGGTCGGCCACCCGCAGCGCAAGGACTACCCGCTCGGCGGCATCCCCGTCGAGTACCGCGGCGCCGAGATTCCGCCGCCAGACGAGCGGAGGTCCTACGTATGAGCGAGGTGCAGGGGCGCGGCGTCGCCTGGACTGAGGAGCGCCGGGAGCGCAGCGACCAGAGCGACGAGGGAAGGCGGCGCCGGAAGGCGCCCCGGAGCCGAGCGGGGGGTGCAGCATGAGTCCGTCCACGAAGTACACCGAATACGACGCGTACGCCGCCGAAGAGGCCGCCGAGGGCAAGGTCTTCGACGTCGGCGGCCAGGACTGGGACAAGGTCGTGGGCGCCGCGGAGGACCTGGGCGACGAGCGCCTGGTCGTCAACATGGGCCCGCAGCACCCGTCCACACACGGCGTGCTCCGGCTCATCCTGACGCTCGACGGCGAGACGGTGAACGAGTGCCGGGTGGGCATCGGTTACCTGCACACCGGCATCGAGAAGAACATGGAGTTCCGCACCTGGACGCAGGGCACCACGTTCTGCACGCGCATGGACTACCTGGCGCCGATCTTCAACGAGACGGCGTACTGCCTGGGTGTGGAGAAGCTGCTCGGCGTCACCGACCAGGTGCCGGAGCGGGCCCAGATCATCCGCGTGATGATGATGGAGCTCAACCGCATCTCCTCGCACCTGGTCGCGATCGCCACGTTCGGCCTGGAGCTGGGCGCCACGACGGTCATGCTCAACGGGTTCATCGAGCGCGAGTACACCCTTGACCTCTTCGAGGAGATCACGGGCCTGCGCATGAACATGGCGTACGTGCGTCCCGGCGGCGTCGCACAGGACCTGCCGAGCGGGGCCCTGAGCTCCATCCGCGACTACCTGGACCGCATGCCGAAGCGCATCCAGGCACTGCGGAAGCTGATGGACTCCAACCCGGTCTACCTGGCGCGCACCAAGGACATCGCGTACCTGGACCTGACCGGCTGCATGGCCTTGGGCATCACCGGCCCCATGCTCCGCGCGACGGGCCTGCCGTGGGACCTGCGCAAGTCGCAGCCCTACTGCGGCTACGAGACCTACGACTTCGAGGTGCCCACGCAGGACACCAGCGACGTCTACGGCCGCTATCTCGTGCGCATGCAGGAGATGGAGGAGTCCCTGAAGATCGTCGAGCAGTGCGTGGAGCGGCTGCAGTCGGTCAAGGGCCCGGTGATGATCGAGGACAAGAAGATCGGCTGGCCGGCGCAGCTGGCCATCGGCGCCGACGGCATGGGCAACTCGCCGCGCCACATCGCGCACATCATGGGCACCTCCATGGAGGCCCTCATCCACCACTTCAAGCTGGTGACGGAGGGCTTCCGGGTCCCGGCCGGGCAGGCGTACGCGGCCATCGAGTCGCCGCGCGGCGAGCTCGGCGTGCACGTGGTGAGCGACGGCGGCACCCGCCCCTACCGCGTGCACTTCCGCGACCCGTCCTTCACCAACCTGCAGGCCGCCCCGGCGATGGCCGAGGGCGGCATGATCGCCGACGTGATCGCGGCCGTCGCCAGTATCGACCCGGTCATGGGGGGAGTGGACCGTTAATGGCTTATGAACCCGACGTGCGTGAGCGCCTCGAAGCGGACGCCAAGGAGATCATCGGGCGCTATCCCAAGCCCCGGTCGGCGCTGCTGCCGATGTTGCACCTGGTGCAGTCGGTGGACGGGCACATCACCCAGGACGGCATCGAGTTCTGCGCCGAGCAGCTGGGCATCACCCCCGCTCAGGTCACGGGCGTCAGCACCTTCTACACGCAGTACAAGCGGGCTCCGGTCGGCGAGTACCACGTGGGTGTCTGCATCAACACGCTCTGCGCGGTGATGGGCGGCGACCAGATCTGGAACGAGGTCAGCGACCATCTGGGCGTCGGCCACGATGAGGCCACGCCGGACGGCAAGGTCTCGCTGGAACGCATCGAGTGCAACGCGGCCTGCGACTTCGCCCCGGTGATGACGGTCAACTGGGAGTTCTTCGACAACATGACTCCCGGCAAGGCCAAGGAGCTGGTCGACGACCTGCGTTCCGGTGGGGAAGTACTTCCTTCACGCGGGCCCACGAGCCTGTGCAGCTGGAAGGAGGCCTCCCGCGTGCTGGCCGGGTTCCCGGACGGCAGGGCCGGCGAGGGACTCCAAGCCGGCGCCGAGTCGCTGGTCGGTCTCGCGCTCGCCAAGGAGCGCGGCTGGACCGCCCCGGAGCCGAACGGGGACGACGAGCCGCAGCCGCACGAGCCGGTCAGGCCGAGCGAGATCACCGATCCGCCGCCGAACGAGCCGGGCAAGCCCATCGGCGGCGCGGTCAAGCCCGGCAGCCAGGAAGGTGAGAACAAGTGACGACGCTGACTCCCGTTCTCACAAAGAACTGGGACCAGAGCGACTCCTTCACGCGCGCCGCGTACGAACGCGAGGGCGGCTACAAGGCCCTGCGCAAGGCGTTCGGCATGGAGCCGGACACCATCGTGCAGGCGGTGAAGGACTCCGGTCTGCGCGGCCGCGGCGGCGCGGGCTTCCCCACCGGGATGAAGTGGGGGTTCCTGCCGCCGACCAGCCCCAACCCGCGGTACCTGGTCGTGAACGCCGACGAGTCCGAGCCGGGCACGTGCAAGGACATCCCGCTGATGATGGCCAACCCGCACGTGCTGGTCGAGGGCGTCATCATCAGCTCCTACGCCATCCGCTCCAACTACGCGTTCATCTACGTGCGCGGCGAGGTGCTGCACGTGATCCGGCGCCTTCAGGCGGCGGTCGCGGAGGCATACGAGGCCGGTTACCTCGGCAAGGACATCCTCGGCAGCGGCTACGACCTCGAACTGGTCGTGCACACCGGCGCCGGGGCGTACATCTGCGGTGAGGAGACGGCGCTGCTCGACTCGCTGGAGGGGTTCCGCGGCCAACCCAGGCTGAAGCCCCCCTTCCCGGCGGTCGCGGGACTCTACGGCGGTCCCACCGTGATCAATAACGTCGAGTCGATCGCCTCGGTTCCCTCGATCGTGGAGAACGGCGCGGACTGGTTCTCCTCGATGGGCACCGAGAAGTCCAAGGGCTTCGGGATCTTCTCGCTGTCGGGGCACGTGACCAAGCCCGGGCAGTACGAGGCGCCGCTCGGCATCACGCTGCGCGAGCTCCTCGACATGGCGGGCGGGATCCGCGAGGGCCACCGGCTGAAGTTCTGGACGCCGGGCGGGTCCTCCACCCCGATCTTCACCGACGAGCACCTGGACGTTCCCCTCGACTTCGAGTCGGTGGGGGCCGCGGGCTCGATGCTCGGTACCCGGGCGCTGCAGATCTTCGACGAGACGACCTGCGTCGTCCGGGCCGTGCTGCGCTGGTCGGAGTTCTACGCGCACGAGTCGTGCGGCAAGTGCACGCCGTGCCGCGAGGGCACCTACTGGTACAAGCAGATGCTCAAGCGCCTGGAGGCCGGGGACGGCAAGGAAGAGGACCTGGAGACGCTCCTCGACCTGTCGGAGAACATCCTCGGCCGCTCGTTCTGCGCGCTGGGCGACGGTGCGACGAGCCCGGTGGTCTCGTCCATCAAGCTCTTCCGCGACGAGTACCTCCAGCACTTCGAGCACGGCGGCTGCCCGTTCGACCCGGCCAAGTCCACCTTGTGGGGAGGTGCCGCCCGATGACTGTCACCGATGACAAGAAGGCGGTGGCAAAGGACACGGAGATGGTGCCGGTCACCATCGACGGCTTCGAGATCGAGGTGCCCAAGGGCACGCTGATCATCCGGGCCGCCGAGCTGCTCGGCATCCAGATCCCGCGCTTCTGTGACCACCCGCTGCTCGACCCCGTCGGGGCCTGCCGCCAGTGCCTGGTGGAGATCCCGGACGCGGGCAACGGGCGCGGGATGCCCAAGCCGGCGGCGTCCTGCACGACCACCGTGATGCCCGGCATGGTCATCAAGACCCAGCTGACGTCGCCGGTGGCCGACAAGGCGCAGCACGGCGTCATGGAACTGCTGCTCATCAACCACCCGCTGGACTGCCCGATCTGCGACAAGGGCGGCGAGTGCCCCCTGCAGAACCAGGCGATGTCCAACGGACGGGGAGAGACGCGGTTCACCGAGACCAAGCGGACGTTCCCCAAGCCGATCCCGCTGTCCAGCCAGGTGCTGCTCGACCGGGAGCGCTGCATCCAGTGCGCCCGGTGCACCCGGTTCTCCGACCAGATCGCCGGTGACGCGTTCATCGACCTGTTCGAACGCGGCGCCAAGGAGCAGGTCGGCGCGGCCGAGGACAAGCCATTCCAGTCCTACTTCTCCGGCAACACCGTGCAGATCTGCCCGGTCGGCGCGCTGACCGGCGCGGCCTACCGGTTCCGGTCGCGGCCGTTCGACCTGGTGTCGACGCCGACCACCTGCGAGCACTGCGCGTCCGGCTGCGCGATCCGCGCCGACAACCGGCGCGGCAAGATCACGCGGCGGCTCGCCGGTGACGACCCGCAGGTGAACGAGGAGTGGAACTGCGACAAGGGCCGGTGGGCGTTCACCTACGCCACCCAGCCCGACCGCCTCACCCACCCGCTCGTCCGCAACGAGGAGGGCGTGCTGGAGCCCGCCTCCTGGCCGGAGGCGCTCACCCTCGCGGCCGAGGGCCTCGCCCGGGCGCGCGGCAAGGCGGGCGTGCTGACCGGCGGCCGGGTGACCCTGGAGGACGCCTACGCGTACGCCAAGTTCGCCCGCATCGCGCTCGGCACCAACGACGTCGACTTCCGCGCCCGGGCGCACTCGCGCGAGGAGGCCGAGTTCCTGGCCTCGTCGGTCGCCGGCCGGGACATCGAGGTCTCCTACTCCGATCTGGAGAACGCGCCCGCGGTCCTGCTGGCCGGGTTCGAGCCGGAGGAGGAGTCGCCGATCGTCTTCCTGCGGCTCCGCAAGGCGTTCCGCAAGAAGGGGCTGAAGGTCCTGGCGGTCGCCCCCTACGCCACCCGGGGTCTGGAGAAGGTCGGCGGCACGCTGCTGCCGGCCCGGCCGGGCGCCGAGGCGGAGGTGCTCGGCGACCTGGTCACCTCCGCCGGCGACGCGCTGCCGGTCGGGTCGATCATCATGGTCGGCGAGCGGCTGGCTGCCAGCCCGGGCGCGCTCTCCAGCGTGGTCAGGCTGGCGCAGGTGACCGGTGCCCGCCTGGTCTGGGTACCGCGCCGGGCCGGTGAACGCGGCGCGATCGAGGCCGGGGCGCTGCCCGGGCTGCTGCCGATCGGCCGCCCGGTCACCGACGCCGACGCGCGCGCCGAGGTGGCGCGCACGTGGGGTGTCGCCGAGCTGCCGTCCGCACCCGGACGCGACACCGGTGAGATCCTCGCGGCAGCGGCGGCGGGCGACCGGGAGGCGCTGCTGGTCGGCGGCTTCGACCCGTACGACCTGCCGGACCCGAAGGCGGCGCTGGCCGCCCTGGAGGCCGCGCCGTTCGTGGTGAGCCTGGAGCAGCGGGTCAGCGCGGTCACCGACCGGGCCGACGTGGTGCTGCCGGTCGCGGCCGTCGCCGAGAAGTCCGGCACGTTCGTCGACTGGGAGGGCCGCGGCCGCCCGTTCGACGTCGTGCTCAAGTCCACCGGTCGCATGTCCGACCTGCGGGTCCTGGACGCGCTGGCGAACGAGATGGACGTGCACCTGGCGCTGCCGGGGCCGGAGGCCGCGCGGCGCGAGCTCGCCGGGCTCGGCGCCTACCGGGGCGAGCGGCCCGCGGCGCCGAACGTGGCGCAGGGAGCCCAGCCGCAGCCCGAGCGCGGCGAGGCACTGCTGGCCACCTGGCGGCTGCTGCTCGACAAGGGCAGCATGCAGGACGGCGAGCCGTACCTGGCCGGCACGGCCAAGCCCGCGGTGGTCCGGCTGTCGCCCGCGACCGCCGCCGAGATCGGTGCGAACGGCTCCGGTGCCTCGGTCGCCGTGTCGGCCGGGCACGGCGAGGTCACGCTGCCGCTGGAGATCACCGCCGACCTGCCGGACCGGGTGGTCTGGCTGCCGACGAACTCGGCCGGCTGTGCCCTCTACCGCGATCTGGGCGTGGCCGCGGGAACCGTGGTCAAGATCTCCTCTGGAGGCTCCCGATGAGTCTGCACGCCACCCTGGCCACGGCCGCCACCGAAGTGACCGCCGCCGCCGGACCGGCCGCCACCGACCCGACGCTGGGCACCTTCGGCAAGGATCCGTGGTGGCTGATCGGCGGCAAGGTGCTGGTCATCTTCGTCTTCCTCGTGGTCACCGTGCTGATGTCCATGTGGATGGAACGCCGCGTCATCGGCCGGATGCAGCTGCGCGTCGGTCCCAACCGCGCCGGCCCGTTCGGCCTGCTGCAGGGTCTCGCGGACGGCGTGAAGCTGGCGCTCAAGGAGGACATCGTCCCCCGCCAGGTCGACAAGATCGTCTTTGTCCTGGCGCCGATCATCTCGGCGGTGCCGGCGTTCATCTCGTTCGCCATCATCCCGTTCGGCCCGACGGTCTCGGTCTTCGGTCACCAGACGGCGCTGCAGGGCACCGACCTGCCGGTGGCGGTCCTGCTGGTGCTGGCGATGTCGTCGATGGGCGTCTACGGGATCGTGCTGGCGGGCTGGTCGTCGATGTCGCCCTACTCGCTGCTCGGCGGGCTGCGCTCATCGGCGCAGGTCATCTCGTACGAGATCGCGATGGGACTGTCGTTCGTCGCGGTGTTCCTCTTCGCGGGGACCATGTCGACGACCGGCATCGTCAACGCGCAGGCCGACAAGTGGTTCGTGCTCCTGCTGTTCCCGTCGTTCCTGGTCTACGTGATCACGATGATGGGCGAGTCGAACCGCATCCCGTTCGACCTCCCCGAGGGTGAGGGCGAGCTCGTCGGAGGCTTCCACACCGAGTACTCGTCGCTGAAGTTCGCGATGTTCTTCCTCGCGGAGTACATCAACCTCGCGACGTTGTCGGCGCTGTGCACCACGCTCTTCCTGGGCGGCTGGCGCGCCCCGGCGCCGATCTCCACGGTGTGGGCGGGTGCCAACCAGGGCTGGTGGCCGGTGCTCTGGTTCGTCATCAAGCTCGTCCTGTTCATCTTCTTCTTCATCTGGCTGCGCGGCACGCTGCCCCGGGTCCGCTACGACCAGCTGATGAAGCTCGGCTGGAAGGTGCTGATGCCCTTCTCGCTGGGCTGGATCCTGCTGGTCGCCACCATCCGGGCCCTCAAGAACGAGGGCTACGACATGGGCCGGATCTCGATCTACTCCGCCGTCGCGCTGGGCGTGATCATCATCGTCACGCTGGTCTGGGAGACCGCCCGCGGCGACGGCGGCAAGGAGAAGCAGATCATCCCGGATGTGGCGGGCGGTGGTGCCGGGGGAGTCGGCGGCCAGCCCGCTGCTCCTGCCGACGTGGCCGCGGCGGGCGGATTCCCGGTGCCGCCCATGGACGCGCCCCACTACCACGGAAAGACCACTACCTCTCGTAAGGAGGTCACCAGTGGGCTTCACTGACTTCCTGAACCCGGTCAAAGGGTTCGGGGTCTCGTTCCACCAGATGTTCACCAAGAGCGAGACCGTGCAGTACCCCGAGGTGAAGAAGCCGACCGCACCGCGGTTCCACGGCCGGCACCAGCTCAACCGCTGGCCTGACGGGCTGGAGAAGTGCGTCGGCTGCGAGCTGTGCGCCTGGGCCTGTCCCGCCGACGCCATCTTCGTCGAGGGCGCCGACAACACCGAGGACGAGCGTTACTCCCCGGGTGAGCGGTACGGCCGCGTCTACCAGATCAACTATCTGCGCTGCATCCTCTGCGGGCTGTGCATCGAGGCGTGCCCCACGCGGGCGCTCACGATGACGAACGAGTACGAGCTCGCCGACGACAGCCGCGAGAGCCTCATCTACACCAAGGACATGTTGCTGGCGCCGCTCCGCGAGGGCATGGAGACCCCGCCGCACGCGATGCGCCTCGGCGAGACCGAGGAGGACTACTACCGGCTGGGCCTCCAGCCGGACGAGGGTCCGGGCATCCCGAGCGAGGGCGGCGGGCGCGCGAGCATGGACGCCGCGGTGGCCCGTGAGAAGGGTGCCCGAAAGAAGCGTCGCGAAGAGGGTGACAAGAAGTGAGGGCGGACGTGGTCACGGCCGCCCAGGTCGCCGACGCGCAGCCGGGCGAGCCGTTCTTCTTCTGGGTGCTGGCGATCGCGTCGGTGCTCGCCGCACTCGGCATGGTCTTCATGCGGCGGGCGGTGCACTCCGCGATGCTGCTGGCGGTCGTGATGTTGTCGCTGGCCGCGCTGTACGCGATCCAGGACGCGCCGTTCCTCGCGTTCGTCCAGGTGATCGTCTACACCGGTGCCGTGCTGATGCTCTTCCTGTTCGTGCTGATGCTCGTGGGGGTGAGCTCCACCGACTCCCTGGTGGAGACGATCCGCGGGCAGCGGCTCTGGGCGGGCATCGGCGGGATCGGCTTCCTGGTGCTGCTGGTCTTCGGTCTCGGGGAGGCGGCGCTGAGCGACTCGGCGGGCCTCAAGCAGGCCAACGGCGAGGGCAACGTGGTCGGGCTGGCGCGGTTGTTGTTCGGCAAGTACGTGTTCGCGTTCGAGGCGACGAGCGCGCTGCTGATCACCGCCGCGCTCGGCGCGATGGTGCTGGCGCACCGCGAGCGCACCACGCCCAAGCCGACCCAGCGGGACCTGTCGAAGAAGCGGTTCGAGACCTACGCCGCGGGGGCCGCCGGTGTGTCCGGTCAGCACCCCGGCCCGCTGCCCGGCCCGGGTACGTACGCGCGGCACAACGCGGTCGACATGCCCGCGCTGCTGCCCGACGGGACGCCGTCCGAGCTGTCGGTCAACCCGGTCATCGCGGCCCGCACCGACACCGCCTCCCGGCACGCCGACCTGTACGGCGGGACCGAGGAGGAGGCGCTCGGGCAGGACGTGGCCGCCGTGAAGGCCGTGACCGAGGAGGCCGAGGGCGCGGAGTCCGAGGCGCGGGAGGTCAAGGCCGGGACACCGGTGCTCCCGTCGAACGAAGGCGAGGCTGGTCGATGAGTCCCGGGCACTACCTGGCCCTCTCGGCGATCCTGTTCACCATCGGCGCGATCGGTGTGCTCGTGCGCCGCAACGCGATCGTGGTGTTCATGTGCGTCGAGCTCATGCTCAACGCCACGAACCTCGCGTTCGTGTCGTTCTCCCGCATGCACGGCAACCTCGACGGCCAGATCATCGCGTTCTTCGTGATGGTCGTGGCGGCGGCCGAGGTCGTGGTGGGCCTCGCGATCATCATGACCATCTTCCGGACCCGCAGGTCCTCGTCGGTGGACGACGCGAACCTGCTGAAGTACTGAGGTGCGCTGGTGAAGGCTGGATTGGAAGCAGAAGGAGTCCAGGCGCTCGCCTGGCTCCTCATAGCGCTCCCGCTGGCGGGCGCGGCGATCCTGCTGCTGGGCGGACGCCGCACCGACAAGTGGGGGCACCTCCTCGGCGTGCTGATGTCGCTCGGCTCGTTCGTGGTCGGCGCGGTGATGTTCGTCCAGATGCTCGGCTACGGCGCTGAGGAGCGCCGCCGGACCCTGCACCTCTGGGAGTTCTTCGACGTCGGCTCGTTCAAGGTCGACATGGGACTGCTGGTGGACCCGCTGTCCATCAGCTTCGTGCTCCTGATCACCGGTGTGGGCTCGCTGATCCACATCTACTCCATCGGCTACATGGCCCACGATCCGGAGCGGCGGAAGTTCTTCGCCTATCTGAACCTGTTCGTCGCGGCGATGCTCCTGCTGGTGCTCGGCGACAACTTCGTCGCGATGTTCATCGGCTGGGAGGGCGTCGGTCTCGCCTCGTACCTGCTGATCGGGTTCTGGCAGTACAAGCCGACCGCGGCCACGGCGGCCAAGAAGGCGTTCGTGGTCAACCGGGTCGGTGACTTCGGCCTGGTCGCGGCGATCATGCTGATGTTCGCCACGTTCGGGACCGTCTCGTTCGACCAGATCCTGGGCACGGGCGCCGAGCACGTGGGGCTCGCCTCCAAGCTCGGCACCGGGACGGCGACCGCGATCGGCCTGCTGTTGCTCCTGGGCGCGTGCGGCAAGTCGGCCCAGCTCCCGCTGCAGTCCTGGTTGCTGGACGCGATGGAGGGCCCGACCCCGGTGTCGGCGCTCATCCACGCGGCGACCATGGTGACCGCCGGTGTCTACCTGATCGTGCGGTCCGCGGCGATCTTCGAGATGTCCGACACCGCGCAGCTGGTCGTGACGATAGTCGGAGCCGCCACGCTGCTCGCCGGTGCGATCATCGGTACCGGCAAGGACGACATCAAGAAGGCGCTGGCCGGCTCGACGATGTCGCAGATCGGCTACATGCACCTGGCCGCCGGGCTCGGCAAGGCCGGGTACGCCTTCGCCATCGCGCACCTCATCGCGCACGGCTTCTTCAAGGCGGGGCTGTTCCTCGGCGCCGGTTCGGTCATGCACGGCATGAAGGACGACGTCAACATGCGCCACTACGGCGCGCTCCGCTCGATGATGGTGCTGACGTGGGCCACGTTCGGGCTCGGCTACCTGGCGATCATCGGTTTCCCGGGGCTGTCGGGCTGGTTCACCAAGGACGGCATCATCGAGGCCGCGTTCGCGAAGGGCGGCACCTCGGGGATGATCCTCGGCGCGTGCGCGCTGATCGGCGCGGGCATCACCGCGTACTACATGTCGCGCGTGATGTTCATGACCTTCTACGGCGAGAAGCGCTGGGACGAGGACGCACATCCGCACGAGTCGCCCAAGGTCATGACCGTGCCGCTGATGTTGCTGGGGGTCGGGTCGGTGTTCGCCGGCGGCTTCCTGATCCTCGGTGGGTTCTCCGACTTCCTGGCGCCGGTCGTGGGCGAGCCCGAGCACCACGGCTTCAAGCCGATCACCGGTCCGGGCATCGCGACGTTCGTGCTGATGCTGATCGGTGTCGGGATCGCCTGGCGCCAGTACGGGGCGCGGCCGGTGCCGCGTGAGGCGCCGAAGGGCTCGTTCGCCACGGTCGCCGCACGCAAGGACCTCTACGGCGACGCGCTGAACGAGTCGCTGCTCATGCGGCCCGGCCAGTGGCTGACCCGGCTGGCGGTCTGGTTCGACAACCGGGGCGTGGACGGCGCGGTGAACGGCCTCGCGGCCGGGATCGGCGGCACCTCGGGCCGGGTCCGGCGCGTCCAGACCGGCTTCGCCCGTTCGTATGCCCTGTCCATGTTCTTCGGCGCGGCCCTCGTGGTGGCGGCGCTCCTGGTGGTGAACGTCTGATGGAAGACTTTCCCTGGCTGAGCCTCCTCATCGCGTTGCCGCTGCTCGGCGCGCTGATCGTGGGGCTGCTGCCACGCGGGGGCGAAGAGCTGGTCAAGCGGGTCGCGCTCGGCGTCTCGCTGGTGGTCGCGGTGGTCGCCGGTGTGATGGCGTCGCAGTTCGACACCGGCGGGGCGCGGTTCCAGTTCGACGAGACCTACTGGTGGATCAAGGACTTCGGGGTCCACTGGGCGGTCGGCGTCGACGGCATCGCGCTGACGCTGGTGCTGTTGTCGGTGGTGCTGGTCCCGCTGGTCATCTTGGCCTCGTGGAACGACGCTGACCGGTCGGGCGGCGTCGACGTGCCCGCCAAGCGCTCGGTGAAGACGTACTTCGTGCTGATCCTGGTGCTGGAGTCGATGATGATCGGCGTCTTCGCGGCGACCGACGTCTTCCTCTTCTACGTCTTCTTCGAGGCGATGCTGATCCCGGTGTACTTCATCATCGGGTCCTACGGCGGCGCGCAGCGCTCGTACGCCGCGGTGAAGTTCCTGCTCTACTCGCTGTTCGGCGGGCTGGTCATGCTCGTCGCGGTGATCTGGCTCTACCCGCTGTCGGCCAAGCCGGCGAGCGAGGGCGGGCTCGGGCAGGGCACGTTCCTCTTCAGCGAGCTGAGCAAGCTCAACATCGACCCGACCACGGCCAAGTGGCTCTTCGTGGGCTTCTTCATCGCGTTCGCGATCAAGGCGCCGATGGTGCCGGTGCACACGTGGCTGCCGGACGCGGCCGGGCAGTCCCCGGCGGGTGCGCTGGTGCTGATCGTGGGCGTGCTGGACAAGGTCGGCACGTACGGGATGTTGCGGTTCTGCCTGGAGCTCTTCCCGGGCGCGGCGAACTGGGCGACCCCGGTGGTGCTCACGCTGGCCGTGATCAGCATCATCTACGGCGCGGTGCTCGCGATCGGCCAGGTCGACCTGAAGCGGCTGGTCGCCTACACCTCGATCTCGCACTTCGGGTTCATCGTGCTGGGCATCTTCGCGATGACCTCGCAGGGGCAGTCGGGTGCCGCGCTCTACATGGTCAACCACGGCTTCTCCACCGGCGCGCTGTTCCTGATCGTCGGCTTTATGATCGTCCGGCGCCGGTCGGCCCGGGTCGATGCCTACGGCGGCGTCCAGAAGGAGGCCCCGAAGCTCGCCGGGATGTTCCTGATCGCCGGGCTGTCGGGGTTGTCGCTGCCGGGCCTCGCGCCGTTCGTGTCGGAGTTCCTGGTGCTGACCGGGACGTTCACCCGCTACAAGGTGCCGGCCCTGATCGCCACGACGGGTGTCGTCCTCGCCGCCATCTACATCCTGTGGATGTACCAGCGGACGATGGGCGGGCCTGCCACCGAGAAGGTCAAGGGCATGGCCGACCTGTCCCGCCGCGAGGTGTGGGCGGTCGGGCCGATCATCGCGCTCATCGTGGTGATGGGCTTCTTCCCGCAGCCGGTGCTGAACGTGATCAACCCGTCGGTGGAACAGACCCTGAGCCGGGTCGACAAGAAGGATCCGGCCCCCACCGGCAACGTCGCTGAGAACGGAGCGCGCCCATGATCGCCAAGGCCGTGCTGGCGCAGGGGGACATCTCCGCGCCGCACATCGAGTACGGGCAGCTCGCTCCGATGTTGCTGGTCTTCGGCGTCGCGGTCGTGGGCGTGCTCGTCGAGGCGTTCGTCGGGCGCACCTGGCGCTACTCGGTGCAGGTGCCGCTGGCCTTCCTCGGGCTGATCGGCGCCTTTGCCTGGACGTGCGTGCTGGCGTACACGGACAAGCCCTTCCATGTCGCGGCCGAAGGCGCGCTGGCGGTGGACGGGCCGACCCTGTTCTTGCAGGGCACGATCCTGGTGCTGGCCCTGATCTCCCTCCTGCTGATCTCCGAGCGCGGCACGAAGGCCCATTTCGCGCCGCAGGCCGCGGCGCTGCCGGGCAGTGAGGCCGAGCAGGAGACGATGGCGGCGGGGATCACCCAGACCGAGGTGTTCCCGCTGATGATGTTCGCGGTGGGCGGCATGCTGGCCTTCCCTGCCTCGAACGACCTGCTCACGATGTTCGTGGCGCTGGAGATCCTCTCCCTGCCGCTCTACCTGCTGTGCGGGCTGGCGCGGCGCCGGCGGCTGCTGTCGCAGGAGGCCGCGGTCAAGTACTTCCTGCTGGGCGCCTTCTCCTCGGCGTTCTTCCTGTACGGGGTGGCGCTGCTGTACGGCTACGCCGGTTCCGTGCGGCTGTCGGTGATCGCCGACCAGCTGAGCAAGAACGCGGGCAGCGAGACCCTGCTGCTGGCCGGGGCGGCGCTGCTGACCGTCGGGTTGCTGTTCAAGCTGGGCGCGGTGCCGTTCCACATGTGGAAGCCGGACGTCTACCAGGGTGCCCCGACCCCGATCACCGCGCTGATGGCGTCCTGCACGCTGGTGTCGGCGTTCGGTGCGATGTTGCGGGTGTTCTACGTGGCGTTCGAGAACCTGCGGTGGGACTGGCGGCCGGTCATGTGGGGTGTGGCCATTCTCACAATGGTCGCGGGCGCGATCATCGCGATCACGCAGACCGACGTGAAGCGGCTCCTCGCGTACTCCTCGATCGCACACGCGGGCTTCCTGCTCACCGGTGTGATCGCGACCTCGCGGGACGGCCTGTCGAGCACGCTGTTCTACCTGGCGGCCTACGGCTTCACCACGATCGGCGCGTTCGCCGTGATCACCATGGTCCGGGACGCGGGCGGCGAGGCCGGTCACCTGTCCCGCTGGGCTGGCCTGGGCAAACGTTCCCCGGTGGTCGCCGGGGTGTTCGCCTTCTTCCTCCTGGCGTTCGCCGGTATCCCGCTGACCAGTGGATTCACCGGGAAGTTCGCGGTCTTCAAGGCGGCCATCGAGAGCGGTGCGACCCCGCTGGTCGTGGTCGGCGTGTTGTCCTCGGCCATCGCCGCGTTCTTCTACGTCCGGGTGATCGTGGTCATGTTCTTCAGCGAGCCGGAGGCCGACGGGCCGACGGTCGTGGCCGGACCGGCGACCGCGGCTGCGGTCGCCCTCGGGCTGACGGCTACTGTGGTACTCGGCGTCCTGCCCCAGCCCATGCTGGACCTCGCAGGACAAGCCGCGACACAGATGTTCGTCCGGTAGTGCTCCGGTAGGGGGTTTGGGTGAGTAGCAGCGCCGTTCCGTTCGGTCTGGCCGTGGACGACGGCCTCGCCTCCGACATGCTGGAGCGGCTCGCGGCCGTCGAGAGCCTGCTGCTCGAGTCGGTCCACAGCGAGGATCCGCTGCTCACCCAGGCCTCCAAGCACCTGGTCGAGGCCGGGGGCAAACGTTTCCGCCCGATGCTGGTGCTGCTCGCCTCCCACTTCGGCGACCCCGCCGCAGCCGGCGTCGTCCCGGCCGCGGTGGTGGTCGAGCTGACCCACCTGGCCACGCTCTACCACGACGACGTCATGGACGAGGCGACGGTGCGCCGGGGCTCGCCGTCGGCCAACGCCCGGTGGACCAACACCGTCGCCATCCTCACCGGCGACTACCTCTTCGCCCGCGCCTCCGACCTGCTGGCCGACCTCGGCCCCGAGGCCGTCCGCATCCAGGCCCGCGCGTTCGCCCGCCTGGTCCGCGGCCAGATCCAGGAGACCGTCGGCCCGACCCAGGACGCCGACCCGCTCAAGCACTACCTGCAGGTCGTGGCCGACAAGACCGCGTCCCTCATCGCCGTCTCCGGCCAGTTCGGCGCCCTCCTCGGCGGCGCCCCCCCGCACGTGGTCGACACCATCACCTCCGCCTGCGAAAAGATCGGCGTCGCCTTCCAGCTCTCCGACGACATCCTCGACATCGCCTCGGACGCCGAGCAGTCGGGCAAGACCCCGGGCACCGACCTGCGCGAGGGCATCCGCACCCTGCCGATGCACCTCGTCCTCGCCGGCAACGGCTCGGGCCCCGACGACGCCCGGCTGCGCGAGCTCCTCGCCCAGGACCTCACCGACGACGCCCTGCACGCCGAGGCCCTCGCGCTCCTGCGCGCCCACCCCGCCATGGACCGCGCCCGCACCGACCTCCGCCGCTGGGCCGAAGACGCCCGCGCCGAGCTGGAGACCCTCCCCGACATCCCCGTCCGCGCCGCCTTCACCGGCCTCTGCGACTACGTCGTCTCCCGCACCGGCTAGGCGCAGTGCTTATTGCTTTCGCGGCCTCGGGCCCTCGCCTGGCGGCTCGGACCCGAACCGCAAAAGCGGCGAGCGCGACATCGCTTCGCGATCTTCGCGGAGAACATCGCCTTCGGCTCGTTCTCCGCTCAGCGCCGCGCGCTCGCGGTGCACATGACGGTCGTCGTCAGGCATTCTGCGGCTCGGTTGAGGGGAGGCCGCGGACCTTCATGGCGTGGAGGACCAGGTTGACCAGGACCTCCTTGCACGAGTCGAGCCTGCGGGCGTCGCAGAGCATGACCGGCACGCTCGGGCCCAGGTTGAGGGCCTGCTGGATCTCCTCCAGGTCGAACCGGCGGGCCCCCTCGAAGCAGTTGACCGCCACGATGAACGGGGTGCCTCGGCGCTCGAAGTAGTCGACCGACGGGAAGCACTCCGAGAGGCGTCTCGTGTCGGCGAGCACGACGGCACCGAGCGCGCCCAGCGACACCTCGTCCCACATGAACCAGAAACGTTCCTGGCCCGGGGTGCCGAAGAGGTAGAGCACGTACTCGTCGCGCATCGTGATGCGGCCGAAGTCCATCGCGACCGTGGTGGTCTGCTTCCTCTCGACGCCGGACACGTCGTCGACGCCCACGCCCTGGTCGGTGAGGATCTCCTCGGTCCGCAGCGGCGCGGTCTCCGACACGGTGCCGACCATCGTGGTCTTGCCCACCCCGAAACCGCCCGCGATCACGATCTTGACCGCCGTCGGGAGCCGGCGCTCGTTAGAGGGCCCGGAGACCATCGATCACCGCCTTGTAGAGAGTGATGTCGTGCATGTCCGCCTCCGGTTGGGGTTCCTGCAGGGTGATGAGGCCCTTGTCGAGGAGGTCGCCCAGCAGGACCCGGACGGTGGCCACCGGCAGGTCGAGATGGCCGGTGAGCTCGACCACCGACATCACCGACTGGCACAGCCGCGTGATCGCCAGATGCTCGGGACCCAGCCCCACCTCGCCTGCCGCCTCCGGGGCCACCGCCACCACCAGCGTGATCAGGTCGAACTTGCCGCGCGTGGGTTCGATCCGGCCACTGGTCATCACGTACGGCCGGACCATCGGACCGGCGCTGTCGTCGAGCCATCGCTCGTGGGGCGGCGGCTCCTCGGGGGGCATCATGACGAGGCCTGTTCTTCCGTTCGCGACGGGCTCGTCAGGTGATCACCCATGCTGGTGACGAGCACCGCCATCTCGTACGCGATGAGTCCCACATCGGACTCCTCATCGCTGAGCACCGCGAGGCAGGCACCCTTCCCCGCCACACTGACGAGCATGAACGCCGACTGCATCTCGACGATCGTCTGCCGCACCGGACCGCCGCCGAAGCGCGTCCCGGCGCCCTTCGCGAGACTCTGGATGCCGGCCGCCACCGCCGCGAGATGCTCGCCGTCGTCTTGGCTCATGTCGCGCGACGAGGCCATCAGCAGTCCGTCAGCGGACAGGACCACCGCGTGCCTGGCATGCGGCAAGCGGCCGATCAGATCGTCCAGCAACCAGCTCAAGTCCGCCGCCGAACCCGTCTTCTGCGTCACTGTTCGTCCTCGCCTTCTGCCGCGCCCTTGGCCGCAGCCACAGTCCGCCCCCGTACCGTGCCGCGCTGGTACGAGCCCATGATCCGTTGAATCTCCTCCGGCGATCGCCCGGGCTCATCCTCCGGCTCCGGCGCGGGGGCCGGTTCTTCGGCCTTCAGAGCGGGCACCAGGCTCGCCTGCGGAACCCGCACCGGCAGCCCACCGGGGGTGCTGGGGACGTCCGCCTCCGAGGGGAGTTCCGGGGCCGGTTCATCGTCACCGAGAGCTTCCTCATCTTCGAGGGCCTCCTCGGCAAAGGTGGCCGGCGAGGTGGAGGTGGCCGGCGGGGTGGAGATCACCGAAACCAGCGCGGGTCCCTTCGCTGTCTCCGGGGCCGCCGTGGCGGCGGTCAGGGCGGGCTGGCGTACCTCCAGCCCGTTCTGGGTCGTGGCGGTGGACTTCCGTTCGTCGTCAGCCTCGGATCCGTCCACGACCAGCTCGCGCGGGATCACGACGACGGCGGTGGTGCCGCCGTACGCCGAGCGCTTGAGCGAGACCTGCAGGTTGTAGCGCTCGGCCAGCTTGCCGACCACGAACAGGCCGAGCTGCACCGAGCTCTGCAGGTTGAACTCCGGCGGGTCGGCGATCCGCTGGTTCAGCTCCGCTATCTTCTCGTCGCCCATCCCGAGCCCGCGGTCCTCGATGTCGAGCGCGAATCCGTTGGCCACGGCGTGGCCGCCGACCTGGACGACCGTGTCGGGCGGCGAGAACGTCACGGCGTTCTCGATCAACTCGGCCAGCAGGTGGGTGACGTCGCCGACCGCGCGTCCGGTCAGCTCGACGTTGCCGATCGGCAGGACCTGTACCCGCGTGTAGTCCTCGACCTCGCCGACCGCGGCCCGGACGACGTCGACCATCGGCACCGAACGCCGCCAGCCACGCGCTGGGATGGAGCCGGAGAGCACGATGAGGTTTTCGGCGTTCCGCCGCATGCGCGTGGCCAGGTGGTCGAGCCGGAACAGCTCCTGCAGGTCCTTGGGGTCGATGTCGCGTTTGCGCTCCATCTGGTCGAGCATGCTCAGCTGCCGGTGCACGAGGGTCTGCGTACGCCGGGCCAGGCTCAGCAGGACGTCCCGGATACCGCGCCGCAGCTCGGCCTGCTCGACGGCGGTCCGGATCGCGGTCTCCTGGACGGCGTTGAACGCGTGTCCCACCTGCCCGATCTCGTCCGAGCCGAACTCCAGCGGCGGAGCCTCCTTGGCGACGTCCACTTCCTCGCCATGTCCCAGCCGCTCGACCACCCCTGGCAGTCGCCGCTCGGCCAGTTCCAGAGCCGCGTTCCGGAGCCGTTCGAGCTGCCGCACCAGCGCTCGCGCCGTCGTGATCGACACGACGATCGACGCGATGACCGCCAGCAGCCCGAGGCCACCGGCCAGCAACAGCCGGACCATGATGCCGATGCCGACCGGTTGTGCACGCTCCACGAGGTCGTCACCGCCGTCGAGTACGACCTTCTCCAGCTGCTCGAGCGCCGGCGCCGTCGTCGCCTGCCATTCAGAGGCTTCGACCGGAGGGCGGCGGGCCGTGCGTTGCTGGATCGTGCGGTCCTCAAGACTGCGGAGACGCAGTCCCGCCGGACCCGTCATGACCTGCTTGTAACGCCGAAGGTCGGCTCCGGGGAGCTCGACCGCCGCCTCGGCGTGGAGGAACCGCTGGGTGCCCACGATCTGGGTGAACCGCGCAAGTTCGCCGGGGTCGTAGCGGCCCGCCGCGATCGCGCCGGCGAGCAGCGCGTCCTCGCGCGACAGGATCTCCTTGGCTCTGATGAGGGCGGTCAGCGTCCGGCTGTCTTTGGAGATCTCCTCGTCATTGAGTACCGCGCCGGTCGAGCCGAAGACTCGAAAGGCCGCATCTACCAAGCCGTTGTAGCTCTCCGCGGTTCGGAGCCTGTCCGTTCGCCGTGAGTCGATCGCGCCTCGGTCTGGATTGAGGGCGTCAAGCTCATGGAGCATTTCCCTGATGCGTCTTTCGAGCGTGTCGCTGCCCGCCAGCGAGACGTCACCCCCGGACACCGACTTGCGTACCTTCGTGACCTCGGCATTCGTGCGCATTCGCTGCGCATTGAGCGCCTCTCGCTGCGCAATGCCTGGATTGCCCAGGTAGATCAGCGAAAGTCGGCGTTCCTTCTGAAGCGCGGTCACCAGGCTCACCGTCGGCCGGCTGACTTTCTCGTCGAGGGTGCTGGCCCAGAGCAGGCCCAGTCCCTCGCGCAGCGTCACCCAAGCGGCGAAGGCCCAGAGAGCCGCGAGTGAGAGGAGCAGAGCGGCGATTTTGGTCCGCAGGCGTGAGTTGCGGAAGCGCATTGACCCGTCCTGGGAGTTTGGTCGGACCCGCAATCCCGTGGTGGATGAACGGTTGCCAGCCCTTGGTGGGGGGAGCGCGGAGCGTCCGGGGGTGGACTGCTCCACGCAGGAAGTACCTTAGCAACGCCGCTTTGCCTAAAGGTGCAAAATTGACGTCATTCTGGCCACGAGCGGTGGTGAGCACCGTGTGGCATAATTCACGCTTCCATCATCTCGCCGCGATTGACTCACGACCTCACTATCTGGTTATGAGTGAGGCGCAGCGCAGCCAGGACGTTCGCCCGCACAATTGCGCTGGGAAGATAAAGATCCTTGTCGTGCCATAGAGCCGGATGTTCCGACAGGTCGAGGGCGTGGAGGAGCCAGGCCCGGCCCCGCGCGACAGCGTTCGTCACGGCAACGGCGTCCTCAGGCGCAGGAGGTGTGGCGAGCAGAATCTGAAGCGCGTACGCGGTCTCCTCGGCGGTCGCGCCCCAAACGCCCCACGAACCGTCCGTCTGCTGCCCCGCCAGTGTCCAGTGCACGGCTGTTCGTACATGGTGGGCGTCTTCCCGGTTGCCGCTGCCTTCCCGACCGTTCTGGGCCCCGGACCCGGTCAGTGCCAGCACGGCGCATGACGTCGCGTAGTAGGGCGAAACGTGCCACCTGTCCGTCCAGCTTCCGTCCCGCTGTTGCCCCCGCAGCCATGCGCGGGTCTTCGCCATGGCGGCCGCGTATCGGGGGGCGGTTTCGGGACGGCACGCCACGTACTGGCTGAAGGCGTCGAGCACGTGGGCGTTGGTGCTCACTGAGGAACCCTGCTCGCCAGGCCAGGTGCAGAAGTGCGTGTCCAACTCATAATTGAGCAGGATGTCGGGCGAACGGGGGACACCCAGCGCGGCCAGCGTGTGGACGACTACGGACGTGGTGTCGGCGTCCGCCGGAAGTCCCTCTCCGGCCGGAGTCCCGTTCGGTCCGAACATCGAGGAAAGGCCGGTGAGCATGTCGTTGGAGACGGAGACCTTGATGCCCGCGCGGTGGAGCACGCTCAGGACCCACGAACGTTCGAAGGCCGTGACGGGCACACCGCACGGGACCGCGGGGCCGTAGCGCTCCACCACCGCCTCCAGGAAACGACGCGAAGGGTCTGCCGCAGAGGGCTCGTTTGGGCCGAGCCAGGCCGCCGTCGCGGCGGGCGAAGCTCCGATCACCCCGGTCAGCGGACCGGGCTGGGCGGCGCGGAAGCGGTGTGCCATTGGGCCGGCGATTTCCAGGGCGTGGATCATCTTTTCTGGGACGTTCTGGCCAGTGGCCAGAACAGCACGGACCGGCTTTAGCCAGGCGGCGTCCCAGCCGGGGTGGTTGGGGAGCCGCGCCGCAGTCGGCCACGCGCACAGCCCGGTGGGGGCCGCGGCGGGACCCGTTGCGGTAGGGGAGGTCAAAGCGTCGAGATGCAGGTTGATGGACTCGATCAGCGAAGCCATGATCAGCTCTATCGCGGGCATATCCGGCGGAGTGGGGCTGGAGGTCCCGTCCAACCAGCCGGACAGCACCCAGAGCCCTTTCTCCGCAGCCTTGCCGAGGACGCGCCGGTCGGCTCCTCCAGCGCCATGACGGAGCACCGACAGGAGCGCCTCGGTCGCACTCAGCGTCGGGACCAGCCCGTAGCCGTCCGGGCCGCCCCATCCGCCGTCGGCACGCTGCGCGGCCAGCAGATGACCGAGCCGTTCACCATGTCCGAGGAGCCAGGGGGCGAGGCTGACCAGCCGTGCGGTCTCGTAGAGCGAGGACGAGACCTGCCCCCAGGGCTGGGCGGCGAGCCCTGCGACGAGCGCGTCGGCCTCGGTGACGATGTCGGGTTCGGTGACGGTGCCGGCCTCGGTGCTGGTGTCGGCCTGGGTGGCGATACCGGTCTTGTGTGTTCCGGGACCGGCCGTGGTCTCGGTGGCCTCCAGCCGTCTCACAGGTCACCCCAGTAGTCGGTACGGCTGTAGAACCCGGTGCTGTAGCCGATCTGGCGCTCTAGGTAGGCGGTTTCCCGTGGGCAGTCCGCGCGCAGGGACGCGGCGAGATCGCGGAATTCAGCGACCAGCGCCGTGATGCGTCGCCGGACGGCTTCGCGGCTTACCCCGAGGGCGAGCGCGTTCAGATCACCCCAGGTCACTTCGCGTTCGGCGGTGGCCAGGTCGTTGAGCAGCCGGAGCACCCGCTGGACGATGCCGCTGGCGGACCAGAGGCGATCGAAGTGCTCCAGTGAGTCGGGCTCGCAGGTCATGATCCAGTGCGAGACGTTGACGAAGGTGGAGCCAAAGTTGTCGGCATTGTCGAGATATGAGTCGAATGTGGGTGGAGGCGCTCCGCCGTTGCTCCGGGCGGCCTGCCAGTCCCATTCGGTGGCCATCGCGGTCAGATAGCGCTCGAGCTGTGTACACCACCTGGGGTGGAGCGAGGCGAAGGCTGGGGCGGCGGCCAGATCGTCCCGGATCTGCGCCAGGAACACGGTGAGGGGAATTTCCGGCGACGGAGGAGATCCGTCCGCCACGGCGAGGCATCCGTGGGCCAGGGCGTCTACCTCTTCCCGCGACTTCGCGACATAGTCAACCAGCCAGTCGGCTGCGAAGACCCAGAGCGATGAACGGCAGGCGATGCGCAGCTCGTCGGCCGTGGCCCACGGAGATCCGAACGCGTTGGCCAGGGCGACTCCGCTGACAAGCCGAGGGTCGAAGGGGTTGCCGCTGAACAGCGACTGGTGTTCGGCGGTGCACTGCTGCAGGTCGCGCTGGCAGTCCGTGGCCAGGGCACAGATCCGGCCGTGCTCGGCGGCGATCTGGATGCCGTCCTCCTGCAAGGGGCTGACGGGTGTGCTCATGTCGCGCTACCTGCTCTCAGGCGGCTGGAACACGATCCGGATGGGGCGTCGGGGCTTCAGGGTCAGCCCTGCCTGCGGCTTGATGTCGGGTGGCCCGTCGAGCGCGGGACGCAACTGGCTGATCATGCTCGCGACGATCAGCTGTGCCTCGACCGTGAAGAAAACGCTGCCCACGCACTGATGCGGTCCGGCGCCGAAAGCGAGGTAGGAGAACCGATGGCGGGTTCGGCCGGGCGCGAAGCGTTCGGGATCGAAGACCTCCGGTTCCGGCCACACGTCCGGAACACGGTGGGTGAGATAAGGACTGACCGCGACGATTGCACCACGCTGGAGCCGCACGCCGTCGATGACGTCGTCCGCCACGACGGTGCGCGGGATGATCCAGCCAACGGAGTAGATCCGCAGCAGCTCCTGCAGGACCATCTTCGTGTATCGCAGTTCAGGCAGGTGCCGGCGGCCGGGCGCGTCCGTCCCGACAACTCGGTCGATCTCGTCGCGCAAGGTGTCGGCCACGTCCGGGCGCTCGGCCAGGACGACCCAGAGCCAGCTCAACGCGGTCACCGTCGTCTCCGTACCGGCGACGAACAGTGAGACGACGCCGTCACGGACTCCCTGGTCGTCGAGACCGGCTCCGTCCGCGTCCCTGGCCTGCAACATCAACGACACGATGTCGCGCCCGGGGGTTTCGAGTCCCTCCGCATGCAGCCGGCGCGTTTCGCGGACGATCGGGAACACGATGTCGTCCACGGCCTGCACGGCCCGGTGGAAAGCACGGTCCCCGGGCAGCGGGATCGCGTGCGGAACGAAGGGGAGGAGCATCCGCGAACGGAACGACGAGGTGGTCGCCACCATGATGGCCTCGCCGAGCCGGTCGGCGTCGGCGAGCGAGAGCTTGTCACCGATGAAGATGCGGAGGATCGCACGGTAGACGATTCGCGTGAGCTCGTCCGCGGTGTCGACCGGAACGCCGGCTCCGACGCGCTGCCCCAGCTCGTCCACGTTCGAGGCGATCGTCGCGGCCATGTCGTCGGTGACCGCCTCGATGCTCTTGCCGGTGAGCATGGACTGGAAGATCCGGCGCTTCAGCGGCCAGGCCGGGTCCGCTCCTGAAGGTTCGCCGACGAGCCTGCTCAAGGGCTTCCACATCAGGCCTTCGCGCCGGTAGTTGTCCGCGTTGTCTCTGAGGATGTGCTGGATGTGCTCCGGTCGGGTGACGAGGTACGGGCGGAACGCACCGAGATGCAGCCGGGTGATCTCACCGGCGGCCTCGCGATTGATCTCTTCGAGGGTGCTGAGCGGATCGCGGACGAGCCGGGGAACGACGCGGCGGGCGGGGAGGCCGATGGCTTTTCGTGCAGAACGTATTTCGTGGTCGACGGCCATTCCGTGCTCTCCTTTGCCCGCGGCCTGCGGTGATCCGGTGACTCGACCACCGATGCGCTCAAGGGTGAAATTCGCGCAGGCCGATGACCGGCCGTCCCTGATCAGGGCGGTCGGCGTTGAACAAGTTGCTTGGATGAAACCTCGGTCGTCAGCCGAGTGCCGGTGCTGTGGCGGGGGCCCGAACGCGGTGGCCGGGGCCGTTGTGAACGGGGGGTTCAGGTGGAGGGCGCGTGTCTTCGGAAGGCAGGCGGAGGCTCAGGCCTCCTGGCATGGATGCCATGACAGCGGTGGACATTCTCGACTGTCCCTCAGTGTGAAACTAGGCGGAGATGAGTACACCGGGTGGGATGGGCGGACGATGAGACCGGCTGGGCTCAGGTGGGCATTCCTTGCGATTTCTTAACGACTGTGCCTTATGTGGGGATTTGACGGAAGTATCACATGATCAAACATGAATGTTCAAGGGCTGAGATCGTAGAAAATTCACATTGACGAGAGTGGCGTTCGTCACTCTCGTCGCCCTTTGTCGCCGGTCCGTGTTGCCGATCGTAATCACGCTACGTGACTGCGCATTTGTCTCGCTTTTTGAGACGAGTCAGGGTTGAGGATCTTGGCGGCCGAGCGGCGGCGGGATTGGATCTTGTGTGCACTCGGGCCTTTACGCGGGATTGTGTAATTACTTGTAAAGGGCTTTGATGCACGAAAAGAGCCCCATTCGAATAAGCATTCGAATGGGGCTGGGGTGCCGGGTGTTACTTGCCCAGGGTGACCTCGGGGCGCTTCAGGCCGGTGGGAACGAGGACCGGCCAGGAGCGCTTCGTCGAGACCTTCAGCCGTCCGGAGACCTTGCGGCCGTCACAGTGAGCGACAATGTCGTAGGTGCCGGAGCTGAGGCCGTGCTTGACGGTGGCGGTGCCGTGGCCGCTGTCGGCCTTGCCGCCCAGCGTCACGTCCTTGGCGAAGGCCTTGGAGGCTGCCCAGTGGCGCGCACGGCCGGCTGAGCAGTCCGGAACCGTCAGGTCGACCCGCTGTCCGGGTCGGGCGACGCTCGGGGTGGTCTTGACCCCGTTCGCGCTGCCGACCGTCGCCTCGCCCAATGCAGGGGCGACGAGACCGGCCGAGATGAGGGCCGCTCCCAAGGCGCTGAGGCTGAGCAGACGCAAGGGTACTCCTCGGATCAAGGTGGCGGGGGGTGTGACGTCCGGCACTCTAGTGGCTCTGCGGTGTTTCACAATAGAGATGCGCGGAAACGCAAGAAAGTTGGCCGGCTTCCGGTCAGGCCGACTCGGGAACGGGATCGGGTGTGATCCGTTCCAGCCGGGCCTCGCGCCGGGTGCGGCGTCCAGCGCGTACACCGTCGGTCGTCAGAATGATCAGCGCGGCCCACACCAGGAGGAAGCCCGCCCAGCGGCTGGGCGGCATCTCCTCGTGCTGCACCAGCAGGCCGATGAGGAACTGCAGCACCGGAGCGAGGTACTGCAGCATGCCGATCGTGCTCAGCGGGATCCGGACCGCGGCGGCATTGAAGAGCATGAGGGGGATCGCGGTCACGATCCCGCCGGCGGCGAGCAGCGCCATGTTGTCGGCGCCCTCGTGGCCGAACGCGGCGTCACCCTGGGCCTGGAGCACGAAGGCGAACCCGAGGGCTGGGAGGAAGAGCAGGGTCGTCTCCACCGCCAGGCTCTCCGCCGACGGCATGTTGGCGAACTTCTTGAACAGCCCGTACGTACCGAACGAAAAGGCCAGCACCAGTGCGATCCACGGCAACCGGCCATAGTCGGCGGTCAGTACGGCGACGGCGACCACGCTCAGGCCCACGGCGAGCCACTGCCAGGGGCGGAGCCGTTCGCGGAAGATCACCACACCGAGGAGCACACTGATCAGAGGGTTGATGAAGTACCCGAGGGCCGCCTCGATGGTGTGCCCGGTGTTGACCGCGTAGATGTACGTGCCCCAGTTGGCCGTGATGACCACCGCTGCCACCGCCAGGATGCCGAGCTTGCGGGGCGTGAGGCTCCGGATCCAGGCCCAGTTGCGGCGGACGGCCAGGATGGCGAACACCGCGACCAGGGACCACATGATCCGGTGCGCGAGGATCTCCATCGCGCCCGCCGGCTTCAGCAAGGGCCAGTAAAGGGGGAAGAGGCCCCACAGGACGTAGGCCGTAATGCCGAAGAGCATTCCGCGACGGTTCACCACAAGCTGCACAGTATCAGTGTGTAATTAGTCAAAACAGACACAGTCATGACGGGGGATCCGATGAGCACGCGCGACAGCTACGACGAGATCGCGGAGGCCTACGCCGAACGGTTCATGGACGAACTCTCGGGCAAGCCGCTCGACCGCGCGCTGCTCGACCTCGTCGTCGCTCAAGTCAACGGCCTGGGCCCGGTCGCCGACCTCGGCTGCGGCCCCGGCCACGTGGCTCGCTACCTCCATGAACGCGGCGTCCCTACGCTCGGCATCGACCTGTCACCCCGCATGGTGGAGATCGCCGCATCCACCCACCCCGGCATCGGCTTCCACACCGCGGACATGTGCGAACTCCACGTCCCCGACCAGGCGTGGGGCGGCATGGTCGCGTTCTACTCGATCATCCACATCCCACCACCCGAGATTCCGGCCACCTTCGCTGAGTTCCACCGAGTCCTCAAACCCGGCGGGGTAGCCCTGATCTCATTCCACCTGGGAGACGAGGTCCGGCACTTGGACGAGATGTGGGAACACCCCGTGTCGCTCGACTTCCAGTTCTACTTGCGGCCCGAGATCGAGTCCGCCCTGGAAGAAGCAAACTTCGCCATAGATGCCTACATCGAACGCCACCACTACCCCACGGAGGTCGAGACCACCCGGTCCTACCTTCTGGCCCACCGCGTAGCCTGAAGACGTGTTCGGATTCGCGAAGACCGAGATGATCACCCCCGACAAGGCTCTCCCGGGCCGCGACGAGCCCATGCCGGTGCCGCCGCGCCACGAGGTCCTGGGCGGCCCCCTGGCGCCCCCGTACCCCGACGGAGCAGAGATCGCCGAGTTCGCCCTGGGCTGCTTCTGGGGCGCTGAACGCAAGTTCTGGCAGACCCCGGGTGTCCTCTCCACAAGCGTCGGCTATGAGGGCGGCTACACCCCCAACCCCACGTACGAAGAGGTCTGCAGCGGCCGCACCGGCCACACCGAGGCGGTCCGTGTCGTCTACGACCCCGCCAAGGTCTCCTACGAGGACCTCCTGCGCGTCTTCTGGGAAGCCCACGACCCCACCCAAGGCATGCGCCAGGGCAATGACGTAGGCACCCAATACCGCTCGGCCATCTTCTACCGCGACGAAGCCCAGCAAAAAACCGCCGAAGCCTCCCGCGACGCCTACCAAAACGTCCTAACCTCAGCCGGCTACGGCCCCATCACCACCCAACTAACCCCAGCCACCGAGTACTACTTCGCCGAGGACTACCACCAGCAGTACCTCCACAAAGTCCCCAACGGCTACTGCGGCCTAGGCGGCACCGGCTTGTCCTGCCCGATCGGAGTTGCTCCGGCCGAGTGAGCGCGGAGGAGACAGACCGCCTGGTCTGTGCGCTCACTCATGAAGACAGGCAGACGATCGCGCTCCTTGATCTGCAAGTTTTGGCACGGGAGAACGAAGGACGGGGCTTCAAGGCCGACGAGGCTCTCTACGGCGTCCTCAACTGCTTGCGTTTCTGGGAGCTTCTGATCTTCCGCATGGAGCAGGGTTGGCGTCACCAGGACTACTACATGGTGTACGAGTACATGAACATCCTCACCGTCAGAGACGGGATCGAGGAGCTCCTCGACGCCATGCCGCCAGCCTTGCGCACCAAGATCGATCGCTGTGTAGGGCGGCTCGACGCACGCTATCGAGCCGTTACGCACGAGGATGGCGGAACGGAGCTGTCGTACTACTACCGCCCTCTGGCTGAGGGGCGAGAGCTCCGCTGGTGGTGGACCCGGTGCCCTGACGAATTCCCCCCTGGCTGGTGAAGGATGCCGACCTACGGCTTGATCGCGGTCAAGGGTTGCTCGGGCGACGGATTCACCGCTTCTTCGACCATCGGTGGCTTCAGGAAGCCGGTTGCCCATGCGACCACGGCGGCGATCACGGCGACCACGAGGCCGGTGAGCACAGCGGCCGAGGTCGTGAAGGTCTCGATCGCCCTCCCGCCGGCGATCGAGCCGAACGCTACGCCCACGTTGGCGGCGGAGGCGGGCAGAGACTGTGCGAGCGAGCCACCGGGGCCGGCCAGGCTCACCACCCGATACTGGAGTGAGGGCGCCATTCCGCCGACGAACAGGCCCAGTGCCGCGAGTCCCAGCATCACGGGGAACGCCAGCGCGCCGACGAGGTACAGCGCCAGCAGGGCTGCCACTGCGCCGGTGGTCCCGACGACCAAGGTGCGCGCAGCGTTGGCATCGGCGAACCGTCCGCCTGCGAACGAGCCGGTCGCCGTGGCGGCGCCGTATGCCAGGAGGAACGCGCTGATCAGTGCGCCGGAGACGCCGGTGACGCTCTCAAGGAACGGGACGATGTAGGTCAGCGCCGAGTACACCGCCCCGAACACCAGGACGGCCAGGAGCAGCACCGCGAGCACCCGCGGGGCGAACGCGTGCCGGGCCTGGTCACCCGCGCCGCCACCCGTGCTCGGCACGGACGGCACCACGACCAGCGCGGCGATCAATGCGATCACGCTGAGCACGACGATCGCGACGAACGAGCCGCGCCATCCCAGCGCCTGGCCGACCAGCGTGCCCAGCGGCACGCCCAGCGCCGCCGACACCGCGACACCGGAGAAGACCACCGACATCGCCCGGCCCCTGCGCTCGGGTGGCACGACTGCCGTCCCGGCCGCGAAGGCGCCGGCGATGAACAGGCCCTGGAACGCGCCGGCGCCGACACGTGCGGCGAGGAACAGGCCGTAGTCGGTGGTCAGCACCGCGACCGCATTGGCCACGACGAACAGGAGGAGGGAGCCGACGAGGACGAGCCGCCTGTCCAGCTTGATCGCCAATGCGGTCAGGATCGGTCCGCCGATGGCCAGGCCCGCCGCGTAGGCGGTCACCAGCGTGCCGGCCGCGGGGATGGAGACCCGGAGGTCGGCCGCGATCAGCTTCAGCACCCCGACCACGAGCAGCTCGGCACTGCCGAGGACGAACATTCCGAGGAAGAGCGTGGCAAGGACGAGGTTCGCCCTCCCCTTGCTCAGCGGCGCTTGCTGGGTGCTCATCCTCTACTCCTCCTTGAGGTTGCCTCGACGAACGGCCGGATTGCTGGGTACGCACCCCGACATCGGTCACGCCGCTAGTGAAGCGATGCCGGCGCGAACCTCACGGGCGAAGATCTCGGGCTGTTCGAAGGCCGCGAAGTGCCCGCCACGCTCGGCGGCGTGGTAGTAGCGGAGGTCGCTGAACCGCGTCTTGAGCCAACGCTCGCTGAACGCGAAGATCTCCTCAGGAAACTGCGTGTACGCGGTTGGGATCCGCACTGGTCGTTCAGGCTCGGTCTTGAGGTACTGGGCGTTCTCCCAGTAGATCCGGGCTGACGATGCGGCGCTGTTCGTCAGCCAATACATCATGACGTTGTCCAGCAGTTTGTCCCGCGACACAGCCTTCTCCGGGTGACCGCCGCAGTCCGTCCAGGCGTAGAACTTCTCCATGACCCAAGCAAGCTGGCCGGCTGGGGAGTCGGTGAGCGGGTACCCGATCGTCTGCGGACGGGTGGACTGCTCGGCGGAGTAGCCGCTCTCCTCGGCCCAGAATCGCTGCGCCCTTGCCAGCATCTCCTGCTCCTGCTCGGTCGGCTCGCCGAGCTGAAAAAGCGCCTCTGGTGAGACCACCGCGACGTTCAGGTGCACCCCCAGCAGGCCCTCAAAGGCGCGGGCGGCCATTGCGGTGGTCACCGCCGAGCCCCAGTCACCGCCTTGCGCGTAGTAGCGCGGGTATCCGAGGTGACCCATCAGCTCGTGCCAGGCGCTGGCGATCCGCTCGATCCCGATACCGGCCCGGGACGGCTTGTCGCTGAATCCGAAGCCGGGCAGCGCCGGGACCACCACATGGAACGCGTCGGCCGCTGAGCCGCCGTGCGACTCGGGGTCGGTCAGGGGACCGATCACGTCCAGGAACTCCACGGCCGAGCCCGGCCAGCCGTGCGTCATGATCAGCGCACGGGCCTGCTCATGCGGGGAGCGGACGTGCAGGAAGTGGATGCCCAGATCGCCGATTGTGGCGTGGAACTGGGGGAACGCATTCAGGCGGTCGGCCAGCCGCTGGATGTCGTACTCGTCGGCCCAGTATTCGCATAGCTCGCGGGTGTAGCTCAGTGGGATGCCCTGCGACCAGTCGTCCACTGTCTCCCGCTCCGGCCAGCGGGTACGGGCCAGCCGGTCGCGCAGATCAGCGATCTGCGCGTCGGTGATCTCTGCCTGGAAGCCGCGTATCTGGACCGTTGAGGTTCTCATGCGGGGATGCTCGCTCTCGGTGTGCAGCCGGTAGCTGTGGTGAAGGTGAACGACGGCGCGTTCGGCGGCACCCCCGACGGACGACCGCCGCACGGACCACAGAGAGCCGAAGATCATCGCTGTCGTGCATCTGCTAGCGCGACGCTAATCCAAGGAGCTTGCATGATGCAAGTAGGCGACGGTCGCGCTGGGCGGCTGTACGAGACTGCGGACGCGAGTTGGGGCGCAAGCCTTGGATTGGGCCACCAGGCCGAAGCTCGGTGAGACGATCGAGATCCTCTATGATCCGAAGAGCGAGTACGCCTTCGTCGGGGACGCCCGCAAATCGGTGGACACCGTTCACTACAGGATCGCGATCGGCATGTTCGTGGGCGGCATCTTCATCCCGCCCGTCTTCGTCGCCATCCGCGAGGCCCGGCGCGGTCGCCTCTGGTTCGAAGGCCACGGCATCACTCCACCACCAACTGACGACCAAGAAGGCTGACGGGGTCACGGCGATGACGAAGGTCCTCTACGCGATCGCGTGCGGCGCTCCGGCGGCGTCCGATCTGGTGACCTTTGTGCGGCTGGCGCAGGATGCGGGCTGGCACGTCCGGGTGATCGCGACCCCGATGGGGGTCAAGTTCCTGGACGTCGAACGGCTGGCAGCTCTGACCGGGCCGGTGCGGACCGACTTCCGGCTGCCGCACGAGACGTCGAACGGGCTGCCTCCTGCTGACGCCGTCGTGGTCGCCCCGGCCACGTTCAACACGATCAACAAGTGGGCGCTGGGCATCGCGGACACAGTGGCTGTCGGCATGCTCTGTGAGCTCGTCGGTATGGGTGTCCCAACGCTGGCGGTCCCGCAGGTCAAAGCCGAACTGGCCAGTCACGTGGCGTTCAAGCCAAATCTGGACGCCCTCCGCTCCATGGGCGTCCACGTGCTCTTCGATCCCGCCGAGCCCATGCCCCGCTGGGAAGACATCATCACAACGTTGAGCACCATCCCCGCGCGTTGAGAGGACTCGCTCGTCGCGTTCTACAGGGGTGGGTCGGCGTGCTTCGCCTCACCTGCTGCCCGAACCGCGTCTCATGAGGCATTTGGCGGTGGGGGCGTGACGCCCTCCAGGGAGCCGGAGAACCACATCGGTCGATGGTGGACCATGGACAGCCGCCAACCTTCGGCCGTTCGGGTCGCCTCGAAACGCGAGCGTCCACCAATCTGGGCGGTGGCTTCGGGGGCGAGCGTTCCGGGTTCGGGAGTGCTGGGCGCAAAGGTGAGCAGCATGTTGGTGTAGAGGGTGGCGTGGTCGCCGTCCAACTCGACCAACATGTTGGTGACCAGGTGTTGCTGATGCTGGTCGGGTGTGTGGTTGCGAGTGGCCAGCGCGATGACGCGGTCGATGCCCTGCACCTGGCCGCCGGGGCTATCGGCGCGGGCGTCGTCGGCGAAGAGGGATCGCGGGTCGCCGATGCCTTCGTCCAGCCACCGATAGAGCCGGCGGACCAGGTCAGTGATCTCGACGCGATCGCTCAGCTTTTGGAACTGCCGCTGGAGCTGAGTGAGGTCGGTGTCGTGGGTGGTGCCGGTCATGGGGTTCCTTACGGGTTGGCACGGGCAGAGAAAACGCTGGTCGTGCCAACGTTGACCGGGCCAACGATAACAGATTCGTGGGTGCTCCCAACATCCTCTTCCTGTGGCTCACCCTCGTGGCCCCTGGCTCGTGGACTGCTGACGGTGAGCGTCGTTCGGGGCAAGATCGATGGCGCTCGCCGCATTGACAAGGGCAAGGATGTTCAGGTGCGGGTGGGCGGCTCCCGGATCGTTGCCAAGAACACGCAGCCCGGCCCAGCTATTTGATTCGCCACACTGCGGTGCTGAAACCAGATGGGGCGCCGAAGCGGATTCGTTCCGGCTTGGCGTCCTTGTCCACCTCGAACGTTATGCAGCCGATCTGCATCTCGCCACTCGTAAGGCGGATTTTGCGGCTCCCGAGCTCCTTGCACCCGACGTTGAACGTGCTGTCGTACGCCTCACCTGATTTGTCTATCAGGCGCGCACCCGGCGCTTCTTTGTATTCCTTTGCGCCGTTGTTCTTCATGCGGAACCGTGCTGCTATGAAGCGCTTTCCGGTCGTCGGCCTGCTTGGTGGTGCTGGATCGATGACCTTGGTCAGTGTCACCTGCAGGGCGATGTCCCGGTACTTGTCGGTGATATCGACCGCATCCCCTATCATCGCCGCCTTGGCCGGCCGTATTGCCAGGCCGGCTCCATCGCCGGGTGTCGAATTGACGGCGCAAGAGGTAAGAGTGATCAAGGTGATTGCCGAGACGAACCTGGGGATGTTCATCTAGGTGGTGTTCCCGTGTGCTCCTGAAGGCACCTACCCTTGGCGGTTAGAGAAATATCTCAGCGAATATGAAGGTGCTTCGCGAACTCGTTCGCCATGGATTGAATCTCGCGCTTGTCTTGCATTCATATTCCGGGACGGTTCTCGCCCTTGTAGCCCGCACGCGCCCTCGCAGGTAAGAATGGGGGATGATCGACAAGGTTGCGTGGGTGCGGTTGGAAGGCGGCAAGGTCCTCAGCACGCGGTCGCGGGGCAAGGACACTTATTACTTGCCTGGAGGTAAGAGGGAACCCGGGGAGACCGACCAGCAGACGCTGCTCCGGGAGATCGAGGAGGAGTTGACGGTGGCGCTCGCCCCGGACTCCGTCGAGCTCCTCGGGGTGTACGAGGCGCAGGCGCACGGGCACGCGGACGGCGTGATGGTACGGATGACCTGCTATACCGGCGACTACTCCGGATCGCTTGAGGCCAGTAGTGGGATCGACGAGGTCGTCTGGCTGTCGTACGCCGATCGTGAGCGGGTCTCGCCGGTCGATCAGATCATCTTCGACGACCTCCGTGCTTCCGGGCGGTTGGAATGAGCCGCGCCGAGATGGTCGTTGTGGTGGAACGGGACGACACCGCGGAACGAGTCGGGAGCGGTGACGTCCCGGTGCTGGCCACGCCCCGATTGCTCGCATGGGCAGAGGCGGCGACCCTGAAGGCTTCACCCGTGCTGGTGGAGGGGCAGACCTCCGTCGGTACGCGGGTCGAGCTGGAGCACCGGGCGGCGAGCCCGGTCGGGACGCGGTTGACGATCAGTGCCGAGCTCGTCGAGGCCGACGGCCGGCGGCTGGCCTTCGCCGTCAAGGCGGTGGACGAGCATGGGACCGTGATCGGTGAGGGCCGGATCGAACGTGCAGTGGTCGATCGGGCGACGTTTCTTTCGAGGATTGGGAATGCCTGAAGACAGAGTGGCTGCCTATCTGGAACAGCTCGTGGCGGGTGACCTCGACGGAGTGCTGTCCCTCTTCAACGGCGACGCGGTGATCGAGTCGCCGCTGTACGGGCAGATGACCGCGGCCGACTTCTATACGGGCCTGTTCGAGGACACCGAACGCTCCGAGATCACACCCATCGACACGTTCACCTCGAACACCGATCCGCGTCGCGTGGCGGTGCGCTTCCGGTACGACTGGACGCTCGCCAACGGGAGTCCCACCACGTTCGACTGCGTGGATGTGATCGACTTCGACGACGACTGGAAGATCGCCCGTCTCACCATCGTCTACGACACCCACCCCCTCCGTTCAGTCTGGGCGGGCTCCCGCTGATGCCCGCTGCTGGCCGTAGATGTGGACGGGTTTGCCGCGGTATTCGGTGTCGCGCAGGTGGCGGTGGCCGATGCGTTCGGCCACCGCGATCGAACGCGTGTTACCGGGCACGATCAACGAGATGACCTCGTCCACGTCCAGGGCGCTGAAGCAGTACGCGAGCGAGGCACGGGCCGCTTCGGTGGCGTATCCCTTGCCCCAGTGTTCGCGGGCGAGGCACCAGCCCACGCCCAGGCCCGGGAATCCGTGCGGGCTCCACGGCCCGGCGCGGCCGGCGAAGCGACCCGTGGACTTCTCGACGACCGCCCAGTGCGAGTAGCCGCGGATCTCGCGGTGGCCGATGAACGTGGCGAGGCTGCGCCAGGCGTCTTCGGGGGAGCTGCCGACCGGCTCGGCAAGGCCGCCCCCCACATCGGGATCGGCCATCATCGCGGCGTAGTCGTCGAAGTCGCCGCCGACCAGGGGGCGCAGGATCAAGCGTTCCGTCTCGAGCATGGCACCAGTATGTGGATCTTGAGACGGACCACCAAGGGCATGTGACGCATGTCCGTATTGCTCGCTCGTGCGTGATCCTCAGACCAGGCGGTGGCCGCCGTCGGCCTCCAGGACCGTGCCGGTGATGTAGCCGTTCCGCATCAGCGCCAGCACGGCGTCGGCGATGTCCTCGGGGCGGCCGATGCGCCCCACCGGCAGGCGTTCGGCCATGGCGGCCAGGCGCTCTGGGGCGGCGTCGCCGGCGATGGCGTTCCACATCGGGGTCTCGACCCAGCCGGGCGAGATCACGTTCACCCTGACCGGGGCGAGTTCCAGGGCCAGCGCGCGGGCGAACGAGGCGAGCGCGCCGTTCACAGCGGCGATCACCGAGCCGCCCGGACTGGGGCGTTCGGCGGCGACGCCCGAGGTGAAGGTGAGTGAGCCGCCAGGGCGGATCACCGCATGCTTGGCCAGCAGGAGCGCGCCGAGGAGCTTGGCGTCGATCACTCGCCTGGCGGCCTGGAGGTCGAGGTCCTGGACGTGACGGTAGGCGTCGTTGACGTCGACCGCGGTCGTCACCACATGGTCCACCGGACCCGTCGCGAGGAAGAGCCGTTCGATGTCTTCTTCACGGGTGATGTCGACGGGGACGGTGTGGATGGGGACGGTGTGGACGGACAGGCGTTGACGGACCGCGGCGAGGCGTTCGGGGGAGCGGGCGGCGACGGTGACTTCGGCACCCCGCGCGATCATGGTTTCGGCGAGGGCGAGTCCCATTCCGGAACTGCCTCCGACGATGACGATGTGTTCGGTCATGGAGATCACGACATCATTGAGGGTGATCGTCCGTCCACGACGCGTTATCAAACGTTCATTAGCCCCTTGCTAATACTCCCGATCAGGGCTGGAAGCACTGCCTGAAGTGCGGGGTTGCGGGCGCCAGAGCGCCAGGCGGCCGCGTAGGCGATGGTCATACTCCGGCCCTGGAACGGGCGCCACACCAGTTCCGGCGGTGCGGCCGCGCGCACCGAGCTGAGACTGAACGCCTCCGGGCGCAGCGGGAGAACGGATCGCAGCTGGGCATGGGGCATGGCGCTCTCGCTGATCGTGACCTCGGCGGTCATCGTCCTGACGCCGGCAACCAGGGCGTCGTGCACCTCGGGCGCGAACTCGCGCGCGAACAGGATGAGCTCCCGTCCCGCCAGGTCTCCAGGCCCCAGGAACTCCTTGGCCGCCAGCGGGCTGTCTCCGGACATCAGCGCGCCGAGTTCCTCCGTGGCGATCTCCATGTGCCGAACGCCCGGTGGGCAGGTCGCCGGAACGCGGATCAGCGCAAGATCGACCTCGCCGTTCGCCAGCATCCGCAGCTGGTCGGCGGTCGTGCCGCCGCGCATCGTCATCCGGCCGCCGGGGACCAGCTCGGTCACCAGCTCCTCGACCCGTTCCGGCAACCAGGGAGGCACTCCGTTCAGCAAGCCGAAACGCAACATCGGTCCGGCCACCCCCGCGGCCCGCCGGGTCTCCCTGATCGCGTGGTCGGCCGTCCGGAGCGTCTCCCGGGCCGTACGGAGGAGGACCTCGCCCGCGGGCGTCAGCCGTACGCCCCGGCTGTGCCTGATTAGCAGCGGCGCGCCGATCTCGCGTTCCATGGCCTTGATCTGCTGGCTGAGGGTAGGCGTGGAGATGTGCAGCCGCCCGGCCGCATGTCCGAAATGAAGCTCCTCGGCCACCGCCACGAAGTACCTCATCTGCCGGAGTTCCACCCGATCATGGTACGAAGCTCGACAAGCATCCAAAACGATCTTGGAGGTGTGAGATGACGATCCGACGGGCGGTGCCCGATCTGCGGTCCGCCGATCTCGAGGCCGGGCGCGCGTTCTACGCGCGGCTGGGATTCGAGGAGGTCATGAACATGGGATGGGTGTCCACGCTCGCCGCACCGGACAACCCCACGGCCCAGATCATCCTCATACGGCACGATGAGCCGGCGCCACAGCCCGCCGTGAGCATCGAGGTGGAGGATGTGGACGTCGCGTACGCGGCGATGCTGGCGGCCGGATCGGAGATCGTGTACGAGCTGCGCGACGAGCCCTGGGGCGTGCGCAGGTTCTTCGTCCGGGATCCCGACGGACATGTGATCAATGTGCTCGGACACCGGTGACAGAACGCCGCAGGGCCCCCTCGCCATCGAGGGGGCCCTGCGTCCTGTCTGACTCCGCTCGCGAGGCGGAGGAAGCTGTCGTTATGGCGTCAGTACGTCAAGAGGCGCTCAGTAAGGCAGAAGACGACCGGTTGGCGTCCGGAGGTCGAGCGGGCTCGGTTGACGTGGGGGTCGTGGGCGCTTGATGAGCTGCTGCCGTGCCATGGTGATCATCTCCCCCGTTGCGGGCGGAGTTAACCCGCGTATCGAGCCGATGTCGCCCTCACTCTGTATGACGGTGGCGCCCTCGGTGAGGTTCGCTGAGCTTATGCGACAACCTCGACCTCTTCGACCGAATTTACGGAAGCGGATATCGCCATGCGTATCCGCGTGTGTACGTTCGGTGTCTTCCGGAAGAGGAGGAGATGGTGCGGCCGAACCTGGCCAGTGCCGGTTCAGCCGCCCTCGTACTCGGCCACGAGCCGCTTGGAGGCCAGCTGCCGCCACGAGTCGACGATGATGTCGCGCAACTCGTCGTCGTCCAGCGCGGCCAGATGCACCCGAAACCAGTTGTACCTGTCGTCATGCCCTGGCTGAACGAAGAACTTCCGGGGCTCCGCCGCGATCATTTCGGTCCGCTCATCTTTGGGAAAGCGGAACCCCATCGAGGTTTCGTCGTCCGACAGACTGGCGAAGATGCCTTTGGTGACGCGGAAGGTCACTTGCCCCCAGGCCAGCTTTTCCTGGGCGCCAGGAAGAGAGAGTGCTATCTCTCGTACGGTCTGGGCTTCCGACACGCTCTCTAGAATGCCGCTACATGACTGACTTGACCATCGACGCACCGCGTACGGCGCTCATCGTCATAGATCTCCAGGTCCGCATCGTGGGCATGGAGACCGGCCCCTCCACGGGCGCGAACGTCGTCCGGCAGGCGATGCGGCTGGCCGAGGGCTTCCGGGAGAACGGCGGCCTGGTGGTGATCGTCCAGACGGAACGACCCGGTGTCCCCGAGCAGCCGCCGGGCAACGAGCTGGTCAGCGAGATGGAGCCCGGACCGGGCGATCTGCTGATCACCAAGCGCTCGTGGAACGCGTTCCACGAGACCGAGCTGCACGACAAGCTGGGGGGCCAGGGCATCAGCGCCGTCGTCATGTGCGGGCTGATGACCAACGCCGGCGTCGAGTCCACCGCCCGTACGGCGAGCGACTACGGCTACGACCTGCTGTTCGCGCGCGACGCCATGGCCTCGTTCAGCGCGGAGATGCACGACTTCGCGGTCGAGAAGATCTTCCCGCTGCTCGGCACGGTCTGCACGACGGACGACATCCTGCCCGCGCTCCGGACGAAGACGGGCTGAACGGCCCGCCTCCGTCCGGGCTCAACGCCCCGGCCTCGTCCGGCTGAACGACCCGCTCCGTCCGGCTGAACGACCCGCTCCGTCCGGCTGAACGACCCGGCTTCGGCCGGCGCCTGTCACGGCTTCGGCCGGCGCTGTCAGGAGACGACGTCGCGGGTGCGGAAGCGGCGGAAGGCCAGCGCGAACAGGATGAGCGCGTAGGACATCGAGATCGCGGTGCCCTTCGCCATGCCCGTCCACTGGATCTCAGGCTGCAGGGCGTCCATCCACGAGTACATCCAGTGCGTCGGCAGGAAGTCACGCCAGTCACCCAGCGCGGTGACCGCGTCCAGGATGTTGCTCACGATCACGAGCCCGACCGCCCCGCCGACCGCACCCAGGGGCGAGTCGGTGGTGACCGACAGCAGGAACGCGAGCGCGGCGACCACGAGCTGGCTGATCAGCGCGTACCCGACGATGATGCCCATCCGGCCGAGGGCGGTCGAGACCGCGACCGAGCCCCCCGTGGGCAGCTCCACCGATCCCCAGCCGAACGCGACCGTGCCCGCCACCAGCGACATCAGGGGCAGGCTCACGACCGCCACCGCCGCGTATCCCAGCGCCACGATCAGCTTCTGCCTCAGCAGCCGCGCCCGCGGGACCGGCGCGGCCAGTAGGTAGCGCAGCGATGACCACCCCGCCTCGCTCGCCACGGTGTCACCGCAGAACAGCGCCACCGCGACCACCAGCAGGAAGCCCACCGAGACGAAGAGCGCGAACAACGCGAAGTTGAGGGCGCTGGAGGTCGCCACGTCCACCAGGCTGGGGATGCCGTCGGGTCCCGGATCGCCACCGAGCTTGAACGCGGCGACCAGGATCCAGGGGAGGACGAGCAGGATGCCGAACGCCACGAGCGTGCGCCGCCGGCGGAACTGCCGGACGATCTCCACGCGCAGCGGCAGCGTCCGCCGTTTGTCATAGCCGGGCCCGGTCTCCGGGGCGGCGGCGTCCTGGCGGCCGTTGAGCGCCGTGGTCGTGCTCATCACGCCTCCCCCTTTCCGTTGCCCGCGACCTTCGCGGTGCCCTCGGTGCCCGATCCGTTCTGGACGCCCGAGCCGTTCCCGGTACCCGAGCCGTTCTCGGCGCCTGAGCCGTTCCCGGTGCTGATGATCTCGAGGAACGCGTCCTCCAGCCGGCGGCCGGAGCCGACGATCTCGGCCACCGGCCCGGCGGCGACCCGCCGGCCGCGCGACATGACCACGGCGTGCGTGCAGGTCATCTCCACCTCCGACAGCAGGTGGCTGGAGACGATGACCGTCCGCCCCTCCGCCGCGTACCGGATCAGCACGTCGCGCATCTCGCGGATCTGGGGCGGGTCGAGGCCGTTGGTCGGCTCGTCCAGCACCAGCAGGTCGGGCAGGCCCAGCATGGCCTGGGCGATCGCGAGGCGCTGCCGCATGCCCTGCGAGTACGTCCGGACGGCGCGGTCCAGCGCGCTGCCGAGGTCGGCGATCTTCAACGCCTCGTCAAGGTGTGCCTCGTCCGCCGGTCGTCCGGTGGCCCGCCAGTAGAGATCGAGGTTGTCGCGGCCGGACAGGTGCGGCAGGAACCCGGGACCCTCGACGAACGAGCCCAGCCGGGACAACACCGGCGCGCCCGCCGTCACCCGGCGCCCGAAGATCCGGATCTCGCCGGCGTCCGGGTGGATGAGGCCCATGAGCATGCGCAGCGTCGTGGTCTTGCCCGCGCCGTTCGGCCCGAGCAGCCCGAGGACCTGTCCCTTCTCGACGCTGAAGCTCAGGTCGTCGACGGCGAGATGGCCGTTCTTGTACGCCTTCGTCAGGCCGATGATCTGCAGCGGTACGCCGGCCCGTGCCGGGTCGAACGTCTCGGCCGTCCTTCCGCGCCGGCCACGGCCGGTGACCAGGATCCCGGCGGCCACCGCGAGCGCGACGGCGGGGAGGACCCAGATCCAGGTGGGCAGCGGCGCGGCCGTCGTGTGCAGTGACGGAACGGTCGGCACGGTCAGCCCGGACACCGCCGCGACCTTGAACGAGGCGGGTTGCGGCGGCGTCGCGAAGCCCATGTCGGTCGTGGCCACCACGAGCCGCAGGCGGTGACCACGGTCGAACCGGTAGTCCATGGCGGGCAGCGACACGGTGACCTCACGGCCCGCGTCGGCCTTCTCCACGCGCAGTGGAGCGGCGAGTCGCCGCGCCGGTGTCGCGCCGCCCGGTGCGACGTCGTACAGCTTGGCGAACAGCGGAACGTCGCCCTTGCCGGTCACCTTGATCCGGACGGTGGCGGCGCCGGTGAGCTTGACCGGGTCGGCGAGCGCAGCCGTGTCGAACGTGGCCGACTGCCCGGGCATGTCGACCGGCAGCTGGCTTGTCAGCCCCGCGCCGCCCAGGTCGCCGAGGCTCCCGAGGGCGCCGAGGCCGGGCAGCGCCGAGATCGAGGCGGGCGAGCCGCCCGCCGGGTTGTGGATCGTCTGTTCGCGGCCGGTGAGGGCCAGGGTGCGGGTGCCTGCGGCCAGTCCCGGGTACGTGCGGGTGCCGGCGGCCTCGATGACCACGGACTGCGTCGAGGAATCGATGCCTCCGGCGCGCGTGACCGTGAACCCGTCGTTGTCCGTGCCGCCTGAGGGCGCTTTGCGTTCGAGGTAACGGTCGAACCAGTCGCGTACGAGACCCCGTACGCGGCCCGTCTCGGGGTCTCCGCCGTCGTGCCCGCCCTGGAACCAGACGACCGAGACCGGGGCGCCGTTGCGAGCGATGGCCCTGGCGTTGGCGTCACCCTGGTCGAGGGGGAAGAGCGAGTCGGACTGCCCCTGGACGATGAGGCTGGGGACCTTGATCTGACTTGCGACGGCGGCCGGGCTTGACCGCTGCAACATCTCGACCGCCGCAGGCGTGGGCCGCCCGGTCTCAGCGATCTCCTGGTACATGTCGCACACGGCAGGCATGAACCGCCCGCAGGCGTTCTCCTGTGCCGCGGGGCCTTCACCCATGCCGCTGGAGAAGAAGATCCCCGCCCACAACTTCTTGAAGACGCCCTTGCTGGGGCCCTCGCCGGTGGCATTGGGGAACAACGCGTCTGCCAGGTTGTTCCAGGTGATCTGCGGGGCGATCGCGTCCACCCGCTTGTCGTGCCCGGCGGTGAGCAACGCGATGGCGCCGCCGTACGACTCGCCCGCCATGCCGACTCGCGGGTCGCCCGGCCCGTCGAGCTGCACCTCGGGCCGCTTCGCCAGCCAGTCGATCAGCTGCCGGACGTCCTTGACCTCGTAGTCGGGGGAGTTGAGCGCGATCTCGCCGGTCGACTTGCCGAACCCGCGGGCCGACCAGGCCAGCACGGCATACCCGTCGCGCGCCAGGTCCTCGGCCTCCGACCGGACGTCGTCCTTCGAGCCGCCGAAGCCGTGCCCGAGCATGATCGCCGGGCCCTTGGCGCGGCCGACCGGACGGTAGAACGTGGTGTCCAACGTCACCCGCTGGTCGTCCTTCGGGCCGTCCATCACCTGGATGCGCTGTTGCAGCGTCCGTACAGGCGCGTCCCCGCTCGCAGCGACGCCCCAGGCCAGGCCACCGCCGCCCACGAGGACGATCGCGCCACTCGCCGCGGTCACCCGCCGAGCTGTACGACCCGCCCTGTCCCACCGCTTCCGCAGCCGTTCAAATGTGCTCGTCACCTTCACGACCTGGAGACCCTGCCTTCCGGCCCGGACCCGCACGGCGAAAGCGGCGCGCTGGACATCGCTTCGCGATCTTTACTTGGAGCTCCGCCCGCGGTTCGCTCCATGCTCAGGTAGCGCGCTCGCATGCGGCTTCCCTGCCTTGTGTGGCACAGCCTCATGGTCAATAACCATATGCGGCCATAGGAGGGCGATCCTCCGCCCCGGTGTGGAGCCCGCCTGCGCCCGCTGCCGTACGACCCGGCTCCTCCTTACGCCACAAGGTGTAGAACGGCGCCAAATGCCAACGAGCTCTAGCGGTCCGGTACTGAGCTTTAGCGGTCCGGGTCTGAGCCGTCAGAGACCCTGATGCCGGGGGACAGGGCCGTGTCGAACATGACGGTCAGGCGGTCGATCAGGTCGGCCGGGTCGGCGGTGCGGAGGTCGTCCAGGCCGAGCAGGCGCCGGACCGGGCCGCCGCCCATGATGATCATGGCGGCCAGCGTGGCGCGGGCGCGGGCGTCGGGACCGGTGAGCTGCTCGGTCAGGGGGGTGACCAGCATCTTCTCCATGTGCTGCTGGAGGATCGGGAGGATCTCCGGGTTGCCGATCGAGCGGTCGAGCATGCGCAGCACGGGGCTGGAAGGGTCGCGCCGCGCCTGGCGTACGACATGTTCGGCGAGGCGGCGGGGGAGATCCGCAGGGTCACCGCGGACGACCTTCTCCAGGGCGGACTCGCCCGCGAGGATCTCCCCGAAGAGGGCGGCCTTGGAGCCGAAGTAGCGGTTGACCAGGGCCACGTTGGCACCGGCGGCGGCCGCGATCATCCGTACCGAGACGTGGTCGTAGCCGTGCTCGCGAAAGAGGTCGCGGGCGGCCACCAGCAGCCGTCGCCGGGTCGCCTCCCGGTCACGCTTCGGCCGCTTGGCCCGAGCCGGGTCCGTCCGCTCCTGATCAGGCTGCCTCAGCACTCTTCCAGTATCCCTCGGTTGCAAGTAAACACGTGACTACATACGATATGTGCAAAACACAGCTAATAGGTTAGTGAGGGGGCAGGGGTGTCGAAGGCAGGCGTGGCGAGCCAGAATCCGGGGACGACGGCGACCCACGACCAGGCGCGGCCGGTCTACACGCATCGTCAGATCCTGGAGATCCTGGCCGGGCTGATGATGGCGATGCTGACCGCGATGATCTCCACTTCGGTGGTCGGCACGGCGCTGCCGACGATCGTGGGTGATCTCGGCGGCCAGGACCAGCTGTCCTGGGTGGCCAGCGCGTCGCTGCTGACCATGACGGCTTCGACGCCGCTCTGGGGCAAGCTGTCGGACATCTTCGGCCGCAAGCTGATGTTCCAGAGCGCCCTGCTGATCTTCGTGCTCGCCTCGATCGGCGCCGGGATGTCGCAGAACATGGCCGAGCTCATCGCGGCCCGCGCGTTCCAGGGCCTGGGCGTCGGTGGCCTCTCGGCGCTGGCCCAGGTCATTCTCGGCGACGTCGTCCCGCCGCGCGAACGCGGCCGTTACGCGGGCTACATGGGTGCGGTGTTCGGCGTGGCCACCGTGGCCGGGCCGCTGCTCGGCGGGTTCATCGTGGACACCGACGGCCTGGGCTGGCGCTGGTGCTTCTACGTCTGCATCCCGCTCGCGGTGATCGCGTTCCTGGTGATCCAGAAAGTGCTCACGCTGCCCCGGGTCAGGCGGGACACCCGGATCGACATTTTCGGCGCGTTCACCATCACCGGCAGCGCCACCGCGCTCATGTTGCTGCTCTCCCTGGGCGGCCAGGAGTTCGACTGGCACTCGAACTGGACGTACGTGCTCGGCGCGATCAGCGCCCTGCTCCTGGTGGCCTCGATCTTCGCCGAACGGCTTGCGAGTGAGCCGATCCTTCCGCCGCGGCTCTTCCGTAACCGGACGTTCGTGCTGGCCGGCATCGCCTCGCTGTGCATCGGGAGCGCGATGTTCGGCGGCATGATCTACCTGCCGCAGTACCTGCAGATCGTCAAGGGCATGAGCCCGGCGGCCTCCGGCCTGATGACGCTGCCCCTGGTCATCGGCATGTTCGTCACCTCGACCGGCTCCGGCCAGATCGTCACCCGGACCGGCCGCTGGAAGATCTTCCCGGTGCTCGGGCTGGTCTTCGTGGGCGGTTCGATGTTCCTGCTCTCGCAGCTGCACACCGACTCCAGCAAGCTGGTCATCGGGGCGGACGTCGCCGTGCTGGGCATCGGGCTCGGCCTCACGCTGCAGATCCTGATCCTCGCCGCGCAGAACGCCGCCGCCCCCGCCGACCTGGCGGCGACGACCGCGGGCGTCTCGTTCTTCCGCAACCTGGGCGGCGCCATGGGCGTGGCCGCGTTCGGCGCCATCCTCACCAACCGGCTCACCGCCGAGCTCAAGGACGCGATGGCCTCCGCGCACGTCGCCGCGCCCGCCAGCGGTACGAGCCTCGGCTCGCCCGACCAGGTGCACGCCCTGCCCGAACCGTTCAAGGGCCTCGTCCTGGACTCCTTCACCAAGGCCCTGGAGTCGGTCTTCACGGTCGGCATCCCTATCGCGATCCTCGGATTCCTAGCCGTGATCCTGCTCAAGGAGCTACCGCTGCGCGGAGCCACCGCCAAGCACGCCAAGCCGGACGGCGGCGATCGCCCCGAGCCGGCCGCCCCGGCCGGAGCCTCGACCGCAGCCGGAGGGTGAGCGCCTGTCCGAGTGCTGACGCCGGCTCTTGAGGCGGGTCACTTCCCCTTTAGCTCGCGCAGGAGCTTGTCGGCGTCTCCCTTGGAGTTGGTGCCGGTGATGACGACCTTGCCGTCGGAGATCGGCATCTCGACGCGGGGCACCGTGACCAGGCGATCGCGGACCACGAACGCCAGGTCCTTGCCCACCATCGCCCGCGTCAGGTCGGCGAACGCCTTCCGGTCGGTGGTCCGCAGGGTCAGCGCCACGTCGTACGCCCCCTTCGCCTTGCTGCGCTGGAGCCGGAGGTCGGCGACGCGCCGGATGGCGATGCCCTGGGTCAGCACGTAGCAGGTCGGGCCGGTGGCGGTGGGCCAGCTGATTCCTTGCGTACCCGCCTGGCACTGGCCCGGGACCGTCGCCGCGACCGGGTAGATGTGCAGCGGCGCCGCCAGCGTGACCGGGCGGGTCCGCATGGACGAGGCGATCAGGCCACCGGTGACGGCCACCGTCGCGATCAGTAGCCCGAGGGTGAGGATCATGACCAGCAGGGCGGACCGGTTCTCGCGGACCGTCGCGGTCTGCGGCCGCGTCTTGCCACTCCGGTCCCGCTTGACCTGCGCGGCCTGGTGCTGGCGCGCCACGGATCGCGCGCGTCGCTTCTGGTCTGGATCGTCGGTTGCCTCGGTGCCCGCACCGGCCGCGGCAGCCCCCGGGAGCGGCGCGGCTTCCTTGCCCGCGCCAGCTTCCTTCTTGGGCGCGCCAACCCCTTTCTTGGCCGCCTTCTTGGCGGCCCGCCTGGTGGCCCGGGTCTGTTTCGGCAACTTTCCCGAACGGGGCGGCACGGGTTCGTTTGCAGCTGCGGCAGCAGGCATGACGGCCGTCCGCTCAGGCACCTTCTCCGTAGGCTCAAGCGCCTTTTCCGTAGGCTCCGGGGCACCTTCCGTAGGCTCCGGGGCACCTTCCGTAGGCTCCGGGGCCTCGGGCGCCTTCTCCGGAGGCTTCGGGGGTGTTCGCGCCGCCTCCTCCCCGGCGAGGGTGCCGCCGTCCTTGACCGGCGGCTCCACGGCCTCCGGGCGCTGGCGACCCTTGGTCCGGCGCGGAACGACCCGCATCGTTCATCTCCCCGTGTGCATGATCATCGATCGTCCAAGCAGTCGTCCAGCCGGCGACGGCGGTAACGAACGGCAACTTAGTCGCGTCCTGCCCGGCCCACCAGCCTGGAACGCGAACAACCGCATGATCGCGCGAGAACTGGCGTGATCATGCGGTTGTCGACCTCGTTCATACATCCGCTTTTATCAATGTGTGAGCATGCCGGCGACTGCCAGCTGATCCGCCCTGCTAGTCGATCCGCCAGGTGTCGCCGCTGCCGAGCAGTGCGGCGAGGTCGCCCTTGCCCTGCTGCTCGACGGCGTCGTCCATCTGGGCGCGCATCTCCTGGTCGTACGACGGGCGGTCGACGTTCCGGAAGACGCCGATCGGGGTGTGCTCGAAGGCGGGTGAGTCCAGCCGCGACAGCGCGAACGCCTGCGACGGATCCGGGTTGTGCGCGTCGTGCACCGCGATCTCCGCCGGGTCGACGTCCGCCACGTTCACCACTTCGAACGAACCGCCCGGCGTACGCCGCAAAGCCTTCTGCTGGTCGGCGCCGAAGATGATCGGCTGGCCGTGCTCAAGCCGGATCGTGATGTCGTCGCGGACCTCGGCGTCCTTCAGCGGTTCGAACGCGTTGTCGTTGAAGATGTTGCAGTTCTGGTAAATCTCGACGAGCGCGGTGCCCTCGTGCTGGGCGGCCTCCCGCAACACCGACTGCAGGTGCTTGCGGTCGGAGTCGATCGTGCGGGCGACGAACGTGCCCTCCGCGCCGATCGCCAGCGAGATCGGGTTGAACGGCGCGTCCAGCGAGCCCATCGGGGTCGACTTGGTGATCTTGCCGATCTCGGAGGTGGGCGAGTACTGCCCCTTGGTCAGCCCGTAGATCCGGTTATTGAAAAGGAGGATCTTCAGGTTGACGTTGCGGCGCAGCGCGTGGATCAGGTGATTGCCGCCGATCGACAGCGCGTCCCCGTCACCGGTCACCACCCAGACCGACAGGTCGGGGCGGGATGTGGCGAGGCCGGTCGCGATCGCCGGCGCGCGCCCATGGATCGAGTGGAATCCGTACGTGTTCATGTAGTACGGGAAACGCGACGAGCAGCCGATGCCGGAGATGAACGTGATGTTCTCTCGGCGGAGGCCGAGCTCGGGCAGGAAGGACTGGACCGCCGCCAGGATCGCGTAGTCACCGCAGCCGGGGCACCAACGCACCTCCTGGTCGGTCTTGAAGTCCTTCAGGGTCTGCTTCTGGTCCGTCTTGGGCACGAGCGAGAGCGCGGTCCGCCCGGTGCCGTTGGCGGTGCCGATGGCAGCGCCGTTGGAAGAGTCGCCGCCATGGCCGTTGACGCCGTTCACGGAGTTGTCACTCACTGTCAATCACATCCTGGATGACGCCCGCGAGTTCCTCGGCCTTGAAGGGCAGGCCACGGACCTGGTTGTAGCTGATCACGTCGACGAGGTAGCGGCCGCGCAGCAGCAGCGCCAGCTGACCCAGGTTGATCTCCGGAAGGATCACCTTGTCGTACGAGCGGAGTACCTCGGCGATGTTGGCCGGGAACGGGTTGAGGTGGCGCAGGTGGGCCTGCGCGACCGTGTTGCCGGCCTTGCGAATGCGCCGTACGGCCGCGGAGATGGCCCCGTAGGTGCCGCCCCATCCGAGCACCAGCACCTTGGCCTCGCCAGACGGGTCATCGACAGCGAGCGGGGCGATGTTGTTCGCGATGCCGTCGATCTTGGCCTGGCGGAGCCGGACCATCCGGTCGTGGTTGGACGGGTCGTAGGAGATGTTGCCCGAGCCGTCGGCCTTCTCCAGGCCGCCGATCCGGTGCTCCAACCCCGGCGTGCCCGGGATCGCCCACGGCCGAGCCAGGGTCTCCGGGTCGCGCTTGAACGGCTGGAAGTCCTCCTGGTTCGGCTCGGCGAAGCCAGGGTGGATCTTCGGCAGGGTGTCCACGTCCGGCAGCTGCCACGGCTCGGAGCCGTTGGCCAGATAGCCGTCCGAGAGGAGGATGACCGGAGTGCGGTACTCGACCGCGATCCGAGCCGCCTCCAGCGCCGCGTCGAAGCAGTCCGAGGGCGACTGGGGCGCGATCACCGGCACCGGCGCCTCGCCGTTGCGGCCGTGCATGGCCTGCAGCAGGTCGGCCTGCTCGGTCTTGGTCGGCAGGCCGGTGGAGGGGCCCGCCCGCTGCACGTCGATCACCAGCAGCGGCAGCTCGGTGGCGACGGCGAGGCCGATGGTCTCGCTCTTGAGCGCCAGGCCGGGCCCGGACGTGGTGGTGATGCCGAGCGAACCGCCGAACGAGGCGCCCAGCGCGGCACCGACCGCGGCGATCTCGTCCTCGGCCTGGAACGTCCGCACCCCGAAGCGCTTGTGCTTGGACAGCTCGTGCAGGATGTCGGAGGCCGGGGTGATCGGGTAGGAGCCGAGATAGATCGGCAGCCCGCTCTGCACCCCCGCCGCGACCAGCCCGTAGGAGAGCGCGACGTTGCCGGTGATGTTGCGGTAGAGGCCCGGCTTCTGCTCGGCCGGCTTGATCTCGTACGAGACCGAGAAGGCCTCGGTGGTCTCACCGAAGCTCCAGCCCGCCTGGAAGGCCGCGATGTTGGCCTTCATGATCTCGGGCTTCTTGCCGAACTTCTTCTCCAGGAACGCGATCGTTCCCTCGGTGGGCCGGTGGTAGAGCCACGACAGCAGCCCGAGGGCGAACATGTTCTTGGCCCGCTCCGCGTCCTTCTTGGACAGGTCGAAGTCGGCGAGGGCGGTCACCGTCATCGACGTCAGCGGCAGCGCGTGCACGTGGTATTCGCTGAGCGACCCGTCCTCGACGGGGTTGCCGGCGTAGCCGACCTTCGCCAGGGCGCGCTTGGAGAACTCGTCGGTGTTGACGATCAGGTCGGCGCCCCGGGGCAGGTCCCCGACGTTGGCCTTGAGGGCGGCGGGGTTCATGGCGACCAGGACGTTGGGCGCGTCGCCGGGCGTCAGGATGTCGTGGTCGGCGAAGTGCAACTGGAAGCTGGACACGCCGGGGAGGGTCCCTGCCGGGGCGCGGATCTCGGCGGGGAAGTTGGGAAGCGTCGACAAGTCGTTGCCGAACGCCGCCGTCTCCTGTGTGAAGCGATCACCGGTCAGCTGCATGCCGTCACCGGAGTCACCGGCGAAGCGGATGATGACGCGGTCGAGTTGCTGGACCTGTTTGGTCACAGAGGAAGACCTCCTCGACGCGCAGCACCGGTCCCGGGGGAGGCTCCCAGAACCGTGATGCTACTTAGGCTTACCTTCATGGTATGTCCGGTATGTACTGCTTGTTCCGGGGGGTTGGGGGCTGCCGAGGCCGGCGTGACGGCCATCATGCGCCGTGACGCCAAAGGCAGGCTTGCGTCCGGCGTGGTCACCGTTCGGCCGCAGTTAAGAGGATCAGCCGTGGCCGATGTTCCGCCCGTCATGTGACATCCCTCTTCCAGGGAGGTCTGACCCCGTAACACAAGACGTATCACTTTGACCAGAGGTTCACGCGTCCTCGCCGGATTCGGGCAGGTCCTAACCAGAGGTACGACCTAGGCCTCCCCTGGGTTCATCGGAAACCCGAGTTCATGGGCCCAGGGAGAAACGCTCAGGGAGAACGCTCAGGGGAACACAGGCAGCTGGCCAAGCGGCACAGGTCGACATGGAGTCGCCGGACGAGCCGCGGAAGGTTCGCCGAGGTGCCGGGACTTGCCTGGGGCACGGAGTTCACGCACCGCACTATAGACAGCACGAATTCCGTTCGGATTCACCGGCCCCTTGATTTGGGGGCCGCAGACCCGTCAGCGCTCCCGGTCGATCTTGCGGAGAAGCCCGGCGACGTCGGCGCTGGCCACGGCCTCGCCGACGACCCGCGCGGTCGCTCCGTACGGATGCGCCCCGGGAGTGTCGCGCACCCGGCTCATCCACGCCCTCCAGGCACGACCGCCGACCGTGCAGCGCAACACCAGCTCGCGATTGTCCGGAACCGGTCCCGACCCGGTGCAGGAGCCGAGCCGCCGCCCCTCGGCGACGATCGTCGCGCGGAGCGCGGCCCGTGCATCGGCCGGCACGGCGCCGTCGGGCGAGGTCAGCGACGCGGGCACCCGCACCGTGCAGCCGCTCATGTTGTCCTCGCAGTTGCTGAAGGTCAGCTTGCCCGGCCGGAACCGCAGACCGGGATCGGCCGCGCCGCCCAGCGCCGCCACCCGCGGGCGCAACTCGGCGAGAAGCGGGCCGGTTGCGGCCAGGGCCGTCGCCGAGAGCCGCGGATCACCAGGACCCGCCGGATGAACGCGGAGCAGCCGGTGCGGGGCCGCCTCGGTCACGAAGTAGTCGGCCCGCTGCGTGCGGAGCCGGTAGGCGGCCGTGCCGCCGATCGTCTCCCTGGCGGGCTGGGCGGTGGTCCTGGCCAGCAGGTCGGCGATCGCGCCCGCACCGAGCACGTCCGCCACGTTCAGCCGGAACAGCGTGGCCGGCGCCTTGCTCCAGCGGCCGGCGTAGTTCTCCGGGTGCGAGCTCTCGCCGCCGTACGAGCGCCAGAACGCCACGCTCGCCTTGACGAACGTCCGGCCGTCCACCGAGACCAGGTCGGCCCGCTGGCCGCCCACGGTCAGCGAACCGGAGGCCGATCCGGCCCGGGTTACCCTGAGCCGCACCTGGACGGGCTGGCCGTCCGCCGACAGCGTGCCGTCGTACTGCAAGCCGGGCGCCGCCCGCAGCTGCTGCGCAGCCTGCTCGGACCACTTCACGGCGATGCTGCCCTTCCCGCGGGTCTCGCCGGTCGAGCCGTCCTCTCCGGAGAAGACCACGTAGGCGATGGCGGCGACCACGAGGAGCAGCACCGCGAGGCCGCCCGCAAGCACCACCCGGGGGACCGGCAACCCAAGGGTCCGCCGGCTCTTGCCGCTGCCCTTGGCCGCCGCGCCCTGGGCGGGGGATTCCTGGGGCGTGGGCGGTACGGGGGGAAGAGGACCCGTCACAGACGACTCCTCATATTCAACGCTCACGCAGTAGAACTCCGCTCACGACAACCGATTCAGCCACACCGATGCCAGACATGGACAGCCACACCGGCGCCAGACATAGCGGCACCGGCGCCAGACATAGATTGCCGGACGATACCCGCCTGCGCAGCAGGACTGGGCATCGTCCGGCACTCGTCGGCCCCGGTGGACGTCAGATCACTCGCGGTCGAGACCGCTCTGGAGGGCCTGGATGTCGGAGTCGGTGACCCCCTGCACGCGGTATTCCGCCTGCGTGTAGTAGCGCGTCTGGCCGCTGCGCGACCAGCTCGACCAAGCGCTGCTCGTGACCCGGCACTCGGCCCAGGTCGGGCTGGACGAGGACACGTTGACCGAGGTCGAGCAGTCGCCGAGGCTGCGGCCCGTGGTGGAGCCCGCGGTCAGCTTGAACTTGATCTCGATCTTGGTGGAGCCGGACGTGAGCACCGGCGGCCGGACCTGACCGCGGACCCGGCAGCTGGAGCTGTTGGTCGTGCAGAGGCCCTTCTTGGTGTCGATCAGCGTCACCCGCGCCTCGCTGTCGAACGCGTCCTTGAGCTCGCCCATCATGCTGCGGATCTCGCTGACCGTCGTGGTGGAGGCCGCGGCGCTGTGCGCGGTGACGTCGACCTGCACACGCGGGAACGAGCTCTCGTAGCGCAGCAGCTCGGGCGTCTTGGAGTCGGTGACGTAGAAGGTCACCGACGAGGTGCCGATCCGCAGCGCCTTGCGGCCCTGGACGGTGGTCTTGGTCTCCCTGAGCGTGTTCTTGTAGACGGAGGCCGTCCGCAGCGCCCGCGAGAGGGCGGCCGGGGTGAGGTCCTTGTCGACGTCCAGGCTCAGGTCGCTGGAGCTGACCTTGCCCCACTGGTCGCCGTCCTTGAGCATCGCCGAGGACGAGGTGACCTTGGTCGACCAGTACGTCCTGGGTGCCTTGACGAAGAGCTTGCCGTCGGCGGACAACATCGTCACGTTGTCGCCGTCCCAGGAGACCTCCCCGACCGCGCGGCCGCCCTTGGTGACCTTCATCTCACCCTGGAGCGTGTCGCCGCCGCCGGAGAGGGTGCCCTTCAACGTCAGCGCCCGCGCGGTCGAGACCGAGGTCGCCGCCGCGGACAGCCGTTCCGAGGGCGTCATCTTGTCCTCTTTGAAGACCGTGAACGCCAGCACGAGGGCGATCACGACCACGAAGACCAGCCCGGCGCCGCCGAGCAGGGCGATCACCAGGCCGCGGCTCGAACCGCGCGGTGGCTGCCCGCCGGGCGGCGGAAAGAACGGAGGTGGTGTTCCCGGCCCGCCGTAACCACCGGGAGGAGGCATGCCCGGCCCCGGTGGGGGCGGCGCGCCGAATCCGCCGGGCCCACCCGGCACTCCAGGACCACCTGGTCCGCCTGGTCCAGGACCAGGAGGTCCACCCTGCCCCGGAGGCGGTGGAGGTGGCCAGGAGGAACCGCCCGGGGGTTCCCAGCCCGGGGGCGGTGGAGGATTGCTCATCCGGTCACGTCCTTCCAGGTCAAGTGACCCCAAATCACCTCTAGTGTGCAGCACCCGTCGGACTTTGTGTGTGGCCATTTACGCCCATGGGCTCGGGTGTGTCGGATCTTCCCATGGGAGATACTTGACGGGACGCGCTCCGCGAGGTTGGAAGGACATCGTGGCGGACTATTTCGACTCGTATGTCGTCCTGGTGGTGCTGCTGCTGGTGGGCGGCGGCATCGTGGGCGGCGGTCTGGCGGCCAACCGGCTGCTCCGGCCGCACCGGCCCACGGCCGAGAAACTGACCACCTACGAGTGCGGCGTCGATCCCGTTGGCGACAACTGGGCGCAGTCCTACGTCCGCTATTACGTGTTCGCGTATCTGTACGTGGTCTTCGCGGTCGACGCGGTGTTCCTCTTCCCATGGGCGACGGTCTTCTCGGCGCCCGGCTACGGCATGACGACCCTGGGCGAGATGTTCGTCTTCCTGGGCTTCCTCGCCGCCGGACTCGCGTACGCGGGCAAGAAGGGTGTGCTCTCGTGGGTCTGAGGCGATTCGTGGGCCTGAGGCGATGGCGAGATCGGCACGGCCTGTAAGAATGCTTATGTGAGCACTGTCGACCTGCCTCCGCCAAGTGTCGGGCCGCTGTCGCGGCTGGCACCCAAGCCGATCAAGTTCGTGCTCAACTGGGGCCGCCGCTATTCGCTGTGGGTCTTCAACTTCGGGCTGGCCTGCTGCGCGATCGAGTTCATCGCCACGTCGATGAGCCGCCACGACTTCATCCGGCTCGGCGTCATTCCGTTCGCCCCCGGCCCGCGCCAGGCCGACCTGATGGTCGTCTCCGGCACGGTCAGCGACAAGATGGCCCCCGCGGTCAAGCGGTTGTACGAGCAGATGCCCGAGCCCAAGTACGTGATCTCGTTCGGCGCCTGCTCCAACTGCGGCGGGCCGTACTGGGACTCCTACTGCGTCACCAAGGGCGTCGACCAGATCATCCCGGTGGACGTCTACGTCCCGGGCTGCCCACCCCGCCCCGAGGCGCTCCTGCACGGCATCATCCGGCTCCAGGAGAAGATCGCCGCCGAGTCGCTCGGCGAGCGTTACAACGGCTCCGCCGACCCCGTCACCCCGCCGCCACCGCCGCGACCGCTATCGGCCACCGTCCTCCGCCGCCCCCTCCAGCCCCCGCCCTTGCCCCACGTCCCGGACAACCTCTTCCACGACGAGGAACCCGCCCAGCGCCCCGAAACACCCGGCCCCGACGACGAAACCCGCCCGGTCTCGACCGTGGAGCCGGAGACCCCGAGTCCGAACGACAAGACGCTCCCGGTCCCGCCAGTGGAGTCCGACGCCCCCGGCCCGGACGACGAGACCCGCCCGGTTCCCACGGCTCAAGGTGAGGCACCCGGGCCCGATGATGAGACCCGGCCGGTCTCGACCGTGGAGTCGGAGACCGCGAGCCCGAACGATAAGACGCTTCCGGTCCCGCCTGTGGAGCCCGACGCCTCCAGCCCGGACGCCGAGACCCGCCCGGTCTCGACCGTGGAGTCGGAGACCCCGAGCCCGCACGACAAGACGCTCCCGGTCCCGCAGGTGGAGCGTGACGCCCCCAGCCCGGACGCCGAGACGCGCCCAGTGGCTGTTCCGCAAAGCGACGCGCCTGGGGCCGATGACGAGACTCGGCCTGTTACGAGCGTGGAGCCAGAGACGCCGGGGCCGAACGATAAGACGTTCCCGGTCACGACTGTTGGATCCGAGTCGGCGCCTGCTCCTGACGACGAAACGCGGCCTGTCCCGGTTGCGCCGGACGATGAGACGCGGCCTGTGCCTGTGGCGAGCGAACGCGACGTGCCTGGGCCTGAGGACGAGACACGGCCGGTCACGCCGGTCGAGCCTGAAGCCGCGGGCCCCAACGATCGGAGGCGGTCTGGGCGGCGGGAGCACGATCCGTCGATCATCCCGGGGCTGGCCGATCATGAGGGTGACGACGAGATCGGGCGGTCGGAGCGGTGAGCGCGGAGCTGACCGCCGCCTGGACCGACCGGTTCGGCGATGAGGTGGCCACCGAGGAGACGTTCGGTGGGCTGGCTGTGGGCGTGCCGCCGGAGGTGTGGATCGAAGCCCTCACGTTCGCCCGGGACGAGCTGTCCTGCGGCTTCTTCGACTGGTTGACCGGCGTCGACGAGCTGGCCGAGGGCTTCGCGATCGTCGCCCACGTCTACTCGCTGGAGAGGCGCCACCATCTGCTGATCCGTACGCGGATCCCGCGCGAGGCGCCGGTGTTGCCGACGGCCACGGGTGTCTACCGGGGTGCCAACTGGCACGAACGCGAGACGCAGGAGATGTTCGGCGTGGTCTTCGAGGGCCACCCCAACCCGCTGCCGTTGCTGCTGCCGGATGGATTCGAGGGGCATCCGCTGCGCAAGGAGTTCGTGCTCGCCGCCCGTGTCGCCAAGCCGTGGCCGGGCGCCAAGGAACCCGGCGAGTCGGGGCACGGCGCGCCGAGCCGCCGCCGGGTGCGCCCGCCCGGGGTGCCCGATGACTGGGGTCCCGGCGCCGCACCCAGGAAGGCGGAGCCGGATGCTTGAGATCGTCGTCAAGCTCGCGCTGGTCGCGGGCGCGTTCGCGCTGCTGCCGCTGCTGGTCGGGCAGGCCGAGCACAAGGTCATGGCGCACATGCAGGGTCGGCTGGGGCCGATGTACGCCGGCGGCTTCCACGGCTGGGCGCAGCTCGTCGCCGACGGGGTGAAGTTCGTCCAGAAGGAGGACGTGATCCCGCAGGCGGCCGACCGCTGGGTGTTCAAGCTGGCCCCGGGCGTGGCGCTCGTCCCGTATCTGCTGGTCCTCATCGTCGTGCCGGTCGGCCCGGACGGCCAGGTCGTGCTCGATCTAGGGGTGGGGCTCTTCTTCGCGCTCGCGGTCATGGGCGTCGGCGTGATCGGCGCGATCATGGCCGGCTGGGCCAGCGCGAACAAGTACTCCCTGCTCGGCGGCATGCGGGTCGCCGCCCAGCTCATGTCCTACGAGCTGCCGATGGTCTTCGCGGCCTCGTCCGTCGCGATGGCGGCGGGCACGTTGTCGCTCTCCGGCATCGCCGAGGAGTGGCGCTGGTACTGGCTGCCATGGCAGGCGGTCGGCGCGGTCGTCTTCTTCGTGGCCGGGCTCGCCGAGCTGCGGCGGCCGCCGTTCGACATGCCGGTCGCCGACTCCGAGATCATCTTCGGCCCGTACACCGAGTACGGCGGGTTGCGCTTCGCTCTCTTCCTTCTGGCGGAGTACGCGGGGATCATCGTGCTCTGCGCGCTGACCACCGTGCTGTTCCTGGGCGGCTGGAAGGGCCCGTTCCTGGACACCGAGCTCGGCTGGCTCTGGACGCTCCTCAAGGTCTTCGTGCTCGCGTTCCTGGTGATCTGGCTGCGCGTCAGCTACCCGCGAATGCGCGAGGACCAGCTCCAGAAGCTCGCCTGGGCCTACCTGGTGCCGCTATCGCTGGCACAGCTCGCCCTCACCGGCGTGCTCAAGGTCGCGTTCGCCTGAAGCCCGGCGCCAGGCGTCCCGGTCACGGCAGGAAGATCGCGAACTCGGTCAGGTGCGGGAGGAGGTCGGGCGGGAGGTCGGCGTCCACCGCGAGCTCCTCGGCGGAGATGAAACCGCCCTGGTCCTCGCGGCGGCGGATGATCCGCTCGACCTGCTCGGTGGTGATGCCGGGCAGGGTGCCCAGGAGGGCGGGCGGGGCGTGGTTGACGTCGATCAGCCCGCCGTCGTCGTACGCGCGCGGGAGATCGGGACGGCCGATGCGCAGCTCGTGCGCCAGCGCGGGATCCTCGGCGACGAGCTGCCGGGCGTCCTCGCGGAGCATCCGGCGGTACTTCGCGACGTGGATGGCGTACTCGTTCTGACGGCTTCGCGGGCCCGAGCGCGGGAACACCGACGGCCGGACGGCGAACGCGTGCACCGTGCCCGCGATCCACAACATCATCATCATGAAGCCGCCGAGCGCGCCCACCACCGCGTCGCCCAGGTTCGCCAGCATCAATGCCATGCCCAGCCCGATGCCGTAGCCCGCCGCGGTCGCCCCGAGCTTCGCCGAGCCGCGCCGGACGGCGGCGTACATGAACGAGAAGGGTGTGCCAAAACCAAAGGTCAGAAAGGGTACGAATGCCCACAGGACCCCGCTCGGAGTGTCCGGCGGAGGCGGCGGGATGGGCGGTGTCGGCTGCATCGGCGGTACGGGAGGCACCGGGTACGGAGGTCGCCATCCGGGTGGATAGGGAGGGCGTCCGGGGTGATGGTAGGGCCGCCCGGCGTGCGGGCGTGGCCGTCGTACCGGCGGGTCATCCTCACCGGGGTCGTACGGGCCGTCGACGCCGTAGCTCACGATTGGTTGGACGAACGTGACCCGGCTTCCGTTCCCTGCGCGTTCCCCCGCGGCGCTTCGTAAGGAATCATGGGGCGCGTGGGACGGCTACCAGGAAGCGGACTGGCCAAAGGGCTCGCGGTCACGTTGCGGACGATGACGCGGCGTTCGATCACGCGCCAGTACCCGGAAGTGCAGCCTGACCTGGCACCGCGCAGCCGGGGCGTGATCGCGCTGCTCGAGGAGAACTGCACCGTCTGCATGTTGTGCGCGCGTGAATGCCCCGATTGGTGCATCTACATCGACTCGCACAAGGAGACGTTGCCGGCGGAGGGTGGTGGCCGCGCGCGGACGCGGAACGTGCTCGACCGGTTCGCGATCGACTTCGCGTTGTGCATGTACTGCGGCATCTGCATCGAGGCGTGCCCGTTCGACGCGCTGTTCTGGTCCCCGGAGTTCGAGTACGCCGAATACGACATCAACGAGCTCACTCACGAGAAGGACCGGCTGCGGGAGTGGATGTGGACGGTGCCGCCGCCCCAGGCCCATGATCCGGGTGCGGAGCCGCCCAAGGAGGTCGCCACCGCGGAGAAGGCGGCCGCCCGTCCCAGACGGACTCCCGGAGGATCTACGTGAGTGGACAGGAGATCGTTTTTACGCTCCTCGGGATCGTCGCGGTCGGGTCCGGGCTGCTCGTTGTGACCACCCGGCAGTTGGTGCACGCGGCGTTGTGGCTGGTGGTGTCGTTCGGCGCGCTGGCGGGCGGCTACCTCGTCCTCACGGCGGAGTTCGTCGCGTGGGTGCAGGTGCTCATCTATGTCGGCGCCATCGTGGTGTTGCTGCTGTTCGGGATCATGCTCACCCGCGCGCCGATCGGGCAGTCCATGGACCTCGACTCCGGCAACCGCTGGGTCGCGGCCGGGGTCGCGGTGGCGACGGCGGCCGTGCTCGTGAGCGTGCTGGTGATGGGCTTCCGTGACGCGCACACCCCGTTGAAGCCGGGCGGCGGATCGGCGGAAGAGCTCGGTGCCAGCGTGTTCCGTACGTGGGTGCTGCCGTTCGAAGTCCTGTCGGTGTTGCTGCTGGCCTCGCTCGTCGGGGCGATCGTCCTGTCGCGTTCGGACATCGGCCCGGTGGGCGGCCGTCTCGGCCCGGGACGCGGCCGCCGCGGAGAGGGAGACGGCCGCCGCGGAGAGGGAGACGGCTGATGCACCTCGCCTATCCGCTGGTGGTCGCCGCGCTGCTGTTCTCGATCGGCGTGTACGGGGTGCTCGCGCGCCGCAACGCCATCCTCGTCCTGATGTCGGTCGAGCTCATGCTCAACGCCGTCAACCTCAACCTCGTCACGTTCGACATCTGGTGGCGCGACCGGCTGCACGGTGGCCAGGTGCTGACGCTGTTCACGATCGTGATCGCCGCCGCCGAGGTCGGGCTGGGCCTGGCGATCGTGCTGCTGGTGTACCGCAACCGCCAGATGATCGACGTCGACCGGCTGCGCACGCTCGCCGAGGAGACCGGCGACGGCGTTCGCGAGGACGTTCGCGACGAGGGTGAAGGCGAAGCTGTAAGGGACGGGGAGGGCGCGCCCGTCGTGCACTCCGAGGGGAGCACCACGTGATCGGGCTCGCCTCGGCGGTCATCCTGCTGCCGTTCCTCGCCGCGTTCGCCGGGATGTTGCTCGGACCGCGCCTCAGCAGCCTCCTCGGCGCACGCACCACCGCCGCACCCGCGCCCGATCCCGTGCCGGGCGGCGGGCCGGAGGCGGGCGCTGAGGCGTGGCAGGGCGCCGCCACCGAGGCCGAACGTTCGTTCCTCAAGAACGGCCCGGCGCTCATCGCATGCGTGCCGATCGCCGTGTCGACCGTGCTCGCCGCCATCATCGGGCTCACCGTGTGGGGCGACCCGGGCGACCGGACCGGCGTCCTCACCAGCATCCCCACAGGCACCGTCCCGATCGAGCTCGGCCTGCAGATCGACGGGCTGTCGGCCGTCGTGGCGTTCATGGTCTGCTGTGTGGCGCTGGCGGTGCAGGTCTACTCCGTCGCGTACATGAGCAAGGACCCGCGCTACTCGTCGTACGCGGCGTTCATCTCGCTCTTCACCGCCGCGATGTTGCTGGTCGTGTTCGCGGGCGACCTTCTCCTGCTGTACGTCGGCTGGGAGATCATGGGCGTCTGCTCGTACTTCCTGATCGGCCACCACTGGGAAGAGCGGGCCAACTCGCGGGCGGCGGTCAAGGCGTTCCTGGTGACGCGGCTCGGTGACGTCGGCTTCCTTCTCGGCATCTTCGTGCTGGGCATCGGCGCCGGGTCGTTCTCGATCGAACGCGTGCTGGACGAGGCGCCGTCGATGCCGCACACGACCGTCACGGTGGCGGCGCTGCTGCTGCTCGCCGGAGTCGCCGGCAAGAGCGCGCAGTTCCCGCTGCACACCTGGCTGCCGGACGCGATGGCGGGCCCGACGCCGATCAGCGCCCTCATCCACGCCGCGACGATGGTCGCGGCGGGCATCTACGTCGTCGCCCGCGTCTACGACGTCTTCGTCGCGGCGCCTGCGGCACTCACCGTCCTCGGCATCCTCGCCGTCATCTCGATGCTGGGTTCCGCGCTGGCGGCGCTCGCACAGGACGACATCAAGCGCGTGCTCGCCTACTCCACCGTCAGCCAGCTCGCCGTCATGGCCGGTGGCCTCGCGGTGGGAGCCAAGAACGGCGCGATCTTCCACCTGCTCACGCACGGCGCGTTCAAGGCACTGCTCTTCCTCGCCGCTGGCTGCGTCATCGTGGTCACCGGCTCCAACATGCTGCGCGACTACGGCGGGTTGCGGCAGGGCATGCCGATCTCTTTCTGGACGATGACGGTCGGCCTCGCCGCGCTCGTCGGCGTCCCGCCCACCAGCGGCTGGTTCAGCAAGGACGCGGTCATCGAGTCCGCTCAGCACGCCGCCACACGCGGTGACGCGTCGGCCGCCGACTGGCTGGTCTATGTGGGGTTGCTGGTCACCGTGGCGGTGACGGCGGCGTATGCGACCAGGCTGTGGCTGATGACGTTCTTCGGTGAAAACCGAGGTCAGGGCGCCTACGAGCTCAAGGAGGCGCCGATGCTGATGGCGGGCACGGTGACCGTGCTCGCCGTTCCGTCGGCGCTCATCGGATTCTTCGGCGGCGGCGAGGCGGAGCTGCGGCCGCACGTCGGCTCGGCGGTGCTGGCGCTGCTGTTCGTGATCGCCGGGGCGGGCGCGGCGTTCCTGGTCTGGAACCGCGACCCGGCGCTCGACCCCGCCCGCGTCCTCGGTCCGGCGCGGCCGGTCTTCCTGCGGGCCTTCTACGTGGACGAGGTGTACGACGCGGTGATCGTGCGGCCCGTACGGGCGCTGGCCCGGTATGTCGTCACGTTCGACGACCGGGGGATCGACGCCGCGGTGGTCGGCACCGCGCGGGCGGCGCGGCGGCTCAGCGAGCTGGCGCGGCTGCCGCAGAACGGCAACCCGCAGGCCTATCTCACCGGCGTCCTCGCCGGGACCGTCGTGATCGTCGCCGGGGTGGTGATCTTCCTGTGATCCTCCTGCTGATGGTGGGGGCACCGCTCGCCGGAGCGCTGCTGCTGCTCCTGCCGGCGGGGCGCTTCCTGCCCGGTGACGTGGCGGTGCGCCGGTACGGAGTGGCCGTCTCCGGGGTGACGTTGCTGGTCGCCGCCGTCGCCCTCGCCGCGTTCGACTTCGGCAGCCCGACGCGGATGCAGTTCGGCGTGAACGAGGAGTGGGCGCCGTCCGTCGGGCTGCGCTTCCACCTCGGCGTGGACGGGATCTCGCTGCCGCTGGTCGTGCTGACCGCGCTGCTGACGTTCCTGTGCTTCCTCTACACGATCAAACACCCGCCCGCCGGCGGCTCGGCGCGATTGTTGACTGCGTTGCTGCTGGTGCTCGAGGTGGGATTGCTCGGCACGTTCGTGTCGCTCGATCTCGTGCTCTTCTTCGTGTTCTTCGAGGTCGTCCTCATCCCCATGTACGTGGTGATCGCGTTGTGGGGCGGTGCGGGGCGCCGGGCGGCCGCGTACAAGTTCATCCTCTACACGCTCCTCGGCTCCGGCCTGCTGCTGGTCGGCATGCTGCTCATAGCCGTGAACGCGGGCACGCTCGACATGACCGAGCTCGCCACGCGGCAGGGCGCCGGGGTCACCCACGGCATCCAGATCACAGCGTTCCTGCTGATGGGGCTGGGTTTCGCGGTCAAGGCGCCGATGTGGCCGCTGCACACCTGGCTGCCCGACGCGCACACCGAGGCGCCGACGGTCGGCTCGGTGTTGCTGGCTGGAGTGCTGCTCAAGATGGGCACGTACGGCTTCGTCCGGATCGCGGTGCCCGGGGCGCCGGAAGGGGCCGAGTTCTGGGCGCCCTGGCTGGGACTGCTCGCCGTCATCGGGATCGTGTACGGAGCCCTCGCCTGCCTGGCGCAGCGCGACCTCAAGCGGATGATCGCGTACTCGTCGGTCGGGCACATGGGCTTCGTGCTGCTGGGCATCGCGACGCTGACACCGGTCGGGCTGAACGCGGCGCTGTTCGGCAACATCGCGCACGGCCTGATCACGGGACTGCTGTTCTTCCTGGCCGGGGCGGTCAAGGAGCGGTACGGCACCGGTGATCTCGACGCGCTCGGCGGCGGGATGCTGGCGAAGGCCCCCAGGCTGGCCTCGATCCTCACGTTCGCCTCGGTGGCGAGCCTGGGGCTGCCCGGGCTGGCCGGCTTCTGGGGCGAGATGCTCGCGCTGCTCGGCGCGTACAAGCCGCACGGTGACCTGCCGCGCGAGACGTTCGTGACGTTCATGGCGATCGGCGGGCTCGGCGCGGTGCTGACCGCCGCCTACTTCCTGCGCATGCTCGCCAAGATCACTCACGGGCCGCCGTCCGAGGTGGTGGCGGCGCGGTCGGTGGCCGGGATCTCGAGGTACGAGTACGCGGCGTGGACGCCGCTCATCGTGCTGACGCTGCTGGTCGGCCTGTGGCCCAAGGCTCTGCTCGAAGTGACCACCGCCCCCGTGCGGGCACTGCTGGGAGGTGGCTGATCATGGGCCGGGTGATGTCATGGGCCAGGTGATCCAGAGCATCGACTACGCCGCCGTCGCGCCGGCGTTGATCGTGGCGGTGACCGCGATCGTGGTGTTGCTGGCCGACGCGTTCGACGTGCCGCGCCGCTTCATCGGCCTGCTCAGCGGCGGGGCGCTCGCGGTGGCGTTGCTCAGCGTCGTGCTGCTGGCGTTCGGCGACCGTCGCGCCACGTTCTGCCTGCCGGGTGATCTGCGCGGCAACGGCCCGCGGTCGTGCTCGTACGTGGCAGACGACTTCACGCTCCTCTTCCAAGGGGTCGTGCTGGCCGCCGCCGTCATCGTCGTACTGCTGTCGCTGCGTGAGATCGCCGAGGCTGAGATGCCGGTGGGGGAGTACCACTTCCTGCTGCTCTCGGCGATCGTCGGGGCGCTGAGCCTGGTGGCCGCGCGTGATCTGGTGCTGCTGGTCGTGGCGCTGGAGACGTTGTCGCTGCCGGTGTTCGCGCTCGTCGCGTTGAAGAGGTACAGCGGCACGGGTTCGGAGGCGGCGCTCAAGCTCTTCCTGATCTCGGTCGTCTCGGCGGCGCTGATGTTGTTCGGGATCAGCCTGGTGTACGGGGCGACCGGCGCGATGCACCTCGATCGCATCGCCCTCGCGCTGGACAAACTCCCCAGCGAGTACGACCCGGTCGTGGGCGTCGGCATCGTGCTCGTGCTGGTGGGCTTCGGCTTCAAGGTCGCCGCGGTGCCGTTCCATTTCTGGGCGCCCGACGTCTACCAGGGCGCGCCGCTGCCGGTCGCCGCGTTCCTCTCGGTGGTCTCCAAGGCGGCCGGGTTCGCCGGGCTGGCGATCGTGCTGGCGCTCGGCTTCCCCGCGTACGCCCACGTCTGGGGTCCGGTGGTCGCGCTGCTCGCCGCGCTGACGATGACCCTCGGCAATCTGATGGCCCTGCGGCAGGGCACCGCGATCCGCCTGCTGGCCTGGTCGTCGGTCGCCCAGTCGGGGTACATGCTCGCGCCGCTGGCGGTCGGCACGCACCGCCTGCCGGAGGCGGTCGCCGCCACGACGGCGTACGTGGCGCTCTACGCGGTGATGAACCTCGGTGCGTTCGCCGTGGTCATCGGTTTCCGTGCGCGGATGCACCAGGGATACGCCGAATATGGCGGCGCCGAGTGGGACTCCTTGGACGACTATCGCGGGCTAGCCCGGCGCAGCCCGGCGATCGGTGCGGCGCTCGCGTTCTTCCTGATCTGCCTGGCCGGACTGCCGCCGGGTGTGATGGGGCTCTTCGCCAAGGTGGTGGTGTTCCGCGCGGTGGTCGCAGGCGACGTCACGTGGCTGGCGGTCGTCATGGCGATCAACACCGTGATCGGGCTCTACTACTACCTGGTCTGGGCCGTCCGGCTGTTCGCCGCACCTGAGGGCCGTCCGTACCTGATCGCCGCCGGACCAGGAGGTTTCCCCGTGCGCGCCGCGATAGCGGCGACCGCCGCCGGTGCCGTCGTCCTGTCAGTGGCGCCCCAGGTCGTCCTGCAAACGGTGACCTCAGTGAGCTGACCGCCCCGCGCTCACCTGCAAGCCTGGCCCGCGTTTGATGACCTCTGACCGTGGAACATTCGGGCAGGTCAAACCGTTTTTAGAGGGGGACGGAACACGGGGAGGCTGGACAGAAGTGCAGTTCAACGGCGTCAAGACGGCGGCTCTGATCGGTGCGCTGTCCGCATTGATGCTCGCGGTGGGCTGGGTGCTGGGAGGCAACGCGGGCCTCTTCATCGCGCTCGTCATCGCGCTGGTCACCAACGGCATCGCGTACTTCTTCAGCGACCGGATCGCGCTGCGCTCCATGCGCGCCCATCCGGTCGGCGAGGTCGAGGCGCCGGTGCTCTACCGGCTGGTCCGCGAGCTGGCGACCTCGGCGCGGCAGCCGATGCCCCGGCTGTACGTGTCGGAGACCATGCAGCCCAACGCGTTCGCCACCGGGCGCAACCCGCGCAACGCGGCGGTCTGCTGCACACGCGGCATCCTGCAGATGCTGGACGAGCGGGAGCTGCGGGCGGTGCTCGGCCACGAGCTGTCGCACGTCTACAACCGGGACATCCTCATCTCGTCGGTGGCCGCCGGGATCGCGACCGTCATCACCTACCTGTCCCACCTGGCGATCTTCCTGCCGATCGGGCGTTCCGACGACGATGACGGCCCCGGCCTCCTCGGTGCCCTGCTGATGATGATCCTCGGCCCGATCGCCGCCGCGGTCGTCCAGATGGCGATCAGCCGCACCCGCGAGTTCGCCGCCGACGCCGCGGGCGCGCAGCTCACCGGCGACCCGCTCGCCCTGGCCAGCGCGCTCCGCAAGATCGACGCCGGTACGAAGGCGATGCCGCTCCCGCAAGACCCCGAACTGGCCACCACCAGCTCCCTCATGATCGCTAACCCGTTCCGCGGCCGCGGCATGGGCAAGCTCTTCTCCACTCACCCACCGACGGCCGAGCGCATCGCCCGCCTGGAGCGGATGGCCGGCCTCTCCCGTTGACCACACGTGCGTGATACCCGGCGACCATGAGGTCGCCGGGCATCAGATGGCGGTGTTCAAGCCAGGTCTCGCTACGCCCTGCCCACGTTCGCCACGTGGGCGTGCCATATGGCGCCGGCCACCACCTGCTTCTTGCCGGCTACGCGACCGCCGATGACGTGCCAGCCGTCGTACTGCTTGCAGGTGCCGATGGTCATCTCCTGCGCCTTCATGTAACCGATCGGCTTGCCGAGACTGAGGCGATCACCCTTCTTCACGGCCTTACGCACCTGCACACGGGCGGGCTTGTTGCGGACCTTGAACTTGCACATGGGCACGGCGGCCACCGCCGTCGCGGTCTCGGCAGCGCTTGCCTGCGCCACTCCCTCCATGGCCATCGCACCACCGACGGCGAACGCGCTGAGAGTCAGGGACGCGAACAGCTTCTTGCTGAGCATGGTCTCCCCCGAATTCGGTGATCTGGTTGCCTCGGGCGAACGGGTCGCTCCGGGGTGACGGGCCCTTCCCGTAGATCACCCGGTAACTACTAACAGTAGTCATCGACTACTGCAAGTCAGGGCCATCGGGCCGTCCGCAGTGATGGCGACCGAATGCTCGAAGCGCCATGCACAGTGGTGACCGAGGCAGGACGCACGTGCCGTTCCGCCCTCATGGAACATCGGCTCGATCGCGATGGTCAGGGAAGCCCTCAGCCCGGGTGCCAGCGGGGCCTCGCGCCTGCGTGCCCACTAAGTCACCACGGGCTCCAGCCATGGTGTGACCGCGTCAAGCGCGGCGCGGCCGCAGTGGCTGCATCTCGCTCGGCACCCTGCGCAAGATGGAACGCGGCGCCCGCGTTCTTCACCGTCGCGGCCCTGGCCCGCGTGCTCGATCTCGCCCTGACGGCGTTCTCCAGCCCTCGTCTGAAAATCGGACTGAACCTCCGGGCGCCTTCCCCCGTCATAAGTAGTGCGGGCGCGCCGGGCGCCTTCTGCGGGGGAAGACGGCCGGCGCGCTCCGCGCTAAGTCACCGGTAGTTGACGAACTGCAGGGCCACGTCGAGGTCCTTGCCCTTCAGGAGCGAGATGACGTCCTGGAGGTCGTCCTTCTTCTTCGAGCTCACCCGCAGCTCGTCACCCTGGATCTGGGCCTTGATCCCCTTCGGCCCCTCATCCCGGATTATCTTGCCGATCTTCTTGGCGTCCTCCTGGGCGATGCCCTCCTTCAGGGCCACGGTCAGCTTGTAGACCTTCCCCGACAGCTTGGGCTCGCTCGGGTCGATGGCCTTCAGCGAGATGCTCCGCTTGACCAGTTTGTCCTTGAGGACATCCAGAACGGCGTTCGCCCGCTCCTCCGTATTGGCCTGGACCTCGATGGCCTCGCCGGACCACTTGATCCCGGCGTCCACGTTCCGGAAGTCGAACCTGTTGGCCACCTCCTTGGCGGCCTGGTTCAGGGCGTTGTCGACCTCCTGCCGGTCCAGCTTGCTCACGATGTCGAACGATGAGTCACCCATGGGACACCATTCTCGTCTGCTTCTTCTGGTAGTCCCCCGAGCGTAGCGAGACGACAGGCCTCGCCGCCTGATCCACAACCGCCCACGCCGATGTCACGAGCACCGCCGGTGTCCGCTATTCTTTCCATTGCCGTCGCGAGAGCGACGCCACGGCGGGTTGCCCGAGTGGCCAATGGGAGCGGACTGTAAATCCGTCGGCTTAGCCTACGCAGGTTCGAACCCTGCACCCGCCACACCCTTGAAAACGGCCCCTGACCAGGCGATATGGTCGGGGGCCGTCCTCGTTCCAAGATCGGGCATGTGCAGCTAGATGCCACCGTGCGCAGCCATTTGTCAGTGGTCGCGGGATATCCACGGGATGGAATCCGAAGCGTTTCCGCACGTCGGAGCCGAAACGAGCAAGGGGCCCCGGGATGAACCGGAGCCCCTTCACTGTACGGCCTGTCAGTCGTCGAGAGCATCGTCGATCCGCTTGTTTGCCCTGTCCTGCTGGCCGTCGATGCACTTCGCGTAGATCTGGAGCAAGACTTTGACACTGTGGCCAGCCCGTTCGGCGACCTCGGTTGCCGGAACACCGGAGTTGAGCCACAGCGAAACGCCCGCGTGGCGCAGGTCATACGGCCGCCGAGCCAGGGGAGAGACAACCTGGTCAGGCATGAGCGCTAGAGCCCGAGTCGCCGCCCAGACGTCGCCATAGGCTGTCGAGCCGACGATGCCGCCCCGCTCAGTCTGGAAGATCCGTCCATCCTCAGCCGTCCCAAACTCCGCCATGTGCTCCCGGAGGATCTCCACCAGGACCGGGGGGATCGGAACCGTGCGGATCTCGTTCGCCGGACGGAGCTTGAGCCCACGCTGTTCGTGAGTCGAGCCGCTATCCGTCCACCGGGATCCGGTCTCAGGCAGAGACCGAGTGAGGACCAGCCGCCCCCAGCCCGTTGCCGGAAGATGGCAGTCATCCTTGTGCAGCGCCACAGCCTCAGCAGGGCGAAGCGCCGCGTAGTACATGCAGGCGTACAGGGCACGCAGGCGCCGACCCCGTCCCCGCTTACCGACGTAGGTGACGGCCGTCAGGCACTCCCGCATCTGCCGAGGGCCGATCACCACTCGCCAGTCAACCTCTTCGGCGAGCTTCGGCGCCGTCCACTTGACCTTGTCGATCGGGTTGCGCTCAAACTCCTCCAGCTCGACCGCGTACTCGAAGGCGTTGTAGAGGACGGCACGCTTTCGAGCCACCGTCGAGGCCGCCGCAGGCAAACCGTCCAAGCGGAGCGTGAGCGCGTTCAGAGCGGCCCGGACGTTCCGCCGCTCGTACACCTCATCGAGCGTGAGCGAAGACTTTTCCAGCCAGCTGAGAGCCTCCGAGATCTCGGCCGGACGAGGCCGTTTCCGATCTTTGGGCGCGAGGTAGTACGCGCGGAGTGCGGTACGCATGACGTTTGCTTCCGGTGCCTCTGGAGCGTCGTCACGTACGAGAACGGGCGCCACCGTGGCCAGAGTCTCCGTGAGCCCGTCCCGGCTGTTCGGAGCCGCGTACGGCCACTTCATATCGACATAGGCCAAGCTGAACTCCAGCCAGGTCGCAGACTTCTTGGCCTTGAGCATCGACTCAGGAAGCCCGGACTCGACCTCGAACTCTTCACCCCGCTTGGCGGCAAGCTCAAGGTCAAGAAGGAAGTTCTTGGCCAGTGTCTTCCCCGCGAAGGTGCGGGACCTTTCCCGACCGTCAACCTTCCACCGCACCTCGTACGTCTTCTTGCGCTTGCTGGAGGTGTTCTGACGGATCTCCCAGAACCGGACCTTACGAGACATGGTCATGCTGCATCCCTCAGGGTGTTGAGCCAGCTCATGAGTTCGCTACGCCAGATGCGCAGTTCGCCGTTAGGCAGTCGGATTGCGTCGGGAGCATGGCCGATCTCACGCCAGCGGTAGAAGGTCCGCCGGGAGATCCCGCCGAGTTCTTCGAGCACCTGATCGACGGTGAGGAGATCGTCCCGCCGCATGCTCACGCTGCCTCCCCATTTGCCGAAGTGTCGTTGAGGGCTTGGGCGAGCTGGTCGCGTCGCCGGGTGCGTTCCTCGATCAGCAGCAGCAACCGATGCGTGACCGGTTTGACGTCCGGGTCACCAGGCCCGGCCCGTTCCCACAGGAACCGTCGATCACCCGCCGCAGGACCGGTTGCCGAAATACCGGCCTCCGCCAGCCGGGCGAGCACCCAAGTTGTGCGGTCGGCTTTGTGATCGGCCATGGTCTTGCCGGACCACTTGCGCGACACCAGCACGCGACGGCCGCCGTAGCCCAGGTGTTCACGCCGGTGTGCCTTGCCCTTGCAGAACCCAGGCACCAGGCCCTTACGGGCGTTCTTGGGCTGCACGCCGTACCGCAGCCAGTTGGAGCAGGTAGGCGAGCACGGCTCATACCGCAGCGCCTCAGCCAGCCGATCCACATGAGCACGCTGCCTGTCGGTCTCCGCCTCATGGCATTCCGCGACGCTCTTGACCAGGTACTTGGTCAGGTACCGGATACACCGGTTACTGTCGGCGCCGCCCGCCATGACCCCCTGGGCATCCACCTGACGGCCGAACCGCACCACATGCAGCGGTTCGGCGTCATCGTCCTGGCCGAGCTTGTCGAGCGCGTCATCCCACGTCGGCAGCACCGCGCCCGTATCGGGATCGACATAGCCGCCCTGCTCGTCGTCTCCGGCCGAGTCATCCCAGACCGGTAGACCGTCGCCCTGGTAGACGACGCGATCAGTCGAGGGCCACCACACCTGGTGATAGGTCGCCGCCACCACCTGACGAAGCTCAGCGCGCGATATCGTCCCGCGAATGGCCATGTGCAGATGAGGCGCCAGCCGCCGTTGCGGTTCAACGGCCGCGAAGTACTGCACCTCATAGCCGACGAACCGCCGCAGGTTCTGCACGAACCGATCGATCAGCTTGCCGAAGTGCAACGCATCACGAGCCGCCCGCCGGTAGTCGTAGGTCGCCGGGTCAACCGGGGTGCCGTCCGAGCGGACCCGGCCGTAGGAGTCCAGCGTCAGGGTCAGGAACAGCGACGGCCGGAACGTCTTGCCATCCGGCGCCGTGTACGCCTTGCCCACCGTGCGGTTCTCGACCGGCCGCCGAGGCAGGTCCGGCACATCCTGGCGCCGCCGGGTGGAGCGGGTACGCCGCCCGCCGTCATCATCGTCGGTAGCGGTCTTCAGGGTGCCCGCCACCCCGGCCCGTTCGATCTCGTTCTCCAGGTCCCGGATCAGCCGATCCCAGAACTCGACCCCCTCGCCATCGGCCGCGCCACTCTCGGCCGCAACATCACGCCGCCCCTGGGCCTGTGCCCGCAGCTCGACCAGGTGCCGTTGCGTGGCGTCCGGGTCGGCGCGTTGGATGATCGGTTCGGTCTCCAGGTGCCAGCCTTCCCGGCACTGCTGCGCGCGGATGCGCCGCTTGTTCTCCGCACACGGCGGGCACACCGAAGCGCGCGTGTGCCCGCACGGCACCGACACGACCTCTGACTCTCCGGTCTCCAGGTCAACGCGCCGCATCGGTACCGGGCGGATGCACACCCCATGGTCAATGGCGACCGCCTCGACCACGCCCTGGGCGAGCGGCGGGAGGGTCTTGACCGGCGCGGCCGGTTGGGTCTCGGTCATGCCTCCCCCGGGACGTCGAAGGCGAGCTGCACGGCGCGCACGGTCACCGACCGCAGCGGGTAGGGCCGTGCTTTCTTCTGCTTGGCCGCACGGACCTGGACCACCGTGCGCCCATCGGTCTTGTCGATGGCAGTCACTCGGCCGTGCGTGCCCTTGTCTGGTCCGCTAGTGATCTCGACCCAGTTGCCGACTTCCGGACGAGGCTTGCGCGCGGTCATGCGATCACCTGACCGTCGATGGATTCGGCGTCGCCATCGCTTGGAGTTGACGGGCGCAGGCCGCCGGCCAACTCGCGTTGCTCGCCCTTTGGGTGCCTACGGCATTGGACGGCAGCCCGCTCACGTCGCTGAATCTTGGGGACGTTCACGCTGCCTCCCCGACCTCAGGGACACCGAGCGCGACCATGTCGCGGATGTCGTCGTCAGAGACGTAGGCGGCCCGGACCCGCACAGGGTCGGGGGTGGTTTCGAGCTTGATGTAGCCGACCCCAGCGCCGATCTCGGGGATGGAGGAGATCTGATCGGCCAGCGCGCCACGGTCCCGCGCCCCGTCACCGAGGACCATGTCAACCTGCTCGGATTCGTCCAGGCGAAGGGCGATGCGGTCGGGGAACAGGTTGCGCAGGTTGTTGACCTCTTTTCGGGCGTCCTGCTGAGCGCCGATCAGGCAGTACCCGACCGAGCGGCCCTGTGAGGCCAGGATCGCCATCGCTGACTCGGCCCGCCGCCGCAGATCCCGATCGGGGCAATAGGCGGTCAGGAACGCCAGCTCATCCACGATCACCACCCGGAACGGGTGCTCATGGGTCGGGGTGAACGAGCGTGTGTGACCGGCGAACTGTGCGGCGCGAGCGTTCATGTCCTGGGCCGCCGCTTCGAGGAGCTCGACCATGCCGCCCTTGGGATCATCGGAGTAGCGGCCGTGGCGTTCGAACAGCGCCCGCCCGTAGGCCAGCTCCATCCGCTTGGGGTCGATCGCCCACACCTCGACCAGGCCCGCCAGCATCCAGGGCAGCAGCGCGCGGACGATCGACCACAGCACCGACCCCTTACCGGCCCCCGTCGCCCCCGCGATCAGCACATGGGTACCCAGCAGCCGCAGCCGCCACAGCGCACCGTCTTCCCGCCGCCCGACCGGCAACGCCTTGAGGTCCACCTCCGTGCGCTCTTGGAAGGGGAAGGCTGGGACGAGGGAGGCCAGGGCGTCTTTGCGGACGAACTCCAGCCACACCGAACCGGGGCGCGGGACCGTCCGCCGGACCGGCCGACCATCAGCCCAGGACCACCGGTTACCGGTGCCCTGGCGGACGCGGACGAGCTGAGCGCCGAAGCCGTGCGCGAGGTTGACCGCGACCTGTTCCCATGAGCCGGGTGCCTGGCCCTTGAGCATGCGGACCAGGACCCGATCAGAGGTTGGTCCGCAGCGGACGCGCTTGATTGCGGGCAGGTATTCGCGGCCCTTGTGCGTCTTGGTCAGCCCGGCCGTGACCAGGACCGGTTGCCAGTCCCGCCGGTACACCGCCAGATACCGCCACCTGGCGCGAGCCGGACGGACCACACCCCGGACGAACGAGTCCCAGTCCGCCAGCACCCAGGTCCCCAGACACACCAAGACGAAGGCCAGGACGAGGACGGGGACCCGCCAGCCGTAGGCGTAGCCGAGCCAGCCCAGCCCAGACAGGACCGAGACGGGGACGATGTTGCGGACGGTGAAGCCGACCAGGGCGACCAGGCCCCGGACCAGGTTGACGAGCAGAACCAGGACCTCCGGCATGTGCCACACCGGAGGCGCCCACTTGGGCATCGAGAACGGATCTTTCTGGGCCTCGACCGCGACGTTCTCGCCCGGCCCGACCTTGCGGAACTCCCATGCCATGATGAAGACACCTCTTCGCTTGAGGGATTTCGAGGGGAGAGGAACAAGCGGGGCGGCCGGAGGGACCAGCTCCAGCCGCCCCACCCAGATCAGGCAGCCCGCCGCTTGCCCGAGAGACGACGGCCCGAGCGGAACAGCCGCTCCACCTCCACCGCGTATGCCGCCGCCTGCTCAGCCAGCCCACGCGCGAACTCCACGTCTTCGGCCCGCAGCCGCTCGGGGAGCGTCAGGGTGACCAGCACCCCGCCCGCCGACACCGTCAGCAACGGCGTCCGAGCCGCGAACGAGCGGAACTGAGTGGCCGCGTTCTGGCCGACCGGTAGCGACAGCGCCGACATCCGACCCGCGTTCGGCGCCGCCATCAGGCCGCGTCCTTAGCCGGACGAGCAGCCTTGTTCGCGCCACCGACCGGGCCGACGCCCGTTGCGCGGAAGGAGTAGGCCACGCGCGTCCGGATGTTGCCGTTGTTGTCGCGGCCCATCTCCTCGACATACGGCGTGAGCGTGAGGCCGGAGAACTCCACCGGGCGGAACGGACCCCACGCCGGTTCGGGCAGGACCGGGCACACCTTCGCCATGACCTTGACGCGGATCGCCGCCGACTTGCCGCCCGCCTCGGGGTCGGCGTCGTAGACGTCCACCACCCACACCGGCAGGTTCGTGACCTTGTCGATCTCCTGCCGCTTGGTCTCGAAGTTGGTCTGCGGCTCAGCCGCACCTGTCGCGTACACCCCGTGCGGGAACACCGCACCGAACTCCACCGGGATCCGACCCAGAATCGCCATGCACGATCACCTCTTCCGTTCGACCACCCGACCGCTTGTCCGGACGAGTTCATGTAATGAGAATACATCGCACGCTCGTCCGGACAAGTGGTGGAGTGGTGTGACCTGGGTCACACTTTCGAGAGAGTCAGTTGGTGACCTGGTAGACGTCTTCCAACTCGTGGACGGCGCCCGGCATCACGACCTCGACAACGAAGAGCGCCGCATCGGTCGCGTCATGCACGGTGGCCACAATGCCGATCACGGGCTCTGTCTTGCGGATCTTCAAGGTCTTGCTCTCGTCCGCGTCGGGAAGCCGGGCGGTGAGCCGCTCGGTGATGTGGTCCAGGCGCAGGCCCTTGACCGTGCGCAGGTGAGCGCGCACGCCGACTGGCAGCGGAGCCGCCTGGCTAAGATCGGTGCCGTAGGCCAGCTCTGGCGGGAACCAGCATGTCACCAGCTCCGAGGGAACGCCGTCCCGGGTATCCACCCACCGCCGCATGACCGCCCGGGTACCACCGGCGAGCACGGCCGCGACCGGCGGCGGGGGTTCTGCCTCGCCGACCTCGACCACGGTTACTGTGTCCCGCGTTTCGGGCTGGTCCAGGACGGCCAGGCCCGGACGGGTGCCGCGCTCCGTGCCCGGCACACCCTTCACGAACGAGCCGCGCCCGTGCTCACGTTCGATCCACCCGTCTTGCTGAAGCATCTGCAAGGCCCGCACCACGGTGGTCCGGCCGACCGCGAACTCCCGCACAAGTTGCGTCTCAGACGGCAGCGTCGAGCCAGGTGGGTAGTCCCCGTTCTCGATACGCCGCCGCAGCTCCAGCACGACACGCGCGTACTTCGGGGGTTCAAACTCCAGGTTCGACATCTCGACCGCCTGACGACTCCGCTACTTGAGTGCATGAGTGCACTAGCAGGAGGATAGCCGCCGCCTACGGATGCGGCACGCCCCTATCCACCACCAGCTCCTACTTTCCGCTGTCAACGCTTTCGGTCAACGGGCGCAGGCCGCCGGCCAACTCGCGTTGCTCGCCCTAGGGGTGCCTACGGCATTGGACGGCAGCCCGCTCATGTCGGTGGTCACCGGAGCCCGAGCAGCCGATTTCCGTTCGCGATCCGGTACGGGAGTTGGCGAATCCGGTGACGCTCATCGTCACCGAGAGGATTTCTCAAGGGTATGGGCATATTTTCCACCCTCTAAATGACTTAATCACCGCGCCGAATCCAACGCGCTAGCTGAATCCGCAGGTCACGGGCCTCTGGCAAGGAGTGCCCCAGGTAGAGGATTTTCCCCCGCGTGGGAGTGAACCTACCCCGGAAGTGGGGCAATCCCGTACTTCAGCGGACCGCACCTGGGAGACAACTACGCTCCCCGTCCATATTCTGTGAACCGCTCGCAGACGGCCCGGTTAGGCCGTGACAGAAATGCGACGGCCCCTGGTGGTGGTGCACCTGGGGCCGTCTGGATCGAACCCGAGTCCCCTGCATGGAGGTCGAGCTCGCTATGAGCGTACGCCCGTTCCTGGACGGCTCGCAGCCGTCGGACACCTTGTCAATCAGCACACCGACGCTGCTGGTCATCTTCATCGCCCTGGTGGTCGCGTACGCGGTCCACAAAGATCCGAAGCTGGCGGTTCCGATCGTTACGGCGTTCGCCGTCGTCGCGGTCCTCGTCACGGTGGCATAGGTGGCACGTGGGATCAGGACTGGGCACGTGGGATGGGGATGATGACGCCCGCGCGTGGCCGGGTCTGGGGATCGTTGAGGAACAACTTGGTGTATCGGGGGTCGTGTCGCCGCGCGGACTCCCAGGGCCAGGGACGGGCGACGACTTCCAGGCAGCACGCGCCGGTTTCGCGGGCGAACTGCACCCAGCCCGGATCAGCCGCCCGTTCGAAGTGGTGCCCTTCCAGGGTGAACACGATCCGGTCGACGCCGACCAGGTCAACTGAGAAGGGCAGCCGGTCCAGGTCCGGGGACCGGTTCACCTCACCTACCACCATCCCCGGCACACGCAGATAGCTCGCCATCAGCTTCCGTGCCTGACGGGTCCCAGCCGGTGTGTAAGGCACAGCGATCAGATGCACGAAGGGAAACCCGCTCGACGGATTCAGGCCCGTTAGGCCCTCGCTGATGCCGCACACAAGCGTCAGCATCCCCTCAGCCCCGTCCAGGCGACCCACGTTCCTGCGCCGTGGTCCTTGCGCTTTCCTGTGGCGGGCTGACCTGGCCATGTCAGCCACCGCCCAGCAGGAAGCCCCACACCAACCCGGACACCAGGCAGACCGCCCCGTAGCCGAGCAGCCCCGCCGCCATCGGCAACAGCTCACTCCCCAAGCCGATCACGAGTCGGCCCCCATCTCGTAAGCGATCTCCCGGACCGCCGCCTCCAACTCCGAGACCGGAGCGATCCTGGCCCCGTCGTTCGCCCACACAAACCACCAGGTATCGCCGAACCGATCACAGCCGATGTCCTGAGCCAGGACCGGCCCACCGGCCGCGCTGAGGTAGGTCACGTTCACCACCGCAACGCCGTAGCGCTCCACCACCCCAGCAGCCAGCTTCGGATACGCGGTGATCGCCCGGCACAGCTCTTGCAGGTGCTCACGCCGAGGGTCGCTCACTTCCGGTGCATCGAACCTCGTCCGGCGCCTGCGCTCAACACTCATGCCCGTCTCTCCTCCTTGTTGTCGTGATGGGGCGCAGGCTCACAGGTAGCTGTGCGTGTGCCCTGCTTGCGCGAGGTTCGCCTCCCGCAGCAGCGCCGCGCGGAGCTCGTCCGGGGTTCGCTCCATGACCGTGGGCGTGATCCCAACCTGGGGGTCATGCAGCGTCGCCAGCCACTCACCCGGAAGGCCGTCACTACTGCGCCGAGCACGCCAGATCCGCCAACCCGCGAAATCCGCCCGAAGCTCACCCAGAATGCGACGATCCTGCTCGTCCCTGACCTTGCCAGCCGCAGGCCCCAGACCCGCCGTCGTGTTCATCGTCCATACCTCCAGGAAGGGAAGCGGGACCGGTGACGCGGGAAAGGCACGCACCCAACGGCCCGCACGGGGGTCAGGCCGTAAATCAGCAACCCGCCCGCCGTCACCGGTCCCGCAGCTTCATCACGCCGCCGAAGCCCGCCGCCCCGGCCTGCACCACGGGCAATCAACCCGCTCAGGCCCCGGCCCCAGAGCCGGACGAGGTAGACCGACAAGGACACCCCGCCGAGCGCTGATGAACTTCCAGCCCCGCCCGCTGCAATGGCGGCAGTTGTCAACCTGCTGGTCGTTGCTCATGCTGATTAGGCTCGTCGCTGAACGAACGCTTTCCCACGCCCCGGCACCGCCTCAGCACTGAACTTTCACCGCACCCACGTTCCTGACCAGGACCAATGCGTCCGGGGTTGTGGACACGCCCCAGCCAACTGACAAACTGGATCCATGGCGGAACTCAACGGTGCCCCAGTTACAACGGATGAGCTGAAATCGCTCGCCCTGGTCAACTACGGCCATTTCACGTCGATGCGCGTGGACGACCAGCGAATTCGCGGGTTCTCCCACCACCTTGAACGGCTCGTCCGCGACTGCCGCACGCTCTTTGGCGCCGAGTTGGACCGCCAACACGTCCGCGAGCTCATCCGTCAGGCGATCTCGGGCCGGGGAGGTTCCTTCGTTACCCGCGTGACCGTCTACGACCCTGACCTTGAGCTTGGCCGCCCCGGCGCCGACGCCGAGCCCAACGTGCTCGTCACCACTCGTCCTGCTGGCGCCTTGCCCATGCCGCCGCAACGCGTGCAGACAGCGACCTACCTCCGCGATCTACCCGAGGTCAAGCACGTCGGCCTGTTCGGCGCCATCTGGCATCGCCGCAACGCCCAGCTAGACGGCTTTGACGACTCGCTCTTCACTGACTACGACGGCTTCGTCTCCGAAGGCGCAACCTGGAACATCGGCTTCTTCGACGGCGACCAGGTCATATGGCCCAACGCCGAAGTACTTCAAGGCGTCACCATGCGCCTGCTCCAGCAGGTCCATGACCGAACCTCGCTCGGCCCGGTCAACGTCTCCGACCTGCCCCGCATGCAAGCGGCATTCGCCACCAACACGACCGTCGGCGTACGCGCGATCACGGTCGTCAACGATGTGGAGTTCCCCGCCGAGCACGCCATCTTCGACACGCTCCGCAAGGAGTACGAAGAAATCCCGCCCGAAGCACTCTGACGACCCGTTCCCCAACGGAGCCCCCCAGATGCGCATCACCGTGCAGCGATGGACCGGCCTAGAGATCCGCGCACTACGCGACGCAGGCCGCCATACCCTCCAAGATTTCGCCGCCAAGCTAGGAGTCAGTGAACGGATGGTCTCCAAGTGGGAGGCCGGAGGCGAGAAGATCGCTCCCCGCCCGGTTAACCAGCGCGCCTTGGATACCTTCCTTGAAGCCTGTACCCCCGAGGAGAAGGCCAGATTTGCCGAGAGCATCGGTCTCACCGTGCCGACCGCGTCAACACAGGAGCACTCGTTGTCCTCTGCTGAGAGCCCCTCGAATTCTTCCTCCGAAACCGACATCCCCGTTGGTGACGAGCACCAGGTACGCCACCCGATCGACGGCAAGCTCATGGCCCTTGTCGAGGCTGGAGTGTTCTTTTCTGGTGCTGACAATGAGCCCGTCTACGTGCCCGGCTTCTACATTGACGTCTTCCCGACCACCAACGCTGACTACGCCCGCTTTGTGGCCGCCACGGACCACAAGCCGCCGCAGCACTGGGAGAACGGCGAGCCATCCGCCGACCTGCTCAATCACCCGGTTGTTTTCGTAACCTGGCACGACGCCGCAGCTTACGCCCAGTGGTCCGCCAAGAGCCTTCCCACCAGCCACCAATGGGAGAAAGCGGCCCGAGGCACCCGAGGCGACATCTACCCCTGGGGAAGCCAGCGCACCCCGGCCAAGGTCAACTGCCGCGAACACGGCATCCGCAGCACCACCCCCGTTGACTGCTACGCCTCCGGTGTCAGCCCTTACGGCATCTACGACATGTGCGGCAACACCTGGGAATGGTGCTCTACCGAACCCACCCCCGGCCGCCACGAACTGAAGGGCAGCGCCTTCACCAGCCCGTTCCTACGCTGCACACCCTCCACTTTCAACGACGCCTCAGCCGACATGCTCGACGACGACACCGGCTTCCGCTGCATAACCCCTGCCGAAACGATGCGCGCCCTCCTCAGCATGCAGCGCTGAACTACCCAGCGATGTCTAGTCCCACCTGATGCTTGACGGATTGATCCCAGGTGATGCTTTACAGATGCCCTAGGAAACATGGTCGACCTTGCGGGGTCGGTGGGCTTTGTGGTTGCGGACCGGTGTGGTGGTGGTCCGC
>NZ_JBIRAZ010000022.1:0-199812 GCF_044326415.1 Actinomadura sp. 6N118 | reverse complement strand
CGCGGACCAAGCTGGTGATCAAGCACACCACCCGCACCGCCCGCGCGCTGGTCAAGGACCTGCACTACCGGCTGGATGTCAACACCCTGCACCGCGACGAGACCGCCACCGCGCTGGGCCTGAACGAGATCGGCCGTATCAGCCTGCGCGTCACCCAGCCGCTGTTCGTCGACGACTACAGCCGCAACCGCCTCACCGGCGGCTTCATCCTCATCGACGAAGCCACCAACAACACCGTCGCCGCCGGAATGATCACCGGCACATGATTGGTCAGAGCGGGACGCCGGCCGGGTGCCGGATCTCTCGCTCGGCCGGCGGCACCAGCTCGCGCCAGTCGCACACCGACGCGCCCCTCCGGGGCTCTCCGGGAAAGGTGTTCGGCAGCAGGTCGTACCGCTCCTCGTAGGCGAGCCTGAGGATCTGCAGGCGCCCCTCGGTCCGTTCCTTCACGAAGGTGTCAGAGCTCGCCCCATAGCGTCCAGAGGCCGAGTTCGCCAACCGGAATTTCTCTTCGGTCCGTTCCATGTCCCGCAACGGGAAGTGATGCATCAGCAGCGACGCTTCGCTTTCGATGACGGGTTTCCGTGCCGCCGGTGCGGCGATGGTGTGCCGTCCGAAGGTGAACCGGAGTTGCCCAGGTCCGCGAACGAGAAGCATCTGGTGCTTCCAGTGCCCGGCGGGACAGAAACGAATGGTGTTCCAGTGCGCATTCGGCAATTCGTCGAGCGGATGGTGCCGGGGCTTGGGTGCGGAAAGACGGCTCGGGTAGTGCTCGAGGACGCGGCTCCCGACCGTGTCCACCCAAGGCGGCAAGGTCAGAGCCAGATCGCGAATGCTCATCCGCTCCGGCCCCCGGGGGAATTCGTCGGCATCGACGACGATCCACCAGACAGGCCTTCCCGCCTCCTCCGTATGCTCCTCGATCACCCGCACGAGCCGCTCGGTCCGGCGCACCTCGTCGAACGTCCCGTCGCTGGCGTCGCGGATGACGGTCGCTCCGGCGGCCACGGCCTCGGGGACCGTCTCGTCGCCCGAGTCATCGTCGATGACGAAGACCCGGTCGGCTCCTTGGAGGAACATGTTCCGCACGGTCGCGTAGATGACGTCCTCTTCGTTCCAGGCCTGGCACAGCCCGTACACGAGCGGCTCCTGCGAAGGCGCCTCACTCGTGTACGGACGTGTGTGCTCGAATGTCTGCCACGTGTTCGCGTACCTTCGCAACCACGGCGGAATGGGCGGATTGCGGCGGCGGACTCGAGCTAGAGCGAGTTCGACTCCATAACGGGGGAAGTCGAGAAGGCCCGTTTCAGGCCCGTCACCGAAAAAGAAATCCTGGTTGCCCCACCTTTTCATAATTCCGGATCGTAGAACGCCTCAGGGCGGCCGCCGATACCTATCGTGACCCAGAAACGACCGCCCATTCGGCCGCCCGATGTTCCGCCGCTCCGGTCAGCGGCCCACCGGCACGGCCGGCGACGCGCCGATTGTCCGGCCGTCCGCGTCGAGGGCCTCCACCTTGACCAGGCCGCCTCGCAGCGCCTCGGTCAGCTTGGTGGCGGTGTCGAAGCCGTCCCAGTCCACCATCTCCGCCTCCCGGAGCGACTCCTCGGCGGAGCCCGCGAGCAGCCGCCAGCGGACGACCCCGGTGGCACCGTTCCAAACGGCGCGCACAAGGTCGCCTTCGACGACCGCCTCCGGTGGTGTGGCGGGCCGTCCGTGCCACTCCTGCCGGAACACCCGGTAGGTGGTCCAGCCCGGTCCCTCCGGCGTGGTGGCGTCGAAGAGCAGCTCGCCGTCGGGTGAGAACTCCGAGATCCGGCCCGCGCGTCCCCATCCGACGAGCGTGTTGCCGTTCGGCAGCTCCTCGGCGTTGCCCTCGACCGACGAGGACAGATGTTCGGGGTGGGTGATCTGCTTGACGTGCGTCGCGACGCCGCTCTCGGTGTCGGCGTGCAACCACACCACGCGCGACTCGTAGCCCTCCATGCCGATGTTCGCGCCGTTGTCGAAGACACGGTGGACGCCGCCGCCCACCGGCTGGGCGTCGTGCGGCCAGTTCAGTCGCGCGCCCACACCCAGCACGAACGTGCTGGCACCGCTGCCGAGCTTCCAGAGCACCTCGCCGGTGTGCCGGTCGAGCTTGTAGAAGGCCTGCGAGCCGCGCGCCGTGACCACCAGGTTCTCGTCGTCGTCGACACCGATGCCGTTCACGTGCAGGTGATCCCACGGGCCGTCTCCGGCGAGCTGGACCGGCACGTCGCTCTCGTTCAGCGGGATGTGCTCGGCACCGCTCCAGTGCAGCAGGACCTCGCCGGTGGCGACATCGATCTCCTCGACCACACTGTCGAGGATCACCCCATCCTCGCGGCCGCCGACGGGGGTGAGGTCGCAGGGCTTGGGGTGGTAGCCGACCACCAGCGCGGTCCCGCGGTCGGTCAGCAGCAGCTCGTGCAGGTCGACCGGCATGTCGCCGCCCATGCGGAACGCGGCGATGACGCGGTAGGCCGTGTCGGCGATATAGCACGTGCCGGTGCCGGCGCCCGTCCGCGTCGCCTCGCCCTGCCACCACGTGAGAACCGGGTTCCCCTGGTACTCCTGCACCCGGACGTTGGTTGCGTACTGGCCCTCGGGGACCGGAAGGAACCACACCACCCGGCCCTGGTCGTCGGCGATCTGGGGGCCGTGCGGGACGGCCGGCTCCAGGATGGACTGCGGCGACATGAACAGGTATCCCGGCGCCACACCGGGGCGCCGGAGCGTGACGTTGATCCTCCGGATCTCCTCGTAGGGGGGCATGGGCACGGTCGTCTGGGTCACAGGTTCCCTCCAGGGCTCGGCTCGGCGACCATCGTCACCGCTCCGGCCCCGCCGTCATAAGCTCCCGATCGACGCACGAACGACCATGCCCAGGCGGCCGCCCGGATGCCCGGGGCGGTGCGGCTCAGCGCTTACGGACCATGGTGGCGCCGTCGCCGGAGGGGAAGATCAGCGAGTCGACCCGGCCGTCGTTGTGGACCGCCTCGTTCAGCTCCCGTACGGCCACGACGTCCTCGGCGTGGCAGTCCTCCTTGAGCACGCGCCCGCCGCGCAGCGAGTCGGCGAGGAGGATCAGGCCCCCCGGCCGCAGCCGGCGCAGCAGCTCCTCGTAGTAGAACAGGTGGTTGACCTTGTCGGCGTCGATGAACGCGAAGTCGATGTCCGCCTCGTCAGGGAGGGTGGGCAGCGTCTCGGCCGCCGGCGCCACGCGCAGGTCGATCTTGTGGTCGACCCCGGCCCGCTTCCAGTACCGCTCGGCGATGGCGGCCCAGTCGGCGTTGATCTCGAGGGCGAGCAGCCGCCCGTCGGCGGGCATCGCGCGGGCGATGCACAACGAGGAGTAGCCGGTGAAGACCCCCACCCCGACGACGAGGCGAGCGCCGGTGATACGGGTGATCATGGACAGCAGCGCACCCTCGTAGTGGGTGATGTGCAGGTCGGGGGCCGTCGCCTCGGTCTCGGCCGCTAGTTCCTTGAGCACGTCGTCGGGGCTCTCACAGTGCGACAGCAGGTACTGGCCGAGGGCGGCCTGCATGGGATCCATCGTGTCCTCCTGGGTGTGGCGTCCGTGGTGCCGGGGCACGATCACGCTAGGTCGGCGCGCCGCCCGTGCCCAGCCACGTTCAGGCGCACCCTCGGCTACCACCGTTCCGGCCGCGAAGAGATCGGGCAGCCCGGATGGGCGCCGACTTTGAGACACGCCCTAACGGCGCCCTAACGGCGCCCTAACGGGAAACGAGCAGCAGCGCGCCGCCGCGGAAGCGCCAGCGGCCGGCGCCGCGCTCACTGAAGCCGCCGGCCGCCTGAATCAGGTCGGCGCGGTCGCTGTGGCAGGCCGAGCCGTCCGACAAGCTCAGCACCCAGATCCGGTCGACCTGGCGAAGCCGTGTGGCGGCCTCGGCGCCCGCGGCCGACGTGCCCTCCATGTTGCCCGCGTCGGCCGCCGACTTGATCAGCGTGATGTCGATCAGCCGCCGGTAGACCGAGCGGTACGGGGACAGCACCCGTCGGTCCGCAGCGCAGTCGAAGAGCAGTCCGTCTCCCGGCCGGGCATGCGCCCGCAGAACCGAGGCCATCGCTCGCAGGTCGTCGATGCGCGAGTCCTGCTGCCGTAGCTGCACGTGGCCGGGCACCGCCAGGACGAGGGAGATCACACCCGCGACCGGCCGCCATCGAGGAGAGAGACGTGCGAGGCCGGCGCCGAGGGCGAGCGACACCGCCGGCAGACAGACCAGGACGTACCGGAACGTGTAGAGCGGCGTGACGAGGCTGACCGTCAGGAGCAGCACCGGGGGGATCAGGGCCCAGGCCAGCACGAAGGTGCGGAGGTCACCGGCGCGCCAGAGCCCGTATCCGGCTGTCAGCAGGACGGGCCCGAGGAGCAGCGCGGACCCGGTCAGCCCCGAGAGGAGAACCCAGATCTCGCCGGGGGAGGGCTTGGGCAGCCAGCTGACCTGGTCGCGCTGCCGCGAGGTGAGCCAGATGAGGGGCGAGAGCACAACGGCCACCGCGGCCACGGTGACCGCCCAGCCGCGTACGGCCTCGCGGTGCCGCCCCCACACCAGCAGGCCATGGGCGGGGACGATCAGCAGGCCGAAGATGTTGAAGGTGCCAAGCAGCGCGAGGCATGCTCCGTACGCCGCGAAGCGCTGTGCCGAGGCCTTCTCGGTGGTCTTCACCAGAAGGCAGGTGCTGAGCACCGCTAGCGCCGAGACGATCGCGTAGGAGCGAGCCTCCTGGGCGTAGCGGCTGACCATCGGGCTCAGCGCGTATGCGAGTCCGGCCAGCATTCCGGTCCGCCACCCGTCCAGCCGCCCGCCCAGCCATGCCACACCGGCCGCGGTGCAGGCCGCTGCCAGCACCGAAGGCAGACGCAGCACGGTCTCCCCGCTGCCGAAAAGGGCGACGAGCGGATGAACGAGCAGGTAATAAGCGCCGTGGACGGCGTCGATGTGGCCGAGAAGCCGCCACAGTTCCGGCACCGTGCGCTGTGTGGCCGACACGGTGGCCGCCTCGTCCCGCCAGAGGGCCGGCGTCGAGACTCCGATCGAGCAGATCACCAACGTCGTGAGGAAGACGAGCAGGAGCGGCCCGCGCCCGTCTGAAGTCCTCGGTTCGCGGTCAGTTCCCATCGCCCTGCACCCCGTCCCATCGCCCTGCACCCAGGCCCGTGTCGACATCGTGATTTCGGCCCGGGTTAACGCTAGGGAGGCCTCTCTGGGATGTCTGGCGCCTTTGGAGAGCCCATTCGATCGCCCGCCCGAGCGACCAACGGGGGATATCGCGGTCGCTCCGCAGCCGACCACGATGGCATTCCCCCTCAGGAAGGGCAGGTGATGAGCCATGAGTGAAGCGCTCCATGGCGCGACGAATGCGAAGGAGCTCGCCGCGTACGGCGGCACGCCGGCACGCGCGACCCCGTGGCCGGCGTGGCCGAGGCTCGACGCCGAGACCGAGCGCATCGCCCTTGACGCCCTCCGGAGCGGGCGCTGGGCGATCAGCGAGATGCACAACGGCGAGGAGCTCTACGAGCGGCGGTTCGCCCGTGCGTTCGCGGCCTACCACGACGTGGACCACTGCATCCCCACGACCAGCGGCACCAGCGCCCTGACGATCGCCTTCGAGGCGCTCGGGCTGAGCCGCGGGGCGGAAGTGCTGGTCCCCGGCCTGACCTGGGTCGCGTGCGCCTCAGCCGTGGCGGGCGCCGGCCTGGTCCCGGTCCTGGTGGACATCGATCCGGACACGCTCTGCATGTCCCCCGCCGCCGCGGCAGCGGCGCTGACGGCGCGGACCGAGGCCATCCTGCTCGTCCACTACGCGTGCAACACCGCCGACCTCGACGCGTTCATGGATCTGGCGCGGCGGCACGGGCTCGCGCTGGTCGAGGACTGCGCCCAGGCGCACGGCGCCGAGTACCGCGGCAAGCCGGTCGGCACGTACGGCGCGATCGGCACCTTCAGCATGCAGGAGTCGAAGGTGCTCACCTGCGGCGAAGGCGGGGCGTCGATCACCGCCGACGCCGGGCTGGCCGGGCTGATGGAGCAGTACCGTGCCGACGGCCGCGTCTACTCGGTGAACCCGGCTGTGGGGGAGCCCAACCTGGTGGACCGGGGTGACGTCCAGGGACGGAACCTGTGCCTGTCGGAGGTCCAAGCCGCGCTGCTGCTCGGCCGTCTCCAGCAGATGGACGCGGAGAACGAGCAACGGCGCAGGACGGCCGGCCTGCTCGACGACGCCCTCACCGAGATCGACGGGTTCTCCCCGATCGCCCTGCCCCCCGGCTGCACCAAGCGAACGTACTACCGCTACTGCTTCCGGGTCGACGCTTCCGCCGACCCGGCCGAGGTCGAGGCCATGCAGCACGAACTGAGCCATGAGCTCGGTGTCACCTGCGAGCCGTTGCACGACCCGCTGAACGACTGCGCGCTCTACAACCCGCTGGGGTCGCCGCAGAAGTACGACCCGAAGTTGCTGAACCGGATCGACCCGAAGACCTTCGAGCTGCCCGAATCGCTCGCCGCCCGCAGGCAGGTCATCACGATTCCGCACTTCCTGCTGCTCGGTGACTACTCGGATTTCAACGACATCCGTCATGCGCTGCTGAAGATCTCCGCCGCCCACGGACTCTGACTCTGACTCCCACGGAAGGGAAGGCCATGCGAAGCCGTCTCACGGTCGACGTCGTCGGGTGCGGGGAGATCGCGCAGATCATGCATCTGCCGCACCTGCTCGAACGGTCCGACGTGTGCACCGTACGCGCGATCTGCGAGCGCGACCCGCAGGTACTGAAGGGGGTGGCGGACCGGTTCGGCATCGCCGCGACCTTCACCGACCACCGCGAGATGTTGCGGACCGCGCCCGCGGACGTGCTGGTGGTGCTCAGCTCCGGCGACCACGCCGGCATCGTGAACGACGCCCTGGACGCGGGCATGGACGTCTTCGTCGAGAAGCCGCTGTGCTACTCGGCGGAGGACGCCCACGCGATCGCGCGGAAGGCCAAGGCGGCGGGGCGGACCGTCATGGTCGGCTACAGCCGCCTGTTCGACACGGCGTTCGACGCGTTGCGGGAGCAGATCCGCAAGGAGCCGGGACCGGTGTACCTGCGCGCCGAGGCCAGCCTGCCCATGGACTACCACTACCGCTCCCATCTCGACGTCGTCCGGCCGGCCGACTGGACGCCGCCGTCCGCCGCTCCGGAGTGGGGCGGATCCTGGGAGTACCTCCGTGAGGAGGTCCTGTTCAACTTGGCGATCCACGAGGTCTACTGCCTGCGGGTGCTGACCGGCGTGCAGCGGCCGGAGCTCACCATGGTCACCGACGTTCTGGACCGCCGCGGGGTCGAGGCGATCTGGCAGGACGGCGGGAACCTGCACGTCAGCATGGGGGTCGTGACGCTGGACACCATCGCCGGCGGGTACGTGGAGGAGTTCCGCGCCGTGACGGGCAACGCGACGCACGTGCTGGAGTACCCCTCGATCTACCTCAAGAACGTCCCGGCGAAGCTCACCACGAACCGCTTCGAACACGGGACGCTGGTGGAGAACTCGACTCCCGGCTCGTACGTCAGCCCGTTCAAGGCGGAACTCGATCACTTCTTCAGCGTGCTGGTCGACGGGCAGGCCTGCCTCAGCCCGGCAGAGGACGCCGCCCACGACGTGGAGACGCTGAACCGCATCCTCGCGGCGGCCAAGGACCGCTGGGAGAGCCGGGGCCCTCAATGATCAGGATCAGCGCGGCCATCATGCACCACCCGCGGCGCGCGCACCGGATCCCCCCGCTGCTGCGCGCGTGCGCCCCGCTGGAGCCCGAGGTCGTCCCCGATCCCGAACCGGACGGCAGGCCGAGCCCGCTGCGGACCGCCAAGCGCGCGTGGGCGGCGATCGGAAGCGGGGCGACGCACCACCTGGTGCTGCAGGACGATGTGCGGCTCGTTCCGGGATTCGCCGGGCAACTGTACGAGGCGGTCTCCCGGAGGCCTTCGTACGGCGTGTCGTCGTTCTGTCTCTGGCACACGCCGCACAACTCCTACCTGGTGCGGCGTGCGGCCGTCGCCGGGGCCGCCTACGCGCCGCTCTCCCCGTTCGAGTGGACGCCGACGCAGGCGTTCGTCCTGCCGGTGGAGCACGCGCGTGCCCTTGCCGACTACCTGGCCGGCATACCGGACGAGGTGCAGGACGACGACGAGATGGTCGTCATCTTCTGCAGGGAGCGAGGCATCCCGGTCGTGGCGACCGTGCCGCATCTGATGGACCACGGGCACGCGGAGTCGCTCGTGGAAGGCCATCACGACGGGCTGCGCGCCACCGTCTTCACACCGGACCGGCGCTGGCCGGTGGACCATCCGTCGGCCGATCTGGAGATGGCGCCCGGGCCGTACACCGTCGCCCTGCAGGACTCGGTGTGCACGATCCGGCTGATGTACGGCGATCCGGTGGAACACGAATGCGGCTGGTACTGGTATGACGCTTGCGCGCTGGCAGGAGTGGACCCCGAGGAGGTACTCGACGCCGGCGCGACACATCTGTCCCGGGTGCCCGGCCGGGCGCTGTCCACGATGACCGAGGTATGGGCGGCGTGCTACCTGCTCGGCTTGGACGTGGCGAGTTCGGCGCCCTCAGCGCCCTCAGCGGACGACTGGGGGCCTCTTGCGCCGGCGGCCGTCGAGTCCTGGATCGACCAAGGGTTGTCCCGGCAGGACCACCGGGCGCTGCGGGACGACTGCGTGCGGCTCGCTCTGGCGGCCGTGCGGCACGGCATGGGAGAACGGAAATTCGCCGATGCGTTCTGATCTTGACCCGAAGACCCTGGTGATCGAGATGGCTCGGCGGGAGGCGGCGGCCGCGCTGCTCAACGCTCCCCGGGTGGAGTTCGGCGCGCAGGGACCGGCTGTCCGCGTGCGTCCGGTGTCGTGCCCCCTCTGCGGTGCGCTCGCCCATCGGCGGAGGTGGACGCCTCCCTTCGCCGTGGAAGGGGCGGCGCCGGGTCCCGTCCTTCGCATGCTCGCCTGCGAGACGCTGACGGCACGCGCGGTCCTGCCGATCCTGGTGATGGCGGAACGCTCACCCGAACTCCGGCTGGCCGAGTTCGAGACACGGTCGCTGAGCTGGCTTGAGGCGACGGGCAGTGGCGGCACGGCCGCCGCCCTGAACGCGGTGAACGAGGCGGAGCGCTGGATCACCGACCCGGAAGGGACGACCGGCCGCACGCTTCCCGCGTCCACCCGCCGCTACGTTCTGGACGCCGCATGGCCGGCCCATCGTGAACGGCTCGTCCCCTCGTTCCTGTCGCCGCACCCGGCTGTGTCGCCGGCGCTCGAGGAACTGTACGCGGAGGAATTCCGTGCCTCGATCGTCCACCGCTATGAGCTGGCCGGAGCCGGCGCCTGACTGTTCTCCCTCATCCCTCCCTCAACAGAGTCCCCCGGCCGGAAACCGGCCGGGGGACTTGTTTGCTCCGCTAAGCGTCTCTTCCGGTCAGCTTGCGCCGGCTGCTGGGACCATGGGCGTCGGGGACATCCAGTAGCGGCCACGTTCGAACGCGTAGGTCGGCAGATCGGTGCGGGCTCCGTCCGGTACCGCCTTGGACCAGTCGGGGGAGAGGCCCGCACTGATCAGGTGTGCCAGCCCGCGTAGCGGGTCTGCGGAGTCCACGGCCGCGATCTCGACTCCGAGCTGATTCGCCGGGGCCGTGTCGATCCCCACGAAGTAACGGAAACCATCGTCGAGCAGGCCGCGCACGTTCACGTCATCCCTGCCGGCAACCACGTCCGGTGTGACCCCGAGGGACCGCCATTTCGCCCCGATCTCCTCCGAGCCGAAGGCCACCTTTCCCTTGAGAGGCTTTCGTGACGGCACCAGAGCGGCGTCCGTCCGGCCTTGCGCCAAGGCGTTCAGACCGCCTAGGAGCGTGTCGCGATCGCACGCCAGCACGACCGCCCGGCGCTCGAAATGGCTCCGGCAGTGGGCGAGGGTGTACGCGACGTCGGCCAGCGGCGTCGTCCCGTTCCGTGCCACATGGGCGGCCAGCCGGGCCGCCTGGCGCCTCAGCCCTGCCTCATCACGTGCCGACACGACGAACAGCCGCGTGGCCCCCGCCGCGTCCTCGGTCTTCGCGCGCTCGGTGGGCGGCGCTTCCTCCACGATGACGTGCACATTCGTGCCGCCGATCCCGAACGCGCTCACCCCCGCCCGCCGCGGCCGTTCTCCGCGACGCCACGGCAACGGCTCCTGAAGCAGGTGCAGCCCGCTGTTCTCCCACTTCACCCGGCGTGTGGGCTGTTCAGCGTGCAGCGTGCGCGGCAGCCGTTCGTACTTCAGCGACAACAGGACCTTGACCAGTGCCGCCAGGCCGCTGGCCGCCTGCGTGTGCCCGATGTTCGACTTGATCGCGCCCACGTACAGCGGCCGGTCCACTGGGCGGTCGTCCCCGAACACCCGCGCCAGCGCCCTCGCCTCGGCCGGGTCGCCCACCATCGTCCCGGTGGCGTGCGCCTCCACATAGTCGATGTCCGCCGGCTTGAGGCCGGACAGCTCCAGGGCACGCCGGATCACCTTCTCCTGGGACACTCCGTTCGGCGCCAGCAACGCCCTGCTGCGCCCGTCGTGGTTGACCGCCGTCCCTCGCAGTACGGCCAGCACGTCGTCGCCGTCCCGCTGCGCGTCCGACAGCCGCTTCACCATCACCACGACGACGCCTTCGGAGAAGGCACTGCCATCGGCCTTGTCGGCGAACGACCTGCACCTGCCCGTCGGTGAGAGGGCCCGCATGCGGCTGAACTCCACGAACGCGTAGGGCATGGTCATCACCGTCACGCCGCCGACCAGCGCCTGGTCGCACTCGCCCGTCCGCAGCGCCGTGACGGCCAGGTGCAGCGCCAGCAGCGAGGACGAACACGCGGTGTCCAGCGTCATCGAGGGTCCGGCCAGGCCCAGCACGAACGAGACCCGCCCGGAGGCCACGCTCAACGCGGACCCCGTCCCGACATACCCGTTGAACTGGTCGAGGCTGATCCCGGAGAGATAGTCGCTGCCGAGCATGCCCAGATAGACGCCGGTTGAGCTTCCCGTGAGCCGCGCCGGCACGGTCCCGGCTCGTTCCAGCGCCTCCCATGCCGTCTCCAGCAGTACCCGCTGCTGCGGGTCCATCGCCGCCGCCTCGCGCGCCGTGATCCCGAAGAAGTGCGGATCGAAGGCGTCGATGCCGGCTAGGAATCCACCCTCGCGTGAGCAGGTCTTCCCGGCCACCCGAGGGTCCGGGTCGTAGATCGAGTCGACGTCCCAGCGGTCCTCCGGGAACGGCCCGACCGCGTCCCGGCCCTCCGCGAGCAGCGCCCACAGCTGTTCCGGATCGGCGACGTCTCCCGGAAGCCGGCAGGCCATCGACACGATCGCGATCGGCTCGTCCCACTGACGTGCTGCGTCGTGCATCGCTTATCCCCTCGGTAGGCAGAGATGAACGACTCTTCCGAACCCATCGGCCCGCCCCAAGCCTCCTTAGCCCGCCCAAACGCCATCCCCACCTGAACTGGCTTTCCATCATGAGGGGTGCGCATATGTGAAACTTGGGCAGATTTGCTGCGCGACGGGGGATATGCCGGATGAGTTCGTCTGACGAGAAGTTCGATCCGTCGACTCCTGCCGATGCCCGGATCTACGACTACATCATCGGGGGCAAGGACCACTACGGGCCCGATCGCGGTGTGGCCGAGGGGCTGCCGGAGGGCCCCTGGGGGGACGACGTCGAGCGCCGTCCGGCCGTGGAGAACCGGCGTTTCCTGCGGCGTGCCGTGCGGTTCCTGCTGGACGAGGGGATCCGGCAGTTCGTCGACATCGGCTGCGGGCTGCCCACTCGCACGAACGTCCACGACCTCGCCCACGACGCCGATCCGGCGGCCCGGGTCCTGTACGTCGACCACGACCAGGTCGTGGTCAACCACTATCGGGCGCTGCTGTCGAGCTCGTCGACGGCGACGGTGATCAGCGCGGACGCGCGGCAGCCGGGGGAGATCCTGGGCCGCATCCGGGAGACCTCATTCATCGACCTTGAGCGTCCGCTGGGAGTGCTCCTGGTCGGCCTGCTGCACCTGATGGCGGACGAAGACGACCCGGCCGGGGTCGTGGCCCGATACCGGGACGCCGTTGTCCCCGGGAGTTATCTGGTGATGTCCCATCTGACGGGCGAGGGGCAGGACCCCGAGCATGTCGCCCAGTTCACCGCGATGTTCCAGAGCGCGCGCGAGCCGATGGTCATGCGCTCGCGTGAGCGGATCCGCTCCTTCTTCGACGGCCTGGACCTCGTCGAGCCAGGCATGGTCGACGCCCCGGACTGGCGCCCCAACCGTCCCTTCCCCAAGCCCTCCGGATGGCTGGTCGCCGGCGTGGCGCGCAAAAATTGACCCGTCAACGGGCGCTCCGGAGGATCACCGGGCCCAGGAGTCCGGACGTGCGCTGGCCGGGGAAGACGAAGTGGGTGGGGCTGGTCTCGTCGAGGTAGGGGGCCAGGGTGCCGTAGACGACGATCTCGATCTCGTTGCGGCCGGTGTGCAGGGACGTGCCGAGGTCGAAGGTGTACGGGGCGCAGATCCGGATGCCTGCCGGGCTTCCGTTCACCGTCACCTCGGCGGTGCCGCGAACGCGGCCGAGGTCGAGTTCGGCCTTTCCCGGGGCCGACGGCAGGGTAAGGGCCTGCCGGTAGCGGACCCCGCCGCTGTATCCGGCGAGCCCCACGTCCTCCCAGTCGCCCAACTCGATCGTGCCGGGGCCGATGGTGAACGTGACCGGGCCGGCTAGAGCCGCGCCTTCCCGGTGTTCCGGCCGGGTCAGCAGGCGCAACTCCGCGGTCCCGGCCGCTCTGGGGTTTCCGGGGAGTTCGACGTCGACGGTGCCCTCGTGGCGGGCGATCGTGATCGGGACGTCGTCCAGGAGAATGCCGGTCACCTCGCCGCGCGCCGTGAACCGCATCCGGGTCGCGCCGGGCGGCACCTCGAAGCGCAGCCGTTCGACCCGGGGCCGGGCGCCGGGGACGGCGAACGAGGCGGGCATGACCGTGCCGTCCGCGTCGTCGTCCTCCAGCCAATGAGCGCCGGGCAGCGGGTGCGGCCGGCGCCGCAGGTGGAAGGAGGCGGGCTCACCGGACTGCGCGCGCCTGGTCTCGACGGGCACCGGGGCTCCGTCGCGGGTGGCGTGCCATCCGGAGCCCGAGACGACCGGGCCGTCCACCAGGACCGCCGGTGGGCCCTCGGTCTCGGTGAGGACGAGAGTGAGCCGGGTGCCGGATACCTCGTAGCGGCCGACGCGGGGAGCCTCGTGCTCGGCGTACGGGTCGAAGCCGCCCTGACGGCCGATCTCGACGCGGTCGACCAGGATCCGGCACGGGGACGCGGACGTCACCTGGAGGAGGGAGGGACCATCCGCGCGAGGGAGTTCGGCGCTGAAGGACACCTGTGCGCCTGGACGCGACGGACCGTCGATGGTGATCCACTCGGGCCGGAGGCAGCGGGCGGGCTCGGTGACGATGGACAGGTGACCGCGCAGCCGTACGTCCTCGTCGGGCACCAGGCGCAGTTCGAGGGCGTGCTCCCCCCGGGAGAGGGGCTCCTTGGTCACCGCCAGATAGCCGTGGTCGTCGAGCGGGACCGCCGTCCCGCCGATCAGGAGGGTCTTGGCGGCGGCGCAACCGATCATGACGAGACCACCGTCGCCGGGAGCGTTCACGCGCGTGCGCAGGGCCACCCGTTGCCCGGCTTCGACATCGCCGAAGTCGAGGAACTCCTCGGGGACGTGCCCCTTCGGCCCCAGCACGGACCGGTGGACGGGGTCCTTGCGGATGCCGCGAGTGTCGGAGTAGACGACCGGGCGCCATCCCTCTGTCGCGGGTCCGGACCAGAGCCCGTGCGGCCCGAAGGTCGCGTGGACCGGCGTCCAGTCTCCGCCGTCCACCTGATGGGAGAGCCGCCAGCGTTCGAGGGACGCCATGTCACCCGCCGGGCGCCCGAAATCGCCCCAGGCGTTGTCGAGCGTCGGCACCGGCTCCATGTCCCAGGTCGGGCCCAGGTCCATCTCGTTCATGGGGCGCGGCCGCTCGGCCGGCTCCACCGCCACCTCCTCCTCCGCTGGCGATGTGCCGCCCGGGAAGACGAGGAGCGCGGCGGGGCCATCGTCGAACGGAACCACCACCTCGACGGATCCCTCTCGTTCGGAGGCATGCAGCGGCCGGGGCGGGCCGCCGAAGGGACTCACCAGGAACGCCGGGCCTGCGACGCCGTGGACCCGGACTCGCATGTCGCGGTGGTAGCGGCCGGGATCGAAGTCGTAGGTCACGTCCAGCCAGCCGAGGTCCGCTCCGCGTTCGTCCGGGCGCCCCACCGACACGCGGCTGGCCATGGATTCGGCCGCCGTCAGGAACACCACCGTCGCGCCGTCGATTTCGCGGACCAACGCGGGGACCGGTGCCTCGACACGCCGGGTGCCCTCCAGCAGAGGCCCGAGCGAGCCTGTGTCCGGAACGGTCTCCAGCAGCGCCGCCAGCCTCGCCACCACTTCGTCCGCGTCCGGGGCGCCGACGCCGTGCCGGGGCGGCGGCCCGACGGCGATGACGCGGCCGCCCTGCTCGGCCAGCGAGACCAGCCGCCGGGCGGTCTCCGCTTCGAGAACGGTGCAGGCGGGCAGCAGAACTGTGCCGTACGACTCGTCCGCGACGTTCAGCCGTCCCGCCTCAACCGTGGCCCGGTGGACGGAGTCGTCATCGATGACGTCGGCGTCGACGCGGAGCCGGTCGAGGGTGCCGGGGACCATCTGGAACCAGGCCATGTCGCCCACCAGCGCACGGTAGGTCTCCTGTGCCAGCGCAGCGGATGGGTCCACGCCGTCGAGCCGGGTGCCGGCCTGGGCGGTCGCGGTCGGGAACAGCACGGCCACTTCGCAGACGTGACGCCCCAACGACAAAGCCGCACACAGCCGCGTGACCGCCTCAGCGAAGACCCGGTGGTGCGCCCAATAGGGCTGCCGCCAGTCGGTGGCGGGCGGTGCCCACTCCCACCAGCCGGCCTTGGTCGTGTAGTAGACCGCGTGCGGGTTGTAGAGGGTGGCCCCGGCACGCAACCACGGGAGCAGCCAGTCGAACGTCTCCTCCAGCGTGCCGCCCCAGCCGCTGGAGTGGAACGCCTCAATCCATACGCGGTCCCTGCCGTAAAGATGGGCCAGGGACGAGTGGATGCGCGCGTCACCGTGATGGTCCGAGCCGGGCGCGCCGAACCAGCGATGGGTGCGGGCGTAGTCCGCGTACAGCCGCACACCATCCGCCGGATGCCCTGCGCGTGCCGGATCCTGCTGGTCGCAACCGTGCAGCAGCCCGTGCCGGGTGTGCCAGTCGGCCAACGGCCGGAAGAAGGCCTCCTCCGCCAGTTCCGCCCGGGTGAGCTGATAGTCGCGCCGAACGCGGTACGCCCTGTCATCACTTTTCCAGTCGCCGCCCTTCCACAGATATGGCAGGTGAGGCGTAAGGTCATAGCCGCGGCGCGCGGCGAACTCCTCCGCGAAGCCCTCCGTCCAGGTCGGCAGCGTGGGCAGCTCATCCTGGAACGAGCCGACGATCACATTGCCGAGCCGGTGCCCGAGCCGCCGTTCGAACTCCCCGTGGACGCGGTCCAGCAGCGCCGCGCACGCCCGCGCCGACAGGTAGTCGAAGCCGCGTGCAGTGGTACGCCCGTCCGGCTCCAGCCATTGCCCGGCGAACGCGGCGACGTCGCGCACCAGCCGCGCCTGGAGGTCGGCCCCGGAGAAACCGAGCTGGTCGTAGAACCACAGCGACACCCCAAGCCGGGCGGCGTCCTCGCACACCCCGTCGAGCAGTTCCCACCACTCGTCGGAGAAGAACGCGGGCTCGTCCGCGTCCGCACCGAACATGGGTCCGGACGGCGCGAGATTGAGGATCACCAGGTTGTAGACGCCGCCCGCCGCGAAACGTTCGAGCTGGTCGCGCAGCCGCCGCCGGTCGAGCCGCTCGCCGCTCCACCACCAGATGGGCGCGGGGGAGTACGCGCGGGGCGGCATGTCCAGCACCCTCCGCAGCCGGCCGGGGATCATCCCTTCAACCCGCTCGCGAAGCCCTTGATCACATACCGCTGCAACACCAGGAACACGGCGAGGATCGGCAGCGCGGCGAGCACCAGCCCGGCGAACACCAGCCCGTTGTCGGAGACGTACTGGCCGACGAAGGCGAAGATCCGCACCGGGACCGTCTCTCGGGTCGACCCGCCCAGGTAGAGCAGGGGCGTGAAGAAGTCGTTCCAGATGAACACCGCGTTGAGGATGAGCACGGTACCGGTGATCGGCCGCAGCAGCGGGAACACCACCCGGGTGAACGCCTGGAAGTGCCCGGCGCCGTCGATCAGCGCCGCGTTGGCGTAGTCGGCGGGCAGCGCCCTGATGAACCCGGTGTAGAGGAAGATCGTGAAGGGCAGCTGGATGCCGGTATAGAAGATGATCATTCCCTGCATGGTGCCGAGCAGCCCCGCCCCGTCCACCAGCTTGAACAGCGGGATCATCCCGAGCTGGAACGGCAGCACGATGCCCAGCAGGAACAGCACGTACAGCCCGTAGCCCAGCCGCGAGGCGCGGCGCGACAGGAAGTACGCGGCGAACGAGCCGATCGCGATCAGCGCCACCAGGCTCCCGACCGTGATCATCGTGCTGTTGAACAGCGCCGGGCCGAGCTCGGCCCGCGTCCAGGCATTGGAGAAGTTGTCGAGCGTCGGGCTGGTCGGCGGCCCCAGCGGCGACTCGGCGACCGCCCGCTGGTCCTTGAACGCCATCGTGACCAGCGCGTACACCGGGAACAGGAAGGCGACCGCGACGGCGATCATCACCAGCTCCAGCCCCAGCGTGCGCAGCCCGTATCTGACGTTCATGCGACCTCCCGCCCACGTAGGTAGTGGATCTGGACCATGGACACCGCGGCCACGAACAGCGCCAGGACGAGTGCGATCGCGGTGCTGTAGCCGTAATTGCCGAACACGAACGCCTGCTTGTAGAGCACCGTGGACAACGTCTCGCTGGCGTGCCCAGGCCCGCCGTTGGTCGCGGCGTAGATCTGGTCGAACAGCTTGAGGCCGCCGATGGTCGACAACATCAGGTTGATCGTGACCGCGGGCGCCAGGAGCGGCCAGGTCACGTGCCGGAAGCGCTGCCACCGGCTCGCGCCGTCGATCATCGCGGCCTCGTGCAGCTCGGCGGGCACCCCCTCCAGCCCGGCCAGAAAGATCACCATCGAGTAGCCGGCGAACTGCCAGATCACCATGCCCGCGATCGACCAGATCGCCAGGTCGGGGTTGCCCAGCCAGTCCTGCCGCAGCCCGCCCAGGCCCACCGCGCCGAGGATGCCGTTGAGCCCGGCGTCCGGCGAGGGGTTGTAGATGTACTTCCACAGGAAGGCCACCATCACCGGGCTGACGACGGCCGGGGCGAAGAACACGACCCTCAGCACGGTCCGCGACTTGATCCTGGCGTGAACGCCGAGGGCCAGCAGCAAACCGACGCCGTTCTGCACGACGACGATCGCCACGGTCAGCAGCAGCGTGTTGACCAGGGAGCCGCGTGCCGCGTCGTCATCGAACAGCTTGCTGAAGTTGGCCAGGCCGTTGAAGTTGCGCTCGCCCAGGCCGTTCCAGTCGGTGAAGGCGTACACGATGCCGCTGAGGCTCGGATACAGCACCACCAGTGCGTAGATGGCCAAGGCGGGCGCGGCGAACCACCACGGCGGCGACAGGAAGCGCGCGCCTCGCCGGGCGCCTCGCCGCCGGCGGCGGGCCGCGGCGCCCGGCGGGCCGGCCCGTTTCGCCGGGGCGGGACGGAGGGTGGAGGTCACGGTCACTTCTTCCGGTAGGTCTCGTCCAGCTTGGCCAGCGCCTTGGCCACCGTCGTCCGCCCGCCCAGAAGCTCCTGCACCACGGCGAAGTGGGCCGGCTGGATCTCGGCGTTCGGCCAGCCCTGGTCCATGAACGGCACGGCCTTGTTGCCGTCGATGAACGGCAGGAACGACTTCAGCACGGGGTCGATCTTGGAGGCGGAGTCGCGGCTGAGCGGTACGCAGGCGACGGCCTCTGCCCAGCGGTTCATGTTCTTCTGCTCGCCGAGGAACTCGAGGAACGCCTTGGCCTCGTCGACGTTCTTGCCGCGCGCGCTGACCCCGAGGCCGACGACCACGCCCGCGGGGATCCAGACCTGGTTCGCGTCGTCGGCCCCGGGCACCGGGAACATGTCCAGGTCGTCGGCGTTGGTGGCGGCCTTGCGGAAGTCGGGCAGCACCGCCGACACCTGGATCGCCATCGCGGCCTTTCCGGTGGCGACCATGGAGGTCTGCTGTTCGAGGGTGGTGCCGTTGGGGTTGTCGTTGAAGTACCCGCGCTTCTGCAGCTCCAGGTACATGTCGAACGCGTCCTTCCAGCCCGAGTTCGCGAAGCTGGCCGAGCCCGCCCGCATCTGCTCGTCGAACTTGGGGTTCTTGGCGTAGACGGTCGAGGGCACGAGGGCGTAGGTGATCAGCTGCGTGACCCACTGGGTCTGGGCGCCGAGCGCGATCGGCACCTTGCCCTTCTTCTTGATCTTCTCGCAGACGTCCAGGAACCCGCTCCAGGTGGTGGGCGGCTCGACACCGGCCTCCTGGAAGACCTTCTTGTTGTAGATGGCGCCGATGACGCTGGAGCCGGCCGAGTAGAGGAAGGTCTTGCCGTCCTTCTGGAACGCGGGCTGCAGGCCGGGCGGGATGCGCTTCGTCCAGGCCTGGTCGCTCAGATCGGCCAGCAACCCGGCCTGGGCGATCTGCGCCATGCTCATCGCCGAGCCGTCACCGGGGAACACCACGTGCACGTCGGGGGCGTTGCCCGCGCCGAGCTGGGTGCGCACCGAGGTCTGTACCTGGTCGGTGGGGGCGTACGAGGCGTTGAACTTGTTCTTGGTGTACTCCTTGAGCAGCAGGTCGAGTGGCTTCTGCTGGTCGGCGACGGCCACCAGGCGCAGCGTTCCGCCGCCCCCGCCCCCGCCGCTGCTTCCGCCGGACGTCCCGCCGCAGGCTGCGAGCGCGCCCATGGCGGCGACGCCGCCGGTCAGCCCGAAGAATCCGCGGCGGCTGAGGGCTGCCGATCCGTACGACGACGCTGTCATGAATCCTCCTCGAAACCGCGGCCTTGCGCCGCGATGATCTGTTTGGCTGCGGGTGCCGCCACTACGGGGCGGCGCGCCGCGGGTCGGCCGCGGTGAAGCGGTAGTCCCCCGAGGCCACCCGGCACAGGAGCGCGCCGGCTTCGGTGCCGATAACCTGGGCCCCGGTCGCGTCGGCCACCGCGACCCCGCTCTCGCGCACGCCGCCGGGGTCGCCGGTCGGGACGTGCACGATCGCGGTCGCGCCCGGCGGCACGCTCACCTGCAGCCGGAGCTCACCGTCCGCCCGGGCCCAGGACGTCCGGACCGTGCCGCGCACCGACTCGTACGAGGCGCGCGCCCAGGCCAGGTCGCCGGGTCTGGGGCGGATCAGCAGCTCGCGGTAGCCGGCGGAACCGGGTGTCTGGGCGAGTCCGGCGACGCCCTGGTAGAGCCATTCGCCGATCGAGCCCAGCGCGTAGTGGTTGAACGAGTTCATCGCCGCCGCCTGGAAACCGCGCTCAGCGGTGTAGCCGTCCCAGCGCTCCCAGATCGTGGTCGCGCCGTGGCGCAGCGGGTAGAGCCAGGACGGCGGATCGGTTCTGCGCAGCAACGCGTGCGCCAGGTCGGGCCGGCCGGAGGCGTCCAGCACCGGCGCGACCAGGCCCACACCGAGAAACCCGGTGGTGACGCCGGGGCCCGCCGCCTCGACGAGCTCGGCCAGGCGCTCCGCGGCTCGCGGTACCAGGTGGCCCGGCAGCAGGTCGAACGCGAGGGCCAGGAGATATCCGGTCTGGGTGTCGCCAGCGACCAGGCCCTCAGGTGTGACGAAGTGCTCGGCGAACGTTTTAACGATGTGCCTGCCGAGTGCCCCGTAGTGCCGCGCCGTCTCCGTCCGGCCGAGGATCTCGGCGGCCCGGGCCGTGAGGTCGGTGCTGCGGGCGAAGTAGGCGGTGGCGACGACCTCGCGCGGGGTGGGCGCAGGGGCGAGCCAGTCGGCGAAGTGCGGGCCGACGCGGTGCCGCCACACCAGATCGGGGTTGTGCCCGTGGACGTGGTCGACCCAGGCGGTCATGGCGTCGAGATTGCACTCCAGGATCCGTTCGTCCCCGTACACCCGGTAGAGGTGCCAGGGCACCAGGACGCCGGCGTCACCCCAGCCGGGCGCGCCCTCGTCGGCGACGCCGGCGAGCCTCGGTGCCACGTTGGTGAAGCAGCCGCCGGGGGACTGGGCGCCGCGCACCTCGCGCAGCCAGCCCTCGAAGAACGCTGCGACATCGGCGTTCAGGCAGGCGGTGGGAAGGAACACCTGTGCGTCGGCGAGCCAACCCAGTCGCTCGTCGCGCTGTGGGCAGTCGGTGGGGACGCTGACGAAGTTGGACCGCTGCCCCCAGCAGATGGCCTGGTACAGGCGCTCGACGTCAGGGTCGGAACAGGTGAAGTCGCCGGTCCAAGGTGTGTTGTTGTGGAGGACGACACCGGTGATGTCGGCGGCGTCCAGCGCGGGCAGGCCGGTGACCTCCGCGTAGCGGAAGCCGTGGTAGGTGAAGCGCGGTTCGAAGACGGTCTCGGCGTCGTCTCCGGCGATGAGCACGTCGGTCGCGTCGGCGGTGCGCAGGTTGCCCGTGTAGAGCGCGCCGTCGTCGTCCAGGGCCTCGCCGTGCCGGACGACCACACGGGTGCCCGGAGTGAGACCGCGGGCGGCGAGGCGTACCCGGCCTGCGAAGTTCTGGCCGAAATCGACCAGATGACGGTCGGCGCCTATGCGGGTGACGGTACGGGCGGGCAGTTCCTGCATGGCGCGGACCGGTGGGGCCACGGAGGCAGTGAGCAGGTCGTGGTCGGTGCCGGTGACCATGGCAGGCACCCAGCCGTCCGCGCCCCCGGCCCCTTCGTCCGTGCCCCCTCCGTCCGCGGGACCGAATCCGGGACGATCCCAGCCGGGCGTGTCGCGGCGCAGGTCATGGCACTCGCCCATCAGCAGGTCGGCGTACCGGATGGGGGAGCGGCGGGTACGCCACGACCCGTCCGTGGCGATGACCTCCCGATCACCGTTCGCGTGATCGAGATGCAGTTCCGCCAGCAACTCCGGGAACGCTCCATAGTGAGCACCGGAACGGCGCGGGTCGAAGCCGACGAAACCACTCCACCAGCCGTCGGCGAGCGTGGCGGCCAGCACGTTCTCGCCCCCGCCGATGAGTGCGGTCACGTCGTAGCTCTGGTAGTCGATGCGGTCGCGGTAATCGGTCCAGCCTGGGGCGAGCTCGGCATCGCCAACGCGGTGGCCGTTCAGCCGCATCTCATAGAGCCCGCGCGCGGTGACATAGAGGCGGGCGCGGACGGGTGACGCGGGGACCTCGAACGTGCGCCGCAGCCGGACGGCGGGCTGGAGGCCATGGTCGGTGAGAGCGACTTCGCCCTCTTCCGGTGCGTCCACCACGTCCAGATCGCTGGTGTCGTGGGTGACCCAGCACGCCCGCCAGGCCGAGGAGGAGAGCTGCCCGGTCTCGAACCATGAGCCGGCCTGACCGGTCGTGCCGTCCTCAGCAGTGACGACGACCTCCCAGCGGTAGCGCGTGCGAGGGGCCAGAGGGGCGCCCGAGTAGCGGACGGACACCGCCGCCGGGTCGTTCACCTCGCCGGTGTCCCAGACCTGCGCGCCGGCCTCGGTCCGCACCCGGACCCGGTAGAGGGTGGGTGCGTCGCCTCGGCGGCCGGAGGCGAGCCGCCACGAGAGCAGCGGCGCTCGCTCGTCCACGCCCAGCGGCTCGGCCAGCTGCTCACACCGCAGGGCGTAAGGCGCCAGCCCGATCGTGGGGTGGCCGGTCATGAGCCGCTCCGATCCCTGCATCACCTGCTGTGAATTAACACTCAAAAGTGTGAGTTGGAGCGTAGGGATGCCCTAGTTGGGTGTCAAGACGTCAGATGCGCCACGTTTCGACGGCCCTCACTGCAGTGCCCAAGGTGTGCGCGACCTGATCGAGCCTGATGTTAACTGGACATATTTACACAGGTCAGAGCTATGTTAAGGGCAGTCAGGCGGCGTATCTGACCCCCTGGCGTGGACAATCCCGGGACGGCAGGCTGCATGGTAGTTCACATGCGATAAGAAACAGAGTGAACGTTACGAAGTTGTGCCCGTGTCGACTCCGGACCTTCGCTCAGGTCGTGGCCACCTCGTAGGTGACCTTGTGCTCGTCCAGTTCGCGCAGCGCCTCGGCGCTCGCGCCGTCATCGACGATGACCCGGTCGAACACCGACAGCGGCGCCACCCTGTGCAGCGCGACCCGGCCGAGCTTGGAGTGGTCCACCAGCAGCACGTTGCGCGCGGCGGCCTCGAGCATGGCCCGCTTGACCGACACGATGTGCTGCTCCTGGTGGTAGGCGAACCCGCCGGAGACGGCCGAGGTCGACACGAAGCACAGGTCGACCTGGAGTGCCGCGATGGCGTCCACGCAGGAGACGCCCAGGAAGGAATCGTGCAGCGAGTCGTACTCCCCGCCCAGTGCCATCAGCCTGATCCCGGGTTCGCGGGCCAGGAGGGTGGTGGTCTCCAGGAAGTTGGTGATCACGGTCAGCGGGGTGACGTCACCGAGCCTGCGGGCCAGCGCCAGGGTGGTGGTGGAGTCGTCGAGCATCACCGCCATGCCGGGCTCCACCAGCCGGACGGCCTTCTCGGCGATGGCGTCCTTGGCGGGCTGCATCGACTTCATGCGGTAGGCGACGTTGCTCTCGAACACGCCGGACGGCTGAGCGGTGACCCCGCCCCGGTACTTGCGGACGATGCCCTGCCGTTCGAGCTCGTCCAGGTCCCGGTGGATCGTCATGATGCTCACGCCGAACCGCTCGGCCAGGTCTCCCGCGGTGACCGAGCCCACCGAGAGAACGTGGTCGGTGATGGCCTGGCGGCGCACCTCGGGCCCGCGACGGCCGCTCAACTCCTTGGTCATGCTGAAAGTTAACACTACCTGTTGATAAAACCGGGACCTATCTACGAAGATCTTGACGCCGTTCTGGGCCACCCTTACTCTCAACTTCACATTTTAGAAGTTACGTTCACAGATTTGCCCGTGATCGGAGATGGTGCGTGGGCCCGGGAAGCGTTCAAAAATCTTCGAACGACGACAAGGTGTCGCGGCGACGGTTCATCGGGGCCGGCGGGGCCGGTGCCGCGGCGGTCATGCTCGGCACCGGCGCCGTGGGCGCATCGGCCGCCCACGCTTACACGTTGCGGAAGGCGGGGCTGTTCACGCTGGGCGTCGCTTCGGGTGATCCGTCGCCCGACGGCTTCGTGTTGTGGACGAGGCTGGCGCCCGAGCCGTTCGCTCCGGACGGCCGGGGCGGGATGCCTGACCGCCGCATCCGGGTCCAGTACGAGGTCGCGAGTGACGAGCGGTTCCGCCACGTCGTCAGGCGGGGTTCGGCGGTGGCGGCGCCGGAGCTCGGCCACTCGGTCCACCCCGAGATCGCCGGACTACGGCCGGGCCACGAGTACTACTACCGGTTCCGTGCGGCCGGTGAGATCTCCCCTGTGGGCCGGACTCGCACGATGCCCCCACGGAGCTCGCAACCGAGGCAACTGAGCTTCGCGGTCGCGTCGTGCCAGGCTTGGCAGGACGGCTTCTACACCGCGTACGACCACATGGCCGAGGAGGACCTCGACCTGATCGTGCACCTCGGCGACTACATCTACGAGTACGAGATCCCGGCCAACAACAGGCGAGGTGTGCCTGTACCCGGCCCGCAGTTCACCACCGAGACCTTCGACCTGGCGCGCTACCGGCTGCAATACTCCCTCTACAAAGCCGAGGCACCGCTGCAGAAGGCGCACGCCGCCTTTCCGTGGATCCACACACTCGACGACCACGAAGTGGTCAACGACTGGGCCGACGACACGGTCATCATGGGCCGCCACCCGAACCCCGATCCGGCCGAGTTCGCGCGGCGCAAGGCAGCGGCGTTCCAGGCCTTCTACGAGAACCTGCCGCTGCGCCGGTCGCAGCTGCCGTCCGGGCCCGACATCCGGCTGCACCGCAGGATCTCCTACGGCCGTCTCGCCGACTTCACGATGCTGGACACCCGGAGCCACCGGGACATCCAGGCCTGCTCGTACGGCAACGGCACAGGCCGGACGAAGGACTGCGACGAGCGCTTCGACGCCGCCCGCACCGTCCTGGGAGACCAGCAGCAGCGCTGGCTCCAGGACGGCTTCCGCACCTCGCGCGCCCGCTGGCAGATCCTGGGAAACCAGATGCCGATGGCGGAGACAGACTGGGACCCGGGGCCGGGCAAGGACGTCTGGGTGGACCCGTGGGACGGGTACGCAGGCGAGCGCAACCGGCTCCTTGCGGCCGCGCACGACACCGGCGTGCGCAACCTCGTGGTGATCAGTGGCGACCGGCACCAGAACTACGCCGTCGACCTGAAGCGCGACTTCGAGGACCCGGACTCGCCGGTCGTCGGGTCGGAGTTCGTCGGCACGTCGATCACCAGCGGCGGCGACGGGATGGACGTCGACCCCCTCGGCCGCACGTTCCTGTCGGCCAACGCGCACATGAAGTTCTACAACGCCCAGCGCGGCTACCTCCGGGTCAACGTCGACCGGCAGCGATGGCGCACCGACTTCCGGGTGCTCCCGTACGTGCAGAGGCCGGGCGCGCCGGTCTCCACCCGCGCCAGCTACGTGGTCGAGGACCGCAGACCCGGCGTGCAGGAGGCCTAGCACGCGCTCTTGATGCTCAGCCGCCTGCGCGCTCACCCCCATCCGAGGAGGACACCATGACCGGACTTCCGCTCGACCGCGTCACTGCGCCGCGTGTCAAGGTCGGCCTCGTCGCCGGCGGCCTGGGCGCGTACTGGCCGCAGTTCCCCGACCTGCTGCCGCAGCTCCGCGCGTCCGCCGAACGGGTGTCGGAACGCATGCGCGGGCTCGGCGCCGACGTGGTCGACGTGGGCTTCATCTCCGACGCACAGGAGGGAGCGGCGGCCGCGGAGAAACTGCGCGCGGCGGGCTGCGACCTCATCGTCGGCTTCCTCACCACCTACATGACCGCGACCATGCTGGTTCCGATCGCCCAGCGCAGCGGCGCGCCGGTGCTGCTGATCAACCTCCAGCCGACCGAGTCGATGGACCACGAGTCCTTCGACACCGGGCAGTGGCTCGCCTACTGCGGCGCCTGCCCGCTGCCGGAGATGGCGAACGCGTTCCAGCGGTGCGGCGTCCCGTTCCGCTCGGTCAGCGGTTACCTGGAGGACGAGCGGGCCTGGACGAAGATCGGCCGCTGGGTCCGCGCCGCCGGGGTGCGGGCCGCGCTGCGCCACGGCCGGCACGGCCTGATGGGGCATCTCTACCCGGGGATGCTGGACGTCTCCACCGACCTGACCCTGGTCAGCGCGAACTTCGGCGGCCACGTCGAGGTCCTGGAGTTCGACGACCTGCGGGTCCGGGTGGAGAAGGTCACCGGCGCCGAGGTCAACGCCAAGAAGGACCAGGCGGCGGAGATCTTCGAGCTGGCCGGCTCGGTGAAGGACGAGGACCTCACCTGGGCGGCCAAGGTCTCGGCCGGGCTCGACCGCCTGGTCGAGGACTTCGAGCTGGACAGCCTCGCCTACTACCACCGCGGGCTGGACGGCGAGACGCACGAGCGGCTGGGCGCCGGGATGATCCTCGGCGCCTCGCTGCTCACCGCGCGCGGCATCCCGGCGGCGGGGGAGTACGAGCTGCGCACCTCGCTGGCCATGCTCATCGCCGACCGTCTCGGTGCCGGAGGCTCGTTCACCGAACTCCAGGCACTCGACTTCCACCGTGGCCACGTCGAGATGGGCCACGACGGACCGGCACACCTGGCGATCTCCGCCCGCCGCCCCCTCCTTCGCGGCTTGGGCGTCTACCACGGCAAGCGCGGCTACGGCGTGTCGGTGGAGTTCGACGTCAAGCACGGGCCGGTCACCGCGTTCGGCATCATCCAGCGCCGCGACGGCCGCTACGGACTCGTCGCATCCGAGGGCGAGGTCGTCGACGGGCCGCACCTCAAGATCGGCAACACCACTTCCCGCGTCGACTTCGGCTGCGATCCCGGCGACTGGACCGACGCCTGGAGCGCCACCGGCATCTCCCATCACTGGGCGCTCGGCACCGGCCACCGGATCGCCGACCTGCGGGCCCTTGCCAACCTGATGGAGATCGAGCTGGTCGAAGTACGGCCCTAAAAAAAGGCGTAGACGGCCTTCAACGCACCTTTAGGCCTGTCAGTTGTGTAGGCCTGTCAGTTGTGCCGATCGCTCCCACAGTTCGCGTGCAAGGTTCGGGTCGCGGGCTTGTTCGTTCTTGGGATCCTCGCGGGTGAGCCGATGGAAGTAGGCGCCATTCGCCGTCTGCGGATCGGGGAGGGTGGCCAGGTGAAGTAGCGGCTCGGCCCCCTGCTCGGGGGTGGAAAGCACCGCCCTGCCCAACCGGGACTTCATGAACGCGCGTTGCAGCGCGTTGTCACGGGTGACGTCGGTGGCGACAGCTCCGGGGTGGAAGGCCGAGGTGGTGACGGTCGTGTCCTTCAGGCGTTGAGCGAGTTCCCGGGTGAACAGGATGGTGGCGAGCTTGGACGTCCCGTACGCCTGCATGCCGCGGTAACGGCGGGTGCCGTCCAGGTCATCCAGGTCGAGGCGCGCCTTGCGGTACTGGGCGCTCCCGGTGTTGATCACTTGAACCGGCTCTGGAGAGGCGGCCAGCCGGTCCAGGAGCAGGTTGGTCAACAGGAACGGCGCCAGGTGATTGACCTGGAAAGTCAGCTCGTGGCCGTCGGTGCTGGTCTGGCGGCTGGTGAAGATCGCGCCGGCATTGTTGGCCAGGACGTCGATCTGCTCGTAGGTGGCGAGCAGGTCAGCGGCGAGCTTGCGTACGTCGTCAAGCGATCCGAAGTCCACCAGGTGCGGTTGGCCTCCGACCTGTGCTGCGATTGCTTTGGTTTTCTCTTGCGATCGGCCCACTACCGCCACGGTGGCGCCCAGTTCGCCGAAGCGGCGCGCCGCCGCGGCACCGATCCCGGCGCTGGCACCGGTGATCACCACTGTCCTGCCTCGCAGATCCCGCGCGTTCATCTTGGTCCTCATCCGTTGTGGCCCTGTACAGCGCCGTCGGTCAGGTCACGCTATCCGACACTTGTCGGAAAACCTACATGTGTAGGGCGCGGGTAGGCTGAAAGCGTGGACGCGACCAAAGACACCCCTGCGAGCGACCGGCGTGTGCGCCGAAGCCAGGCGGCCCTGCAGGGCGCGCTGATCCAGCTCGTCGAGGAGCAGGAGTTGTCCCAGGTCAGCGTCGCCGACGTGGCCGAAAGGGCAGGAGTGAGCCGCTCCACCTTCTATGACCACTACCGAGACGTCCATGAGCTGGCCGAGGCCGCCTGCACGCTGATGATCGACGACTTGATCGGCTCCCTGCCCACCTTCGGGCCCGATTCGCCGGACCGGGACCCCACCCGTTCGCTGCGGGCCTTCTTCGTCAGCCTCGCCGAGCACGCCGGTCTTTACCGCAGCCTGCTGGGGCCACAGGGGAGCGCGCGCGTCATCGACCACGTGCGCCGTCGCATCACCGTGGCCATTCATCTCGGCGTGCGCCGGGCCGTGACCGGCGACGCCTCCGCGCAGCGGGCGGCCGACACCTCGCATGATGTGCCCGCCGCGTTCACCGCCGGCGCGCTCATCGGCGTGGCCGCCGACTGGCTCCAGCGGGGCTGCCCGCGTACGCCGGCAGAGATGGCCACGCTGACCTGGCCGCTCCTGACCGCGTCCTACCTCAACGTCGGCATGTCGTGTTCGCCGACGCAGACCTCTTGACAGGTCGTTTGATCCCGAACATTCTTTAGGGCACGCCGGCCGGTTCACCCACATCAGCGACGTTCCGACACTTCCTGTCCGACCGCCACAGCGGCCACGACGCTGCCCAGAACGGCCGGCGCGATGCTGCCGTGAGCGGTACGGCCCCCCAGATCCTCAGGCCTGTTTCCCACCGCCGAAGGGAACTCACGATGAACGCTGGAATCAACCGCCGCCGGTTTCTGGGTCAGGCGGCCGGGATGGCGGCCGGTGCGGCGGGCGCCCCGGTGTTGGCCGCGGGACCCGCATCCGCCGATGGCCGCGGTCCCGCGGACCTGATCGTCTACAACGGGCGTGTGCAGGTCATGGACCGGCACATGCGCCGCGCCGAGGCGGTCGCCATCCGCGATGGCGTGGTGATGGCGGTCGGGCGGGAGCGGGACATACGCCGCCTGGCTGGCCGGGGCACGGAATCGATCAACGCCGGAGGCGGCACCGTGCTCCCCGGGATCAACGATTCCCACGTGCACCTGGGGGGCTACGGCCTCGACTTCCCGCCCTCCACCATCGAGGTGGACGTCGCCACGATCAAGGAGCTGACCGACGCGGTGGCCGCAGCCGTGGCGGCGGCCACGGCCCCCGACTCCTGGATTCGCGGGCAGGGATGGAACGAGAACCGGCTGCCTCACCCGCCGCGCAGGACGGACCTCGATCCCGTCTCGGGAGACCATCCGGTCGTCCTCCGGGATTTCTCCGGGCACATGATGGCCGTGAACTCCAAGGTCCTGCAGCTGGCGGGCATCACCCGCGACACCCCGGCACCCCCGGGAGGGGTGATCGAGAAGGACGCCGCCGGGGAGCCCACCGGGGTGTTGCGCGAGAGCGCGCAGGACCTGGTCAACCCGGTCGTGCCGCCGTTCACCGAGGCGGAGCTGGAGAGCGCCGTCGACAAGGCGATCATGATGCTGCACGCCCAGGGCATCACCAGCATCACCGATCCGGGGATCCCCCTGACGCAGCTGGCGCTGTACGAGCGCAAGGCCCGCGCCAGCACACTCCCGCTGCGCATCACCGCCCTGATCACCGGCGGCAGGTCCCCGGACCAGGTACGCAACACGCTCGCTGCCTACAAGCCGCCGCGCGGCGTCGACCCGCGGATCCTGCGGGTCGCCGGGGTCAAGCTCATCATCGACGGAGTGCCGACGGCGGCGCAGACCGCCTGGCTCCACGAGCCCTACGTGGACGGCACCAACGGGAAGCCGGTCATCGAGGGCGACACGATCGAAGAGGCGGTCGCGAACATGCACGCCATGATCGCCCTCGTTCACGACGCCGGGATGCAGGTGGGGACGCACGCCACCGGGGACGCCGGGATCGACGCCGTGGTCGCGGGCTATCTGGCCGCCATGCGCGGCAACCGGCGGCACCGCGATCCGCGCCACTACGTGATCCACGGCGACTTGACGCCGCCCCGCACGCTGCGCACCATGGCGCGCCACGACATCGGCGTCAACATGAACGCGACGATCAAGTATGTGCTGGGCCGGACGCTCGACGCCAACCTCGGCCCCGAGCGCACGGACTACCAGTGGCCCTACCGCACCGCTCTCGACCTGGGTGTACGGGTGACCAGTGCCTCGGACGCCCCGGTGACCTCCCCGAGCTGGCTGCAGGGCGTGCAGTCGGCGGTGCTCCGCAAAGGCCTGTACGGCGGCGTCGCCGGCGAGGCGGAACGCATCACCGTCAGGGAGGCGCTGGTGACCTACACCAGGACGAGTGCATGGCAGGACCGCGCCGAGCGCTGGAAGGGCACCCTGGAGCCGGGCATGACCGGTGACGTGTGCATCGTCGATGGGGACGTGGTGGGCGCGGATCCCGACACGCTGGTCGGCATGCCCATCGCCGCAACGATCCTCGGCGGCCAGGTGGTCTACGACGGCAAGCCCGGCCCTGCCACGGCCGGTGCGATGGCGCCTGCCGCCGTCAAGTGGCGCAACGCCCGTGGAGCCGCGTGCCTGCAGCGCGGTGCCTGCTGCTGCCAGCGGGCCTGAGAAACCGTCCGAGTCCGAAGCCGGGGCCAAACCTTCCCAAAAATCGTTTGGGCCCATATGATCTGCGTCACGCAAGCGCCGTGCGCGGCCGAACGAGAGGCTGTGAAGGTATGACCGAACAAGGCGGAACGGGTCTGCGGCACGCAGACCTGTCAGATGGAGGCGCGAGCCGGCTCGCCAGGAACAGGCTCGGGGTCGCGGGCATCGTCTTCTTCGTCGTCGCCGCGGCCGCCCCCTTGGTCGGCATGACCGGCGCCGTCCCCATCGCCATCGTTCTCGGCAACGGGGCGGGCGCGCCCGGCGCGTATCTGGCCGTGGGCCTTGTCTTGCTGGTCTTCAGCGTCGGGTATTCCGCGATGAGCCATCGGGTGACGAACACCGGGGCGTTCTTCGCCTACGTCGGCAGGGGGCTCGGCGTCGTCCCGGGCGTGGGGTCGGCCTTCGTCTCCCTGTTCGCCTACGTGGTGATCCAGCTCGCGGTCTTCGGGTTCTTCGGGGCCGTCATGGCACGGCAGATGGACACCGAGCTCGGCATCGATCTGGCCTGGTGGGTATGGGCCTTGATCGCCTGGGCGCTGGTGCTGGGGCTGTCCGCGCTGAGCGTGGACATCGGGGCCAAGGTGCTCGGCCTGCTCATGGTGCTCGAAGTGGTGTCGCTGGCGGTCGTCGCCGTGGCCGTCCTTCTCCATGGCGGAGGGCCGGACGGCCTGTCGCTAGGCGCGTCGTTCTCGCCCGGCAACATCTTCGCCGGCGGTTTCGCCGGCTCGGCGGGCATCGCACTGGCCTTCGCCTTCGCCTCCTACATCGGATTCGAGGCGACCGCCATCTACGGCGAGGAGACCAGGGACCCCAAGCGCAGCGTCCCGCGTGCGACGTACATCGCCGTCTCCCTGATCGCGCTGCTGTTCGCGTTCACCTCGTGGGCGGTGGTCAGCGGCCTCGGCAGCGGTGCGGTCGTCGACCGCGTCGCCGAGATCTCGACCGTGGAGGGGACTCCGCTCGCCGACCCCGCGGCGGTTCTCTTCACCGTCGCCAAGGAGTACGTCGGTGGCTGGCTGGCGACTCTGATGAGCTGGCTGGTGCTCTCCAGTCTCTTCGCGGGGTTGCTCGCGTTCCAGAACAGCGCGGCCCGCTACGTCTTCTCGATGGCGCGCGCGGGGGTGCTGCCGGCGGCCCTCGGCCGGATCAACGGGCGCGGCGCGCCCGTGCTCGGCACCGCCGCAGTCGCGGCGACGTCGCTGATCGTCATCGTGGTGTTCCGGGTCACCGGCCGTGATCCGGTGGTGCACCTGTTCACCTGGTTCAGCGCCGTGGCCGTACTGGCGATCGTGCTGGTGGAGATCCTCGTCTCGGTCGCCGTCATCGCGTACTTCCGCCGGGAGGGCGGAGGGGAGCGCGTGTGGACCACCGTGGTCGCGCCCGCTGTCGCCATCGTCGGCCTTGCCCTCGGGATGTACCTGCTCATGTCCCGCTTCGGCTTGATGGCCGGGACCGCGGCCAAGGGCGTCGATCCCGCGAAGGAGTCCTGGGGCCTGTCGGCGCTGGGGTGGTTCCTCGTGGCGCTGCCGTTCCTCGTCCTCGCCGTCGGGATGGCGGTAGGGGTCCTGCGGCGCAACAAGGAGGACTCGGAAGCAATGGCCGATTTGGTGTCCTGACGGCTGTCGAGGAGATGTGAAATGAAGGCTCCGCGCTTCGTGCTCGTGCTCAGCGAGAACTGGACCATGACCAGTGGCCGCGATCTTCCGACCCTGGTCCGCTGGGCACGGGAGGCCGAGGACGCCGGGTTCGACGCCGCCATGGTCAGCGAGCACATCGTCCTCGGCCCGGACGCCGGTGCCGGCGGCGTCATGAGCAACCCGCGCGAGTACGCACTGCCGGGAAACCAGGATCCCCGCACGCCATGGCCGTCGTCGCTCATGCTCCTCGCGTCGATCGCCTCGGTCACCTCCCGGCTGCGGCTCGCCGCGGCCGCGGTGATCGCCCCGCTACGGCATCCGCTTGCGCTCGCCCGTGACCTCGGCACGCTCGATCTGATCTCCGAGGGACGCCTGGTGGTGCAGCCCACGGTGAGCTGGAGCAGGGACGAGTACGACGCCCTGGGCGTGCCCTTCGAGCACCGGGGGGCCCTGCTGGACGAGCATCTGGAGATCTGGAGCCGGCTCTGGCAGGGCTCCCCGGTCTCGTACGAGGGGCGGCATTACAGCTTTGAAGACGTGTATTTCGAGCCGCGCGCCCATCGGCCCGACGGCCCCCGGATGTGGTTCGGAGGCCGTCGGCTGCACGACAAGCTGCTGAACCGCCTGGTGCAGTACGGCCACGGGTTCCATCCGCTGGGCAGGCCGACTCCCGAGGAACTCAGCCGTCTACGGACTGCCTTCGCCGGCGCGGGCCGCGACATGACAGACCTGGAAATGATCGGCGGAACCCGCCCCACCTTCCCGGACGCCTGGTCCTGCGCTCCACTCCCGCCCGCGCTGGAAAGCATCCCGGAACAGCTCGCCCAGGGATTCGCCACGTTCTGCATCAAGCCGTCACAGTTCATCGACGACCCGGACGGCGTCGGCGCGTTCTGCCGGGAGGTCATCAAACGCACCGACGCCCTGCTCAGGCCCTGATCTGCTCAGGCCCTGAGCAGGGCGCCGGTTGGGCTGAGGTTTAGGCGAGGGCGACGGTGACCGGCATCTCCTTGATGCCGTTCACGAAGTTGGAACGGACCCGCCTGATCTCCCCGGCCGGACGGATGCCGGCCAGCCTCGGCAGCAGCTCCTCGAACATGATCCGCATCTCCAGGCGGGCGAGGGCGTTGCCCAGGCAGAAATGGGGGCTGCCCTTGCCGAAGGTGATGTGGTCGTTCGGGGTGCGGGTGACGTCGAAGCGGTCAGGGTCGGTGAAGACCTCGTCGTCGCGGTTGCCGGAGGCGAACCACAACACGACCTTGTCGCCCTCCCGGATCTGCTTGCCGCGCATCTCCACGTCGCGGGTGGCGGTACGGCGGAAGTGGTAGACGGGCGAGGCCCAGCGCAGGAACTCCTCGACCGCCGTGGGCATGAGGTCGAGGTCTTCGCGCAGCCGGGCGGCCTCGGCGGGGTGGTCGATGAGCGCCCGCATGGAGTGCGTGATGGCGTGCCGGGTGGTCTCGTTGCCGGCCACCACCAGCAGCAGGAAGTAGTTGTCGAAGTCGCGGTCGGACAGCGGCTCGCCGTCGCGGGGGACCTGGTTGACCAGCCTGCTGATCAGGTCGGTGCCGTTCCCGCCGCGCCGCCGTGCGGCCAGCTCACGGCCGTACTCGAACACCTCAAGAGACGCGGGGCTGCGGAACGGGAGGTCGCGGTACAGCTCGCTTTCCTCGCTGTGCAGCAGAACGTCGGCGTACTCGGGATCGGTGTTGGCGATGATCCGGTTGCCCCAATCGATGAGCTGCATCGTGTCGTCGTCCGGGACGTCGAGCATCCGGGCCAGCACGTTGATCGGGAAGTCGGCCGCGACCTCCTTGACGAAGTCGAAGGTGCCCTTGGCCAGCGCGGCGTCCAGCGTGCGAGCCGTCAGTCCGCGCAGGAACGTGGCGTAGCCCGCGACCGCCCTCGGAGTGAACTCACGATGCAGCAGGCGCCGCAGCGCCAGATGCCGGGGGCCGTCGGTCTCCAACATGGAACGGCGGATCCCCGCCTGACGCTCGTCCACCTCCTCCAGGTTGACGAAACGTGTGGAGGTGAAGGTCGCCGCGTCCCGGTCCGCGGCCACGATGTCGGCGTGCCGGGTGAGCGACCAGAAGCCGCTGCCGCCGTCGGTCTCGGGGTTCCAATGGATTGGCTCGTTGCGGCGAAGTTCGTCGAACATCCGCCACGGCGTCCGGTCGTCCAGGAAGTTGTCGATGTCGGCGAGGTCCACCGGGAGGGTGTCGGCTGTCAAGGCTGTCTCCTTAGAGGTGGTGGGCGTACTCGCGGAACTCCCAGTCGGTGACGTGCCGCTGGAATCGGGCGATCTCGTCCCGCTTGTAGGCCAGGTAGGAGCGGACGAACCGTTCGCCGAGCACACCGGCCAGTTCCTTGTCGTCGGCCAGGGCGTCGAGTGCGGCCGCCAGGTCGCCGGGGAGCCGTGCGGCCTTGGTGGTGTCGTAGCCGTAGCCTTCCAGCGGCGGCGGCGCAGTGAGCTTGCCCCGGATGCCCAGGTACACGGCGGCCAGCAGGGCCGCGATGCCGAGGTAGGGGTTGGCGCCGGCGTCACCGAGCCGCACTTCCAGCCGGGTGGCGCCGCCGCGCTCCGGCGGGATGCGGATCATGGCGCTGCGGTTGTCCAGCCCCCAGTCGATCAGCCAGGGCGCCAGGGTGTCGGGGCCGAACCGCTTGTACGAGTTGATCGACGGATTGAAGATCGCGGCGAGCGCGGGGGCGTGCGCGATGACACCGGCGATCGCCTGGTGCGCGGTCTCCGACAGCCCGCCGCGACCGGCGTCCGGTCCGTCGAAGGCGTTGCGGCCGGTCTCGTCCACGCACGACAGGTGGACGTGGAAGCCCGAGCCGCCGTCGTCGTTGAACGGTTTGGCCATGAACGTCGCCAGCCGCCCCTCGATGCGGGCGATCTCCTTGACGGCCGACTTCAGCCGGAAGGCCCGGTCTGCGGCGTCGAGCGCGCCGGAGTGGTCGAGGTTGATCTCGAACTGGCCGGAGGAGAACTCGTGGTTGCCCATGGTCACGCCGAGCCCCAGGTCGCGCAGATGCCGCAGGGCGCGCAGCAGGTGACCGTCGGGGTCGCTCTTGCGGCCGACGGTGTAGACGTTGCCGGGACCCTCGCCGTAGCGGCGCCAGCCGTTCGGGGTGCCGGGGTCGGGTTCGCAGAGGTAGTACTCCAGCTCTGGCCCGGCGACGGGGGAGAGGCCGAGTTCGGAGAGCCGGCCGATGGCGTGCCGGAGGACCTCGCGCGGCCCCTCGGCGCACGGTTCGGTGCCGCCCGGTTCGTAGGCCTCGCCGAGACACTGCGCCACGCCCCGCTCCCACGGGATCGCGGCCAGCGTGGACAGATCGGGCCGGACGCAGATGTCCGGCAGGCCCGCGTCGAGGCCGCCGGCCACGTCCACGACGTCGCCCTGGGGGCTGGTGTGGTAGACCGCGCGGCAGAAGGCCAGGCCGTGTTCCATCACCGAGGGCAGCCGGTCGACGAGCACGTCGCGGCCGCGGTCGACGCCGATCAGGTCGGGAAACGAGACCCGGACCACGTCGATGCCGTCGGCCGTCAGCCGTTCCACCACGTCATGAACGTCCACGGAGTGTTGTTCATGAACGTTCACCGGGTGCTGTCCGGGCACGGGGGCTCCCCTCAGGAGGGCGGGTAGCTCGTTTGGGATCAAACAATATGTGCGCCGCCGTGGCCTGGCAAGAGGTCGCCGGGATCGGGCAGAACATTCGCCTGCCAGGTGACAAGACCACCGGCTCCCGCATATCGTACGGATCCAAACAATAATGGCGGAGGAGGCACGGTGGCACCGGTGCATGGGTTCCTGTACCCCAAGACCGCGACGGGACGCTCGTCGCTGATCCCCAGTCCGCCCTGGCATTACTCCGGTGATCTGCTGACCGTGGAGTTCCGGACCGACCCGGCGCGTGTCGCGGAGCTGCTTCCCGGCCCCCTCGAACCCGCGTCCGAGGATCCCGGTGCGGTCGCGATCATCTGGGCGGACTGGCAATCCTGCTCGGATTCCGCGGAAGAACTCCTCGACCCGGTGCGCGCCCAGTACAAGGAGTGTTTCGTCGTGGTGCGCTGCTCGTTCGAGGGGCGTACGTACAGCCGCTGCGTCTACATCTGGGTCGACAAGGACTTCGCCATCGCCCGGGGGCTTCATCAGGGCTACCCGAAGAAGCTCGGCTCGATCCACCAGACCCGTCCCCACCCCTACGGCCAGGCGGCCCCGCGCATCGGTGCGGGTGGAAAATTCGGCGCGACCCTGGCCGCAGCAGACCGCAGGTTGGCTGAGGCTGTGGTCACCTTGCGAGAACCGTCCGAGACCAACGGGTTCGTCAACGGCCACCCGATGGCTCACCACCGCTTCCTGCCGTCGATCGAGCCGGACGGACCCCCGGCGCTCCACGAACTGATCGAGTCGGGCGCGGCAGGCTTCGAGGCCGGGCCTGCCTGGGCGGGCGACGCCGAGCTGAAGCTCTTCGAGTCGCCGGCCGAGGAACTGGCACACCTTGAGGTGACCGAAGTGATCGGTGCCTACTTCCGCCAGGTCGGGGTCGTCTGGAACGGCGGCAGGCGGCTGTGGGACCGGGACGGGGCTGCGACACGGGTAGATTCGACGTAGCCGTATCCGTCGGGCCGGGATCCGTACCCCGCGCCGGGGTCATCGAGAGGACATCAGTGACCGGCCACCACACACTGCGCGAGACCGAGCAGGCCATCCAGCGCCGGCTGGGGGACGTCGTCCTGCGCGAGGACGCGATGATGGCCGTCTCCAACATCTACCGGGCGGCCGCCGCGATCCGGCAGCACTTCGAGAGTTCGGTGTTGCGCTCGGCGGACCTCACCTGGACGGCGTTCGTCGTGCTGTGGGTGGTGTGGATCTGGGACGAGATCGAGACGCGGCATGCCGCCGAGGAGGCCGGTATCTCCAAGGGCACCCTCACCGGCGTGGTCAAGACGCTGGAGGGCCGCGGGCTGATGGAACGAGGCCCTCACGAGAGCGACGGCCGCAGGGTGGTCCTCAGGCTCACCGGCAAGGGCGAGGAGCTGATGGAGCGGCTGTTCCCGGAGTTCAACGCCGAAGAGGCGTTCGTCGTCGAGCGCTTGGACCAAGGCCAGAACAAGGCGCTGGCACAGGCTCTCGCCACGATCGTCGAGCACCTGGAAAGCCAGGGGGAGCAGCGCCGGGACTTGCTGCGGGCCGGCGCCCCCTTGCCACCCCGGCGCTCCGGACGTCGCGCGCGAGACTGACGGACGGCCGCAGTCAGCTCGCAGGAACCCGGGTTTCGTCCAAGAGCAGCTTCCTGTAGCGAGACATGGAGCCGCCACGGCCGAGCATGACCACGCCGACCAGCCTTCCATCGCGGTGGTAGCCCAGCACCGCTTCTTCGCTGAGGTCTCCTTCCAGGAAGCGGATGTCACCGCCGCCGAGGGCCGGTGCACCGAACGACTGCAGCCGCATGTCGTACTGGTCGCTCCAGAACGAGGGAAGCGGCATGAACGGCCGGCCGTTCTCACCGAGCAGGGACCGTGCCGCATGTTTGGCGGTGTCGGTGGGCATGCTCCAGTGCTCCACCCGCCGAGGGACGTCGTCGTACCGCAGGTTGGGAAACCGCGCGACGTCGCCGACGGCGACCACATCAGGACGCCCCTCGACCCGCAGTGCGCCGTCACACAGCACGCCGTCCGACAGGTCGAGCCCGTTGCCCTCCAGCCACTCGACGCAGGGCACCGACCCGACCGCTTCGACGACCACGTCGGCGTGGACCATCGTTCCGTCAGACAGCTCCAGTCCGTTCCCGGTGAAGCAGGCGACCGTACGGCCGAGCAAAAACCGCACGCCGCGCTGCTGCTGGTGGCGTCGGCGCAGCTCGGCTCCGAACTCCGCGCCGAGTGGCCGGAGCATGGGCTCGTTCTCCGGCGCCACCATGGTGACGTCCGCGCCGAGGGTGCGGGCGGTCGCGGCGACCTCGCATCCGATGAAGCCCGCGCCGACCACGGCCACCCGTACCCCGGGCTCAAGGCACGCGCGCAGAGCGGCCGCGTCGTCCAGCGTCCTGACGACGTGCCGCGACGGACCCGACCCCGGGGCGTCCAACCGCCGGGGCCGCAGTCCTGTGGCGATCACCAGGCCGTCGTAGGACATCTCCGTCCCGTCAGCCAGGCGTACGACGCGCGCGGTGAGATCGGCTTCGGTGGCGGCCGTCCCGAGGCGCCAGTCGGTATCGGCGACGCTCGCCCGCATCCGGAACGCCACCCGGTCGAGGGACACCTCGGCGGCGAGGACCTCCTTGGACAGAGGCGGCCGGTTGTAGGGCGGGTGCGGCTCGTCGCCCACGACCACCAGCTCACCGGTATGGCCGGCGGCCCGCAACTGCTCGGCCGCCCGGAGGCCGCCGAGGGACGCACCGACCACAACGATCCGGCGCACCGCTAGTCCTCGACGGCGATGGCTTGGAGGGGGCAGACGTCAACTGCTTCCTCAACAGCCTCGCGCAAGGCGTCATCGGGTGCGCTGTCGAATTCCAGCCGGCCCGCCTCGTCGAGGCTGAAGACCTCAGGCGCGGAGAACACACACTGCCCGTGGTCCTGGCATTTGTCCATGTCGACGATGACCTTCACGTCTCTACCTCCTCGGGGAACGGATGCCGCGGAACTCCCAGTCACCGCCGAAGGCGGTGGAGATGACCTCTTCGGACTCGGTGGGCTGCGCACCGCAGTCGTCGCGGACCGGGACGGGACCGGCCACGATGTGGTTGCGCAGCCGGCCCAGGCCCTCGGCTTCGACCTCGACCACGTCTCCCGGCTGCACGGGACGCGAGTTGGCCGGAGTGCCCGACAGCAGCACGTCCCCCGGGTAGAGGGTGATGGTGCGGGCGATGTCGGCGACGAGGTAGTGCATGTCCCACTCCATCTCGTCGGTGCCGCCGTCCTGGACAAGTTCGCCGTTGACGTAGGTGCGCAGGTACTTGCCGCGGAAGTCCCAGTCGGTGACCAGGCCGGGGCCCAGCGGGCACAGCGTGTCCGAGCCCTTGACCCGCAACATCGACCCGGCGTCGGTGTCGCGGAAGTCGTGCAGGCCGTAGTCGTTCGCCACCGTGTATCCGGCGATGTACGCGCCGGCTTCCTTGGGGGAGACGTTGCGGCAGGTCCGGCCGATGACGATCGCGATCTCGCCCTCGTAGTTGAGGTACTTGCACCGTTCCGGACGGACGACCGCGCCGCCGTGGGCGTTCAGAGCGGAGATCGGCTTGTGGAAGAACGTCGGCGCGGCGGGCAGCCGTGCCTGGAACTCCTCCACGCGGCTGCGGTGGTTGAGATGCACCGCGACCACCTTGGTCGGCCTGCACGGCGGCAGGTGCACGGCCTCCTCGGCTCGCACCCGGCGGCCATCGGCGGCGACCAGATCGTCACCCTCGCGGACGACCTGGACGTCTGCTCCGTCCAGCAGGATCCTGCGGTACTCGGGCATCAGGCGGTCCATCCGTGCTCGGGCCGGTCGAACCAGACATGCACCTGGCCGGTTCCGACGGAGTTCTCGTACTTGCTGTACAGGCGGCCGGGAGCGGTGCAGGCGCCCTCACCCAGAGCGCCGATCATCATCAGGTAGTGGCCGAACCGGGCCTCCGGCTTGAAGCGCAGGAACTCCGGCATCGTTTCCAGGACGCGGGCGTGGTCGCCGCGCGTCAGCCAGGCGATGCGTTCCTCGTCAGCGGCCCGGGCCTCGGGGGTGAAGATGTGCGACGGATCGGCCGCCTCGTGGTCGCGGATCTGGCGCAGCGGCCAGAAGGTGTGCGACAGCGCACCAGAGGCGATGAGGAGGACCCGCCGGTCGGTGGCCGCGATCGCATCCCCCAGCGCCCTGCCGAGGCGCAGGAAGTCCTCGGTGTCGGCGGTCTGGCACACGCCGATCGACATCCAGCGCTTGCCGTCCAGATCGAGGTACGGGTTGTCGCGCACACCGAGGAAGGTCCACAGGTTGACGGTGGCGTAGTAGATCGGCAGGTAGGGGTCGTCGATCGGCGTGATCCACGTCCCGTGCCTGTCGGCGTAGCGCGCGACGGCACGGGCCAGCTCGGGGTCGCCCGGGAAGTCGTAGGGCATCCGGCACATGCCCCGCGGCAGTTCCTCGGAGGTGTACAGCCCGGCGCGCCGGTCATGGGCGGTGGTCACGAACTCGACCGTGGTGGCCCAGTGCGAGTCGAGGACGACGACGGTGTCGTAGTCGTCCACCCGGTCGAACACGTCGGCCCTCAGCCGCTGCAGGCCGTCGACCAAGGTGGAGTCCTCGCCGCGATTGAGCTCCCGGCGGGTGACCTCGGGCAAGACGATCGTGGGAACGTGGGCCAGGAGCCCGGCGCCGACTACTTCTCCCATGGGGCCACCACCGTGTTCTTCACGTCGCAGTAGAAGTCGAAGCTCCAGTCGCCACCCTCGCGGCCGACGCCGGACTGCCGGGACCCGCCGAACGGCGCCCGCAGGTCGCGTACGAAGAAGCAGTTGACCCAGACCGTTCCGGCGACCAGCTGCTCGGTGACGCGGGCGGCGCGCTCGGGGTCCCCGGTGGCGAGGGTGGCGGCGAGACCGAACCGGGTGCCGTTGGCCATCGCGACGGCCTGCTCCTCGGTGTCGAAGGTCTGCAGGGTCAGGACGGGACCGAAGACCTCCTCGCTGAGGATCTCGCTGCCTTCGGGGGCTCCGGTGAAGAGCGTGGGCCGGTAGTACAGGCCGCCGAGGTCGGTGTTGGGCCCGCCGCCGATCAGCGCCCGGGCCCCGTCCGCCTTGGCACGTCGCACGAGTCCATCGACGCGTTCGAAGTGCTTGCGGTGGATCTGCGGTCCGATGTCGGTGCTCAGGTCGCGGGGATCGCCCTGAACGAGGCGTTCTGTCCGGGCGAGGAAGTGCTCGGTGAACTCGCCGGCGATCGACGCCTCCACCAGCAGCCGCGTCGCGGCCAGGCAGACCTGCCCGGCGTTGTCGTACTGCTCCACGGCCAGGTCGACGGCGAGGTCCAGGTCGGCGTCCGCGAACACCAGCAGCGGGGACTTGCCGCCGAGTTCCAGCGACAGCGGGGTCAGGTTCGGCGCCGCGGCAGCGGCGATGTTGCGCGCCGTCGGCACCGAGCCGGTGAAGCTGATCCGCCGCACGTCCGGATGCGCGACCAGGGCCGCGCCGGCCTCCGTACCGAGCCCCTGAACAACGTTGAGCACACCGTCGGGCAACCCGGCCTCGGCTGCGATGCCGGCCAGCAGCGAGGCGGTCAGCGGGGACCATTCGGCGGGCTTGAGCACCACGGTGTCCCCGGCGGCCAGCGCGGGGGCGACCTTCCAGGTGGCGAGCATGAGCGGCGCGTTCCACGGGGTGATCAGCGCGCAGACCCCGGCGGGATCCCAGCTGACGTGGTTACGGTGGCCGCGGGTCTCGAAGTCGTCATGCCCCAGCCGCAGCAGCCAGTCGGCGAAGAAACGGAAGTTGTGCGCCACGCGCGGTATCACTCCGCGCCTGTGGGATCGGATCAGCGCTCCGTTGTCGGCCGTCTCGACCTGCGCGAGCTCCTCGACGCGCTTGTCGACACCGTCGGCGATTGCGTGCAGCAGCCGCGCCCGTTCCTCCCGGCTCGTGCGCGCCCAGGCGGGGAATGCCCTGGTGGCTGCGGTCACGGCGGCCTCCACCTCCGCTGCCCCGCCGCGTGCGATCTCGGCGATCGGCTGCTCGTCGATGGGGGAGACATCGGTGAACTCGGCGGCCGAGCCGACCCGTTCACCGCCGATCCAGTGGCCGGTGTCGACGGTGACGCCCGCGACCTCTGCCATAGCGGCACCTCCGGTTTGTTTGGTCCCAAATAAACTAGGAGGGCTGGACGGTCCGGGTCAACAGTCCCGACGGGCCCTCGTCCGGTATTGTTTGGGCTCAAATGAACTCTACCGGATGGAGAGGCCGTGACCGACATCCTGGACGAGGGCCGGCGCGAGCGGGCCGCCCGGCTCACACCGCACACCGGCCACCACATCGGCGGTGCCTTCGTGCCGAGCCGTGACGGCGCCACGTCGCCGGTCGTCTCTCCCCGGGACGGCCGTACGATCGCCGACGTGGCCGCCGCCGGAACCGCGGACGTCGACCGGGCGGTGGCAGCGGCGCGGCAGGCCTTCGACGAAGGGCCGTGGCCCCGGCTCGCCCCCGCCGAACGCAAGTCCGCCCTCCTCCGCCTGGCGGACCTCGTCGAGCGTGACCGCGAGACGCTCGCCCTGCTGATCTCGCTGGAGATGGGCAAGCCGATCTCCGAGGCGGACGGCATCGAACTGCGCGCGGTCATCGGCTGCCTGCGCTGGTACGCCGAGGTCGCCGACAAGCTCGTCGACGAGTCACCCCGGACGGACGCCGGCTCGCTGGCCCTGGTCACCCGCGAGCCGGTCGGGGTGGTCGCCGCGGTCGTCCCGTGGAACTTCCCCCTCACGATGGCGGCCTGGAAGCTCGCCCCGGCGCTGGCCGCCGGGTGCACGGTCGTCCTGAAGCCCGCCGAGGAGTCCCCGTTGTCGGCGTTGCATCTGGCCGCGCTGGCCGCCGAGGCCGGACTGCCGGACGGGGTGCTCAACGTCGTCAACGGCCGCGGCGAGATCGCCGGGCGGGCACTCGGTGAGCATCCGGGTGTCGACGCGCTGACCTTCACCGGCTCCACCGAGGTCGGCCGCCATTTCCTGCGCTACGCCGCCGCCTCCAACCTCAAGCGGGTCTGGCTGGAGCTGGGCGGCAAGTCGCCCAACATCATCCTGCCGGACGCGCCCGACCTCGACGCCGCCGCCGACACCGCCGCCTGGGGCATCTTCTTCAACGCCGGCGAGATGTGCACGGCCCCGTCCCGGCTGCTCGTCCACCGTTCCGTGGCCGGCCGGGTGCTGGACCGGATCGTCGCCCGCGCCGAGAAGCTCACGGTCGGCGACCCGCTCGACCCGGCCACCATGATGGGCCCGCTGGTCTCGGCCGGCCAGCGCGACCGCGTCCTGTCGTACGTGCAATCCGGCAACGCCGAAGGTGCCCGGTTGCGCACCGGAGGCTCCCCGGTCGAAGGGGCCGGGTACTACATGCGCCCGACCGTCTTCGACCAGGTGGAGCCCGGGATGCGGATCGCCAGGGAGGAGATCTTCGGGCCCGTGTTGTCAGTGCTGGAGTTCGACGACCTCGACGAGGCCGTACGGCTTGCCAATGACACCGACTACGGCCTGGCCGCCGCCGTCTGGACCTCCGACCTGTCGACCGCCCACACGGTCTCACGCGCGCTCCGGGCCGGCACGGTCTGGGTCAACTGCTACGAGGAAGGCGACATGAGCGTCCCGTTCGGCGGTGTCAAGCAGTCGGGCCACGGCCGGGACAAGTCGCTGCACGCCCTCGACAAGTACCTCGACCTCAAGACCACCTGGATCGCGCTGTGAGCGTCCGCCCGCTGATCGCGCTCCCGGCTCGCTTCTCCGCCGGCGCCTCGGCGCTGCGGTACGCCGCCGAGGTCGCCGCGCGCACACTGGTCGAGGCGGTCTGGCGGGGCGGCGGCGAACCGTTCATCATGCACCCGGCCGACCCCGAGCGGGTCGCCGAACGTCTGGCTCGCTGCGACGGAGTGCTGCTGCCGGGAGGCGGCGACCTGCACCCCCGCCACTACGGCGCCGCAGGCGAGCACGAGGCCCTGTACGACGTGGACGAGGAGCAGGACGCCTTCGACCTGGCCGTCGCCGGGCACGCCCTCGTCGCCGGACTGCCGATGCTGGCGATCTGCCGGGGCCTTCAGATCGTGAACGTCGTCCTTGGCGGAACGTTGCGGCAGCACATGGAGAACGGCCACCGCCATGTCGTCCACCGAGTCGCCGCCAAGCCCGGCTCGTTGCTGGCCAAGACGGCTGGCGCGTACGAGCTGACCTCGTCCTGCTACCACCACCAGGACATCGAGAAGCTCGCCGATGACCTGGCCGTCACCGCGCGAGCAGCCGACGGAACGATCGAGGCCGCGGAACTCCCCGATGCGACCGGCTGGTTCCTCGGCGTCCAGTGGCACCCGGAGGACACGGCTGCGAACGACCCGGCCCAGCAGGCCCTCTTCAACGCTCTCGTACGGGCGTCCGCCCGCGCGGACGCCCGTTCACACGAGCTCGGCGTGGCGTAGGAATGCGTCCATCAGATCGTGCGCGCGGCGTTCGGCGGCTGGCGCCATCGCCCGCGTACGGTCGAGCACCACGTCCGGGTCGAGTCCCAGCCGCCGCATGTCCCTGTCGCCGTCGTACGACAACCAGAGTTCCAGCTCGCGCACGGTGATCTCGGGGTGGAACTGGACGCCGAGGCTGCGCCCGATCCGGAAGGCCTGCGGGCCGACCTCGTTGCGAGCGACCTCGATGGCGCCCGGAGGCATGACCCAGCGGTCGAAGTGGTACTGGAACCACGGCCCCGGCCCGACGAGCGTGGGTTCATCGGTCTCGACGTCCACCCACCCGATCTCGGGACGCGGCGCGCGCTCGACCCTGCCGCCCAGAGCCACCGCCAGGGCCTGGCCTCCGAAGCAGATGCCCAGGACCGGCACTCCGATGGCATGCGCCTTGCGCAGCAGAGCCAGTTCCCCGGTGATCCAGGCGCCGATCGCCGCCTCGTCGTCGACCGACCACGGCGCACCCATCGCCACGATCAGATCCCAGCCGTCCGGATCGGGGAAGTCGACCTCCACGCCGGGAGCCTGATGCCGCTCGGCCGGCACGACGACCAGTTCCGTGACATCGCACCCGTGATGGACCAGCCTGTCCCCGACCGGTCCGATCGGGGACACGGCGTCGTGCTCGATGACCAGCGCACGCATACGACCCTTCCGTTCCGCTCACCCGCAATCCATTTGCCTCCAAACGATATCTGATCGTTCAGCGGCGCACGGTCAGGGTGATCGATGCCGCTGCGGGAGCGTGCGCCTTGTTGAACGCGCGGATCCAGATCTCGTGGCGGCCCGGGGCCAGGTGCGGGGAGGCCGTCAACCGTCCGGTGGCCGGGTCGAAGCGGGTGGGCACTGGGCGGCCGTCCACCTCCAGGGTGAGCAGGGCCGGGTCGATACCGGAGAGGGCGTCGGCGATGTCGGCGGTCACGTTCACCTTGGGACCCGTGACGGTGGCTCCGTTGGCCGGTGTGAGCTTGGTGATCGATGGTGCCAGCGATATCTGCGGGTTCGGCCTGCCCGGCGCGGGGAGGTGGATGCGGGAGACCGACGGCGGGACCTTGCGGCCGTTGAGGGTGGCTTCGAAGACCAGCGGATAGTCCGTGCCTCGTTTGACCGTGTCGCTGGACGAGATGGTGACGGGCGCGCTCACCCGAGCCTTGGCGGGGATACGCAATGTGCGCTTGACCGGTTGTACGGTCCAGCCGCCGTAGGCACGGCCGGAGAGGGTCACGGTCTGCGGGGTGCTGTTGAAGTTGTAGATGTCGAGTTTCATTGGTGTGCTGGGGTCCAGCCGGTAGCCGAAGGGAGGCCGGTTTTCGCCGGTGTTCTTGTTGGGGGCGGCGTTGCGCGCGGCGAATTGCTGGCTGAGAACAATGTGTTCGGCCGTGGAGGGCTTGGCGCGGCGGGGCTCCTTGGCCGTGGGGTGGGTGCGTGTCCTGGCCGGAGCGTCGGAGGACAGATAGACAGGGTCGGACGAGGCTGTCACCTGGAGGGTGCCGCCTTGGGTGGGGGTGGTCGTGGTCTTGCGCGCGCCCATGATGTCGTAGACATCGACCTTCCGGCCGGGCGTAGGCACGTTTACCTGCGTGGGTTTGTTCGCCCACAGCACGGTGACGGTTTTGCCATGGGCGGCGAATACGTGGCCGGTCACGTTGCGCGGCAATCCTTCTAGCCGTTTGATGAAGTTCGCCTCACCCAGGATCGAGGCCATGGCGGCGTGCGCGCTGTAGGACGGCCAGGGTTGGAACCTGGGGCTGAGCAGCCCCCAATAGACGCTCTCCTCCTCCTCTTCTTTGAGGGACCTGATCGGCTCTCCTTCGAGGGACCCGATGGGCGAGCCCGAGAACCAGAAGGTCTTCGCGGTTCCGGAGGCAAGATCCTCCACGGCCGACCGGACCAGGTAGCGCGCCTGGGTGACCTGGCTCGCAGGGCTGAGGCCGTCGGGGGACGAACGGATGTACGCTCCCGCCTCGGACGTCCAGAGCGGCGTCCGGGCGCCGTACAGCCGTCGCAGCTGATGATGCTTGTTGACGTCCTCGATCGGGAATCGCGGGTTGACCGGGTCCGGGTAACCGTTGGGATAGGCATGCAGCGCCCAGTGGTCGGCGTAGCCGGCGACCTGGTTCTGCAGCATCAGGTCCTGGAAGTGGCCCGACTCGTAGATGCTCGGGAGCACTGTGAGAGGCCGGCGACCGGGCTGGTCGGAGAGGCCCAGCGAGGCCGCCTTGAGGTAGGCGGCCTGCTGGTCGCCGGTGCTGGCCGTCTCGTCCGCCTCCGGTTCATTGGACAGATGCACGGCGTCGGATCTGGTGGCGCCCGCCTTGCCAGCCAGATGCCGGGCGAACGCGTACGCGTCCCTCAGGTCGGCGGGCAGCGGCAAGGAGCTGGGTGTCGTGGCCCAGCCGGGTGGTTCGGTGATGGTCTCCAGCGACTTGAGGCCGTGGGTGTGGACCGTTCGGGTTAGACGGTCGTACGGGGTCGTCGCGTACCGGCCACGGCGGGGTACGGAAGCCGACCAGGAACCGCCGTCGCGCACGTATTCGGCTCCCATCGCCCGCATCGCCGTCAACAGGGCGTCGAGCCGCGACGACGGCACGGCCGCGGAAGCCCACACGTTCACCCCGAATCGATTGGCCGCACCGGTGACCGGTCGCTGCCGAGGCAGGTGCGCGAAGTAGCCGGTCACCGGAGTGCCGGACGTGCCGTCCAGCGACGTGGTGACCCGGAAGTTTCCGGGCGGCAGACTTGGCAGCGGTACCGTCGCCGTCGCCGCGCCGGCGGGCACCATCGCGGTTCCAGAGCCGACCTCGGCGCCGAAGTAGTCGCTGATCTCGTACCTGAGCGGCCGGGCGGCGGGGGAGCGGGCATTGAGGCGGAAGTGAAGGTCCGCCCGCTCGCCCTCGCGATAGATGCCCAGGTTGTCAGCGGGATCGGGATCGTGCGGGGCGCTGGAGAGGGATCGTCCGGGAGAGGCCAGATGTACGCCCGCCAGCGCGACGTCCGTCGGTGTCAGGGTGAAGGTGTCGAGCAGGAGGCGGTGCAGCACGGAGGTCGACACTGCGACCGGCTCGTCGACCATGAACGTGATCGTGTTGGCGCCGCGCCGTAGTTCCACGTCGTCCAGCCGGAACCGGTACAAGTGGCCCCAGGCGCGATGGGAGCCGACCCATTCCGGCTGCGACCGGACGGCCTGCGAGAACCGGGCCCCGTTGACTGACAGGTTGAAATAGGAGCCCCACGTCTCCGGCTCCTGGTCCACCGGGGAGGTCGACACGACCTCCATGCGATACGCCCCCGCGGCCGGCGCGTTCACCTTGTACGTCGCGTACCACCCTTCCCGTGTCGGCGTACGGGCGGTGGACAGTTTCAGATACGCGCCGCCCGAAGCCCTCGGGTCCGCCGCCACCGGGATATTGGTCCGGGCCGGTGACTCGCCTTGGACCGTGATTGCCTGCCCGCGTGCCGCCGAATCTGCCGTACGTCCGTCCAGCAGCAGGATCAGCACCACTCCGGCTGCGATGACAGGACGGCCCACAAGGCGCGCGGATGTCGATCGTTGAATCTCGCTCATGAGATCAAGCGCATCAAGGACCCCAGGCGCGAGACATCGGCCGGCCGGCCACCGCCCCTGGCCTCCAGGCCACCGATCATGGCCGGTCGGCGGCAAAGTTTGGCCGATCGGCCAGAGGCTCCGTGCGCCATGGCTTTCTAAGCTCGGCGCATGTCTACGATGACCGGTGCAGGTGGGCTTTCCGCGCCGCCGTACTGGATGCTGCCCGGCCAGCTGGCGTCGCTCGACGGTCACAGGCCGTTCCGCCGGACCATACGGGACTGGCTGGTGGATCTCACCTTGTTCTGTGGCGCGGCCCTGCTGTGGGCCGACGCCATGGACAGGGCGCCGTACAGCCTGCTGGAGGAGCTGCCTGGCTGGCTGTACGCGGCGAATCCATGGCTTGGTGCCGTCGCGTGCCTGGCGCTGTGGTGGCGACGGCGTTTCCCGCTTGCACTCGCTCTGCAACTGGCTCCCTTGCTCGTGGTGGCACCCAGCGCGATCGGCGCCGCGATTGTTGCGGTGCTCACGGTGGCCGTGCACCGGGACTGGCCTCTGGCGGCGCTCGCCACGGGGTTTCACCTGCTGCTGATCGTCCCCCTGGGCTTCCTCTTGCCACCAGCCGGAGAGAGCGGGGTGCAGAACGCCGCGTGGCTGGTTGCGATGTTCATCGCACCGCTCGGCTGGGGTCTGGCGGCACGCGCCAGACGCGAGCTGACCCTCAAGGCGCGCCGGGAGGTCGAACGACAGAGGCTCGAGCATGCGGCTCGGATCGCCGAAGCCCGGCGCGCCGAGCGCGAGCGGATCGCACGGGAGATGCACGACGTACTGGCCCACCGGATCTCACTGCTGACGATGCACGCCGGCGCACTGAACTACCGCACGACGCAGGCCGAGACCGGCGAGGGGCCACCGTTGAAGGCCGCCGAGGTGAAGCAGGCGGTGGAGGTCATTCACGACAACGCCTGCTTGGCCCTCGATGAGCTCGGCGAGGTGCTGACGGTGCTGCGCTTCTCCGACACAGGACGCGTGGCCGAGATCGTTGACCTGGTGGAAGAAGCCCAAGCGGCCGGACAGCAGGTCGTGTTCGAGCTCAGTGACACATTCCAAGACCAGGATGCTCCCCGCCTGCAGACGCAGCACGCCGCCTACCGGATCGTCCAAGAGGGACTGACGAACGCCCGCAAACACGCTCCGCATGCTCCGGTGAGCGTGCATGTCGGCGGAGCGCCAGGGGCCGGTCTTGAGGTCACGGTCACGAACCCGATGCCGGCCGAACCTCAGCCCGGCATCATCCCCGGCGCGCAGGCCGGTCTGGCCGGCCTGGCCGAACGAGTGGCCGTCCACGGTGGCACCCTTGAGCACGGACCATGCGACGGTGCCTTCCGGCTCTCCGCCTGGATACCGTGGCCGGCATGGCCGCCGCGCTCCCCACCCCGATCCGGGTCCTGCTCGTCGACGACGACCCGCTCGCCCGCACCGGACTGAGGCTGATGCTGGGCGGCGCCCCCGGGCTGGAGGTCGTGGGCGAGGTCGGTGATGGCGCTGGTGTGCTCGACGCCGTCGCCCGGCTCAGGCCGGACGTCGTGCTGATGGACGTGCGGATGCCCCACCTGGACGGCATCGCCGCCACCCGTGCCCTCACCGGGCAGGCGGGCGCCAAACCCAAGGTCATCGTGCTGACCACCTTCAACGGCGACGCCACGGTGGTGGAGGCACTGCGGGCCGGCGCGGCCGGATTCCTGCTCAAGCACGCCCGCCCAGAGGAGATAGTCGACGCCGTACGCCGTTCGGCCGAAGGAGAGCCCGTGCTGTCACCGGGTGTGGCCCGGACACTCATCAACCGCGTCGTCGTGGGGGATCGCACGGCAGCCGACGAGCGAGCGGGGCGGGCTCGCCGTCGCCTGGAGCCACTCTCCGAACGGGAGCGCGAAGTGGCCGCGGCTGTCGCCGAGGGCCTCTCGAACGCCGAGATCGCCGAGCGCCTGTTCATGTCCGTGGGAGCCGTCAAGCTGCATGTGTCGTCCGCCTTGGCCAAGCTGGAGCTGAACAACCGGATCCAGCTGGCCCTGCTCGCACACGACGCTGATCTGGCCTGAGAGTCTGCCCGCCGACCCGGAGCATGCTCAGAACCCGGTCCCCTCGGATCCGGCGGGCGCCGCTCAGCTTTCTCCTTAGAACTCCCAGCCGCCTTTGGTGTAGCAGTGGTCGCTGGCTGTGACGTGCTCGGGGGTGCGGCAATAGGGGAAGGACGGGCGCGGCGTTCCAACGCCCCTTTCGACGAAGATGTAGTCGATGTGCTTGGTGGCCTTGGAGCGGACGCCATCACCCGTCCAGGTCGGATAGGTACCGATCGGATCTCCGTTGGCGTCCGTGTCCATCTGCACCAGGTCGACCAGGTTGCGGTATTCCGGCGGGAGTTGGTCGGGGCCGATGTTGAAGTCGCCCGTGAGGACCAGTCTGCGTCCGGGTCCGCCTGCGGCGTTGAAGGCGCGAGCCTCCTTGTAATAGATGCTCGCCTGCTTTGGCGCCACCACCGCATCGGTCTCCAGGTGACCGGTGCAGACGGTCATGGGGCCGGCGTTCGTCTTCGCCCACAGGCACAGCGCCCATCGGCACTCGTCCTTGTCGCACTCCAAACCGGGGTTGGGCAGCTCGATGCGCTTGACCTTCTCAATGACGCCGCCCGGCGTGAACACGGCGCTGCCGTACGGTCCGCACAGGGGATGGCGGGAAGAGGCCAGCTGGAACACGCCGTCGGACTTCAGATCACGGCGCAGCTTGTAGTAGTCGGCCATGCAGAGCTCGTTGACCGAGATGAACCAGGGCCGATCCGTGGCGGCGAACCAGCGCAGCTGATTCAGCGCCCCCTCCCGGTACTTCGCACCGGCATGCGTGCCGCCTGGCGGGCCGCAGAAGAAATTGCCCTGGCAGAGGTTGTAGTGATGGATCTTCACGGTCGCCGTCGCGGCCTCGGCCTGGAAGATCCGGTCGGGAACACCGCCGTACACGGACGCGCTCAGCGTTCCGATTAGCACGACCGCCACGCCCAGCAAGGCGGCCACACGTGATCTGCCGTGCTCCCTGCGCATTGACACCTACTGCCCCACCTTCGCCGACGGCAGATTCGCATGACACTGATCTCGGTTCTATAGACCATCTCCCAGGGTGGCGGCGCAAGATACCCCGTGGGAGCGCGGCGCAAGGCGACCACCGCCGCTGACGCGGCGGTGGTCGCCTTGGTGGGCTGGATGGTTCAGCTGACGGGTCAGTCGTCGTCTCCGTCGTCGTCGTCTCCGCCGTCATCGTCGTCCGACGGGGCGCACCCGGCGGTCACTGCGACGGTCGTTCCGATGGCAGCCACCACTGCGACCGTCGAAACGGACGCGGGGATGAGCGCGGTGCTGATGGCCAGCACGGCCTTGACGAACTTCAACAACACACTGGTCATCTGGTCCTCCCCACGTCGCGCGACGCCGATGGCCGCCCGATGGAACTGTGACGTAGACGGGGTCGTGAAGCAATGGGGCGCGCTTGAAGGACACCTGGTCGTCACGTCGAGGTCACCGGCAGATCTGGCGGCCACGGCGCAATAAAAGATCACGGTCGCTCGATGCGTTTGCTGCACGGTTGAACTTTCATCGGACGTATCTGCTGGAAATTGGTCTGCTGGGGCTGTGGGGAGGCTTTCTACTGCATATTGATCGGATGAATCTCTGGACAAGGTGGTGAGGAAGCGCTTTCCTGAGGTATGGCCAGGCACCCCGTACTGCTTGCGATCGGCACCGTCCTGCTTCTGACCTCGGCCGCCACGGCACCCGCCCAGGCCGCCGGGGACCGCGCCACCACTGCGAGCGCCTCAGCGCCCGGTTGTCCCGGCGAGCCCTGGATGGACCGGCGGCTCCCCGCCGCGCAGCGGGCCGCGCATCTGCTCCCACGCATGACCCTCGACGAGAAGGCGTCGATGACCGCGTCGCTGTACGACGACCGGTACGCGCGCGAGACGCTGCCCATCGACCGGCTCTGCATCCCGGCGCTGCGGCTCAACAACGGCCCCGCCGGAGTCGGGTCGGGCGGCCCGGTGCAGCCCCAGACGACGGCCCTGCCCGCACCGCTCGGTCTCGCCGCGACCTTCGACGGCGCCATGGCGCGGGCGTACGGGGAGGTGCTCGGGCGGGAGACCCGCGACACCGGCCGCAACCTGATGGAGGGGCCGGACGTCGACATCGCCCGCGTTCCGCTGAACGGCCGCACGTTCGAGGCGTACGGCGAGGACCCCTACCTTTCCGGCCGCATCGTGACCGACGCCGTCAAGGGCATCCAGGCACAGGGCGTCATCGCCGAGCCCAAGCACTATGTCGCCAACACACAGGAGACCGACCGCAACACGATCGACGAGAGGATCGACGAACGCACGCTCCGGCAGATCTACCTGCGGCCCTACGAGATGTCGGTCAAGCAGGGCCGGGCGGGCGCGGTCATGTGCGCCAAGAACCTGGTGAACGGCGCGCACGCCTGCGAGCACAAAGACCTCCTGCAGGGCGTGCTCAAGAACGAGTGGGGCTTCGACGGCCTCGTGGTCTCCGACTTCAACTCGTGCTACGACACCGTGCGCTGCGCCGAGGGCGGGCTGGACTTCGAGCTGCCCGTCGGCAAGTACTACGGCGCGAAGCTGAAGGCCGCGGTGGAGGCCGGCCAGGTGAGCGCGGCCAACCTCGACGATCACGCGCGCCGGATCCTCACCACCATGTTCCGTTTCGGGATCTTCGACCGGCCGCAGCGCACCCGCCCCATCGACGTCGAACGGGACGGCGCGGTCGCGCGCCGGGTCGCCGAGGACGCGACCGTCCTGCTCAAGAACGACGACCGGGTCCTGCCGCTGCGCAAGGGCCGTTCGGTCGCGCTGATCGGCCCGTCCTCGCGCACCGCCATGATCGGCGGCGGGGGCAGCGTCGGCGTCGCCCCGACCTACCAGGTGAACGCGCTCGACGCGGTCAAGCGCAGGGGAGTGCGGGTCACGCACGCGCAGGGCATGCCGCCGGTGGAACTGGGCCCGCAGCCCGCGATCCCCACGTACGCACTGAAGTCGGAGGACGGCAGGCCAGGCCTGACCGCCCGCTACTACAAGAATCCGACCTGGACGGGCGAACCCGCGCTCACCCGCGTCGATCCGTGGATCGCGATCGACCCCTCGGGCGGGCCGCCGCACGTGCCGGGCTTCCCGCCCGACGGCTGGTCGATCCGCTGGACCGGAACGCTGAGCGCTCCGGCCGACGGTGACTACACCCTCCACCTCACCAACTACCGGGCCGCCTCCCTCTACCTCGACGGCGTCAAGCTGATCGAGAACGCGGGCTCGTTCCCCAGCGCCACCAAGTCGGTGACCGTGCGCCTCACCGCCGGGCAGCGGCACACGTTCCAGGTCGACTGGACCAAGCCCGCCGGGCAGGCCATGATCTCGGTGGCGTGGACGCCGCCGCCGGGCCTGGCCGACCCGCAGATCGCCGAGGCGGCACGGATCGCGCGCACCGCCGACACCGCGGTCGTCTTCGCCGCCAATAAGGACACCGAGGGCCGCGACCGCCCGGGTCTCGGCCTCCCCGGACACCAGGACCAGCTCATCGAGGCCGTCGCCCGCGCGAACCCCCGCACGGTCGTCGTCCTCAACACCGGAGGCCCGGTGCTCATGCCGTGGGCCGGCAAGGTCGCCGCCATCGTCCAGGCCTGGTACCCCGGCCAGGAACACGGCAACGCCGCCGCGTCGGTGCTCCTGGGCGAACGTGACCCGTCCGGACGGCTGCCGATCACCTTCCCGAAGAGCCTGGCCGACACCCCGGCGAACACACCCGCGCAGTATCCGGGCGTGAACGGAGTCGCCCTCTTCTCCGAGGGCCTGCGGGTCGGCTACCGGCACTTCGACGCCAAGAGCATCGAGCCGCTGTTCCCGTTCGGCCACGGCCTCTCCTACACCACGTTCCGCCTCTCACGGCTCAACGTGCGCGGTGACCGGGTGAGCGTGGACGTCGCCAACACCGGCCACCGGCGCGGCAGCCAGGTCGTCCAGGTATATGTCGGCGGCGCCGACGGACATGACGCGGCGGCCCCGCCACGGCGGCTGGCAGGATTCGCCAAGATCTCGCTGGCCCCCGGCGAACGCCGCCGCGTGACCGCGATGCTCGACGAGCGCTCCTTCGCCCATTGGGATGCGGGCGCGCACGCCTGGGTCGTCCCGTCCGGCACGTACACCGTCTCGGCGGGCACCTCCTCCCGCGACCTGCCGCTCACTGTGAAGGTTCAACGATGAAACGTGTAATCGCCGCGACCGCCGCTGCCCCCCTCGCCGTATTCCTCCTCGCCACAGCGCAGCCGACCACGACCGCCTCCGCCGCGCCGTCCTCACCCGGGGCGCAGGCCGCCCCTTCTGCCGCCGCCCCCTTCGCCCACCCCGGGGTCCTGGTCAGCCGGGGCCAGCTCGACGTCATGCGCCAGCGCGCGCTGGCCGGGACGCAGCCGCAGAAAGCCGCCTATGACGCCATGCGCGCGAGCTCGTACGCGGCGCTCTCGTGGACGCCGAAGCCGAGGGCCGTCGTCGAATGCGGCCCCTCGTCCAATCCCAACCGCGGATGCACGGACGAACGGGGGGACGGCATTGCCGCGTACACCCATGCGCTGATCTGGTACGTCACCCGCGACGACCGGTACGCGCAGAAGGCCATCCAGATCATGGACGCCTGGTCCGCGGTGCTGACCGACCACACCGGGCACAACGCGCCGTTGCAGACGGGCTGGGCGGGTGCCTCGTTCGCCCGCGCCGGCGAGCTCATCAAGCACACCTACACCGGCGGCTGGGCGCAGGCAGGCCGTTTCGCCACCATGCTCCGGACCGTCTACCTGCCCGAGGTGGTCAACGGCCGCGGCTGCACGAACGGCAACTGGGAGCTCATCATGATGGACGCCGCGACCGGGATCGCGGTGTTCCTCGACGACAGGACCTCGTTCGACAAGGCGGTCGGGATCTGGCGCGGCCGCGTCCCGGCGTACGTCTACCAGACCTCGGACGGCGCGATGCCGAAGGCGCCGCCGAACTGCCCGAAGACCGGCTCCGCGCTCATCTCCTACTGGCAGGGGCAGCCGACGTTCGCCGACGGGCTCGCCCAGGAGACCTGCCGCGACTTCGGCCACACCGGGTGGGGTCTCGAAGCCGCCGCGCACGTCGCCGAGACCGCCCATCACCAGGGCCTGAACCTCTACGGCGAGGTGCAGAAGCGCCTGACCGACGGCTTCTACTTCCACACCAAGTACGAGACGGGCACGGCCGTGCCGTCCTGGCTGTGCGGCGGTTCGGTCAAGCTCGGTCTCGGGCCGACCACCGAGGTCGTCTTCAACCACTACCGGAACCGAGCCGGGGCTGAGATGCCGACCACCCAGCGCTACACCGAGAGCAAACGACCAGCAGGTGCCAACTACTTCCTGGCCTGGGAAACCCTCACTCACGCAAACAACCCCTGACAGCAGGAGGCCACCATGACGCTGTCGCGGCGCGGATTCTTCGGCCGCACGGCCGCTTCGGCTGGCTCGATGCTCGTTCCGGCCACCCCGGTCGTCCCCGCCGCGCCCGCCGACTCCCACGCGGCGGGCGCGGCGCGGGCCCCTGGCGAGGTCACGGTCGTGCTCCGGCTGAACGGGAAGACAACAAGGCTGACCGTCGACCCGCGCGTGACCCTGCTCGACCTGCTCCGCGAACGGCTCCGGCTCACCGGCACCAAGAAGGGCTGCGACCGTGGCCAGTGCGGGGCCTGCACCGTCCACGTGGACGGCCGCCGCGTCCTCGCGTGCCTCACGCTCGCCGCCGCCGCACATGACCGGACGGTCACCACCATCGAGGGGATGTCCGACGGCGATCGGCTGCATCCGGTGCAGCGCGCGTTCATCGACTGCGACGGCCTCCAGTGCGGCTTCTGCACACCCGGCCAGGTCATGTCGGCCGCCGCCCTCCTGCGTGAGGGCCGTCCCCGGACCGACGAGGGCATCCGGGAGGCGATGTCGGGCAACATCTGCCGCTGCGGCGCGTACCCCAACATCGTTGACGCCATCAAGAAGGTGGCCCGCTGATGCACGCGTTCGACTTCACCGCCCCCGCCCGTACCGACGAGGCGCTTCGGCTGGCCGGGCCCGGGTCGGCTTTCCTGGCGGGCGGCACCACGCTGGTCGACCTGCTGAAGCTGGACGTGCTGACGCCGCGGCACGTCATCGACATCAACGACCTGCCGTTGCGCGGCATCCGCGGTGGCCACGACGGGCTGCGCATCGGCGCGCTGGAACGGATGACCGACGTCGCCCAGCACCGTGCCGTACCGCCGGTCGTGTCGCGGGCGCTGCTGCAGAGCGCCTCGCCCCAGCTGCGCAACATGGCCACCATCGGCGGCAACCTGCTGCAACGGACCCGCTGCGGCTACTTCCGCGACGTGACCACGCCGTGCAACCGGCGTGAGCCCGGCAGCGGGTGTCCCGCCCAGACCGGCCAGAACCGCGCGCACGCGATCCTCGGCACCAGTTCCGGCTGCGTCGCGACCCACCCAAGTGATCTCGCGGTGGCGCTGGTCGCGCTGGACGCCTCGATCCGGCTGGCGAGCCGGGCCGGACGGCGAACGGTGCGGCTCGCCGACTTCTACCGCCCGCCTGGCACCACACCGCACATCGAGAACGACCTGAAGCCCGGTGAGCTCATCGCCGAGGTCGTCATCCCGCGCTTGGGCTGGGCGCGGCGCTCCACCTACGTCAAGGTCAGGGACCGGCGGTCGTACGAGTTCGCACTCGCCTCCGCCGCCGTCGCGCTCGACCTGCGCGGAGGGCGGGTCCGGGACGCGCGGGTGGCCGTCGGCGGCGTCGCCACGGTGCCCTGGCGGCTGCCCGGCGTGGAGGCCGCGTTGCGCGGCGGCCCCGCGACCGAGCAGGCGTTCGCCGCCGCGGCCGAGGCCGCAGCAGAGGGGGCCAGGCCGCTTGCGGACAACGCGTTCAAGGTGACGCTCGTACGGCGCACTGTCGTCCGTGCCCTGATGGAGGTGAGCCGGTCATGAGAACGGAGGTGAGCCGGTCATGAGAGTGGACGGGCAGCTTAAGGCGACCGGCGCCGCGGCGTACGCCGGAGACCACCATGTGGAGCGTCTCGCCTACGGTTACCTGCTCACCAGCACCATCGGGCGCGGCACGATCACCGCCATGGACACCGGCGCGGCCGAGAGAGCACCCGGCGTCCTGGCGGTCTACACCCCGTTCAATCCGCTCAAGCTCTTCCGCTACGCCAAGGAGGAGAACGCAGAGCTCACCCCGCCGTTGCAGGACACCGGCGTCCGCTACTACGGCCAGGCGATCGGCTTGGTGGTCGCGGAGACGTTCGAACAGGCGCGGGACGCGGCCGCGCTGATCCAGACGCAGTACGCCACCGAGCCGGTGCGGGCCTCGTTCGAGGACGGGATCCCGGGCGCGACGCCGCCGCCCTCCGGTTCGCCGACCACGGACGTGCTCGCGCCCGGGGTCGGCTCCATCGACGAGGCCCTGGCCGCGAGCGAGGTACGGATAACCGCGACCTACACCGCGCCATGCAACAGCCATGCCGCCATGGAGCCGCATCCGACGACGGCGTCCTGGAACGGCGATCACCTCACCGTCCACACAGCCACCCAGGGGGCGATGCTCGCTGTCGCCCGTCTCTCAGAGACCCTCGGCATCGACGCCGCGAAGATCCACGTCATCAACCCGCACGTCGGCGGAGGCTTCGGCAACAAGTGGGGGATGTGGGCGCACACGCCGCTGACGGCGGCCGCCGCGCGTGCCCTGGGACGTCCGGTGAAGACGATCCTCACCCGCGAGCAGACGTTCACCGTGGTCGGGCACCGGCCGGAGTCCTCCCAGACCGTGTCGCTCGGGGCGACCGAGGACGGTGTGCTGACAGCGGTGAAGCACGACGGCATCTCCAGCAAGTCCGCCTCGAACAACTTCTTCGAGTCCGTGGCCAACCTGACGATGTCGCTCTACGGCTCGGCCAACCTCCACACCGGCCGCAAGGTCGTGACCCTCGACGTGCCGGTCACCACGATCATGCGCGCGCCCGGGGAGGCCAACGGCTCGTTCGCCTTGGAGAGCGCCATGGACGAACTGGCCGAGAAGCTGGGCATTGATCCGCTCGAACTGCGCCGCAGGAACGACTCGCCGGTCGTGCCCAGCAGCAAGCTGCCCTGGTCGAGCAAGCATCTGGACGAGTGTTACCGGCTCGGCGCCGAAGAGTTCGGCTGGTCGCGGCGCGACCCGCGGCCCGGGGCGGTGCTCGACGGCGACTGGCGGGTCGGCCTGGGCGTCGCGACGGCGACCTACGGCGCTTCCCGTGGCCAGGCGTCGGTCAAGGTGCGGCTGGCGGCCGACGGCACCGCCACCGTCTCGGGTACGGGAGCCGACCTGGGCACCGGCCAGTCCACGGTGTGGGCGCTCCTCGCCGCCGGGAGCCTTGGAATCCCGGTACGCCGCGTCCGGGCCGAGCTGGGCGACTCGGCGTCACCGGTCGCGGCCAACGCCGGTGGTTCGGGGTCCACCTCGACCAACGGCCCGGCCGTGCAGCTCGCCGCCGACGCCGCCAAGACCGAGATGGTCCGGGTGGCGGTGACGGACGAGCGGTCGCCGTTCCACGGGAAGGAGGCCCGATTCGAGAACGGACGGCTCGTCGCCGGCAGCCTCACCATGCCCTTCGGAGACCTGCTCAGCCGTCTCGACGTGCCCGGCGTGGAGGCCACCGCGACCTCGCCGCGCAACCAGGACCGCACCCGCGGGTTCAGGTCGTTCGGCGTGCATTTCTGCGAGGTCCGGGTCAACCGGTGGACCGGCGAACCCCGGATCTCCCGCTGGCTGACCGTGGCCGACGCGGGCCGGATCGTCAGCCCGGACACCGCCCGCAGCCAGATCATCGGTGGGGTCGTCATGGGCATCGGCCACGCACTGCTGGAGGACACCAGGATCGAGCCGGCCACCGGGCGGTTCGCCAACGCCAACCTCGCCGACTACCTGGTCCCGGTGAACGCCGACATCCCGCACATCGGCGTGCGCTTCCTCGACCACCCCGATACCGCCTTGAGTCCGCTCGGCGCCCGCGGGATCGGGGAGTTCGGCATCGTCGGGGCGGCGGGGGCGGTCGCGAACGCGGTCCGCAACGCCACCGGCAGGCGCGTCCGCGACCTCCCCATCACCCTCGACAAACTCCTCTGAACTCCTCCGGAAAACACCGAAGACAAACTGACCCGGACTCATCGGACGTAGTGGGTGCCCAGCCACAGCTCGTCGATGCCGAGCCTCTGGTAGAAGTTCGGCGCGTCGGGCTTGGCCCACGTGTCGAGCACCTCCAGCTTCACGTAGCGGGCCCCGCGGATGTCGAGATCGATGAAGCGGACGCCGCGGGCGCTCTCGAGCGTGCCGCTCTTGACCGGCTCGCCCCAGTTGACCCCGTCCTTACTCGCGTAGATCCGGTAGTCCTTGATGCGAGCGGAGTCCTCGGGACGGCCGAAGGTGTTGCGGTTGTAGGTGGGGGACCACTCGCGCTGGTTGACCGCGAGGTACTTCACCGGCAGCGGCGCCTTGAGCTTGAGCGTGATCGAGACCGGCAGCGTCCGTCCGTTGTCCCACCAGGTCAGGTAGTCGCCGTCGGTGAGGTTGGCGGCCGGGAAACCGGTGAGCGAGGCGGAGGCCGACGGGGTGACCCAGCCGTTCGGGTAACGGCCGTGGCGGCCGAACGTGTCGACGCGGAAGACGGTGTCGTAGGCGTCCCACGCGGTGACGCCCCGGATGGTGAACGAGCCGCCAGACTGGGTGAACGCCATGCGGCGGCCGGTGCGGGCGTCGGTGACCCGCAGCACCTTGTAGCCGTTGTCGCGGACGGTGACATGGTCGGTGGACGGCCGGGTCAGCACGTGGACGTAGTGCAGGTCGCGGTTCCTCTTGCTGATCGTGGTGACGCCGTGCGCGCCGTCGTTCCAGAAGCCGGGCTGAAGGCCGCCGTACATGTACCCGCCGCCCTCGGTGCCGCGGATCGTGTGCATCACCTTCGGCAGGTAGCCGGCGACGAAGTCGTTGAACGCCTCCTGCCTGCTCGGGAACCGGCCGTTGACCATGGCGGTCTCGGCCATCAGCGACTTCACCGAGGAGCCCGCGTTGGTGAAGATCCGGCCCATGGTGACCGGGTAGTCCACCTCCGCGTCGGTGCCGTCGTACCACCAGGCGCCGCGGGTGGGCAGCTTCCACTCGCCCTCCGTGAGCCGCGGCATGGGGGTCAGCACCGCCTGCGGATAGTCGTACGGCGGGGTCATGCCGACCTTCTGCTCATGGCTGACCATGTCCATGATCGGCGTGTCCTCGTTGTTGTTGCTCAACGTCCAGGACGGGCGCTCGGCACGGATGCGCTCGTAGAGGCCGTGCTCCTCCCAGTACTCGTTGTCGTTGTCGATCCAGAAGCCCGCCAGGTCCGGGTAGGCCCCCATCACCTCGATGAAGTTGTCGTAGCTGAACTCCCCGAAGCCCGGCCGGGTGTGCAGGTCGACCGGCTTGCCCTTGTAGGCCGAGTACGCCGCCGAGTCCATCCAGCTCTGCCCTTCGGGCAGGCCCTCCCAGTACCACTTGGGGTCGTCGGTCATGTAGAGGATGGTCTTGAGGCCCTTGGCCTTGGCGGCCGCGATGAGCTCACCGAGGAAGTCGCGCTTGGTGCTGCACGTGCCGGGTACCTTCGACGGCCAGGCACGGGCGTACCCGAGACGGCTGTGGAACGAGGCCAGCACCAGATACTGCACGTTGAGCTTGCGGGCCTCGTTCACCCAGTAGTCGGCGGTCCACCCTCCGTCGGTGACGGCCTTCTCCCACGCGGCGCAGTCGGTGTAGCCGGGCGCGGTGCGCATCCCCCAGTGCAGGAACAGGCCGCCGAGGGAGGCGCGCAGCCAGTGCTGGCGCGGGTGGTAGAGCTCGGCGTGCGCGGTCGGAGGGGAGACCACGCCGAGCGCGGTCACGGCGAGGACGAGCGTGGAGACGAACGCGGCGAGCCGGCGGCGCCAATGTCCTGATGGCATGGGACTCTCACTCCCGACGCGAAATACATCCTATGTATTCATCGACCGTGACGCTAAACGCGAGGAGATGGCCCGTCAATACGCAGCATTCATCCGATGAGTCGATCAACCGGAAAGTCGCGGCATCAGGGCAGTGGGAGACGAATGGCAGGACCACCTGGTGGCTGCCGTCACGTCTGGCAGGTGCACACGGCGAGAGCCCCGACGTCTTGGCCGTTACAGTGGATCTCGATTCCAGGCGATCACCGCCGGCGGCACGATGAGCCGTCTCGCGCGCGAAAGGCTGAGCCATGGAACGTCCCATGCCCGAGGTCGAAGGTGTCAGCCACCGCCGGGTCGGCGCCCGCGGCATGACGTTCCATGTCGCTGAGGCGGGCGCGGGAGGCGATGTGGTCGTCCTGCTTCACGGTTTCCCGCAGCACTGGTACGAGTGGCGCCACCTCATCCCGGTGCTCGCCGCCGATCACCGGGTCATCGCCATCGATCTGCGCGGTCATGGCTGGTCGGACGCCCCGGAACGCGGCTACGCCAAGGAGGAGATGGCCGGCGACGTGCTCGCGGTCATGGACGAGCTCGGCCTGGGACGGGTCAAGCTGATCGGGCACGACTGGGGCGGCTGGATCGGTTTCATGCTGTGCCTGTCGGCGCCTGAGCGGTTCGAGCGCTTCCTGGCACTGAACGTCGTGCATCCCTGGCCGCGGTTTCTCATCGCCCTGCCGCATCTGTGGCGCTTCTGGTACCAGCAGGTCATCATGGCCCCCGGCCTTGGTTATCTGGGCCTGCGCACCGGCCGCTTCACCCGCCTGCTCTTGCGCTTGGGCGTTCACGACCACACTGTCTGGGACCGCGCGACACTTGACTCTTTCACTGGGTCCTTCGCAGAACCCGCCCGCGCCCGCGCGGGTGTGAGGCTGTACCGGACGTTCACCCTTCACGAGTTCGTCCCGGTCGTGCGCGGCCGTTACAAGCGGCGACGGCTCACCGTGCCCACACGCTTGGTGTTCGGCACTCGCGACGCCTACCTCAGCCACAAGGTGCTCGGTGGCTACGAGCCGTACGCGGACGACCTCGACATCGTGCTGGTCCCCGAGTGCGGCCACTTCATCGCCGACGAACGCCCCGATCTCGTGGCCGGACAAGCCAAGACCTTCTTCACCTGACAAGATCGTCCAACCTACCGGTTGTGGCGGCTGTCAAGATCATTTCGGTTCGCGGGGCGGTGGTCTGCGGTCTGGCCGTGAGTCGCCGACCTGGACTTCTTGATCATTTTGCTATTAAGTCGATCTTGACTCTTGTGCCGAAACCCGGCCGGTTTCCATGATCGTCACCACACTGACGGACCCATGACGGGCGGCGGTGATCCGAGGCCGCCGTCCGTCCCCTTTTCGCCCGCAGGGAGCTGCTGATGGCCTACTTGACCGCCGCCGTCGTCCTCGTCGGTGTCCTCTGCGTCCTCAACCTGACGCTTACACTCGCCGTCATCCGCCGACTGCGCGAGCAGGGAGAAGGGCGCAGCCTCAGCCCGAGCCTCCCGGTCGCGCTCAAACCGGGATCACGCCCCGCCGCGTTCACCGCCACGACCACCGCCGGCGAGCAGGTCTCCGCCGCGAGCCTCACCGGTCTGGTCGGTTTCTTCTCCGCGGGCTGTGAGCCCTGCCACGCGTTGCTGCCGCACTTCGCCGAACGCGCCGAGAAGATGGGGCGCGACAACGTCCTCGCGGTCATCGGAGGGGACGGCGACGAAGAACTGGTCGCCGCGCTGACACCGGTCGCCAGGGTGGTCGTCGAGGACCACGACGGACCGGTGGCAGGGGCGTTCCGGAACTCCTGGTCCCCGGCCGTCTTCCTAATCGGCCCCGACCACACCGTCGTGGCGGCGGGTGGCCGCATGGAGGATCTGCCTCTCGGCTCGGCGGCATGAGACGGACCACACCGGCCACTGAATCGACGGCCTGACTCATGCCGCGTCCAGGCTGGGTGGCATCCCGAACCGGGGGAGTAGAGCAGGCTCGCTGAACAGGACGATGCCGGTGATGCCATCGGACGCCACGGCGAGAACGGCGACGCCGAGGGCGTGATAGCCGCCGTCCTCCCCGCGCTTGTACACGGCTGCGGCAGGCTGCCCGTTCGCCGCCGTGGGGAGCATCCGCCAGGTGCCAGGGGCCTCCATGACGTGCCCGATGTAGCGCAGGCAGGTCTCCACGCCGGAAAACCAGGTCGTGGAGCCGACCATCTCCAACGCCGCGTCCTTGCGAAGCGCGCGCTCCAGGGCGTCCAGGTCGGAGTTCTCAAAGGCGGCCATGTACCTCTCAAGCAAAGCGCGGGCCGTCGGCTCGGTCGGCTCCTTGGCGTCGTCCAGCACGGTGGACACCTGCTCCATACCGGAGCGGGCACGCTGGAGGAGGCTCTTGCCCGCCACCACGGTGATGCCCAGCATCCCGGCCACCTCGGCGGCCGAGAAGTCCAGCACCTCCCGGAGGATGTAGACCGCTCGCTGCCGCGGTGTCAGGTGCTGCAGGCTGGCGATGAGCGTGAGCCGGAGCCGTTCCCTCGCGGTGACGATGGCGGCCGGGTCGCCTGGGCCGGAGGTGACCATCGCGTCCGGGATCGGCTGCAGCCACACGATCTCGCCATCGGCCGCCTTCGGCGGGAGGTCGGGTTCCTCGCTGGGCGGGCCGAGCCCGGAGGGCAGCGGTCGCCGGCTGCGCCGCTCCCGCGCGTTCAGGCACGCATTGGTGGCGATCTTGTAGAGCCAGACGCGCAGCGAGGAGCGTCCCTCGAACGAGGCATAGCCCCGCCAGGCCCGCAGGAAGGTCTCCTGGACGAGGTCCTCGGCCTCGTCCAGGGTCCCCATCATGCGATAACAGTGCGCCAGAAGCTCACGGCGGAACGGCTCCACCAGACCGGCGAACTCCTCGTCTCTGCCCATGCGCGCCCCTGCCCCAGTCGTTGCGGTTCTCACGTGTAGAGACCCCTGGGAAGGGCGAAAAGCATCGCTCCGCCGCACACGAGTCTCCTGGACCGCCGCCTCTCCGGGATCATCGCCGCCTCAGGCGTCCTGGAAGTCCTCCCGCAGCCTGGGCAGGATCTCCCGCCCGTACAGCTCGAAGAACTGGGCCTGGTCGGGCCCCGGCGAGTGAAAGACCAAGTGGTCGAAGCCGAGATCCACGTACGACCTGATCCGTTCGACGTGCTCGTCCGGGTCCGTGGAGACGATGAACCGCCGGGCGGCGTCCTCCAGCGGCAGCCGGTCGGCGAGCCGCTGCATCTCGACCGGGTCCTCGATCCCCGCCTTCTGCTCGGCGTCGAGCCCGAGCGCTCCCCAGAACCGGGTGGCCTGCAGCGCCCTGGCCCGATTGGGGTCGAAGGACACCTTCACCTCGATCATCTTCTCCAGGTCCCGCGTCGACCGGCCCGCGTTCTCCGCGCCGGCGGCGACCGCGGGCAGCAGGGTGCCGGTGTAGAGCGCCGGGTCCTTGCCGGACGTGGTGATCCAGCCGTCCCCGGTGCGCCCGGCGTAGCGGGTCGCCGCCGGCCCGGACGCGGCGATCCAGATCGGTACCTCCTTCTCCGGCCGGTCGTAGATCGTCGCGTTCACCGTCCGGTAGTGCTCACCCTCGAAGGTCACGCGCTCGTCCCGCCACAGAGCGCGGATCAGCTCCACGGCCTCGCGCAGGCGGGCGAACCGTTCCTTCCCGTTCGGCCAGACGATGCCCAGGGGCGCCTCGTTCATCGCCTCCCCGCTTCCGAGGCCCAGAACGACGCGTCCAGGGAACAGGCTGCCGAGCGTGGCGAAGGCCTGGGCGATGACAGCCGGGTGATAACGGAACGTCGGCGTGAGCACGGACGTCCCGATGACGATCCGCTCGGTGCGCGCGCCCAGAGCGCCCAGCATCGGAAGCACCGCCGGTGCGTGCCCGCCGTCGTGCCGCCAAGGCTGGAGATGATCCGACAAGAAGACGGAGTCGAATCCGTGCCGTTCCGCCATCACGCCGTACCCGACGAGTTCCTCGGGGCCGAACTGCTCGCTGGAGGCCTTGTAGCCCAGCTTCAACGTGCGCACGCCGGTCACCGGCGGAACTCGTGGCCGCCGCCGGCCGCCGGGTAGAGGAACTCGGAGGCGAACCGGCGCACCGTGTTGGGATCGAGGCCGTCGTGGAAGCTGACCAGCAGCTCCTGGACCCCCGCGTCCTCGTACGCCGCCAGCCGCTTGCGGATGGTGTCGACGGTGCCGATCAGGCCGTACGACCCCACGTCCCCGGGGAACACCTGCGGCGCCCACGGCGGCACCTCGGCTCGGGCCTCCTCGTCGGAGTCACCGATGATGCAGTACGCCGTGGACGTACGGGTGATCTCCTCGTGGGGCCGGCCGACGGCCTCGCAGTGACTGCGCAGGATGGCGTCCTTGCGCTTGAACTCCTCCGGTGAGGTCTGGATGTTGCAGGCGTCACCGAACTCCGCCACCGTCTTCAGCGTGACCTTCTCCCCGCTGCCGGCGATCATCATCGGAACGTGCGGGGCCTGCACGCCCTTCGGCTCGTTGATGGCGCCCCGGACCTGGTAGTACTTGCCCTCGAACGTCGTCTCCGGCTGGGTCCACATCGACCGGATGATCTGCGCCGCCTCACGCAGCCGGCCCAGCCGCTCAGGCACGCCGGGGAATTCATAGCCGTACGCGACGTACTCGGCCTCGTACCACCCGGCGCCGATGCCGAACGTGAACCGCCCCTGCGACAGCACGTCGAGGGTGGAGGCCATCTTCGCCTGGAGGGCGGGATTCCGGTAGCTGACCCCGGTGACCATCTGGCCGATCCGAATCCGGCGGGTCTCGCGCGCCAGGGCGGCCAGCGTCGTCCAGACCTCGAAGATCGGAGACGGCGCCGGCGGCAGGGTCACGAAATGGTCGGGCGCCCACACGGCCTCGTATCCGCTTTCGTCCGCCACCCGGGCCAGCTCGACGATCGTCTCGAACGCCTCGACCGGGTCGGCGACTCCAGCGAACTCGTGCCCCAGGCCCGTGGGCAGGTAGAGACTCATCTTCATTGATTCGGGTCCTTTTCCTCTGGTCCGCAAACGGGAGGGAGGAGATCCCTCCCGTTGAAGAGACCGGTGAAGCCGGAAAAGGAACCGCGAAGAACAGAGAGATACGAAGAGCGAGTGCTCCTCGCGCAGAGTGTGGCTGAAGCGCCTTTTGTAGGGTCCCCACAACGCAGGAGCCGAACTCTGCGAGACGCGGGACATTGGTATACCCGGCGGTAACCGAGCAAGGTGTAGATCAAGGTGCTGGGCGGCGCTCCAGGGACGGACGTCGCCTTATGCGCGTGGGTAGTCGGGAGGCTCAACCGGTGTTCAGTCGTGTCGCCATCGTCAACCGTGGAGAGGCCGCGATGCGGCTCATCCACGCCGTCCGGGATCTTTCGGCGGAGACCGGGACGCGGATCGAGACGGTCGCTCTCTACACTGACGCCGACCGCAACGCGACCTTCGTCCGTGAGGCGGACGTCGCCTATTCGCTGGGCCCCGCCTCGGCCCGCCCCTACCTTGACCACGCCGTGCTCGAGCGGGCGCTGACGGAGACCGGGGCCGACGCCGCATGGGTCGGCTGGGGCTTCGTCGCCGAGGACCCGGCGTTCGCCGAGCTGTGCGAGAAGATCGGCATCACCTTCGTGGGGCCGAGCGCGGACGCGATGCGCAAGCTCGGTGACAAGATCGGCGCGAAGCTGATCGCCGAGGAGGTCGGCGTCCCGGTCGCGCCGTGGAGCCGGGGTGAGGTCGCCACTCTCGAGGACGCGCTGCGCGCCGGCGACGAGATCGGCTACCCGCTGATGCTCAAGGCGACCGCGGGCGGCGGCGGGCGCGGCATCCGCATGGTCGCCTCGAAGGAGGACCTGACCGACGCCTACGAGCGCACGAGCCAGGAGGCGCTGCGCGCGTTCGGCTCCGGCGTGGTCTTCCTGGAGCGCCTGGTCACCGGCGCCCGGCACGTCGAGGTCCAGGTCATCGCCGACGGGCAGGGCACCGCGTGGGCGCTGGGCGTCCGGGACTGCTCGGTGCAGCGGCGCAACCAGAAGATCATCGAGGAGTCCGCCTCGCCGGTCCTGGGGGAGGACCAGACCGCCGAGCTGAAGGCCTCGGCCGAGCGGCTCGCCGTGGCCGTCGGCTATCGCGGCGCCTGCACCGTTGAGTTTCTCTACCATCCCGGCCAGAAGCTCTTCGCGTTCCTCGAAGTCAACACTCGGCTGCAGGTCGAGCACCCCATCACCGAGATCACCACCGGCACCGACCTGGTCCGGCTGCAACTGCATGTGGCGAACGGCGGGAAACTCGAAGGGCCCCAGCCGCAAGAGGCCGGGCACGCCATCGAGGCCAGGCTCAACGCCGAGGATCCCGACCGCGACTTCGCGCCGGCCCCGGGCCGCATCACACGACTGGTGCTGCCCGCCGGACCTGGCATCCGCGTCGACACCGGCGTCAGCGAGGGCGACACCATCCCGGCCGACTTCGACTCGATGATCGCGAAGGTCATCGCCTATGGCCGTGACCGCGAGCAGGCCCTGGGCCGGCTGCGCCGCGCGATGGCCCAGACCACGGTCATCATCGAGGGCGGCGCCACCAACAAGAGCTTCGTGCTCGACCTGCTCGACCAGCCCGAGGTGATCGACGCGAGCGCCGACACCGGCTGGATCGACCGCGTGCGCGCCGAGGGCCGCCTGGTCGCGCACCGGCACTCCGCGATCGCCCTGGCCGCGGCCGCGATCGAGGCGTACCAGGACGAGGAGGCGGTCAGCCGGCAGCGGCTGCTGTCCACCGCGCACGGCGGGCGCCCGCAGGTCCAGCACGACCCGGGCCGTCCGCTGGACCTCAAGCTCCGCGGCGTCGGCTACCGCGTGAGCGTGGCCCGGGTGGGGCCCAGCCGGTTCCGCGTCGGCGTCTCCGGCGGCGGTGACATGCACCCGGCGGACGTCGAGGTGGAACGGTTCGACGCCCACAGCGGCCAGATCGTGGTCAACGGACGCAGGTTCCGGCTGGTATCGGCCACGCACGGGCCGATCCACATGGTCGAGGTCGACGGCGTCACGCACCGGATCAGCCGCGACGAGGGCGGTGTCGTCCGTTCACCCGCGCCCGCGCTGGTGGTCGCGACGCCGTTGTCGGCCGGTGACGAGGTCGAGTCGGGCGCTCCGATCCTGGTGCTGGAGAGCATGAAGATGGAGACGGTGCTGCGCGCGCCGTTCCGCGCCCGCGTCCGCGAGTGCCCGGTGTCGGTGGGCAGCCAGGTCGAGACCGGTGCCCCTCTGATGCGGCTTGAGCCTCTCGCCGACGAGGACGCCGGCGAGGCCGAGTCGGCCGCCGAGACCGTCGAGGTCGACCTGCCCGCGGAGCCGGTGGCCGTGTCCGCGGCCGAACGTGTCGAACGCGGCCTGCAGGACCTGCGCAGCCTGCTGCTCGGCTTCGACGGCGACCCGCAGGATGAGAAGCGGGTGTTGCTGGACTACCTGATCGCCCGCGCCGAGCTGGGCGGGGGCCCGATCGAGGGCGAGCTGGACCTGCTCACCGTGTTCGCCGACCTGTCCGAGCTGAGCCACAACAAGCCGGGCGGCGAGCTCGACGTCGAGCCGGCCAGCCCGGTGCACAGCCCGCGCGAGTTCTTCCACAGCTACCTGCAGAGCCTTGACGTCGAACGCGCCGGAGTCACCGAAGGCTTCCAGGCCAAACTCACCGAGGTCCTCGGCCATTACGGCGTCGCCGACCTCGACCGCACGCCGGAGCTGGAGAACGCGGTCTTCCGGATCTTCCTGGCCCAGCAGCACATGAGCACCGGCGTCGCGGTCGTGTCGGAGTTGCTGCGCCAGTGGCTGGCCGGCCCGCCGCCGCTCGAGTCGCTCGGCGAGCGCGCCGGGCTCACCCTTGAGCACCTGGTCGAGGCCACGCAGGTGCGGTTCCCCGCGGTGTCCGACCTCGCCCGCGGTGTGGTGTTCCGCTGGTTCACCCAGCCGCTGATGCGCCGCAACCGCGCCAAGGTCTATTCCGCGGTGCGCGACGAGCTGCGCCACCTGGACCGCAACCCCGGAGCCCCGGATCGCGCCGAGCGGATCCAGGCCATGGTGGCCAGCTCTGAGCCGCTGGTCCGGCTCATCGGCCAGCGGATCGGCCGACTTGGACGCGACCACGCGCCGCTGCTGGAAGTGCTGACCCGCCGCTATTACGGCAACCGCTGGCTGTCCGAGGTCACCGCGCGGGAGATCTCGGGCTGTCAGTTCGTCACCGCAGAGCACACCGGATCGAGCGGCGTGGCACGCGTCGTCACCACCGCCGTCGACATCGCCGCCCTGCCTGCCGCCATCGGCGCCATCGGCACGTTCGCCGCCGACGTCCCCGAGCGCGGGCTGGTCGCCGACCTTTACGTCGCCTGGGAGGACCAGCCGGACGCCGACGCGATCGCGGTGCGGCTCGGAGAGCTCCTCGCCGAGCATCCGCAGCCCGCGGGCATCCGCCGGATCACCACCACCGTCACCGCCGCCAGCGGCGCCGTGATGCACCACCACTTCACCTTCCGGCCCGACGGCGACGGCCCCGGCTTCGTCGAGGACAGGCTGATCCGCGGCCTGCACCCGCAGATCGCCCTGCGCCTGCAGTTGCAGCGGCTGCGCGAGTTCGACCTCACGCGGCTGCCGTCCGCGGACGAGGAGATCTACCTGTTCAAGGCCGTTGCGAAGAGCAACCCCGCCGACGAGCGGCTCGTCGCGCTGGGCCAGGTCCGCGACCTGACGCCGCTGCGTGACGCCGACGGCAGGTTGCTCGCGCTGCCCGTGGCGGAGGACGTGTTCACCGCGTGCCTGGACGCCATCCGCACCATCCAGGCGCAGCGGCCGCAGAACAAGCGGTTCGACACCAACCGGATCCTGTTGTACGTCTGGCCGCCGACCGACCTCACCGTCGACGAGCTCAAGGCGCTGGTCCAGCGGCTGCTGCCGACCATCGCCGGCGCCGGGCTGGAGGAGGTCCAGTTCGTGGCCCGCCGGCGCACCCCCGCCGGGGCGCTGACCGAGATCGCCGTGCGGATCACCCAGGCGCCCGGCCACGGCCCGCGCCTGCACGTCGCCGGCCCGTCGACCGAGCCGGTGCGGCCGCTCGACGACTACCGCCAGAAGGTGCTGCGCGCGGCCCGGCGCGGGAACGTCTACCCGTACGAGCTGACCGGCCTGCTCGCCGGGCCCGACGGCGGCTTCGTCGAGCACGACCTCGACGACCGCGGCGTGCTCGTGCCGGTCGACCGGCCGAAGGGGAAGAACTCCGCGGCGATCGTGGCGGGTGTCGTCACGACGCCGACCGAGCGGCATCCCGAAGGCGTCACCCGCGTGGTGCTGCTCGGCGACCCGACCAAGGCGCTGGGCGCGTTGTCCGAGCCGGAGTGCGCACGGGTGATCGCCGCGCTCGACCTCGCCGAACGGATGCGCGTCCCCCTCGAATGGTTCGCCCTGTCGGCGGGCGCCCGGATCTCGATGAACTCCGGCACCGAGAACATGGACTGGGTCGCGGCCGCGCTCAAGCGGATCGTCACGTTCACCCAGGACGGCGGCGAGATCAACATCGTGGTCGCGGGGATCAACGTCGGCGCCCAGCCGTACTGGAACGCCGAGGCGACGATGCTCATGCACACCAAGGGCATCCTGGTGATGACGCCGGACTCGGCGATGGTGCTCACCGGCAAGCAGTCGCTCGACTTCTCCGGCGGTGTGTCGGCCGAGGACAACTACGGCATCGGCGGCTACGACCGCGTCATGGGGCCGAACGGCCAGGCACAGTACTGGGCGCAGAACCTGCCGGCCGCCCGCGACGTGCTGATGGCGCACTACGACCACACCTACGTCGTGCCCGGCGAGACCGCGCCGCGGAAGGCGAGCACCGCCGACCCGGTCGACCGCGACGTCTCCGGCTTCCCGCACGCGATCGTCGGCAGCGACTTCACCACCGTCGGCCAGATCTTCTCCGCGGAGCACAACCCGGACCGCAAGAAGCCGTTCGACATCCGCACGGTGATGCGCGCCCTGTCCGACCAGGACCACCCGGTGCTGGAGCGCTGGGCGGGGATGGCCGACGCGGAGACGTCCGCGGTGCAGGACGTGCACATCGGCGGCTGGCCGGTCTGCCTGATCGGCATCGAGTCACGCTCGGTGCCCCGGCGCGGATTCCCGCCCACCGACGGCCCGGACACCTACACCGCGGGCACGCTGTTCCCGCAGTCATCGAAGAAGACCGCGCGGGCGATCAACGCGGCGTCCGGCAACCGGCCACTGGTCGTGCTGGCGAACCTGTCGGGGTTCGACGGCTCACCGGAGTCGATGCGCAAGCTCCAGCTTGAGTACGGCGCGGAGATCGGCCGGGCGATCGTCAACTTCGACGGCCCGATCGTGTTCTGCGTGATCTCCCGCTACCACGGCGGCGCGTTCGTGGTGTTCTCCAAGGCGCTGAACCCGAACATGACCGTGCTGGCGCTGGAGGGCTCGTTCGCCTCGGTGCTCGGCGGTGCCCCGGCCGCGGCCGTGGTGTTCTCCGGTGAGGTGAACAACCGCACCAGGACCGACCCGCGGGTCACCGAGCTGCAGGCCAAGATCTCCGGCACGAGCGGCGCCGAACGAGCCACCCTGAACGCCCAGCTGGCCGAGGTCCAGTCGTCGGTCCGGGCGGAGAAGCTCGGCGAGGTCGCCACCGAGTTCGACCGCGTGCACAGCATCCAGCGTGCGGTCGAGGTCGGCTCGGTGGACGCGATCATCAGCGCCGCCGAGTTGCGTCCCCGGATCATCCAGGCCATCGAGCACGGCTTGAAGCGCTGAGGCGCCCGGTGCGGGGCGGCTGCGTGCTCAGTCGGACTTGCCTGTCAGCCGCCGCACCAGGTCCTGCGTGTACTGCTTGCTGAACGTGGTGGACGGCCCGGTGATCACGAGCTCGCCGCCGGTGATCGGCCCGTTGTTGACCGCCGGCGCGGACTGGATCCGGCCGTCCACCATCATCGCGATCTGGCCCGCCGTGGAGCCCTTCTGCTGGAAGTCCTGATAGGCCTGCCGGCTGAGATCGGCGAACTTGGGGGCGTCCGTCGCCGTGAGCGTGATCTTCACGGTCCACGAGGTGGCTCCCTGCTGCGGTTCGGGCGGTGCGGCACGCATGTCCTTCACCCGGATGACGTCCATCATCGTCGGGGCCAGCTGATAGCAGGTGCCCTGGGTGTCGACCTGCGTTCCAGGCTGGCACGGGGGAGGGGAGGATTTGGCGACGAGCTGAAGGCGCAGCGGCTTCTGCAGTTGTACGGCACCGGTGCCGCCTCCCTCGTCATCGTCGCCGAGCACGATGATCGTGACGATGACGACCATGGCGACAAGGACGGCGAACGCCACTGCGGCCAGGCCGATGATCAGTCCGGCCCTGCGCTGCGGAGCCGGCGGCCCGAAGCCCGGCGGTGTCCCGGTGTACGGCTGCCCCATTGAACCTCCCGAACGTTGCCGACCTTCGTCAGTCTCCAGGCGGCCCTGCATTTAGGCGAATTGTTTGTCGATTCTGGACGGGCTCGTTCGCCGTAGGTGATGAGGGCGCCCTCAGCGGCGCCCGACAATACCTGCGAGCGAAGGAGACAACATGCGGAATCTGATGGTGACCATGTTCGTGTCACTGGACGGCGTCCTGCAGGCGCCGGGCGGACCCGAGGACCAGTGGGGCAACCCGTTCGAGCACAGCGGCTGGGGCGTCCCGTACTTCGACGAGGCGCTCATCCAGCTGATGCACGACCTGACGAGCAGGGCGGACGCGCTCCTGCTCGGGCGCAGGACCTACGAGATCTTCTCCTCCACCTGGCCGCTGGCCGAGGCCGACGATCCGATCGGCGCGAAGATGAACGGCATGCGCAAGTACGTCGCGTCGCGGACCCTGGACAGCGTTTCGTGGCAGAACTCGACGCTGCTCACCGGCGACGTCCCCGAAGCGGTCGGCAGGCTCAAGCAGAGCGAGGGCGGCGAGATCCAGGTCCACGGCAGCGGTGATCTGATCCAGACGCTCATGGCGCACGATCTCGTCGACGAATTCCACCTGGTGGTGTTCCCGGTGCTGGTCGGCTCCGGGAAGCGGCTCTTCGCGGAGGGCACCGCCCCGGCCGCCCTCAAACTGGTCGGCACCACGACGACGAGCACCGGTGTCATCGTCTGCAGATATGAGCGGGCGGGCAAGCTCCAATACGGTGAGATGGGGCCGGAGACCGGGAACTGGTAGGCCGGGAAACGATCAGACAGGCGAAGCCATGCCGCAGTACGCGATTTTGATCTACGAGAAGGAAACACCCGGGGGTGTGGCCGACATCCCGCCCGACGTCATGGAGGCCAACCTGCGCGTCGGAGACCAGATCGCCGCCATGGGCGCGCGGGTCGTCCACGAGCAGGCGCTGCAGCCCAGCGCGACCACGCGGACGATCCACAAGGACGGCCTGGTCACCGACGGCCCGTTCATCGAGAGCAAGGAGGTGATCGCCGGGTTCTTCGTGGTGGAGACCACGGGCCTGGAACAGGCGGTCGCCATCGGCAAACTGCTACCGATCATGGACGGCGCGGTCGAGGTACGCCCGCTGCTGGCGGAGTGACCTCTGCCGACGGAATGACTCTGCTGACGAAATGACCTCGGTCCGGCAGGTCGTCGCCGACGCGCACCGTCGCGAATGGGCCTCAGTGCTCGCCGCGACGGTGCGCGTCACGCGCGACCTCGATCTGGCGGAGGAATGTGTCCAGGACGCGTACGCCGAGGCGCTCGACTCCTGGACGCGCCAGGGCATACCGGCCAGACCGGGCGCCTGGCTGACCACCGCGGCCCGGCACAACGCACTGGACGCCCTGCGCAGGGCCACAACGTTGCGGTCGAAGCTGCATCTGCTGGTGGAGCGGGTGGCCGCCGGGCCAGTGGTTCCGGACGACCGGCTGCGATTGGTCTTCCTGTGCTGCCACCCGGCGCTGGCCATCGAGGCTCAGGTCGCGCTGACGCTGCGGCTGGTCTGCGGCGTGACGACTCAGCACATCGCCAAGGCGTTCCTGGTCTCCGAGCCGACCATGGCGGCCCGGATCACCAGGGCGAAGAAGAAGATCGCAATAGCGGGCATCCCGTTCCGCATGCCCTCCCCGTACGAGTTGCCCGACCGGCTCAACGCGGCGCTCAACGCGATCCACCTGCTCTTCACCACCGGCCACACCGCACCTGCCGGAGCCGACCTGACCAGGAACGACCTTGCCGAGCAGGCGCTCGATCTGGCACGCATGCTGCGCGACCTGCTGCCGGACGAACGCGAGGTCCGGGGGTTGCTGGCGCTCCTGCTGGCCACCCACTCCCGCCGGGCCACCCGTACCGCGCCGGACGGCCGCCTGCTGCTCTTGGAGGAACAAGACCGTTCAGCCTGGGACCGGCAGGCCATCGCCGAGGCACACGACCTGATCATGGGAGCACTCCGAGGCCCCGATCCTGGCCGCTTCGCCCTGCAAGCCGCCATCGCGGCTCTGCACGCCACCGCGCCGACCTGGGACGACACGGACTGGAACCAGATCCTGGTGCTCTACGACGAGCTCCTCAAAGCCTGGCCGTCGCCGGTGGTCGCGCTCAACCGGGCCGTGGCGGTCGCGATGGTCAGCGGCCCGGCGGCCGGGCTGGCCGAGATCGAGGCCCTCGAACGAGATCAGCGGCTCGCGAGCTACCGCTACCTACCGGCGATCAAGGCCGACTTGTTGCGCCGATTGGGCCGGAAAACCGACGCCGCCGCAGCGTACGAGCAGGCCATCGCCCTGGCCGACAATGACGCCGAAAGTGCCTTCCTCGCCGGCCGCCTCGCCGAGATGACCGGTCCGAGTGCTCCGGGTCATTAGGGCCTTGTCGGCCAATCCCGAGGCTGTTAGGGCTGCACTATGCATCTCAATAGACGACTCGCCGTCGCCGTTGCTGCGGGCGCGCTCGCAGGACCGTTGCTGTCCACACCCGCCGCCCACGCAGCAGGCTCCTACGACTGCTTTTTCGGCGACCGTACACCTGCCGCCGACGGCTATCAGATCTCCGCCAACAGCTGCGATGGCGCAGGTTACAGCGATGTTGTCATCAGGGTTCTGAGCGGTTCGGCCGCGGGCAGTCACCGCTGCCGGACAGCGTTCGTGTGGAACGGCTTCCTGTCCGCGAACGGCTGCAGCCTTCTCGAGTCGGCCTGACCCTTCCTGAGCCAGCCTGAGTCTGTCACGGCGCGACAAACGATCTTCCACCAATTAGCTGCCGGGCGCGGAGCGCAGATTCTCTGGTCATTTGTGGGCACCTTTGGTCTTTTGTCGCCGGTCACGTTGTGGTGTCGATCACTCCATGTTGGTACGGAATGAGTTTTGTCGGTGACGCTCGGTAGCTTCTCGTGGTGTGAGGAAGTTCGAGCCGCGGCCCGGCTGCGTGGTGCAGGCGTACAAGTTCTGCCTGGATCCCAACGCCGGGCAGGAGGCCGCGCTCAGGTCGCATTGTGGTGCGGCGCGGATGGCGTTCAACTGGGCGGTGTCGTGGGTGCGGGCGTCGTGGTCACAGCGCAGCGCCGAGGCGTCGTACGGCATCGGTGAGGCTGAGCTGACGCAGTGGCGGCCGTGGTCGTTGCCGGCGCTGCGTAAGGAGTTCAACCGGATCAAGCACACCGACCCGCGTTTCGCGTACTGGTGGGATCAGAACTCCAAGGAGGCCTACAACACCGGGCTGGCGACCGCAGCGGCCGCGTTCGACAACTACTCGGCATCCAAGTCGGGCAGGCGCAAGGGCCCGAGGGTGGGCAAGCCGCGCCGCAAGTCCAAGCGCAGGGCACGCCTGTCGTGCCGGTTCACCACCGGCACCATCCGCGTTGAGCCCGACCGGCGGCATGTGACGTTGCCCCGGCTGGGGACGATCCGCACCCACGAGTCGACCCGCAAGCTGGAGCGCCGGATCGCCGCCGGCACCGCCCGGATCCTGTCGGCCACGGTCGGCCACGAGCGGGGCCGCTGGTTGGTGGCCTTCCAGGTCGAGATCGAACGCGCCACCGGTGTCCCGGCGCGCCCGGACGTGGCGGTCGGCGTCGACCTGGGCATCAAGCACCTGGCCGTGGTCGCCGACTCCACCGGCCAGATCCGTTTCATCGACAACCCCCGGCACCTGGACGCCGCCCTGCACCGGTTGCGGCGCGCCTGCCGCACGGTGTCACGCAGGCAGGGCCCCGACCGGCGGACGGGACGGGAGCCGTCCAAACGGTGGGAGAAGGCCAACCAAGCACGCAACCGGATCCACCATCGCGTCGCTAACCTCCGCCAGGACGGCATCCACAAGGTCACCACCGCCCTAGCAGCCGAGTACGGGCATGTGGTGGTGGAGGACCTGAACGTCGCCGGGATGCTGCGCAACCGGCGCGTCTCCAGGCGGATCGCTGACGCGGGGTTCGCAGAGATCCGCCGCCAACTCGGTTACAAGGCCGGCTGGGGTGGTGGCATCCTGCACGTCGCCGACCGGTGGTTTCCCTCGTCCAAGACCTGCTCGGAGTGCAGCGCGGTGAAAGCCAAGCTGCCGCTGCACATCCGGGTGTTCGAATGCGAGCATTGCGGCCTGGTTACTGACCGGGACGCCAACGCCGCACGCAACCTGGCCGCCCTCGCTGCCGTCACAACCGGCGGCAAAGCGGTCGAGCGTATGACCGGTACCGGAGTGGCCGGAGACCGGGACGCGCAAGCGTCGAAACCTCGTGGAGCCGACCAGAAGACCCGCACCACCCGTCCCGGCCTTGCGGCCGGGACGGGGCGGGCAGGTGGCGCAACACCCCGCAAGGGGCCAGAAGCGAGAGACCGTCGACAGCCCAGAGCCCTCACACTCTGGTGACGTCACGGACCATCCGGGCCGAAACGCCCGGATTGCTGACACCCAACCACAGGATCAGCAACGGTGGCGGGGAGGATTGAGCGGGGGATGGGTCCCTTGTTGCGGCGTCCCTGGGTGGTCTCTTCCCAGGCGTGGGCCAGGATGCCGATGCTGCGGCTGAGGACGAACAGGCCGCGGGCGAGGGGGGCCGGGAAGCCGAGCTCGGCATAGATGATGGCGGTGCAGCCGTCGATGTTCATGGGGATCGGCTTGGCGCGTCCTGTTGCGAGGTGTTCTTCGACGGCGAGCCCGGCGCGCAGGTGGTCCCCGGGCACCACGCCATCGCGGGCGGCTTGGGCGACCAGAGTCAGGAGCGGGTCGCGTCTCGGATCGCGGGGGTGGAAGCGGTGGCCGAAGCCGGGCAGGTAGCGGGGCCATTCCGAGACCACCTGCTCCGTGGCCGAATCGAGGTCGAGGCCGGCCGCCTCGCGTTCGAGGATCTGGTCCAGGAGTTCGACGCACTGCTCCCCGGCTCCGCCGTGGTGGTCGCCGAGGGTGTTGACGGCACTGGCGACGGCGCCGTTGAGACCGATGCCGCAGGTCGCGGCCATGCGGGCGATGGCGATGGAGGGGGCTTGCGGGCCGTGGTCGACGGCGGCGACCAGCGCGGCCTCCAGGAGGGCGGACTGGGCGGGCGAGGGGGGCTCGCCGCGGAGCATCAGCCAGATCATGGAGGTGAGGCTGGTCGTGCCGATGAGGTCCTGGACGGGACGGCCGCGCAGTTCGATGACGCCGGGTTCCATGCGGGAGACGGCGGTCGCCCACCAGGCGGCGACCTGGCCGGTCGGGTCGATCTCGTTCATGAGCGCTCGGTGGCGAAGGCGCGGAGGTCGTTCTGCTGGCCGAGCAAGGGCGGCGGTGCCGTGGGGGTGAGCGGTTCCCCGTTGTGGAGGACTCCGCTGCCCGCGACGCGCAGTGTCCGGCCGGAGCCGTCCGGGAAGGGCAGGTCGGTGAAGAAGCGGCGATGGTGGAGCTGGTCGAGCTCGACGGCCTGGGGGACGGTGACCACGCGGGCCGCGGGGACTCCGGCGCGGCTGAGGACCTCCTCCCATTCGCTCGCCGGACGCAGGCGCAGGGCGGCGTTCAGCTCGTCGTTGAGTTCGCCGCGGTGGAGCTTGCGCTGTTCGCGGTCGATGAAGCGGGGATCGGTGCGGAGGTCGGGCCGTCCGACGATGCCGCACAGCGTCTCGAACTGCTGTTGCCGGTTGGCGGCGATGTTGAGCGGGCCGTCGGCGGCCTCGAAGGTGCCGGAAGGGGCGGCGGTGGCGTTCTGCGTTCCCATGGGTTCGGGGGCGACGCCGCTCACCAGGTAGTTGGAGACGGCCCAGCCCATGGCGGAGATCGCCGACTCCAGCATCGACACATCGAGGAAGACGCCCTCGCCGGTCCGGCCGCGTGCTGTCAGCGCGGCGCAGACGTGGAGTGCGGCGGTGAGGCCGCCGATCGTGTCGCAGACGGGGAAGCCGACCCGGAGGGGCGCGGTCTCCGCGGTGCCCGTGACGCTCATCATCCCCGACAGGCCCTGGATGATCTGGTCGTACGCGGGGGCCTGACTCATGGGACCGTCCTGGCCGAAGCCGGAGATCGCGCAGTAGATCAGGCGCGGGTTGAGTGAGCGGAGGCGGGGCCAGCCGAACTCCAGCCGGTCGAGCACGCCGGCACGGAAGTTCTCCAGCAGCACGTCGGCGTCGCGGACCATGTCCTCGAAGGCGGTGCGGCCTGCGGCGTCCTTGAGGTCGATCTCGACGGACTTCTTGCCCGCGTTCTGGGCGAGGAACGAGGCGCCGAGCCCGGCATGGTTGAGCTCCGGATCGGGGCCCAGCCTCCGGGCCAGATCGCCCTGGCCAGGCACCTCGATCTTGATGACCTCGGCGCCGAGGAGCATCAGCTGGTAGCTGCAATAGGGACCGGCGAGCACGTTGGTCAGGTCGAGGACCCGGACGCCATCGAGAGGGCGCGTCGGCATGGGCGTGTTCCTTCCGTCGCGGGTCGGGAGCGGCGGCATGTGTTCCGAAGGGAACGGCAGCCCCCCAAGGGGAACGGGCAGCGCCGGTCAGTGGGTGGGGATGAGGGGGTGGTCGAACCCGCGCTCGGAGATTTCCCGGGAGACCTGCCGCAGATCTTTGGCGAACAACTCGACCTTGTCGTCGGTGAAGCGGACGGTGGGCCCGCTGAGCGACAGCGCCGCGACGACCGTGCCCGAGCGGCCGAGCAGGGGGACGGCGACGGCCGAAAGCCCGTCCTCGCGTTCGCCGTGGCTCTCCGCCCAGCCCTGATGGTGTGCCTCGTCGATCCACTCCCGCAGTCGCTTGACATGTCCCTCGCCGTACGGCGAGCTGATGGCGATCCTGGAGAGGAGGCTGTCGGGCGCGTCGCGCAGGAGCACCTTGGACGCCGCGCCGGCCCACAGCGGCAGTTCGTCGCCGATGTGCACGACGTGGCGCAGCGGCTGCGGGCTCTCCTGCTGGGCCACGCAGACCCGGTAGATGTCGCGCAGCATGTAGAGGTTGACGGTCTCGCGGCGGCGCGCGCCCAGGTCGCGCATCGCCTGGCGGGTCTCGGGCGGCAGTTCCCAGCTGCTGCGCGCCAGGTGGGCCCAGCGCCACAGGCCCGGTCCGGGCAGGTAGCCGTTGGTCCCGGCCCAGAGCAGCCCCAGGTTCTCCAGCGTCTGGACGAGCCGGATGACGGTGGTCTTGGCCAATCCGGTCTCGGCGGCGATCTCGCGGATCGTCACCACCGGGCGCTCCTCGCTCAGCAGCGACAGGATGTCCAAAGCCCGCTGCACGCTGCGCACGCCCTGGCCGTCGGCCGCCGGCTCGTCTGCGGGCTTGTTCGCTGGACTCACGGGTGTCGGTCTCCTGCTCCGCTGGGTGAAGGACGGTCCGTACGTTACACCTAGTCCACTCAGTGGTCTAGTAAGACCGTCAGATGGTCCCCTGGATGGTTTCGTCACGATTGGGGCACTGGTCTTCCCCTTGTGAGCTGCGTCACCTATAACTAACTCACTGGTTCGAACGTTAGTGACCGACCTTCCGCCCCTGATCCCGACGACTTTCCTGAATTTGCTCTTGTCAGGACCCTGTTCTCGCCCTTACGTTGACCCGAAGTCCGTACAGCGGATCATAAGAACCGCTATGTGGTCTGGGAGGAGTCCGATGCTGGAAGCGATACTCGCGTCCGGATCCAAGGCCGAGGTCGTCCAGGCGGCCGCTCTCAGGGGTGGTGAGTGGTTCTCCGGCGGTCCGCAGAGTGAACGGATTGGTCCATATCTGCGACGTGTCGTCAGTCAGGCACCGGTCCCGGGTCACGGCGACGTCGCGGCCGTCCTCGCCTACGCCCGCATCTCCGCCCCGGCCGTGGCGGCCCTCGCGCCCGCCTTCCGGGCGGAGATCCTCGAACGGGCCTCCGCCGCCGCCACCGAGAACCGCCACGACCTGGCCCGGCTCCTGGCGCTGGAGCTCGGCAAGCCCCTCAAGGACGGCCTCGGTGAGATCGACCGGGTGGCCGACACCTTCGCGGTCTGCGCCGCCGAGGGCCGCCAGATCGGCGGGGATAACCTGCCGGTCGCGGGCTGGGCGCGCGGCGCCGGCACGACCGCCTTCACCTACCGCGCCCCGGTCGGCGTGGCGCTCGCCATCACCCCGTTCAACGCGCCGGCCAACCTGCTCGCCCACAAGCTCGGCGCCTCGTTCGCCGCGGGCAACACCACGATCGTCAAGGCGCCGCCGCAGGCACCCGCCATCTCGACAGCGATCGTCGCGCTGCTGCTGGAGTCCGGGATGCCGGCCGAGGCAGTCCAGTTGCTGCACGGCGACGGGCGGGTCGGCGCCGAGCTGTGCGCCGGCGACGAGGTCGGCGTCATCAGCTTCACCGGCAGTGCCGCGACCGGCGACGCCGTGGCCAAGGCCGCCGGAGCCAAGCGGCTGGTCCTGGAACTGGGCGGCAACGCTGCCACGATCGTCTGCGGCGACGCCGACATCGCCGAAGCCGCGCGGGTCTGCGCCCGGACGGGCTACACCAACTCCGGGCAGAGCTGCATCTCGGTGCAACGGGTGTACGTGCAGCGGCCGCGGTTCGAGGAGTTCCTGGAGCACTTCACCGGCGAGGTCGCCGCGCTCACCGTCGGCGACCCGCTCGACCCCGGCACCGATGTCGGCTCGATGGTCGACGAGGACGCCGCCGAACGTGTCGTGCGCTGGAGCGCCGAGGCGGCCGACGGAGGCGGGCGCGTCCTGCTCGGGGGTGAACGCGACGGTGCCACCGCCCGTCCCACGATCGTCGCCGACCCGCCCGCCGGTGCCTCGGTCGTCACCGAGGAGGTCTTCGGTGCCCTGGTGGCGGTCCTTCCGTTCGACGACATGGGCGAGGTCGTCGCCCGCTGCAACCAGAGCCGTTACGGGTTGCAGGCGGGCCTCTTCACCCGCGACATCGGCCAGATCATCGCGGCTTGGCGCGACTTGCAGGTCGGCGGCCTCGTCGTCAACGGCTCCTCCAACTACCGCCTGGACCACGTCCCGTTCGGCGGCGTGAAGGACTCCGGCTTCGGCCGTGAGTCGCCACGCTGCATGATCGAGGACTACACCACCGTCAAGACGCTCATGTTGCGGGGCATGTCCCTGTGGGGTGGACGCCCATGATGGCGGCCACCCTGGTGTCGCCCGAGACGGTCACGGTGGTCGACCACTGGCCTGAGCCGGTGTGCGGGCCGGACGAGGTCATCGTCGCGGTACGCGGCGTCGGGGTCTGCGGCTCGGACCTCGCGGTCGTCTCCGGCCGCCGCGCCGTCCCCGCGCTGCCCTGGGTGCTCGGGCACGAGGCGTTCGGCGTCATCCAGGTCGTGGGCCCGGACGTCGTCGACCGCCGCGTCGGCCAGCGCGTCGTCGTCGAACCCAACTACCCGTGCCTGGCCTGCGGCGCGTGCCGCTCCGGTGACACCTCGGGATGCCGGCGGCGCCGAGCCGCGGGCATCTCCGAACCGGGACTGCTGGCCGAGCGGGTCGCGGTGCCCGCCCGCTTCACCTGGCCGGTGCCCGACGGCTTGGACGATGCCGACGCGGTGTGCGTCGAGCCGTTCACCGTCGCGCTCAACGCGGTGCGCATGACCGGCCTGCGGCCCGGCGATCCGTGCCTGATCGTCGGCGCCGGCTCGCAGGGACTCCTGGTCGTCCTTGCTGTCCTGCACGCCGGAGGCGTCCCGTTCGTCATCGAACCGCAGCCGGGCCGGCGCGCGTTCGCCCTGCAACTGGGAGGCGCGGACGCCGGCGCCGCCCCCGACCGGCGGTACCCGGCGGTCATCGAGACCTCCGGCGTACCCGAGGCGTTCGAGCAGGCGCTGGAACGCGCGGGCGACGGCGGCCGCCTCGTCGTGGTCGGGCAGAGCACCCGGCCCGCCCGCGTCTCCACCTTCACCCTCGTGCAGCGGCGGCTCACGGTGCGCGGCTGCCTCATCTACGACCACCCGGGCGGCTTCCGCCACACCTTGGCGACGCTCGCCGGCCACGACCTGAGGCCCGGCCGTGTCCTGCGCGAACGCTTCGACCTGGCGCAGGCGTCCGTCGCGTTCGCGAAGGCTCCCGACATCGCCGGCAAGACCTGGATCACCCTGCCCCGAATCGAGGAACCGTTGTCATGAGCGTGGACATCCCCACCCGCAACGACGCCGCGGCCGGTGCCGGAACGGCGATGGTCACGGCCGCCGAGGCGCTCGTCCGGCAGCTCGAACGCTATGGCGTGCAGTACGTGTTCGGCACCTGCGGGCACACCAACATCGCTCTGCTGGACGCGCTCGGCCGCAGTCCGATCACGTTCGTCATCGCCCGCCACGAGCAGGCCGCCGCGCACGCCGCCGACGGCTACGCCCGCGCATCCGGCAAACCAGGCGTCCTGCTCGTCCACGTCGGCCCCGGCATGATGAACGCCGTCACCGGCGTGGCCACCGCCGCCCTCGACTCCGTTCCGCTGATCGCGATCTCGGGGGACGTGCCGTCCTATTACTACGGGCGCCACCCGCACCAGGAGGTCAACCTCCACGCCGACGCGGACCAGACCGCCATCTACCGGCCGTTCGTCAAGCGGGCCTGGCACGTGCGGCGTCCCGATGACCTGGGCCGCTTCACCGAGCGTGCGTTCTGGACCGCGACGTCCGGCCGGCCCGGCGCGGTGCTGCTGAACGTCCCGATGGATCTGTTCTCCCGCCCGGTCGCGGACATCGAATACCCGCTTCCCGTCACCGCAGCCGAGCCGGATCTGCCCGCCGACACCGCCCGTCGCGTCGCCGATCTGCTCGCCGCCGCCGAACGTCCTCTCCTCTATATCGGCGGGGGACTGCGAGGCGACGCGGGACGCACCGCCCTTCTGGAACTCGCCGAGCACCTCGACATTCCCATCGTGCACTCGCTGATGGGCAAGGGCATGGTCTCCGACGGCCATCCGCTGCTGCTGGGCATGCCCGGCTTCTGGGGCATGGAGACGACCAACGACTACGCCCGTTCCGCCGACGTCGTGCTCGCCCTGGCGACCCGCTTCGCTGAGACCGATGCCAGCTCCTGGGACCCCGCCTACACCTGGAACCTCGGCGGCGACTCGGGCGGACGGCTGATCCAGATCGACATCGACCCCGTCGAGATCGGCCGCAACTATCCCGTCGAGATCGGCGCGGTCGCCGACGTGACACGCGCCGTGCAGGCCATTGCCGCCGCAGTGCGCGAAGCGCATCCTGATCCCGTCGCCCGCCCGGCGTTGCGCGAGCGGATCCGCGCAGCCCGTGCCGAGGTGTTCGACGGCAGCCGCGAACGCGGCCGTAGCGACGCCTTCCCGCTGCGCCCCGAGCGCATCCTCGCCGACCTGAGCGACCAGCTTCCGGGTGACGCGGTGCTGGTCACCGACGTGGGCTGGAACAAGAACGGTGTCGCCCAGTGCTACCGGCTTCCCGACGGCGGGCGCTTCATCACCCCTGGCGGCGCCTCCACGATGGGCTTCGGTCCGGCCGCGGCGGTCGGGGTGCAGATCGCGCAGCCCGACCGCGTCGTGGTCGCCCTCGTCGGGGACGGCGGGATGAGCGCGCAGCTCCCGGCCGTTCCCATGGCCGTCGAGCAGGGCCTGCCGGTCATCTTCGTCGTCATGAACAACCGTGCCCACGGCACCATCGCCGACCTGCAGGCCGCCAGCTTCGGCGAAAGCTACGGCTGCGAGTTCCACGACCCGCAGGGCCGCCCCTACAGCCCGAACTTCGCCGCGTACGCCGACGCGTGCGGAGCCGACGGCTACGAGATCCCCGCCCCGGAAGCGTTCGCCTCCGCGCTCCGGTCGGCGGTCGACCGCCGGCGTCCGGCCGTGCTGGACGTGCCGATGGTCAACGAGCCGGTGCCGACACCCGGGCACTGGAACATCACCGACATCTACCAGGGTGTCTTCCCCGAGGAGGGGACGTCATGATCCGCGTGATCGACCCGTTCACCCAGGCCGACCCCACCTGGCTGGGCCTCGACGACAGCGGTCACCGCCGCAAGGTCTTCAAGGTCGTCGATCGCCACCTGCACGACAGCGAGTTCCTCGTCGGCGGTCTCACGATCTTCGAGCCCGGCGAGGCCAGCTCGCTGCACGACCACCCCGACTCCGAAGAGATCAACTACATCGTGCGCGGATCGGGGGAGGTGGTGGCGGAGGACGGTCACCGCACCCCGTTCGGGCCGCACACCTTCATGTTCATCCCCAAGGGCGTCAAGCACCAGCACGTCAACACCGGCCGCGAGCCGATGTGGCTGGTCTTCATCTACGGCCCGCACGGCGAACTGCCCACCACCTAGACCCATTCGGGACCGGGCGGCATCGGACCGGGGTGTCGGTCCGGCACTCCGTTCCGACACCCCGGTCCCGATGCCGCCCGACCCCCTCCTGACGAGGTGACCCTCCATGCTGAGATTCCCCCGCGTGCTTCGCGCCTCCGGCCTGGCCGTGTCCGCGCTGGCCCTGACCCTGACCGCCGCCGCGTGCGGCGCACCCGGCGAGTCCGAGGACGCCGGCTCAGGCGGCTCCGGCCCCATCAAGATCGCCCTGGTCGACGCCCAGAGCGGGCAGCTCAGCTCCCTCGGCAAGTGGGAGCACAAGGGCGTCAAGCTCGCCGTCGACGAGTGGAACGCCGCCGGCGGCATCAACGGCCGCAAGATCCAGCTCGACGTGTTCGACGACCAGGGCGACCCGACCGTCGGCACCAACATCGCCCGCAAGATCGACAGCCAGAACTACATCGCGATGCTGGGCACCGCCGAGAGCGCCGTGACCATCGCGATGGCGCCGATCCTGCGCCAGGCGGAGATCCCCAACATCGCCTCCGGACAGTCGCCGGGCATGGTCGCGCTCAAGAGCCCGTTCCTGTTCCTCAACGGGCCCACCAGCACGACCTACGACGAGACCCTCGCCAAGTACATGGTCGACACCAAGAAGCTGACGAAGATCGCGATGATCACCAACAACGGCGCGTACGGCAAGGGCGAGCACGACGCCTTCCTCAAGGCGCTGGAGGCCCGCGGTGTCAAGCCGGTCGCCGACGAGGTCGTCACCGTCGACCAGAAGGACTTCAGCGCCCAGCTGACCAAGATCCGAGGGAAGCAGCCCGCAGCCGTCTTCCTCGGCGCCGAGGAGGTCGAGTCGGGACTCATCGTCAAGCAGGCCCGTGACCTCGGCATCACCGTCCCGTTCGCCGGTGCGGCCCCGCAGGGCACCCCGGTCTTCATCGACACCGCCGGAGCGAAGAACGCCGAGGGCACCATCGTCAGCTCGCCGTACCTCAGCAACGACGTCAGCGACGCGACCAAGAAGTTCGCCACCGCCTACAAGGCCGCCTTCAAGGAGGAGGCCGAGCTGCACGGCGCCAAGGCCTACGACGGCGCGCAGATCCTGCTGACCGCACTGAAGAACAGCAACGTCGCCAGCGGCTCGAAGCTGGCCGAGGCCATTCGAGCGGTGCGGCACAAGGGCCTCATGGGCGACTTCGTCTACGACGAGACCGGTGTCGGCATCAAGGCCACCAGCATCGGGATCGTCAAGGACGGCAAGCTCGTCAAGGCCGACGGCTGACCGGAAAGAGAACCATGCAGGCCTTCTTCCAGACGCTTGTCGGCGGGCTCAGCCTCGGCGCCATCTACGCCCTGGTCGCCATGGGCTTCTCCCTGGTCTACCGGACCATGGGGCTCGTCAACTTCGCCCATGCCGACGTGCTGATGATCGGCGCCTACGCCGCCTCCACCTTCTACATGTCCACAAAGCTGCCGTTCGCGGTCGCGATGGCCCTGTCCATCGTCATCACCGGCATCATCGGGTTGTTCATCGAACGGGTGCTCCGCCCGCTCGAGAACAAGGATTTCACGCTGATGCTGATCGGCACGATCGGCTTCGGCATGGTCCTGCAGGCGGTCGCCATCCTGATCTGGGGAGCGACCGGCCGTGCCGTCGCCTCCCCGGTGACGGCGGCGCCGCTGGACGTGCTGGGCGTGCGGATCCGCACCTACGACCTGGTCGTCCTTCTCATCGCCGCGGTGGCGGTGGTGCTGCTCGTCGGTTTCCTCTCGCGCACCAAGCGCGGAGCGGCCATGCAGGCGGTCGCGATGGACCACGAGGCCGCCACCGCGGTCGGCATCCACGTCGGCCGCAGCAACGCCATCGCCTTCGCCATCGGGGCAGGGCTCGCCGCGCTGGCGGGCGGCCTGGTCGGGCCGCTGTTGTACGTCAACCCGACCATGGGCGGAACGATCGGGATCAAGGGGTTCGCCGCGGCCATGCTCGGCGGCTGCGGCAACATCCCCGGCGCCATCGTCGGCGGCCTGGCCATCGGCGTGCTCGACTCGTTCGCCGCCGGCCACTTCCAGGGCTACTCCGAGCTGATGGTCTTCCTGCTCTTCACCGTGATCATCATGATCCGGCCGACCGGCCTGTTCGGCGAGATGACGGTGAGCCGCGCATGAACGACCTGCTCCGGCTGAACGACGTGCTTCGCCACCGCAACACGCCGCGGCTCGGTGGCCTGGCCGCCCTGATCGCGGTGGCCTGGATTCTGCCGTACCAGCTCGGCGGCTACGCCATCCACGTCGTCAACATCGCTCTCGTCTTCGCGCTGCTGGCGATCGGGATGGGCCTGGCGATGGGCATCGCGGGTCAGATCAACCTTGCCCAGGTCGCGTTCTTCGGCGTCAGCGCGTACGCCACGGCGATTCTCACCACGCACAGCGGCTGGGGCTTCTGGCCTGCGGCGGCGCTGGCCATGGTGGCCTCGGCGCTGGTCGGGCTGCTGGTGGGCATCCCGGCGCTGCGGATGCAGTCGCACTACCTCGGCATCGTCACGCTCGGCCTCGCGCTGGGGTTCATCAACTGGACCACCAACGCCGAGGTCGCGGGCGGCGCCGAGGGCATCTCGGCGATCCCGGTCCCGCCGATGTTCGGCATCGACCTGTCCAGCGAGTACCTCTACTACTACCTCGAAGTGATCGTGTTCGCGCTCGCGCTGGTCTTCGCGCTCTTCGTGGTGCGCACCGGGCTGGGCCGCCGGCTGATGGCCATGCGCGACGACCCGCTCGCCGCAGGGGCGGTCGGCGCGGAGATCCCGCTGCTGCGGATGACCGCGTTCATGTTGTCGAGCGTCTTCGGTGGTGTCGCGGGCGTGCTGTACGTCGGGCTCATCCGGTACATCGCGCCCGAGACGTTCAACATCGCCAACATGTTCCTGCTGCTGGCGATGGTCGTCATCGGCGGGCGGCAGAGTCTCGTGGGCTGCGTGATCGGCGCCGTCGGCCTCACCCTGATCCGCGAGCAACTGGTCGACTATCCGACGTACGCCCAGCTCGGCTTCGGCCTGGTCGTGGTGCTCATGGTGGTGTTCGCGCCGACCGGCCTGGCAGGCGTCCCGGTCCGGGTCAAGGCGGCCGTCGACCGGCGCCGGGGCCGTACGGTTGACCGCGCCTCACTCCAGCCGTTCCAGCCGTACGCGCCGACCGGGCTCGGCGATGCAAACGAGAAGGCCGGCGACGCCGTTCCGATGCTCGAGATCGATCAGGTCAGCAAGCATTTCCGCGGTCTGAAGGCTCTCGACGAGGTCTCGCTGACGGTACGGCCCGGCGAGATCCGCGGCATCGTCGGGCCCAACGGATCAGGCAAGACCACGCTGTTCAACGTGGTCAGCGGCTTCTACCGGGCCACGCGCGGGGGCGTGCGGCTGAACGGACGCGGAGTCACCGGCGTCCGTCCCTACCGGCTGTCGGCACTCGGTGTGGCCCGCACGTTCCAGAACCTGCGGTTGTTCGGCGACCTCACGGTCAAGGACAACATCCTCGTCGCACTCGACCGCACCCGGACCTACGCCATCTGGCGGTACGTGATGTGGCCGGTCGGCATCTGGCGGCAGGAACGGCGGCTCAACCGGCAGGCCGACGACCTGCTCGCGCGGTTCGGCCTGACCGAGTTCGCGCAGGCCGCGCCCGGCTCGCTGCCGTACGGCATCCAGCGCCGCATCGAGATCGCCCGCGCCATGGCCGGGAGCCCGCGGCTGCTGCTGCTCGACGAGCCCGCCGCCGGGCTCAACGGCGAGGAGGTCCGCCAGCTCGCCGAGATAGTCCGGTCCATCCGCGACAGCGGTGTCACGGTCGTGCTCATCGAGCACAACATGGGCCTCGTCATGTCGTTGTGCGAACGGGTGACCGTGCTGGCCGGCGGCAAGGTGATCTCCGAGGGCACCCCGGACGAGGTCGCCGCCGACCATGCCGTGATCGAGGCCTACCTCGGCGACTCGGCCATGGCCGACATGCCGCTGCCCGACCCCAGTGAGGTGAGCTCATGACGACCTCAGCACCCGAGCACAAGAAGCGCACCGAGTCCGCCACCCTCACGGTGGAGGACCTCTCCGTGCACTACGGCGGAGTCTGCGCCGTGAGGTCCATCGGCTTCACCGTGGAGCCGGGCCAGTCCGTGGGCATCATCGGAGCCAACGGCGCCGGCAAGACCTCGACGCTGAAGGCACTGATGGGCCTGGTGCCCCGCAGCGGCGGATCGGTCCGCTTCGGAGACACCGACCTGACGAAGGTCAAGGCGCGCGACATCGTCCGGCACGGCATCGGCTACGTCCCGGAAGGGCGGCACGTCTTCCCAGGGCTACCGGTGGAGAAGAACCTCATGCTCGGCGCGTACGCCCGCCCGTGGCGTGACCCGCAGACCAGGCAGACCCTGGACGAGGTGTACGAGCTGTTCCCCGTGCTGGGGGAGATGCGTTCACGGCTGGCCGGGGCGTTGTCAGGCGGGCAGCAGCAGATGCTGGCCGTCGGGCGCGCGCTCATGGCCAGACCGCGGCTGATCCTGCTGGACGAGCCGTCCATGGGCCTGTCACCCAAGCTTGTCGAGGACATCCTGGCGGTCCTGCTCCGGCTGCGCGAGGAGGGCCTCAGCATGCTGCTGGTCGAGCAGAACGCCAAGCTCACCTTCGAGGCGACCAGCGACTGCGTGGTGATGGAGAACGGTGAGGTCGCCATGACCGGCACCTCCCGCGAGCTACGCGAGGACGTTCGCGTGCGGCGAATCTACCTGGGGCTGTGAAAGCGGCACCGCGCAAGGCGGCAGACGGTGGCCGGGGATCTCCCGGCCGCCGTCGGGTGCGGGCACCGCCGATGTGCTCTGCGTTATCAGCGGCAGAAGGGCTTGTGGCCCATGGCGGACTCGATGCCCCCGAGCACCAGGCTCTGGAACTGGCGGGCCCCGGCGAAGGTGCTCCCGTCGTCGGTGAACGCCTTGGCGTCGTGCCCGAGTGTGGTCAGCCAGGCGCGGCCGCCGTCGTAGTACTGGCACCAGGCCACCGGGTGGCCGGAGCCATGGCCCGGATGCCCGGAGCCGCCACGCACACCCCTGGTGAGCGAACGTTCGTCCACCGTCGCCAGCACGCGCACTCGCGAAGGGAAGGGGACCAGGTTGTACCACTCGTCGCTGAACGACCACCGCGCTGGCAACCCGGCCGTTGAGGCGTCCTTACGGCTCGTGGTCTGGACGGTGCCCGGCTGCGCCGGACCATGGTCGTAGAAGTTGGTGCCGCCGAGGAGGCCTTCGTACCAGGGCCAGTTGTACTCGGTGCCGAACGCGTTGTGGATGCCCACGAACCCGCCGCCGCCCCGGACGTACTGCCGCAGGGCGGTCTGCGCGGAGTCGTCCAGGGTGTCGCGCGTCGTGCTCATGAAGACCACGGCGTTGTAGTTGAACAGCCGCGACGCCGAGGACAGCTGTGTGACGTCCTCGGTCCAGTCCACGCCGAAGCCGTGGTCCTTGCCCATCTTCACCAGGGCGCTCTGCGCGACGTTCGCCTCGGCGAGCGGCGGGTTGAGGCCCGCCGCGAGCGCCGGGCCGAGGTTGGCGTGGCGCGGGCCGGCGGTACGGCTGTAGACGAGGATCTTGTAGCCCTCGGCCGGGTCGAAGTTGCCCCAGTCGTGGTAGCAGCGCGGGTCGGTGCCTCGGCAGACGCCGTAGTCGGGATCGCCGAGCTGCGCGGCTCCGCGGTCCCGGGGCGCGGCTCCGCCGCCCGCCGTGGCCGGCAGCCCGCTCACGAGGGTGGCCGCGGTGATGACGGCGGCGGTCGCGACCGAGGTGAGCACCGCGGTGAGCACGTGGGGGGAGTGTCTCCTCATGGAGCGGGTTCCTTCCTCGCGATTTCTTGAGGTCCATCTAGTGGTCTAGTGGCACCGCTAAGAGGTTTGCTGACCATCTCACGCTGATCGGGCAACGGCAAGACTCGCAAGCTGAACGCAGGAGGAAGGGAGGGAATTTCTCGTGACACACCCTTGCCAGGTGAGCCAAGGGCGGCTTACGGTGTCGTCCGCTAAACGGATCAATAAAACCGTCTAGTGGACCACCCTGTGGACGTTGGGAGAGCAGCATGAGACGACGGAGCTTCCTCACCGGCGCCGCGGCCGTCGGCGGCACCGCGGCCTTCACCACGTTCCGCGACCCGGCTCACGCCGAGGGCGCCACCTCGCTCGCCGGACCCGTCCCGCCGCAGTCCCCGGGCCTGCGCCCGGCCGGGCGCGACTTCCCCAAGGTCGGCGGCAACCTCGGCAACCAGAACCACAGCGCGCTGCGCAGGATCACCCGTCGCAACGTGCGCCGTCTTGGCGGCGCCTGGCACCTGAACCTGGAGGGCGGCAGCACGACCGCCACCCAGCAGAGCACCATCGTCGTCGAGGACGGCGTGCTCTACGTCCAGACCCAGCAGCAGAACGTCTTCGCCGTGGACGGCCGGACCGGCGCGATCAAGTGGAAGACCAACGTCGGCTCCGAGCGGACCAACATGCGCGGCGTCGGCCTTGGTGGCGGCCTCGTCTACACCACCTCCGGCGAGAACATCGTCTACGCCCTCGACCGGGAGACCGGTGCCGTCGTCTGGCGGCGCGAACTGCTGGTCGCCGGGGAGGGCGACCCCGGCTGCGATCCGCAGAGCGGCCAGTGCGGCGGCAATCGCGGCGGCCTGGCCGGGGCGATCGTCTATTTCGACGGCATGATCTACGTCGGCACCGAGGGCAGCACCGCCGGAGCCCGTGGCCGCGGCTACGCTCTCAACGCCCGCACAGGCGAGGTCGCCTGGACGTTCTGGGGAGCGCCCGGACCGGGTGAGTACGGCAACGACACCTGGGAGGGCGAGAGCTGGAAGACCGGCGGCGCGGTCTGCTGGATGCACCCCGCCGTCGACTCCGACCTGGGCCTGGTCTACTGGACGTTCGGCAACCCCTATCCGCGGACCAACGGCTCAACTCGCGGCGGTGCCAACCTGTTCTCCAACTGCCTCGTGGCCATCGATGCCAAGACCGGCGCACGCCGCTGGCACTTCCAGTCGGTCCACCACGACATCTGGGACTTCGACAACGTGATGGCGCCGGTGCTGGTCGACCTGCAGATCGGGCACCGCAGGCGCAAGGTCGTCGTCTACGGCAGCAAGACCGGCATGTACTACATCCTCGATCGCGCCACCGGTAAGCCCGTACACGGGATGACCGAGCGTCCCGTTCCGCAGGATGCCCGCCAGAAGACCTGGCCCACGCAGCCCTTCCCCGGAGGCGCGCCGTTCGTCCGCCAGGCGCCGAGCCAGCACGACACCACGCGGCCCGTGCCGTACTACCCGACCGGCAAGATCTACACGCCGTTCTGGGACGACGCCACGATCCTCTACCCCGGGGCCGGCGGCGGTGCGGACTGGTCGCACATCTCCTTCAGCCCGTACACCGGATTCCTCTACGTGGGATACGGCCTCATCAACTCCTCGTACTCCAACACCAACGGCGGCCGCGTCAACACCGCCCGTCCGCTGGGGGAGTACTTCTCCGGCGGCATCGTCGCGGTCGACCCGCGCACCAACAAGCCGGTGTGGCGCCGGGAGGGCGACTGGTCGCTGGCTCACGGCAACGGCATCCTGAGCACCGCCGGACGGGTGATGTTCCAGGGACGCCCCGACGGCGTGCTAGTAGCGATGGACGACAGCGACGGCCGTGAGCTGTGGCAGTGGCAGTGCGGCGCGGGCGTGCACACCAGCCCGGTCAGTTACGAAATCGACGGCGAGCAGTACATCGCGGTGCTCGCCGGGGGCAACGGCCTTCCCTACCCCGACATCCCGCGCGGCGACCACCTGTGGGCGTTCAAGCTCGGCGGCACGGTCGCCCCTGCGGCCACCCCGACACCGCCGTCCAAGCGCAACCAGATCCGATCCGCCGCTGTGACCGGGGCGGCCGCGCAGAACACCGTCACGCTCGGCCGCGTTTGGGACGCAGCAGCCGGACGGCCCGGCGCGACGGAGAACGTCGTGGCCCAGAACGCGATGGCGCCGCAGCACATGACGGTGCCTCTCGGCACGACGGTCACTTTCGCCAACCCTGTCGGCAACGAGCACAGCCACGGCGCCGCGTCGTTCTTCGAGCACGAGTTCAACACCGGCCGCCTCAAGCCGGGGGAGACCTTCAGCCACACGTTCACTCGGCGCGGCGAGTACTTCTTCAACGACCCCGTCTTCCCGCAGAGCACCGGAAAGATCGTCGTCCAGTGACCCCTCACCTCTGCCGGCAGAGGGAAGCCTGGGCCGGTCAGACCCCGGGTCCGGCTCCGGTGAGGTAGGCGACGACCATCTCGCCGATCATCCGCCGGTGCCGCTCCCGGTGCTCGGGCGCGGTCATGTCGCGTCCGAAGAGCGCGCCGAACGTGTGCTGGTTGGCGATGCGGAAGAAGCAGAACGAACTGATCATCATGTGCACGTCGATCGCGTCGGCGCCGGCCACGAAGTCGCCGCTCGCCCGTCCCGCCTGGAGGATCTGCGAGATCAGCTCCACCACCGGGGCGCCCAGGTTGACCAGCGCCTCTGACTTGCGCAGGTGCTCGGCCTGGTGGATGTTCTCGATGCTGACGAGCTTGATGAAGTCCGGATGGGCCTCGTGGTGGTCGAAGGTCAGCTCGGCCAGCGTGCGGATCGCCTCGACCGGAGCCAGATGCTGGACGTCGATGGTCGACTCCAGCGACCTGACCTCCTTGTAGGCCTTCTCCAGCACGGCGACGTAGAGGTTCTCCTTGCCGCCGAAGTAGTAGTAGATCATCCGCTTGGTCGTGCGCATGAGCGCGGCTATGTCGTCGACCCGGGCACCGGCGTAGCCGTGCCGCGCGAACTCACGCTGGGCGATCGCCAGGATCTCCGCCCGGGTGCGGTCGGCGTCACGCTGCCGCTCTCCGGCGGCGGGCGTTGCGGGCTGCGACGGCATGTGACTCCATGGCATGACTACGGAAAGCAGGCTCATCCTATGACGCCGCGGCGCCGAGACACGTCCTAGTCCGACCGGTGGTGCAGCCGGGCGTGCTGGACGGCCAGCCGGACCGGCGCGTTGGCCGCGCCGTAGCCCCGGTAGCCGCCGAGCCGCTGGACGACCTCGAAGAAGACCCGGCCGGTGGTGACGGTGTAGAAGTGCAGGAACTCGCCGTGCTCGTCCCGGTCGTACAGCAGCCGCAGTTCACGCAGCAGCGTGTGCCGGCGGGCGCCCAGATCGTGGCGCGCCTCAAGGTCGTCGTAGTAGTTGTCCGGGATGGCCAGCGGCGCGGTGCCCGCCGTGTGCAGGCGGCGGGCCGTGGCGACGATGTCGTCGCTCGCCAGGGCGATGTGCTGCCAGGCCACGTCCGGCCTCCCGTCGGAGGCGCCGACGTAGGCGACGTTGAGGGCCATCCGGACCCGGTCGTCCGGTGTCGACACCGCGCGGCTGCGCAGCAGTCCGTACGGGTCGGGCAGTTCCAGGCTTTGGTGCGGGGACAGGCCGAGGACGCTCCGGTAGAACAGCGACGCCTCGTCGAAGTGGTGCCACGGCTGCGTCAGCGCAACATGATCGATATGGGTGATCTCGCCCGCAGCGCCCGTGGCGGTGGTGTCGCGGCGGTCCAGGCTGAAGTCGTCCAGCCAGCTGGAGTGGTCGGGTTGCGCGGTCCGGCAAAAGAACACCTCGGTGCCGTCCGGGGCCGCCACGGCGTCCAGCTGGGCGTCATGAGGGTCGCGCAGCCGCGGCAGGACCGGGGAAAGAAGCGACTCGGCGCGCTTGACCGCCGCCGCAGGGTCGGGGGACTCCAGCCCGATCGCGGTGAGGGCGGGCCCTTCCCGTCCCTCGGGGCTGCCCGCGTTCAGCAGGATCCGGGCCTCGCCCTGCTCCCACAGCTCGACCGGCTTGTGCGCGTGCACACCCGTACGGACGAACCCGAGCGCGTCGAGGATCCCGGCGAGCGGCCCACCGGCGGTGCCGATGGCCGGGGCGGCGAGCTCGGCGAACGCGAACCCGCTCGGGATCACGGCGGGCGGTGGCACGGTGAGCCGCACCGGCTTGGGGGAGTCGCCGATCGTCGTGGAGACCTGTTCCTCCAGCGCGATGAGAGAGCGCATGGCGTCCTGGGCGGTGCGCATGGACGCGGCCTGCCGGAAGATGTCGTTGAACACCTCCAGTGACAGCGGCCCGTCGTACCCCGTGCGCAGTACGTGGGAGACCAGGCCCGCCACATCCAGGTCGCCCTGCCCGGGGAAACAGCGGTAATGCCTGCTCCAGTACAGGACGTCCATCGGCAAGGACGGGGCGTCGGCCAGCTGCAGGAAGAAGATCTTCTCGCCGGGGATCGTCTCGATCGCGTAGGGATCGACGTCCCGGGCCAGGATGTGGAAACTGTCCAGGCACAGGCCCAGGTTGGGATGGTCGGCGGCGCGCACGATCCGCCACGAGTGCAGGTAGTCGTGCACATGCCGGCCCCAGGCCAGGGCCTCGTACGCGATCCGGATGCCGTGCTCGGCGGCGCGTTCGGCCAGCAGGCGCAGGTGCTCGGCGGCCAGGGCGTCGTCGTCCACGGCGGCGGGGGAGACGCTCGAACAGACCAGCAGGCAGGTCGCGCCGAGCCGTTCCATGACAGCGAACTTGTGCTCGGCGCGGTGCAGCGACCGCGCCAAAGCGCTGGGCGGGACCGCCTCGAAGTCCCGGAAGGGCTGGTAGAGCTCGATCGCCAGCCCGAGATCGGCGGCGCGGTGGCGCACGTCCTCGGGGCTCAGATCGGCGGCGATCAGATCGTTCTCGAAGATCTCGACCCCGTCGAATCCGGCCGCGCCGATGGCGGTCAGCTTGTCGGCCAGCGTGCCGCTGAGCGACACCGTCGCGATGGACCTGCGCATGGTGTGCCATGCCTCCCGGTGATCGGCGCATGAATGGACGAACTGGTTCGTTAGCCTATTTCAGCTCGTCGCGACGTCCATCGGCGAATCTCGCCAACGTCTGAGGCCTTGACATGTGACGCGCGCCACCGTGACGATATGGATGTCCGGATTAATGAACTATCTAGTACGTACGGCCCTTCCGGCCTGCGGCCCTCGCTCCCCGCCCCCGCGTCCGAGGAGACCCCGCATGAGCGACCACCCCGACGTCCCGCCGCCGGTTAGAGAGGGCCAGCCGCGCAAGGCGGCTCTAGCCGCCTGGATCGGCAGCGCCCTGGAGTACTACGACTTCTTCATCTACGGGACCGCGGCGGCCCTGGTCTTCGGCAAGGTGTTCTTCCCTGACTCCGAACCCGCCGCCGGCACCCTGCTGGCCCTGGCCACGTTCGGCGTCGGCTACCTGGCCCGTCCGGTCGGGGCGCTCGTCCTCGGTCACGTCGGCGACCGATTCGGCCGCAAGAAGGTGCTCGTCTTCACCGTCATGCTCATGGGAGTCGCGACGTTCCTTGTCGGCTGCCTGCCAACATACGCGCAGGTGGGCGTGGCCGCGCCGGTGCTCCTGGTGGTCCTCAGGCTGCTCCAGGGCCTGTCGGCGGGCGGCGAGCAGGCGGGCGCCAATTCCATGACGCTGGAGCACGCCCCCTCACACCGCCGTGCCTACTACACGAGCTTCACCCTCAACGGCACCCAGGCCGGCCAGATCCTCGCCACCGCGATCTTCCTGCCCATCGCGGTGATGCCCGAGGACCAGCTCCTGGCCTGGGGCTGGCGCATCCCGTTCTGGCTCAGCGCGGTGGTCATGATCGCCGCGTTCGTCATCCGCAGCAAGCTGGCCGAGACCCCGGTGTTCGAGGAGGAGGCCGAACGCGGCGCGGTCGCCGGCCTCCCCCTCGCCGTGTTGTTCCGCGACCACTGGGCCGATGTGCTGCGCGTCATGGTCGCCGCCGTGATCGCCTCGGTGAGCACGATCTTCACCGTCTACGCCCTCTCGTACGCGGTCAACACCATCGAGCTGAGCAAGACCCCGATGCTCTGGGTCGGTGTGCTCGCCAACGCGGCGGCGCTGCTTGCGATCCCCTTCTGGGGCAACCTGTCGGACCGGATCGGCCGCAAGCCGGTGTTCATCGCGGGCTCGCTGGGCTGCGCCGCGCTGATGTTCGGCTACCTGTGGTCGATCTCCATCGGCGCGTGGGGTCTGATCTTCTTCTTCGGCATCGTGATGTTCGGCATCGTGCACAGCGCCACCAGCGGCGTGTGGCCGGCCTTCTACGGCGAGATGTTCAGTGCCCGCGTACGCCTGTCGGGCATGGCCATCGGCACCCAGATCGGGTTCGCCATCGCCGGCTTCGCCCCCACCTTCGCCGGTGCCATCGCCGGCCCGGGCAAGGGCGCGTGGTTCGGCGTCGCGGTCGTCACCGCCGTCCTGTGCCTGGTGAACGTGGTCGCCGTGGCGACCGCGCGCGAGACCTACGACGTGCCGACCGAACGGCTGGGCGCCAAGCCCGCCGACGAGCCGGTCCGGGCGGCGGCGCCGCGCGAGAGCGTCCCGGGCAGGCCATGACAGACGTGTTCCGCGTCTACGCGATCTGCTACGGACATCGAGACGCCCGGCGCGGCCAGCACTTCCACGGCTGCGACGAACGCTGGGACGAGCCGCACCCCACCGCGTACTACGTCTGGCTCGCGGTCTCCGACCAGCACACCGTCGTGATCGACACTGGGATCTCCTCGGACCGTGCCGAGGGACTCCCTGGCCTGGACTACGTGGCCTCCCCAGTGGCGATGCTGGAGCAGATGGGCTTCGCCGCAGGCTCGGTCGACCACGTGGTGCTGACCCACCTGCACTACGACCACACCGGAACGGCCGACGCCTTCAAGGAGGCGCGGTACGTCGTGCAGCAGGCCGAGCTCGACTACTGGACCGGCCCCTGGGCCAAGCGCATTGAACGGGAACGCTGGCTGGTCAGCGACCGCGATCTGGATCACCTGCTCAAGGCCCGCGACAGGCTGTCACTCGTGGACGGAGACGCCGACGTCGTGCCCGGGCTGAGCGTGCATTTGGTCGGCGGTCACACGGCCGGAATGCAGATCGTCCGGGTGCGTACCGCCAGCGGCCACGTCGTGCTGGCCTCCGACGCGAGCCACTTCTACGAGAACGTCGAGGAGGACCGCCCGTTCGCCATCCTGCACAGCATGACCGGCATGTACGGCGCGTTCGACCGGATCAAGGAACTCGCCGACGGCCCGATCGTGCCGGGCCATGATCCCGAGGTCCTCCGCCGTTTCCCGTGCCCGCTCGGCGACCACGTCGCCACCGTGGCCTGACCCTGACAGGAGATCGATGGAGCACCTGATCGGGCTGATCGGTTCGACGATCACCACGTCGCTCAGCCCCGTCCTGCACCACCGTGAGGCGGACCACCACGGCCTGCGCTACCTCTACCGCACCATCGACATCGCCGAGCTGGGCCTGGGCGCCGAGGCCGCCGGCGACCTCGTCCGCGCCGCCCGGCGGCTCGGCTACACCGGCCTCAACATCACCCATCCGTGCAAGCAGACCGTGATCCCCCACTTGGACGAGCTGTCGCCCGACGCCGCGCGGCTCGGCGCGGTCAACACGGTGACGTTCGACGGCGACCGGGCCATCGGCCACAACACCGACTGGACAGGCTTCGCCGAGTCGTTCACCCGGGGACTGCCGGAAGCCGGAACGCAGCGGATCGTCCAGCTCGGCGCGGGCGGCGCCGGAGCCGCCGTCGCGCAGGCCCTCCTCACGCTGGGAGCCGACCAGATCACCCTGATCGACGTCCACCCGCCCCGCGCCCACGCCCTCGCAGCGGAGCTACAACGACGATTCAGCCACGCCCGCGCTCACGCAGGCGACCCCGCGGACCTGAAGGAACTCCTCAGCGGGGCCGACGGACTGGTGAACGCCACCCCGACAGGCATGGTCGCGCACCCGGGTACGCCCGTCCCCGTCGAGCTCCTGCACCCAGGCCTCTGGGTGGCGGACATCATCTACCGCCCCATGCAGACCGAACTTCTCGCCCACGCAGCAGACCTGGGATGCCGAACGCTGAACGGCGGTGGCATGGTCGTCTTCCAAGCCGCCCACGCCTTCCGCCTCTTCACCGGGCGCGTCCCCGACCCAGAACGCATGCTCGCTCACCTGGCCGACCTCGTCACCACCTGAAGGACGCGATCTCTGCGTTCGTCTGGAACGTCGTCAAGAGGAGATAGCGCGGCTCCTGGCCCGGTTTCTTGCGATGTTCCGTATCTTTCGTGTCCTGCCGTTCTCGGCAAGCTGGGTGAGTATCGGCAGGGAGGTTGATTTGGTGGCGATGAGGCGCTGCATCCAGTCTGTGGCGTCTGTCAATCCGTCGTCAAGCGGTTCTCGGCCGGACTTGATGGTCAAGTAGATCGTCCAGTCGTTGATGCGGCGGTGCACGAAACTGCGGTTTCCTTCCGCCCTGAGCAGTTCTATTTCTGGGGTGATTCCAGCTGCCCACTGTTGGAACTCGGTCGGATCGGCCGCCCTCATGGCGATGGTGTCCACGAGCTGGACAACCGCTGTTTTGGATACCAGTTCAACGGGGTCTCGCACGATCGTGGCCACGATTGCGCGGTCCTTGTCACGGCGTTGTGAAGCGGTGGCCACGGCAATTATTTTTTGATACGCGTGCGAACGTACATGTTCGTCCTGGACGGCCTCTTCGATATCCACGTCAAGGATTTCGGCGTCTGCGAGCAAGGCAGCCAGGTCGGCGCGTAGCGTCATTCGCTAATCATGCCTGAAGGTAGCTGAGTGGAAACGTGGGTGGGTGTTGAGAGCGGACTCTCAACACCCACCGGGGGATGGCTCGGTCAAGCGGCAAGGTAGGCCGTCAGGCTGTCGAGGAGGAAGTTGCTGCCCTGCTCGGACTGGTCCCGGTCTTCGGCGGTGTCGAAGGTCTGGGAGAGAGTGATCTGGGTGGTGTCGCCGTTGGCGGCGAGGTCGAGGTTCATGAGGACGGGCTCGTCGCGGCCGGGCACGTTCATGCCCATGACGAGGCGCTTGTTGTCCACGACCTCGACGTAGCTGCCCGACAGCGGGATGCGGGTGCCGTCGGGGATCACCATGACCGAGCTCCAGGCGCCGCCGGGGCGGACGTCCAGCACGACCTCTTCGGCACTGGCCCACGTGCTGTAGCTGTCGGCGATGGTCCAGGCCTGCCAGACCTTGTCGGCCGGGGCGTTCAGGGTGCGGGTGATGGTGTAGTCGAAGCCGGCGGTGCTCATAACGATTCTCCTTGAGAGGGCCCCGGTGGGGCGGGTCAACGAGATCTACGATATAGTCAAGATTCGTGACAATCAAGAACCTTGGCTAAAAATCCCGGGAGAAGATGAACGTGTCCAACACTGGGGAGCCGGACTTGGGGATGCTGATCGGCAGCCTGGGCCGCTCGCTGCAGGAAGAGCTGTTCGCCAAGCTGGCCGAGCGGGGACATCCCTCGGTGCGGCCGCGGCACGGCACCGTGCTGGCATACCTGCCCGCGTCCGGCGTCCGCGCCACCGAACTCTCCCAGCGCTCGGGCCAGCACAAGCAGATCGTCGGAGTCATCGTCGACGAGCTGGTCGAACTCGGATATGTGCGCCGGGAACCCGACCCCAGCGACCGGCGCGCCAAACTCGTCGTCCCCACCGAGGCGGGGCTGGACGAGATCAGCACCGCCCGCGCCATCCTCGCCGACATCGAACGGCGTCACCGCAGAGATCTGGGAGACGAGACCTACCAGGTCTTCAAGGCCGCGCTCGAACAGATCATGCGCTCCCAGCAGTCCTGGCGGCAGCACTGACCACCGCGCCGCGGGGCCGGGGAGGGTACCGCGGCGGTGAAGCGCTCCCACTTATTCCGGTCGGTCGTCGTCGGGGATGACCAGGCCGGTGAGGAACCACGCCTCGATGGTCTCGCCGACGGTCACCATCGCCCGCCCGTCGGCGGTGAACGAGACGACCTGGCGGTTCGGGTCCGCCCACAGCGTCCGCGCGGCGGAGTCGAAGAGCGCCGAGCCCTTGTCCGCCGTCACGAAGGCGTACGGGCCGCGGTCGGTCCACACGGCGCGTGTCCCGGAGGTGGCGACGACCGAGTTCGTGTCGATCTCGACCGGAAGCTCCGCTGGCCGGATCAGCTCACCGGCGGCGGGGGAGGAGCCGAGGGTCAGCAACTGGACGGCCGGTCCGGCGTCGTCGGCCGTGGCGCCCACGGCGAATGCTGAGGTCCCGTCAGGGGCCATGACGATGGCGTTCACAATGCTCAGCTTGGTCGGGACATCGGCTTGCACGCCGCCGCTGTCGACCTCGCGGACCACCACGCGGCCGTTGGGCGCCGTGTGCGCCAGCAGCTGGCCTCTCGCGTCCAGGGCGACGGGGCCGAACGACTCCTGCTCTGCCGGGACGCTGAGCACCACCCGGCCCGTCTCCGCCTCCAGGACGGTGATCCGGCCCGACCCGCAGGTACCGATGGCCACTCGCCTGCCGTCACCGCTGAAGCCGATCCGGACGATGTCGTCCAGGCCGACGCTCTCGTCGTCCTCGTAATCGTCCTCGTCCTCGTCTTCGTCCTCAGATCCGGAGCGCTCCGGCAGGGTCCACAGTTCGTCCCCGGTCTCGGCGGACCACGCGTGCAGGCGGCCCTCGACGGACGTCACCACGATTCGTCCGTCCGGGCTGACCTGCATGTCGTGGGGCTCGTCGTGATAGTCGCCTCCGTTGAGGAACCAGGTCACCCGGCCTCTCTCAACGGTGCTCCAGCGGATGATGTCGCCGCCGTTGTGATGCCACTCGGCTGCGGCGCCCAAAGCCACCCAGGACAGGTCGGAAGGCGCCGCCACCGCGGTTGCCCCGTAGCTGAAGGACGCCTCGTCGAAACCCTCGTCCTCGTCCTCGTCAACGTGAAGGTTGCCGAGATGGCGCACGCCGGCGAGGGAGTGATGCGGGCGGACGTCGCCCGCCGTCCACTGGGCCCACCAGTCGTCCGGCATGGGGCGCTGCTGCGCGGGCCAGGCCAGTACCCGGGGCGCGATCGCGGCCAGCTGCTCCTCGTCCAAATCGGCAAGACGCAGGCACACCTCATGCCAGACCTCCTTTGCCGGGCGGGCGTTCAGCAGGTCGTGAAGGGAGCTCGTCACGGCGGGTCCTACTCGGTGCGGAGGTCATGGAAGAGGGTGGGCGTGCACGCCGTCGTCGGGAGAAGCGATCACGAGCGTGCGGCCATCGGGAGTGAGCGTGGCGGCGATCCGCGGACCGGGAACGTCGACCGAGAGGACGGCGGACGCGGTGGCGATGTTCCAGACGGTGACGCGGTCCGGATCCACGATCGGGACGCGCGGTTCGGCACCGCACCATATGGGCCGCAGGTTGATCCGGCCGACGCGTTCACCGGTCGGCAGGACCACGGGTTCCGGGTCGCCGACCGGGTCGTTCAGGTCGATGACCGTGGCGACCGTCTGGTCCGGCCGGGCGCCCACGACGGCGAGGGCGGCACCGTCCGGGCTGAACGCCAGACCGTTCGCCCACTGGATGCCGGTACGGTGCTCGGCGTACGATCCGCTGCCGACCTTCTGGACGACGATTCCCTCGTCCTCCTTCCAGAACGTGCGCCGAGGCCGGCAGAAGGCCAGGCGTGATCCATCGGCGCTCAGGGCGACGGTTCCCTCGCCCTCCACCCGGTCGTCGTAGTCGAGGTCCTTGAAGACCTTCCCGATGTCGTGGCGGACGCTCCGGGTCTGCGCGTCCCAGACGACGACGTTACGGGTGAACGCGTTGGACGTGGCGAACGACGGACCGCCGACCGAGACCTGGGCAAGGGGAAGGTCGAGCGATCCGCCGCTCCCGGCCATGCCCAGCCGCCACCGCTCACCGGAGCCGTCAAGCGGCCAGCGGCAGATCGAGTTGCCGCTGACCATGGCGGTCAGCGCCGATCCGCCGGGATCGAACAGGAGATCGCGGACTTCCCTGCGATCGGGCACGGCCAGGCGGGCCACGACCCCGTCCGCCAGCACCAGCACCTCAGTGAGCTCCCGGAACCACGGGGCGGCCGTCGCGACCGCCGTCCGGCTCAGGTCCGCGGTGACCGCGACCGCAGTGATCCGCTGCGGAACGGGTGAACGCGCCGGGAGGGGACGCGGCGTCTCCAGATCTTCGGGCGCCCCGAGCCGCCGCACCGCCATGCCCTCTCCGTCCGGTCGTGGTGATCAACAAGAGACGCCCGAGAGTCTAGAGATCGTCACCGGCGAATCGCAGGCCGTCACGGAATCCGAGACGTCGTGATCTGGTCGGCGGTGCACACGTCAGCAGGAGTAGGGGCGCAAGGAGCGGGTCATCGCCACGCCGTCCGCCGGATTGTCGTTCACGTACTTCGTCGCGACGATCTCGGTCGGTGCGGCGCCCCGCTCGACCCAGCGCGTGAGAGGAGTCAGCGCGTCGAAGACGTTCGGGCCCGGACCGGAGCCGCAGTGGGTCATGCCGGGCGCCATGAACAGCCGGGCGAACTCCCGGGTTTGCCTGAGAGCTTCGCGGCTGTACCTGCGTGTGGGTGAGGTGGTTCGAACGACCTGGCGGTAGTAGTCGATGGTGTCGTAGGCGGAAACGACCGGATCGGCCCAGCCCGCGTACATGATGAGCTTGCCGCCGTGGCGTCTGAACGGCGTCAGGTCCGGGTCGGTGGCGTCGATGATCGACCCGAGCTTCTGCCGTGCGATGCGGACGTCTCGGTGGAAGTCGAATTTCCACCAGTTCCAATCGGGATCGTTGAACACCCAGTAGCGCCAGAAGTTCGCCCGGGCAGGCTCGGTGGTCCCCCAGTACCGGCTCCATCCTTGCCGCACGTTCCCGGACGCGTCCACCACAGGGGCCTCGCTGCCGACCGGCCATCCCGGGTAGACCTGCTTGCCGGTACGCGGATCGCGGGCGCCGCCGTACATCTGCCGCACCGCCCGGACCTGCTGCTTCGTCAGGCAAGCGGGAGTGTCGCCGTCCCGGCACTGGAGCACCGCCGGATCGAACGAGCAACGGTGCGGGTCGGTGAGGAAGCCATCGGTCGCTTCGCCGCCGTCCTTGCCCCGGCACTGCCTGACGGCCGCGTTCGTCAGGAGTGGCAGCTTGGCCGGCGGAATGATCGGATCCGCGTTGTTGCCGGGTGTGTGGTTCTGGAGGAACTGCCAGAGGAAGCCGGCGTTGAGAGCGACGCGGTTGCTGCCGGGGGCTCCAGCCACGATGCCGTCGAAGTCGCCGGGGTAGCGCTGCGCTTCCATGAGCCCCTGGTGGCCGCCGGTCGAGCAGCCGACGAAATAGGCGTAGCGCGGCCTGGAGCCGGTGTAAGCCCGGACGATCAGCTTGGCGTTGACGATCGTTTCATGGACGGCGCGGTGCCCCCAGTCCACGATGATCTCCGGGTTGGCGGCGCCTTGAACGAAGACGTCCGGGTCATCGCCGGTGTGACCCGTGTCGGTCCCGACCGTTGCGTAACCGGCCGACAGCAGCGGTCCGCCCAGGGACGGGAAGTCGATGGCCGAGCTGTAGCCGCCGTTGCCGAACATCACCACCCGCTGGTTCCATCCCCGCAGCGGCATCCATACTTCGAAGCCGATCCGGGAGCCGGGCACCGGCCGGGCCACACCGTGGACCCGGCAGAACGCGGGCACGGACGGCAGGACCCGGCCGTCCGGAGCCGTAAATCGTCCCGCGGGCACCTGTTCGGCGATGGTGATGGTCGCGTTGGGCAATGATGCGGCGGCCAGGCGCTCGCAATTCCGGGCGGCATCGGGCCGGGCCGCCGCTGAGGGTGCATGCGCGAGAAACGCCGTTGAAAGCAGGGCGATGACCGCCGCAAGTCTGCTGAGCCTGGTCAACTCATGTCCTTCCATACATCGCGACAGCTGCGGATGGCGGTCAGGCGCTGGGTAGGACGGTCAGTTCCGCGTACGAGCCGCGGGCGCCGACCTTGAGGCCGACCTGGCCGGCCGGTGCGTCGGAGTCGATCTCCGGGTGGTCGTCGCTGGAGACGGTGATGCGAAGACGGTGTCCGTTCTTCAGCCGGTAGTGGGTGGGCCACACGTGGACCCGCAGGCCGGTGGTCAGGCCCGGGGTGACCGGGACCGCCCGGCGGTGCCCGTGACGGTGGCTCGCCTTGAGCCAGCCTTCGGTCACCCTGGTCGCGGTGCCGTCAGGGGCGATGTCGGACACGATGACCGCGATGTTGCCGTCCCGGGCGGTGAACGACGCCTTGACGGTGGTCTCGATGTCGCCGGCGAGCACCAGGTCGTGCCGCAGTGGGTCGGTCTGGAAGACGAGCCGCTCGTCGGGGGCGGCTGGGGTCTGCTCGGTGTTGACGGTGAAAGTGGCCGCGCCGGGACGTCCGGGAGCCCTGTCGAGACCTCCGTTTCGAGTAAAGGCCAAGCGCAGGGCCCGGGCACCGGGCGGCGGCCAGTCGGGATACTGCCGCCATCCCGTACCTGCCCCAGGGCCGGGGGTCTCGTACGAGGTGATCTTCGCCCGGGGGAGGGGAGCGGTGGTGTCGTGCCGCAGCCACCGATCCCACCAGGCGAGATAGGCGCCGGGACCGATATCGGCGTACTGCTTCGCGGGGTAGCCGTGCTTCCAGGGGCCCGACACCAGCCAGACGTTGTCCTTGGCGGCCAGATAGTTCTTGACCATGCCGTCGCGGTAGCGGTCGTACCAGCCGTTGATCTCCAAGGTGGGGACGGTGAGCCGGTGCCGGCGCGACTTGACGCTGCGGTCCTGCCAGAAGCGGTCGTAGAGCGGATGATCGGCATAGGTGGTCAACGTGTCCGGGGCCACGGACTGCTGCCACGGGCGGATCCTGGGCGAGTAGATGCCGCCTCGGTAGATGGTGTTCTCGTACCAGTCATGCAGGCCGTTGACCGGAATGATGGCCTTGAGGTGCGGCGGCTGGTTGACCGCGACCAGCAGGGACGAGTGGCCGCCGTAGCTGACGCCCATCTGGCCGACGCTGCCGGTGGACCACGGCTGGGCGGCGAGCCACTCGATGACGTCGTAGTTGTCGCGCTGCTCCTGCGGGCCGAACGGATCGACGCGGCCGGGTGACTCGCCCGAACCACGGGTGGTGCACACCAGGCCGTTGTAGCCGCGCTGGGCGAAGTACGCCGCTTGTACGCCGAACGACTCGGCCTGGTCGGCGTAGGCGGTGTAGTCGAGGATGAGGCCGGGATGACGTCCCGGGGCGGCCCCCTGCGGGCCTCCTGGACGGTAGAGGTCGCACGCGATGAAACTGCCGTCGCGCACCGGAACGCGCACGTCCGTGCGGCTGACGCCGTACTGAGCGGGCCGGTCGTAGGTGAAGAACGGATCGGTGGGGACCCCGGCGGGCGGAGGAGAGGCCGCGGTCGCCGGCGGGGGAGAGGCCGCGGCGGCTGGAGCCGGTCCGGCGGCCACCGCCGTGAGCGCGGCCGTCACGGCGACCGCCAGGACGCCTTGTCTCAGGCGTCGACCCGTATACGCCGTTCCAGTGCAGGTCGGGGGGCGCGCTCGCATCCTGTCGGCCTCCTCGCTGATCGCGGGGCACCCGGCATCCGGGTCCGCACGGACCATAGATTCGGCCGACCGGAGGGGGCCAACATCAATGACAAATGGATTGATGCGCTCCTGTCATACCTGCTGGTTGTGGGCGTGGCTGTCAGCCGGTCTTCCAGTTCGCGCCTTCTGGAAGGGGCGACCTCGTCTCCGGACCCGCCTCCAGCAATTCCATGAAGTGCCTGACCACCGGGGCCTGCGGCCGCAGCGGGTCGAACATGACGCCGATAGGGCGGGTGAGCGCGGGATGCGCCAGCCGGCGCCGGTCGAGTCGGGCGAATTCGATGAGCGGGAGCACAAGCCCTGGGACGGCCGACACCCCGAGACCCGCCGCGGCCAGCCCGGCGACGGCAGCGATGTTGCGAGCCTCGGTGATGGGGCCGAGCCGCACCCTCGCCTCGCGCAGCGCACGGTCGGCGAAGACCCGCACGCTGCTGGCCTGGTCGAACGCGATGAACGCCTCGTCGGCCAGCTCCGCCCAGGCGATCGGCTCCCGTTCCACGGCGATCGGCTCCCGCTCCAGGGCGATCGGCCCCCGCTCCTGCCCGTCGTCGGCTTTGGCGAAGCGGTGACCTTGGGGGAACACGCAGTAGAAGTGGTCGACGGCGATCTGGCGGAAACCCAGCGTCTCGGGTGGGCCGGTGAGCACGGTCACCGCCAGGTCCACTTGCCCCGTACGCACTCGATCAAGGACCTGGCCGAGCAGGCCGTCCTCGATGTGGATCCGTACGTCCGGATGGTCCTGGCGGAACCGGGACACGATCGTCGGCAGGAGCGTGGCGGCCAGCGAGGGCAGTGTCGCGATCCGGACCAGCCCGCGGGTGCCGGCCAGGAAGCCGCTGAAGTGGTTGATGCCGCGGTCGAACTCGGCCACGACCCGTTCGGCGACGTCCGCGAACTCCCGGCCGGCGGGGGTCAGCAGCACCCGGCGGGTGGTGCGTTCGAACAGCGTGATGCCGACCCTGCGTTCCACTTCGGCGACCGTACGGCTGAGCGAGGACTGGGCGAGCCGCATCTGTTCGCCTGCCGCGGTGAAACTACCCTCGCGGGCGACCGACAGCACGACGCGCAATTGCTGGATGGTCAGATCCATGCGTTCCCCAGATACATGCGTTATCTACATCAAACTATGTGGAATTGATGTTGGACACACAAGAGTGGCTCACCTCACACTCGCTGGCAACCCTTAACCGAGGAGGTGGGCTCATGGTCGCCACGCTGGGCTTTGTCACCGTCGGGCTGTTTCTGGCCCTGACACTCACGCGGCGGGTCTCGGTCCTGCTGGCGCTCGTGCTGGTACCGATCGGGACCGCGCTGGCAGGCGGCTTCGCCGGCGAGCTCGGCGACATGATCGCCAAAGGCGTGGTGAAGGTCGCGCCGGTGGCCGTCATGATCACCTTCGCGGTGCTGTACTTCAGCCTGATGCTCGAGACCGGGCTGTTCGATCCGGTGATCCGGGGTGTCCTGCGCTATGCCAAGGGCGACCCGATGAAGATCACCGTCGGCACCGCGGTGCTGACGCTGGTGGTCGCCCTGGACGGCGACGGCGCCTCCACGTTCCTCATCACCGTGTCCGCGCTGCTGCCGATCTACCAGCGGCTGGGCATGCGGCCACTGGTCCTCACCGGCGTGGTGTGCATGGGCGCCGGGGTGATGAACATGGTGCCCTGGGGCGGTCCCACAGCCCGCGCCATGGCCGCGCTCAAGATGGACAGCTCCGACATCTTCCACCCCGTGCTGCCCGCCATGATCGCCGGGATCGCCTGGGTGCTGCTGGCCGCCTACTTCATCGGGCGCCGCGAACGGGCCAGGCTGCTGGAGGAGGGCGTCGAGCTGCCCGATGCCGAGACCGGGGTGCCCGCCTCGGGGCCGGGCACCCCCCGCGCCGACGAGCTCCGGGCGCCCCTCGACGTGCGGTTCTGGATCAACCTGGTGCTGACCGTCGTGCTGATCGTGGCGCTGGTCATGGAGCTGATGCCGCTCGAGGTGCTGTTCGCCGTGGCGTTCGCGGTGGCCCTCGTGATCAACCGGCCGAGCTGGACCCAGCAGCAGGAGCTCCTGGAGCGGCACGGGGCGAACGTCGTGCTCGTCACCACGATGATCTTCGCCGCCGGAGTCTTCACCGGCATCCTCAGCGGCACCAAGATGGTCACCGAGATGGCCGAGGCGATCGTGTCGATCGTTCCCGACGGGACCGGCGGCATCCTGCCGGTGGCGACGGCCGTGACGAGCATGCCGCTCAGCCTGGTGTTCACGCCGGACGCCTACTACTACGGCGTCATGCCCGTGGTCGCCGAGACCAGCGCCGGGCTGGGCGGGGATCCGGCCGAGATCGCCCGGGCGGCCGTGCTCGGGCAGATGACCACCGGGTTCCCGCTCAGCCCGCTCACCGCCTCCACGTTCATCCTCCTCGGGATGGCGAAGGTCGATCTCGGCGCCCACCAGCGGTTCATCTTCGGCTGGGCGTTCGGCACCACGCTGGTCATGACCGTGGTCGCCCTGCTCACCGGCGCCATCTCGATCTGACCGACACATCTCGGGGGTTCCATGTCAACGCACGACGGCCGCGCGGCAACGCACAACGGCCGGACGGCAACGCACAAAGGCCGGACGGCAACGCTCAACGGCCGGACGGCCATGCGGATCGGCTGTGGCGCCGGCTTCGCCGGCGATCGCATCCCGCCCGCCGTCGACCTGCTCGAACGCGGTGACCTCGACGTCCTGGTCCTGGAATGCCTGGCCGAACGGACCATCGCCCTCGGCCAGCGGCGGCGCCTGCAGGATCCCGGGCACGGCTACGACCCGCGCCTGCGGGCGCGGCTCAGCGCACTGCTGCCCGCGGCGGCACGCCAGGGTGTGCCGATCGTCAGCAACATGGGCGCGGCCAACCCGCGTGCCGCCGGTGTCGCGGCCAGGGCGCTCGCCGACGAGCTCGGGCTGAACGATCTGCGAGTGGCCGTGGTCACCGGGGACGACGTTCTCGACCGGATCGATCTGCAGGCCCCGGCCCTGGAGGACGGCCGGCCGCTCGCCGAGCACGGCCCGGTCATCTCCGCCAACGCCTACCTCGGCGCCGACGCCCTGCTCCCCGCCCTCGCGGCCGGCGCCGATGTCGTCCTCACCGGCCGGGTCGCCGACCCCTCGCTGTTCCTGGCACCGCTCGCGTACGGGCTGGGCTGGGACCCGGACGACTGGCCGCGCATGGCCGCCGGCACCCTCGTCGGCCACCTGCTGGAATGCGCCGGCCAGATCACCGGCGGCTACTTCGCCGACCCCGGGCACAAGGACGTCCCCGACCTGGCCGACCTTGGCTTTCCGTACGCCGACATCGATGCCGACGGCACGGCGACCATCGGCAAGCCACCCGGCACCGGCGGGATCGTCTCCCGCGCCACCGTGCGCGAGCAACTGCTGTACGAGGTCACCGACCCGACCGCCTACGTGACCCCGGACGTCGTTCTCGACCTGCGCGGCGTCACCGTCGACGAGGCCCGCCCCGGCACCGTCCTCGTACGCGGCGCCGCGGGCCGCCCCCGCCCCGGCACGCTCAAGGTCAGCGTCGGCTACCACGCCGGTCATCGCGCCGAGGCCGAGATCTCCTACGCAGGACCGAACGCCCGGCGCCGCGCCGAGCTCGCGGGTGAGATCGTGACCGCCCGGCTCGCCGCCACCGGCCTGCGCCTGCGCACCGACGTGACCGGAACCGAGGAGTGCCGCCTGCGGGTCGCCGCCCTGACGTCCTCGCCCGAACGTGCCGACGACGTCTGCTTCGAGGTCGAGGCGCTCTACACCAATGGGCCTGCGGGCGGCGGCGGAGTCCGCACGAACGTCACCGACGTCATCGGCATCGTCTCGACCATGCTGCCCCGCGACGCCATCACGCCCCGAACCGAGATCCTGGAGACTGCTCATGCGCGCGAAACTGCATGACATCGCCCACGCTCGTACGGGCGACAAGGGCGACACATCGACCCTGTCGGTCTTCCCCTACCGCGATGAGCACTACCTGGACCTTGTCAGGGAGCTGACCTCCGAGGCGGTCCGCCGCCATCTGAGCACCCACATCCGCGGCGAGGTGATCCGCTACGAACTGCCGAACGTGTGCGCCCTTCAGTTCGTCTGCCGCCGATCGCTCGACGGCGGCGTCACCACCTCGCTGGCCCTCGACACCCATGGCAAGAGCCTGAGCTCCCGCCTCCTCTCCCTGGAGATCGATCTCCCCTGACCTGGCCGGTCCGAGCATGAGGTAGGTCACGGGAACCGCCAAGATGGGGGATCGCGTCAGTAAGAACGTTTCGTGATTTCTCTGGGAAGGTTTTTCATGGGTGACGCTCCTTTTCCGCTGGAAGCGATCGAGGCTCACGAGCGGGGGCGGGCGGCGGCCCGGAAGAACGACGTCGAAGGCGCCGAGCACTGGTGGCGTGTCGCGGCCGAAGCGGGTGTCCCCGACGCGGCCTTCCAACTCGGCTACCTCGCCGAGACGCGGAACGACCACGCGGAGGCCGAACGCTGGCACCGGCAGGCGGCTGAGGGCGGCCACGACGGCGGAATGCTGGGTGCAGGGGCGGCCCTGGAAAAGCAGGGCCGGAAGGAAGAGGCCCTGACGTTCTACCGTCGCGCATGGGAGGCGGGCGCCGACGACAAGGCGGCGTTCAATCTGGGCCGCATCTACGACGACGACGGCAAGGGTGACCTGGCCGCGGCGGCCGAGTGGTACGGCCGCGCCGCCGAGAAGGGCAACGCCGCCGCCGCGTACAACCTCGGGTACGTACGTAGCGACCTGGGCGACAAGGCGGGCCAGGTCGAGGCCTGGCAGCGCGCTGCCGAGCTCAAATATCCCCAGGCCGCTTTCAGCCTCGCCTCCGTCCATCTGGAGGACGGCGACGAGGACACGGCCGTCACGTTCTGGCGTCAGGCGGTGGCCGAATTCGGGCATGCCAAGGCCGGCGAGAACATCGCCATCTATCACACGCGGCGTGGGGAGCCGGAGAAGGGCAGGTTCTGGGACGAGGTGACCCGGGGGCTGACCGCCTATAGCCCGCAGTTCGAAAGGTTCGGGGCCTGGACGTGCGCCGCGTCGATCCACCGCCAGGACGTCCTTTACGAAGCCTTGGGCGAGGGCGACGTACGGTTCAACCTGGAAGAGGCGACGATCACCCTGGGCGACCGGACGTACGCCGGCATGACCAATCTGGGCAGCTTTTCCCATCTGGACAAGAGCTGGCTGTGGTCGTGGGCCAACCCTGCCCTCGGTCAGGACGTGCCCGCGCTGGCCCGGTTGCGCGAACTGCGTGAGTACGGTGAGCGGAACGACATCCCGGAACTGGTGGTCGGCCGTCTGGACCTGTCCGGGTTCCCGCAGCCCCAACAGGCGGCCACCACGATGGCCATCGCGGCCGGCGCGCTGCTCGGCGGCAATGGCCTGCATTCCTGCAGCATCAACGAAGGGAAGGGATCGGCGTACTTCCACCTGGACGACCCGCAGCTTCCCGCCGACGAGTACGACCACATCGCCGCCGCGCGGCTGCTCATGACGGCGGCGGAGGTCTTCCCCTCGGACCCCCGGCTGGTCGTGCGCGGCTTCCTGGCGAACTACGGCTTCAGCCTGCAGATGTCGGCAGACCGCATGGGGGGCGAGTCGCCGCAAGGGCACACCCTGATGGTCGGCTTCACCGACACCGGCCGCATCAAGGCCATCTCAAGCGGGGCGGACCGGACGTAACCGCCTCGGCGGGAGCCCGCTTCCGCCGCCGGGTAAAGCCGCCCGCCGGACCTGACAACACGTGGCCAGGCCCCGGCGGGAACGTTGACGACGATCACCAACGGGCGGCCGCTGCCCACTGACCGCGGGGTGCTGAAACTCAGCGGACGTAGCGGCAAGGGTCAACGACCCGGCCTTGAGGGGCAAGGTTTGCAGCTCGTGACAGTCCCTGACTGGGAGGACGGTGACATGGCCGCATGGGGCATGTTGACGAATGCCCACGCCGTGCGTGCGCGTCTTTGGACGTTCACGGCGGCGATGTGGTCGGCGGGGCCAGCGAGCCCGCACCGACGACAGGAGAAGTCGTCCCGGGTGGAACGGTTCTTTTTGGAGACGTGCCCGCAGCGCGGGCAGGTCTGGGAGGTGTAGCGCGCGTCCACGCTCACCACCGGCACCCCGGCCCGCATGGCCTTGTAGCCGATAAAGGTCTCGAGCTGGTGGAACGGCCAGGACGAGATGGTGGCCCGCTGGTGCCGTGCAACCCTTGTCCGGTCACGGATGCCGCCCAGGTCTTCCAGGGCGATCCCGCGTCCGGTGCGTTCGGCATCGGCCACCACCGCCTTGGCGATGGCGTGGTTGATGTGGGTGGCGTGCCGGGCTTCGCGGCGCGCACGTTTCTTCAGTTTGCGTTTGGCGGACTTGGTGCCCTTGGCCTGCAACTCGGCCCGCACCCGCGCCATCCGACGCCGATACTTCGCCAGGCCCCGGCCCTGATGATTGACCCCGTCGGAGGTGGTGGCCAGGTTGGCGACACCCCGGTCCACGCCGATCCAGTCACGCGGATCAGCGTTCAGCGGCGCTTCGGGCACATCGCAGGTCGCGACCAGGAACCACTTCCCGTCACGGAACAGCAGATCCGACTCGCCCTGCCGGTGCCCGGCAAGCGTCTTCAGCTGCGCGGGCGACCCGGTGTAGGCCACACCCTTCAGACGGCCGTGCACCGTCCACAGCGACACCGCACGGGCGTCGTACTGCCACGACAGATTCCGGTCATCAAAAGGGTGCGCCGCATCAGGGCGGAAGGTGATCGGCTTGCCCTCGGCCTTGAGGCGGCGCGGCGAATCCTCCGTGCCCAGCCGCCCGGCCTTGATCTGGCCGCGCAGGGTCGTGTAGGCGTCCACGACCTTCTTGATCACCCGGACGACGGCCTGCGCCCCCAGCCCCTGCGACCTGAGCTCGGTGTAGACGGCACGGTGCAACGGCACCTGCCTGGCCTTCAACCCAAACCGGTTGTACGCCACCGCCGACGCGTGGTTGGCCGCCGCATTACAGGCGTGCAGGGTCGCCGCCAGGGCCGCCGCCTGCTCGGGCGTCGGCAGCAGCTTCATCTGCACCACGATCTTCACACCCCTGACCGTAGCGGTACGCACCGACAAAATCACTCAGCGTCGCACATCCGTCGTCATCGACGCACCGGACCAGAAAGGACGATCACCATGCCGCGTTTCCTCCCCGCCCTCAAGGACGGGGGCTCCACGCTGTAGGCGCCGGATGAACTTTTACGGTGCCGGTATTCGTTTCATGAGGCAGCGGCCGTGTGCCGGAGTGTGCTGTGTCGCTCCGGCGTCCGGTGCGCGATGATCAGCATTCCGCTTGCCGTCGTCAGGACGGCGCGTCGCCGAGCGCGCCACCGAACCGCCCCGCAGGAGCACCTATGAGTCGCCGCACTGACCGCGGTTCCGTTGCGACCACGTCTCGGGAAGGCGAGCGTCCTGAGGAGGGGGAGACCGGCGAGGCTCCGAGGTCCTATCGAGGGGCCGCTGTGCGGTTGCTCGCCTTCGTCGCGGTGCTGGCGGGCCTCGGGGTGCTGGTGGCGGTGGGCGGCGGCTCGTTCTGGGAGACGATCAGTGAATGGGTCGATTCTCTCGGGTTCTGGGGCCCGCTGGTCTTCGCGCTGTGTTACTCGCTGGCGGTGATCGCGCTGATCCCCGGCTCGGTGCTGAACGCGTCCGCGGGGGCTCTCTTCGGTGTCACTCTGGGCTCGGCGGCGGTGCTGGCCGGGGCCACCGCGGGTGCGGCGCTCGCGTTCGGCCTGGCCAGGCTCCTGGGACGCCCGGCGGTAGCCCGGTACACCGGGTCGGGGCGGCTTGCCCGTCTGGACTCGTATCTGTCACGCCGTGGCTTCGAGTCGGTCCTGGTGTTGCGCATGGTGTCGCTGTTTCCGTTCGGCGTGGTCAACTACGCGGCCGGGGTGGCAGGCGTGCGGTTCGCGCCCTATATGGCGGGCACGGCGCTGGGGATCGTGCCGGGAACGCTCGTCTACACCGGGCTCGGCGGGGCGTTGCGTGAGCCCGGTTCGCCGGTGGTGTGGATCGCGCCGGTAGGGCTGGTGGTCCTGAGCGCGGCGGGCTGGTGGGCGGCCAAGGCTGTCCGCTCCCGTATCGGGGAGGCTGACGCGGAGCCTGGAGATTCCTGAGGAGCATGTCGCGCCTCTAGAGGTGCGTCCACAGCTCTAGTGCCAGGTCAGCGGATCGGCGGAGCTCGGTGTGGCTCCCACCGGCGGCGGCCTGGACCGCGATGCCGTCGGTGAGCACCATGACGAACCGGGCGAGATCGCCGGGATCGCGATCGGCAGGCAGGTCACCGGAGGACTGTGCGAGCTCGATGCGTCGCCGCAGCGCGAGTTCGCCCGCCTTCCTGCGCGCTATGGCGTCCCTGCGCACCGGCTCGGCCTCGTCTCCGCACGCCTGAACGGTGCGCACGGTCAGGCAGCCACCTTGGCCCGAGGTCAGCTCGACGGCGCCATAGATCAAGCGTTCCACCACGTCCCGCATCGAGGGAAGTTCGAGAGCCTCGGAGGCGTACCGGCCCGGGCCTTCGAAATAGCGGTCCAGCACCTTGCCGAACAGCTCCTCCTTGTTGCCGAACGCCTCGTACAGACTGGGCCGGCTCATGCCGATCGCCTCGGTCAGATCCGAGAGCGTGGTGCCTTCATACCCCTGGTGCCAGAACACCTCCAGCGCCCGCTCCAGTGCGGCGTCGAGATCGTGGACCCGCGGACGACCTCCCGGCATGAGCGTCCCTCCTAGTTTCCTACCTAACAGTAGGTTACATGATTGACAGGGGCATGCTGCGCTCTCTAGTTTCCTACCGAGCGATAGGAAACTAGCGAGAGGGTGATCATGAGCGGTCGGCGGCAGCGGATCAGGGTCGGAATCGTGGGGGCAAGCCCGAACGGGAGCTGGGCGGCGGCCACCCATCTGCCCGCTCTGGCCCACCTGGAGGAGTTCGCCGTCACCGCGGTGGCCACGTCCAAGCCCGAGACCGCGCGGGAGGCCGCGGCCAGGTTCGGAGCCGCGCATGCCTTCACGAGCGCGGCGGATCTGGCCGGTCACCCCGGCGTCGACCTCGTCGTCGTGTCCGTCAAGTCGGCGGGACACGCGGAAGCGATCCGAGCGGCTCTCGCCGCGGGCAAGCACGTCTACTCCGAATGGCCGCTGGGCGTCGACGCGGCCGAGACGGCCGAACTCGCCGAGGCCGCGGCCGCCGCCGGAGTCGTCCACGCCATCGGCCTGCAGGGGTACCACTCGCCCTCGGCCCTCTTCGTCAGGGATCTCATCGCCGAGGGCCGCATCGGCCGCGTCGAGTCGGCCGCGTTCATCACCCCGGGTGATCCCTGGGGCGGCGCCCGGATCCCCGAGGCGCTCGCCTGGGGCACCGACCCGGCGGCGGGCGCAGGCGTGCTGACCATCATGGTGGGACACGCGCTTGCGACGTTCGAGCATCTCGTCGGCGGGTTGGCGCAGGTCTCGGCGGTGGTGGCCAACCTCCACAAGAAGGTCGCCGTCGCCGAGACCGGCGAACGCATCGCCAACCAGGCGCCCGGGCAGATCGCGTTGACGGGACGCCTGGGCGACGGCGCCGTGGCCTCACTGACCGTCCACGGAGGCAGCAGCACCGCGGGTCCTGACGAATTCCTCCTGAGGATCGCCGGCACCGAGGGAACGCTGACCATCACGCCGGTCCGGGCCGGCGTGTATCCGCACTGGACCGAATGGAACATCAGGCTGCGGTCCGTCGACGGCGTCACGACAAGCCTGGACGTCCCTGCCCGCTACCGCATCGTTCCCGCAGGCGTGCCCGACGGGCCAACCGTCAACGTCGCGGCGCTGTACCGCGAAATCGGTCAGGCGATAGACCAGGGCCGCGACGCGAATCCCAGCTTCGCCACCGCCCTGCACTACCACCGGCTATTGGAAACCATCGAACGCGCGTCACAGACCGGCCAGTCCCAAGCCCTGACCGTCGAATAAGCGCACCGATCACACCTTCGACCAGTGCGTAGGTCTCCTAGACGCTCTCGTCGGGGCGGGGTTTTCCTTCCAGCGCCTCGGCTGCGCCGAGAAGGTCGCGGAGGCCGATTTCCTCGCGTTCGACATCCATGGGATCGAACAGCCATTGGGAGGGCGGCAAGCCGGTGGTCTCCTCGGGGTGGCTCGCCTCGGCCAGGTTCAGTTCCGCCTCGACCTCGGTCTCGAGCTCGTGCAGGAATTCGTTGTCGCCGGTCGGGGTGCTCATCGTTCCTCCATGGGCTGGTCGGGTGGATGTCGGACAGGCCGGGCGGGTGACCGCGTGGATCAGCTGCATCGAGATCTGCCCGGAGGCGAACAGTCGGGCGAAGCGCTCGCCCTGGCCGGCTGCCAGCGCGAAGGCAGGGTCGGTCCGGTGCCGGGTGGCGACGATCGCGGCGACCTGGTCGGCACGTCGCGACCAGGACAGCGGCGCGTCACCGGGCTCGTCGATCTGTTCGAGCAGCTCGAAACCGGTGTCGTCGAGCAGTTCGGCGAGTTCGTGCTGGGTGGGGAAGTGGTTGCCGTCCGGAGATGGAAGGATCAGCGCGCATCGGGCGACGGTCACCAGGAGCCCCAGTGAACCACCGGGCGTCAGCACCCGGTGGATCTCCTTGAGCAGAGTGGCTTTGTCCTGGACGGTGCACAGCACCCCCAGGCACCAGGCGGCGTCGACAGATCCCGGCCGAAGCGGGAGCCGTCGTCCGTCCGCCATGATGACCGGCAGTTTGAAGAGCCGGGCGGCGGCCCGGCAGGCGGCGGGCATCGGTTCGAGCAGGATCGGCCGGACCCCGAACCGTTCGGCCGCCCAGGCCGCCGGGCCGCCGGCTCCGGCGCCCACGTCCAGCAGCCAGGTTCCCTCTCTCAGCTCGCACGCCTCGGCCAGCCAGGCCAGTGCGGCCGGGCTCGCACTGCCACGGCAGGCGGCCGGGATCGCGTGCCGTTCCCCGAGTTGTTCGACGGCGTCGGCGGTCCAGCCGGCGACATCATCGAACTCGGCAACCATCGCCGATGCGGTCATAGCAGAACCTCCGCCCTGTCACAGCGCTCCACCGCCGCAGCCGTCCGTCGCCAGTTACGACAGGGCGGCCCTCAGCCCTGTGACAGCTCCAGCGTAATTTCTTCGGACCTTTGCCGTTCAGACGCGATCATGATGGCGATCAGCAGGACGCAGACGGCGGCGAGAAGGGCGACCACGGCGGTCACTCCGATCAGCGGCGCCGCGAGCGGCAGGAGCAGGGCGATGGTGGCGCAGCCCAGAGCCGCGACGGGATGGACGACGGGTTCGGGCACGATGGGCGCGTGGACCAGCCAGAGCAAGGTGATGAACGCGGCGAGCGGGATCGCGACGGCGTAGCTGACCGCGAGGGGTGAGGCCGTGAGATCGTGCCCGGTCCGCTCGACCGCGACCTCGATGCCGGCCCCGACGGCCGCCAAGGCCGCGAAGATGCCGTAGTGGCCGTATCCCCACAGGTAGGAGCGGTGGCGGCGGTTACTGAGACCTTCGCCTGCCGGTGCCAGGAAGTAGAGCCACCACAGGGCGAACAGCAGGACGAGGCCGGAGCCGGCGACGATGAGGAAGGGGCCGCTGACCTTGGCCGTCTCGAGTGCTCCTTCGACGCCCCTGGACACGGCGAGGACACTCTCGCCGAGCAGGATGATCGTGAACAGCCCGTACCGCTCGGCGATGTGGTGCGGGTGCCAGGTGGTGGGCCTGGTCCGTTCCGCCCACCGAGGCACCGCCAGCTCCAGGAGCGCCAGGGCGACGAAGGCGGGCACCTGGGCCGGCGACGGCAGGGCACCGGTCTCGGCGAGCAGGAGGCGAAGCAGCCAGCCCACCTGCAGGGTGGCGAGGCCGGCGGCATAACGCATCGCGGTACGGCGCCCCGCCGGATCCTCGATGCCGGCGCGGACCCACTGCGCGATCAGCCCGATCCTCATGAGGAGGTATCCCAGGGTGACGGCCCGGTAGTCGGCATCGTTCGCGGCGGGCACACCGGCGGCCAGAACGAGCACGCCCGCCATCTGCACCATGGTCAGCAGCCGGTAGGCGATGTCATCGGTGTCGTAGGCCGACGCGAACCAGGTGAAGTTCATCCACGCCCACCAGATCGCGAAGAAGACCTGGAAGAAGGGGGCCAGCCCGTCCATGGCGTGGCCACCGGCGATGTCGTGGGCGAACTGGGCGGTGACGGCCGCGACCGCGACCACGAAGGTCAAGTCGAACAGCAGTTCAAGCTGGCTTGCGGCGCGGTGCGGCTCGTCGATCGGGCGCGCGCTCATCCGGACCCGGATTCTGCTTCTGGCGCTTTCTGGTGGCACGCCTTTGCTCCTGTCACTGCCTGCGGTTTATCAGTACCATCACCCCGTAACGAACCTTACAGGAGTATCTGTGGCGCTTCCTGAGCCTCCGTACATCGCCGTCTATATCACCTCGACTCTCTCCGACGACCTGGACGGTTACGACGAGCTGAACGACCAGATGGTGAAGTTGTCCCAAGAGCAGCCCGGCTACCTGGGGCGCCAATCCCTGCCTGGCGAGGCGAACGAGGAACGAGTGGTCATCTACTGGTCCGACCTGGACTCCCTCAAGGGATGGCGCCTGCACCCTGAACACCAGGTCGCGATGCGTGCCGGGCGCGAGCGTTACTACGCCTCGTACGACATCCGTGTCACCAGGGTCGAACGCGAGTACGGCTTCAGCCGCGACTCGGCAGGCTGACGTCCCACCGCCCCTATTTTCAGCGGCCGGCATTCCGAAGAAACCGCCGTCAGAGCCCCGCCTGGCCGAGGATCAGCTGGAGCTCCGCCGCGCGGTGCGGAGTGATGGCGCCTTCCCTCTTCCGGGTGCCGACCTTCTCCCGCAGCTTGGCGAGATGCTGGCGCAGCAGATCAGGATCGCCGGACCCGGAGTCCTCGAAGGCTCCTCTGATCAGATTGTTGAGGTCGAGGCCGACGTCATCGCGAATCTGGCGAGCGGCCACGCCCTGATCGACGGAGAACCGGAACTTGCCGAGCATCTCCCTGAACCGGACCGGCAGCGGGGTCACCGGGATGCTCGGGCGGGACACCGTGGGACGAGGGCTGGTGGGCCTGTCGGGACTGACGGTGCTTGGATCCGGGGAGGCGGAGTTGGCCACCGGAGGTGACGGCGAGGATGATGGTGCCGGTTGCGGGTTTGACGCGCCGGTTGTGGCGGGTGGTCTCGGTATGGGCCGGCTCAGGAGGTCGCCGTCGTCGGTGAGCGCGGCGCTGATGGCGATCTGCAGCGTCGTCGCGGCCAGCGACGCCACCACCAGCACCGCGAACGCGATCCAGGGCAGGCTCAATCGCCGCTGGCGTTGCGGTGTCCGCGTGTCTGCCGGCTGTTCCCCCGGCACCGTGGGCGCGTTCACGTCCGCACGGTCGACAGGACCCGGGTCAGGCGGTCGGCGGTGTCCGGGGCGAGACCCTGCTCGCGCAACCGGGTGGCGATCTTCTCCTGCAACTGGGTCAGCCGATCACCCAGGTCGACCTGCCGTCCCTGGAGGAGTTCGTTCCGCAGGTTGGTGATGACATTGCCGAGGTCGACCGCGACATCAGAACGGATCTTGCCCAGAGTGAACTCCCGGTCCACCATCGGTTTCAGCCGCCCCAGCACGTCCAGCGCCCGCGTGCTGCCGGTTGTTTCAGGGCGAATGGTGATGGCCGATTCTTCAGGTGAAGGAAGGGTGGCCGAGGGCTGGGGGTCGGGCACCATTGGCGCAGAGTACACCGGTGTGGGCGTGGTCGCGGCTCGTTCGTCGGGAAGTGCCGCCGTGGCCGGCGGCCGATTGGCCGCGAAAGCGATGACGGCCACCATCGCGGCGATGGCGAGAATGCCGAGGCGCGCGAGAGACCATTCGCGTTTGCTGAGACCCGTGTGCGCCGGTCGCGTTCGGACGGGCTCGCGGACCGGTGCTGCGATGATTCCCGTGGTGTCGAGCGTGAGGGTGTCGAACGAGGCTGCTTTGGAGCGGACGAGGACCTCCGCTGCCTCGTCGGCCGATGGCCTGGTCGCAGGGTCGGACGCCCGGCAGCGAGTGGAGAGCCGTGCCACTTCTTCAGGAACGTTCGCCGCCGGAAACGCGTCCAGGCACTCATTGAGGATGGCGCCGAAGGCGTAGACGTCGGCTTTCGGTCCGTCGGCGTCCTTCGCTGTGGACAGCGGGGCAGTTTCCGAGTCGGAGGACGTGCCGAAGTCCACCGTGCCGAAATCCTCCGTGCCGAAATCCACCAGCTTGACGCCACCGGGAGCGAGGATCGCCTTGCTCGATCTCAGGTCACCGTGGTTCACGCCGTTCACATGCGCCGCGGCCAGCGTGCTGGCGATTCGCGCACACACCTCCAACGCTTCGGCCAGTGCGAGAGGGGCCCGTCTGAGCCGCGCCTCGAGGTCCTCACCTTCCAGGAACTCCGTCACGACATAAGGGACGGGGCGGCCGTCGGCGTCACGCGTGCAGTCGAAGTCGTAGACCGTGGCGATGCCCGCGTGGGTGAGACCGGCGGTCTTGCTCATCTGCTGCTGGAACGCCTGGTGCTGACCCGGGGTGATCGACCCCAGTGCCTTGACGATGATGATCCGGTCCAGCAGGTCGTCCCAGGCCCGCCACACCTCTCTGGCGCCGCCGCCGTCATCGAGACGCTCCACCAGCCGATACCGCTCATTGAGCTGCAATCCGGCTCGCACAAGACCCGCTTTCTCCGCAGAGGTAGTCGTCCTACCTGGCCGACTTCATGGATCCCAGGTCAGGAAGTACGCACTGCGCGAGCCGGAGGTTCGGCGAGAAATGGGAATTTGTGCTAGCCGTTGCCCGGCTCCATCAGCAGCCGGTCCATGAGGAGATGGAGGTAGGCACGGAACGAGCGCGCGGCGGCCGGGTCATCGGCGGGGATCATCCCGCTCTTGGGGGCCAGAAGGCCGGAGCCCATGAAGCCGTGCACGCACCACACCAAAGTCCCCAGAAGGTAGTAGGTGTCCACGTCCGGCGGCACCACGTTCCTTATCTCGTTGGCGGCCTGTTCCATCAGGGGACGCGAGAAGCGGTCTTCGAAGTCGGCTATGTCGGCGGCATCGGAGACCCAGCGATGCATCCACAATGCGCTGATGTTGGGATTGTCCAGGTAGAAGTCCAGGTACGCGTCGGCGAGCCGGTGCACGGCTGCGGGCCCGGGTTCGGCGGTCGCCATGTACTCCTGCAGCATGGCCTGCTCTGCCTCGAAGAATCGCTGCATCACCGACAGGTAGAGCTCCCGCTTGCCGCCGGTCATCTCAGTGAGCTGGGCGCTGCTCACCCCCACGGCGTCGGCTATGAGCTGGAAGGGGGTTCCGTCGTAGCTGAGCTCAGCGAACAGCCGGGTCGCCACATCGATGACCTGGTTGCGAGTCACAGGGTCCGCCATGCCATCACGGTATGGGGGACTCGGTAGAGAGCCGCCGTTCCCCCATTAAGGAACACGCAAATCACGTCCACCACGACGCCTGGGCGCCACCGATTCGAACCATGGCCCGCCGTGGCGCGTATGTATCGGAGATGTCACGCCCAAACGGACGACGATGATGGCGGCGCCGTCCCCTGTCCACGAGGAGTGTTTTCCGTGTCGTCGGACTCCATCGATCCCGGCTTGCTGCGAAAGAACACGCACAGCCCGTCCTTCTTCGCTCTCAAGCGGGCCTCGTCGGGGCAGCTGGACCTTGTGGATTTCTGCATCCCCTGCAACCCGTACTTTCCGACACCTGAAATGTTCGGCCAGCTGGCGGGCACCCTGGAGCAGATCCTCAAGTACTACCCGAGCGACGCGGACACCATCACGGCCGAGCTGTGCGCCACGCTCGGCCTCAACCCGCAGACGGTGGTGATGGGGAACGGCTCGACGGAGCTGATCACCTGGATCGACCACCTGCTGGTGAAGGAGAGCCTGGCCACGCCGATCCCGACCTTCGGGCGCTGGACCGACCAGCCGATGGAGACCGGCAAGCGGGTCGACATGTTCCAGCTCCACGAGATGCGCAACTTCGAGTTCGAGGTGGACCACTTCGTGCAGTTCGTCCGGCAGCGCGGGTCACGCGTGGCCGTCATCTGCAACCCCAACAACCCCGACGGCGGGTACGTCCCCAGGCATGAGGTGGTCAGGATGCTCGACCACCTGATCGACCTGGACCTGGTCGTCGTGGACGAGTCGTTCCTGGACTTCGTGAACGCCGAGGCGTACACGAGCGTCGCCGACGAGGCCCGGATCAGGCCCAACGTGATCGTGCTCAAGAGCCTGGGCAAGAACTTCGGCCTGCACGGCATCAGGTTCGGCTACCTGGTGGCGAACCCGGCGCTGGCGAAGGTCATCCGGGCGGCCCTGCCCAAGTGGAACCTCAACTCGTTCGCCGAAGTCGTGGTCTTCCTGCTGCGCGAGCACCGTGAGGAGTACGCCGAGAGCCTGCGGTTGCTCGCCCGCGACAGGCTGGTGATGTCTCAGCAACTCGCCTCGTTGCCCGGCCTGAGGGTCTTCCCATCGCAGGGCAACTTCATCATGGTCAAGCTGCCGGACGGAAGGGACGGCGTCGGGCTGCGCGACTATCTCATCGAGCAGCATGGCGTGTTCGTCCGCGAGTGCGGCAACAAGCTGGGTTCCACCAGCCAGTTCCTGCGGCTGGTCGTCCGCCCGCAGAACGACGTGCAGCGGCTGCTCGTCGGGCTGGGTTCCTACCTCTACGGCACAGCCTCGCCGGCCACGCTGGCGGGAGCCATCCCAGACCTGGTCAACAGCACGGAGTTCGGATCGTTCAACGGTGTCACGGACACCAACGGCTTCAACGGTGTCACGGACACAAGCGCCTTCAGCGGCGCAACGAACCCGAACGCTTACAACGGCGCAGCGAACGCGAACGCCTACAACGGTGTCACCGACCCAAACGCCTACAGCGGCGCCACGGACTCCGCCGCCTACAACGGCACCACGGATTCTCCGGCCTACAGCACCGTCGACGAGTTGCGCTCCTATCTCGCCAGCAATCTCTCCAGCAACGTGGTGCCGGGCCAGGCCAACGGAAACGGCGCCTCTCAGGGGTCGGCCTACGAGTCGGACCGGTACGGCCGGTTCGAGCCCCAGGCGCAGGAGGCCCGCCCAGCCTGAGCGATGAGTTCCGAGGGTCGTCCCGGTCCATATCGGTGCACGGATTCGCACCTACCGAGGAGGACGGAACAGATGGGCAAGTGGAGACGGCGGGTCGGGGTGTTGGCAGCCGGACTCATGCTCGGCGGGCAGGCCGTGGGCGTCGCGGCTGCGGACGCAGATGAAAGGCGGACCTACGAAGGGCAGATCGACGGCGCGAAGTACAAGGTCGTGGTGCCGGAGGGCTGGAACCGCACGCTGGTGCTCTACAGCCATGGCTACTACCCGGAGGGCTTCCCCGTACCGGGCGGTGGCATCGCGCTGAGCAACCACCCGCAGACCGCGGAGTGGCTGCTCGATCACGGATACGCGCTGGCGGCCTCGGAGTACAAGGGCAAGTACGGCTATACGGTCGAGCCGGCGTTGACGGACCAGATCGCGTTGCTGGACTGGTTCGGCAAGAACGTCGCCAAACCACGGCGGACCGTCGCGACCGGGCAGTCGATGGGCGGCACGGTCGCGACGTTGCTGGCCGAGCGGAACCCCGGGCGGTTCGCGGGCGTGGTGGACATCTGCGCGGCCTTCGACTTCAGCGGCTATATGAACACGGCGCTGGACCTCAACTTCGCCGTCAAGACACTGCTGGCGCCAGGGAAGGACATCGACCTCGTCCACCCGAAGAACCCGCAGGCCAGCGCGCAGGCTTTGTCGGACGCGATCGATGAGGCGCTCAAGACGCGTGAAGGACGCGCTCGGCTGGCGCTGGTGGGGTCGTTCGGCAACATTCCGGCCTGGTACTCCACCTACGACCCGAAACCGACCAAGCTCGCGGAGCGGATCCGGCAGCAGGCCACGTGGGTGCAGGGTGCCTACACCTTGGGCAACGGACCCATCGGGCGCGCGGACATCGAACGCCGCGCGGGAGGTAACCCGTCCTGGAACGTCGGGGTCGACTACGGGCGTCAGTTGGCGCGTTCAGGGCAGAAAGCCCTGGTCGCCAAGGCGTACCGGGCAGCCCGCCTCAATGTGAAGGACGACCTGAAGCGGCTCGCCGACGCTCCTCGCATCGCCGCGGATCCAGGAGCGGTCCCGTACCTCTTCCGCTACGGGGTCGCACGGGGGACCACGCCCGCTCCCGTTCTCACCATCCACAACACCGGTGACGGCGGCGCCCCTGCGTACGGTCAGCGCTGGTACGCGAACCAGGTCAAGCGGCACGGCGACCCGGCCAAACTGCGTCAGACCTTTGTCGACCGGGGCAGCCACTGCGCGTTCACGGCCGCCGAGGAAGTCGTCACGATGCGGAACCTGATCGAACGACTCGACACGGGTAAGTGGCCCGACCTCAGCCCCAAGCGCCTCAACCGAGCGGCGAGCGCCTTCCCGGAGCCGTACCAGATCCCCATCGACTTTCTGACCGACCAGAAGAAGACCGTGAAGCCCGCGTTCACAACCTTCAGCCCGGGCTTCCCGACACGCTCCTCCCGCTGACTCATGGCTCCTGGACGGGCCCACCCTCGGCCCGTCCAGGACGCTCTCCCAGCTCCGCCGTCCGCGCTATGGCCGGCAGAACTCGGCCTTGAGGACGGCGTCCTCCAGCTTCTGCTCGCCCCAGTCGCCGTTGCGGTTCATGGTGAGAACGTGGTGGCCGTCGCGGGTCGCCGCCGTGCGGGACGCCGATCCGGGAATCATGCCGCCGTGGCCCCAGATCCAGCAGCCGTTCCCGAGCTTGAACTTGCGGATGCCCAGGCCGTAGAGGTCCTTCGCGCCACCGTGCCCATCCGCTCCCTCGACGCGGACGGTGCGGAACATCGCCCGCTGCTGCGCCGGGGGCAGCACGTCGCCGCGCATCAACAGGGACAAGAATTTGTTCACGTCCGCGGTCGTCGAGATGATCTCCCCCGCCGACCAGGCCACGGTGGGGCTGAACTCGGTGACATCACGGATCTTCGTGTCCGGCCCGTCCTCGAACAGCGTGGAGTAGTGGACCGCATGCGGCGGGGGAAGCTTCGGGGAGGTGCCGGGCACGATGGTGCCGCTCAGCTCGAGCGGCTTGATGATCTTCTCTTCGACCTCGTCCGCATAGCTGTTGCCGGTGACCTTCTCGATCACCATCCCGGCCAGGATGTAGTTGGTGTCGGAGTACTCCCAGCGCCCCGGGTCGCCGGGCTGGAACACCGCCGGGTGGGCGAGCGCGATGTTCACCAGCTCGCGCGGGGCGACCCTGGTGTACCGGTTCTTGTCGAACTCGTCCCCGGCGTACCTGGCACGGAAGCCCTCATCGTTGTTGTAGTTGAAGATCCCGCTGGTGTGGTTGAGCAGCCGCCTGATGGTGATCTTTTCCGGGTGGTAGCCGGTGCCGCGCACCACCCCGGGCAGCCACCGCTCGACGCTGTCGTCGAGCGACAACTCGCCGTCGGCCTCCAGCTTCAGCAGCACGGTGGCGGTGAACGGCTTGGTCATGCTGGCGATCCGGAACTTCTCGCCGGAGGCACGCGGACGGCCGCCGATCGCGGCCACCCCGGCGGTCCCGTTCCAGGTGCGGTCGCCGGTCCTGACCTCGGCGATCACACCGGGCGTGCCTTGCCGGACGATCGCGTTCAACGCGGCCTGCGTCCTCGCGTGTGGTCGCTCGGTGTCGGGGGAGCCTGCCAGAGCCAGGCCCGTCGCGGCGGTGGTGAGAACGCCCACCGAGGCGAGGACGATCAATGAGCGGTGTGATTGGTCCATGTGCCGAGCTAAACCGCCGGCCGAGTGTGTGCACCATCGGGAATGCCCCGGAGATCGTCATCAGGGTGCCCGGGCGCCCCGCCGGTGGCGGCGGCGCCCGGGCCTGTGGCGTCCCATGCTCAGGTCGGAGAATCACGTCCCGCGGTCATACTGCTCAGTGACGCCGCTGCTTCGCCTCCTGCAAGGGGAGGACCTTCGACCCTGATCAAGTTCAGCGGTTGTCGGCGATGTGATTGGCCGCGATGTAGGCGAACGTCATGGCGGGCCCGATGGTCGAGCCGGCACCGGCATAGCTGTGGCCCATGACGGCGGCGCTCGCGTTGCCGGCCGCGTAGAGACCTGGGATGACGGCGCGTCCGGTGGTGAGCACGCGGGCGCTGGCGTCGGTCACCATGCCGCCCTTGGTCCCCAGATCACCGGGAACGATTTTGAACGCGTAGTACGGCGGCAACCACAGCGGGGCGAGACAGGAGTTCGGCTTGATGATCGGGTCGGTGTAGTAGTGGTCGTAGGCGCTGTCGCCCCGCTTGAAGTCGAGATCCTTGCCCGCGCGGGCGAAACCGTTGAACCGGCTGATCGTGCTCTGCAGGGCGGCGCCGGGCACTCCCATCGCCGTGGCCAACCCCGAGATCGACCAGGACTTGACGACCGCACCGCTGTCGTACCACGAGCGAGGGAAATCCAGGGTCGGAGCGATGTCCTTGAAGAGATAGCGGTTGCGGTAGTTCTGGTCGATGACCATCCAGGAGGGGATGCACGGTGCAGTGGGGTTCTTGTCGTACATGACGTGGACGACGTCGCTGTAGGGGGCGGCCTCGTTGACGAAACGCGCGCCCTGCCGGTTGACGATGATGCTGCCGGGCAAGGTGCGTTCGGCGAGGCAGAAATACGGCTCGCCCGGCAGCGGGATCGCCGGTCCCCACCAGGCGTCGTCCATCAGCGCGACGGCGGCGCCGACCTCCAGGCCCGCCTCGATGCCGTCGCCCGTGTTGGAGTCGGCGCCGACGGTCCAGTCGGTGCCGATGGGCTGCCGCTGGTACTGCCTGCGCATGCTCGCGTTGTGCTCGAACCCGCCGGAGCCGACCACGACGCCGTACCGGGCCTTGACCAGGGTCTGCGTGCCGTTGCGGGTCACGAGCACGCCGGTGACGCGGCCGCCGTCGACGCGCAGGTCGATGAGCGGGCTGTTCAGCCACACGGGCACGCCGGCCTGCAGCAGCCCGGCGCGGAGCGCCCCGGCCAGCGACTGGCCCATGGTGAGCGGCTTCTTGCCTTGGGTGACGGCCTGTGACCAGCGGGTGTACGTCTCCAGTGCGAGCGCGGCGCCCTTGGCGTTGACCAGAGCGAGATTGAGCCACTTGTAGTCGCCGCTGTAGACGACCTGGCCGTTGGGCACCGGGATGTAGGCCGGATTGAGGTTGGCCAGTTCCGCGCCGAGGAGCTTGCCGTCGAACATGTCCGGCTCGATGGACCGGCCGTTCGGCATGCCGCCGGGCAGCTCGGGATAGTAGTCGGAGTAGCCCTCCATGAAGCGGAAGCGCAGCGGGCTGTTCCGCATGACGAACGAGATCATGGCCGGGCCGCTGCCGAGGAACGCCGCCCGCCGGTCGGCGGGCACCTCGTTCCCCACGACCGCCGCGAGATAGGCGGCGGCCTTGGCCGGGGTGTCCGGTACGCCCGCGGCCAGGATGACCTGGTTGTTGGGGATCCAGATGCCCGCGCCGGACCGGGCCGCCGAGCCGCCGAACTTCGCCGCCTTCTCGACCACGAGCGTGCTCAGCCCGCGCTTCGCCGCGGTGAGCGCGGCGGTCATGCCTGCGGCGCCTGCGCCGACCACCACGACGTCGTACTCCGGCGCGTCCGCGGTGTCGGCGTGGGCCGCGACACTGCCGAGCACGTGCGAACCGAAGAGGATCCCGGCCCCGCCGGCGGCCGCGCCGCGCAGCACGGCACGGCGGGTGGGGTGAGGGGTCTGATCAGGCTGAGGGGTCTGGTCGGGCTGCGGGTTCTGGGCAGGCACGGTGGTCCCTTCGCGCGAGGTGACGGTCGGATCGACGGCGCCTCGCGCCCGGCACCATGTGACGGCGATCACGTGATCGCCGTCACAGTGGCAAGCATGCGCTTGGTTGTTATGTCTGTCAACGGATCGGCGCCCCGGCTCGGACCAAAGCCGGGGCGCCGCGAAGCAAGGACCTATCGGCCGCCTCCGATGATGCGCTGGATGGTCGCGCGGAAGTAGGTGACGTCACCGTAGATGGCGGGGGAGATCGCGCAGGTGCCGGACGTGCCGCGGCTGGTCGCGCCGACGAGCTGCCAGCTGCCCGGTCCGCCGATCACAGCGGGACCGCCGGAGTCGCCATAGCAGGCCCCGCGGCCGCCGCCGCCGTTGATGCACAGCTCGCTGGCGCCGCTGATGCCGCTGCAGCGGGAGTCGGCGAGGATGCTGGTGTCGAGCTGGCGCAGGCCGACCGGCGCGGAGCCGCAGCCCCGGGTCGAGCAGGTCTGGCCCCAGCCGATGATCCGGGTGGACGAGCCGACCGGCGCACCGGTCGCGATCGGCGCGGGCGTCCGGGTGGAGGCGGTGCTCAGCGTCAGCAACGCGACGTCGGCGCCGAGCGCCTGGCGGCCCGAGACCCTGCGGACCTCGCCGCCCGACGTGCGGTTGGTGGTGCCGATCCGCACCTGGTACGGCGTGCCACAGTGGGAGGCGGTGACGACGTGGCGCGGGCCCACCAGCGTGCCGCCGCAGCTGTGGCTGCCGCTGGAGCTCTGCAGGGAGGCCATCCACGAGTAGGTCTCGGTCGCGGGCACACCGCCCACGATCATCGGGGTCGGCGGCGGGGTGGGGTTCTCCTGCGCGAGCGACGTCCCGGCGAACGCCACGACCGAGATCGGGACGGCAAGCGCGCTTGCCAGTAGAGTCTTCGTGCGCATAAGTGCTCCTCGCAATTCCGGCGCGCCACGCGACACCATTCGGGGGGAAACCGAACGGTAGACGCGCGCGCGGAATCCGTAAATGGGCCCGGGTATGCGAAGAACGTATTGACCGACGTCGTCAGCGCTTTTTAAGTGTTTCTATTAATTTAACAGCGCGCACAGCCGCCATCGCGACACCGTTGAATTCCTCATCGCGAGGGTGGTGGTGTTCAACCAGGGGGCCGGATCCGGTGCGGACCGGCCCGGGTGCCGTGTGTCATGGTGAAGAGTGCGGGGGTCTTCGATAGAGCGGTGGTTGAACAGGAAGAACTCGGTGTCAGGGGGGATCGGGTGGCATGGCGACTTCGAACGATGAGGTGGGGCTGGACTTCGCCCGTGTCTGGGTGGAGTTTCCCGATCCGGCCGACGGGGAGCAGGTCTTCCGCTGTGACCTGACCTGGCTGACCTCACGATGGAACTGCTTGTTCGGCCGTGGTTGCCAGGGCATCGTGTCCGGGCGGGCCAGCGACGGATGTTGCTCGCTGGGAGCCCACTTCGCCGACGAGGAGGACGAGGAACGGGTACTCGAGCAGGCTTCGCGGCTCACGCCCGAGACCTGGCAACACCATCGATCCCGCGACGGCATGGTCAAGAACACCCGGAACGGCGGCCGTCAGACCAGGATCGTCGACGGGGCATGCGTCTTCCTCAACCGCCCTGGTTTCCCGGGAGGCGAAGGCTGCGCTCTGCATTTGCTGGCCCTCCGCGAAGGCCGCGAGCCGCTGGAATTCAAGCCGGACGTCTGCTGGCAATTGCCGATCCGCCGCACCTTCGACTGGGTGGACCGGCCGGACGGCACACGTGTGCTGATGGTGACCATCACCGAGTACGACAGGCGCGCGTGGGGGAGCGGCGGGCACGACCTGCACTGGTGGTGCACGGAGGCACGGTCGGCGCACGGCGCCGGTGAGCCCCTCTACCTCTCCTACCGGCCCGAGTTGATCGCCTTGATGGGGCGGCGCGCATACCGGGAGCTGGCCAGGCGTTGCGAGCGGCATCTGGCCGCTTCCCTCCCGGTGGCCGCCCATCCGGCCGATCCCACCTGACCGACGGCGCAAGGTGCCCGCAAGGTCGCCGCCAGAGTCCGTCCCTAGCGTTTTATTTGTGACGATTTTGGTGACTGGGGCGACCGGAAATATGGGCGTACCCCTGGTTCGCGAGCTGTGCCGGCTGGGGCGCGAACCGCGGGTGACCACACGGAACGCGCGCAGGGCGAATTCACTTCTCCCGGAGGGCGTCGAAATTGTCCAAGGTGACTTGAGGGAGCCCGAATTCCTGGACCGGGCTCTGCGCGGAGTCGACAAGCTCTTCCTTTTTCTCGAAGCCGGTGATCCGTCCCGTGTCCTCAAGGCGGCCGGCCGGTCCGGCGTGCCTTATGTCGTCCTCGTGACGTCCCTGCTCGCCGAGACCCGCCCGCGATCGTTCGTGGGCCGGCTCGCGCTGGAGACCGAGCGAGCGATGTGGGAGGGCGGGTTCGGCGGGACCGTGCTGAGGCCGTGGGAGTACGCGTCCAACACGCTGGCCTGGGCCCGGGACATCAGGGAGGGCGACGTCGTCCGTCAGCCGAGCCGAGGCCTTCCGTCGCCGGTCATAGCCCCGGAGGACGTCGCCGCCGTCGCGGCCCGCGCGCTGCTCGAGAACCACGACGGGCGGACGTACGCGCTCACGGGCCCGGCGGAGATCACCGCCGGGGACAAGGTCCAGGCCCTCGGGGCGGCGCTGGGCCGTGAGTTGTCGTTCGAGGAGACCGCGGACCCCCATCTGATGGAGAAGATCCGGACCTCGCCCGAGGAGGTCGCCGAGAGCTTCGGCGTGTGCTTCATGGAAAGCCCCGGTGTGCGTTCCACGGTCCGGGACATCACGGGCCGTCCGCCCCGGCCGTTCTGTGACTGGGCGCTCGACCACGCCGAATCCTTCAAATAGACCGGCCGGACGAAAGGTCTCTTCAGGTGAGCGGCGACATTGCTTTCGAGGGAATCCAGCTCAACCGGTCCAACGCCCGGATCCGCGCGTTCCCGAACGCCACGAGGCCGGTGTACTTCGACGAGGAGACCAACGTCTACGTCATCTCCTCCCATGAGGCCGCGAAGAAGGTGCTGCAGGACCCCGGCTTCAGCAGCGACCGGACCGGCAACCTGAATCTCATCGCCCGGCTGGGCAACATGGACGAGCTCCCGCCCCTGGTCAGCGCGATGCTGGCGCTCTTCACGGACGGGCCGACGCACGACAGGCTCCGGTGCGACGTCGCCCGCAGGTTCACCCCCAAGCGGGTCGCCGCGATGCAGCCGCGGATCGGAGCCGTCATCGACGCCGCGCTGGACGGCGTGGACGGGCTCGACGAGTTCGACGTCATCGCCGACCTGGCCCATCCGATCACCGGTGGCATCATCTCCCAGATCCTCGACATCGGTGTCGACAGCGCGGCGGTCGTGCTGGGGTTCGCCAGGCGGATCGTCGCCTTCATGGAACCGTGGGCGACCGACCAGCAGCTTCTGGACGCCAGCGAGGCGGCACGGAACTGCTCGCTGTTCCTGCTGCCGATCCTCGGCGAACGGCGCGAGTCGCCCGGCGAGGACCTGCTCAGCGCGCTCCTGACGATGGAGATCGACGGTGATCGCCTGCTGGTCGAGGAGGTGCTCACCATGGTCGTGCTGCTCGTGATCGCCGGCCATGAGGCACCCACGCACTTCATGGCCAACGGCGTCATGGCGCTGCTGGAGAACCCGGCGGAACGGCGGCGGCTGCAGGAGAACCCCTACCTCTACGGGGCCGCGGTAGAGGAAATCCTGCGGCTGCACCACCCGGTCAGCTACCTGAGCCGGACCGCCACCAGGGACCAGGTGCTGGCCGGGCAGCACGTGGCCGCGGGAAGCCAGGTCGTCGTGGATCTGGCCGCGGTCAACCGGGATCCGGCCCGGTATCAGGACCCGGAACGCTTCGACATGTTGCGCACCGATCCCGGCCATCTCTCGTTCGGCACCGGAGTGCACTACTGCGTCGGCCGCGCGCTCGGCCGCTTGGAGGCCGAGGAGACGCTGCGGCGGCTGTTCGGCCGGTTCCCCGACCTGACCTTGGCGGACACCGATCTCACCAGGCGCGTGTCCGCCACGTTCCACGCCCTCGACCGGCTCCCCGTGCACCCGAAGCCGCCGGCATGAGGCCGCGGCAGGAGGAGGACCGACATGGGTGATCTCACCGGCAAGACGGCGCTGGTCACGGGATCCAGCCGCGGCATCGGCCGCGCCACGGCCGAGCGGCTGGCCCGGGACGGCGCTCTGGTGGCCGTGCACTACGGCAGCGACGCGGTGGCGGCCGAAGATGTCGTGACCTGCATCGAAGGGGCGGGCGGACGCGCGTTCAGCGTCGGCGCCACCTTGGGTGTGCCCGGTGACGTCGACGTGCTCTTCGCCGGTGTGGAGGCCGGGCTCGACAAGTACGGCGCGGGCGAGGTGAGTCTCGACATCCTGGTGAACAACGCCGGGGTCATGGGCGGCGTCCCGCCCGAGGAGACCACTCCCGAGCTCTTCGACGAGCTGTTCGCGGTGAACGCCAAGGCGCCGTTCTTCATCATCCAGCGGGCGCTGCGGATCATGCCGGACGGCGGCCGCGTCATCAACATCTCGTCCGGGCTGACCCGTTTCGCCAACCCCCAGGAGATCGCTTACGCGATGACCAAGGGCGCGATCGAGATGCTGGCGCTCCACTACGCCAAGTACCTCGGCCCGCGCGGCATCACCGTCAACACGGTCGCGCCGGGCATCACGCGCAACGGCCACCCGGTGTTCGACATCCCGGAGGCCGTGGCCCAGATGGCCGCGCTGTCGGCGTTCAACCGGGTCGGCGAACCAGGCGACGTCGCCGACGTCGTCGCGTTCCTGGCGTCCGACGAGGCGAGGTGGGTCACCGGCGCGTTCCTGGACGCCACCGGCGGCACGCTGGCCGGCTGACAGTGCGGCGGTTGTGGGGGCTGCTGCTGGTGCCTGATGTTCCTTTTCGTCACCGCCGTCGCCGGCCTTGTGGTCGCGGCGGCGAAGTACCCCGAAGGGAGGGGCATGGACGCCTCTCATGAGCCGATCCGCCTCGCAGTGATCGTGGGAAGCGCCCGCCGGGAACGGCTGGCCCCGGCTGTGGTCGCGTGGTTCGCCGATCATCTGGACCAGCGCGGCGACATGGTCGCCGACGTCATCGATCTGGAGGAGACCGTGCTGCCCCAGTCACTGGACGGGGACACGCCCGGGGTGGCCGCCTATCGTGCCCGGATCGCCACGGCCGACGCCTGCGTCATGGTGGTGCCCGAGTACAACCGCAGCTTCCCCGGCGTGCTCAAGACGGCCATCGACTCCTGCACCACCGAATGGTGGGCCAAGCCGGTCGGCTTCGTCTCGTACGGAATGAGCGTCTCCGGAGGCCTGCGGGCGGTCGAACAGCTGCGCCTGGTGATGGCGGAGCTGCACGCGGTCGGCGTCCGTGACTCGGTCTGCTTCCCGCGGATCCTCGACCACTTCGACGCCGACGGCTTCTTCCCCTGTGATCCCGAAGACGCCGACAGCGCCGCGAAGGTCATGCTCGACCGGCTGGCCTGGTGGGCGCTGACCCTCCGCGAGGGCCGGGCTCGCCGCCCCTACACGCCGTGAAGCTCCCGCTCCCGCTCGCGCCCCCGTTCACGCCCGCGCGCCGGGCGCAGTTCGCGGACCAGATCTCCGAGCGAGAGCACGGGGTCGGCGAGCAGCCGCGCGCTCGCCGAGCGCAGCGCCTGCGGCACGCCCGCGCAGGCGTCCGCCAGCTCCCGGGCGGCGGCGACCTCCGTGCAGACCCGGTCCTCGCCGAGGACCGCGCACAACATCGCCAGGGACTCGTCCGACGTGAGCGCGGTCACCGAGTGCCGCCGCGCTCCCGGCAGTTCACCCAGCGCCGACCGGCTGGTGACCAGCACGGCGGCGCTCGACGTTCCGGGCAGCAGGGCCCTGACCTGCGGGACGTCCCGGGCGTCGTCCAGGACCAGCAGGACACGCCGGTCGGAGATCCGGGCCCGGAGCACCGCGGCGCGCGCCTCGGTGGACCGGGGCAGCGCGTCCGTGGGCACGCCGATACCGATCAGCAGGTCGGCGAGCACGTCGGCGACCGGCTTGGGAGACGCGCCGTCGCCGGTCAGCGCCACGTACCACTGCCCGTCGGGAAAGGACGGGCGGAGCTCGTGCGCGACGCGGACGGCCAGCTCGGTCTTGCCCACGCCCTCCGGCCCCCACACCACCATCACTCTCGGCCCGCGCGCGTCGGCGAGGTCGTCGACCAGCAGTTTCCGGTCGAGATCCCGTGCGACGAAGTCGGCCGCCGCCGGTGGCAGCTGGCACATGCGGTCCCAGGCCCGGACGGTGACGGCCGGACGGCCGGGCTCCGGGGCGCCCGGCGGATCGAGCGCGGGGTCGGCCTGCAAGATCTTCGTGTGCAGCTCGCGCAGCTCGGCACCGGGTTCGATGCCGAGCTCCTCGTCCAGCAGCCGCCGCACGTCCGCGAAGGCGGCCAGCGCCTCGGCCTGCCGGTTGCCCCGGTACAGCGCCAGCATCAACCCGCTCCAGAAGCCCTCCTGGAGCGGGTGGTTCCGGGTCAGATCCCGGAGCTGCGCCACGACCTGCGCGTGGCCCCCGGAGTCCAGGTCGAGGTCGATCTTCCGGCGGATCGTCTCCAGCCGCAGTTCCTCCAGCCTGGGGACCAGCGAGTGGTGCAGCGCCGGCGAGGGCACGTCGGCGAGCGCGGGTCCGCGCCAGAGAGCCAGCGCTTTGCCGAGGCGCGTCCGCTCGGCGGATGGTTCGCCGCGTTCACGCGCCTGGCGGGCCTCTTTGCGCAGGGCGTGGAAGTCGTGCAGGTCCAGTTCGCCGGGGGCGGCCTCGATCATGTATCCCGAACTCGTCGTGCGGATGACGTCGGAGTCGCCGAGTGAGATCCGGAGCCGTTTCACCATCGCGTAGAGAGACGCCCGCGCCGCACGCGGAGGTACCTCCCACACATACTCGATGAGCTTGTCCACGGGAACGGTCTCGTTCGCATGGAGCAGGAGCGCCGCCGCTATCGTCCGCTCCTTGCCGGCGGTCACCATCCGCGGGGAGCCGCCGATGTTCAGCTGCAAACTCCCCAAGACCGAGAATCTCCGGTCGACATGGGCCCCCATCGTCTGCCCCCTTGAACGACGAATTCCGGCTTCCAGGAGATTCCACTCAAAGCGGGCTGACCTGCGGCTGCAATCGTTCGGACGCAAGTAGACGGGATCGGACGCTCTTGAACGGGGGAGAGGACCGATCCTCCTCCCGTACGCGTATGAAAGCGTTTGCTCTACCATGGCCGCGGTTAGTCACAACAAGGGCCATGGGGGACATGGACGCCGCCGTAGCACCGCCGCCGGGCGATGGCGTCGAACAGTGCCCGTACCAAGGGCTGGCGCCGTTCGAGGCCGACAAGACCGCACTGTTCTTCGGGCGCGCGCGGGCGACTCGCAGCCTCCTCGACCGCCTCGGGCCGCGTGTCCGGGAACGCGGCTCCATCCTGCTGGTCTCGGGTGCGTCGGGTGTGGGCAAGTCATCGCTCCTGCGCGCGGGAATGGTCCCGGCACTGGCGGAGGGGATGCTGCCGGTCGACGGATCGCAGCGCTGGCCGTGCCTGCTCATCACGCCGACCTCGAATCCGGCGCGGGCGCTGGCCGAGGCATGGACGGCGACGTACGGCGGATCCGTCGACAAGGTGGAGGAGTGGCTCCGGGAAGACCCGGGGGCGGCCCTGGCAGGCCCTCTCGCGCCGGACGGCCGTCTCGTGCTCGTGGTCGACCAGTTCGAGGAACTGTTCACCCTGGTCACCGGCGAACAGGAGCGCCAGTCGTTCGTCGGGATCCTGCACGCCCTCGCCAACGGGCCCGCGCGGGCGGCGGTCGTCGTCGGCCTGCGCGCGGACTACTGGGACAGGTGCGCGGCGTACCCGCAGTTCGCCGAGGCGATCCAGGACGGCCAGATCATCGTCGAGCCGATGACGGAGGCGGACCTCCGGCTGGCCATCACAGGCCCCGCGGCGGCGGTGGGCCTGGAGATCGAGCCCGGCCTGGTGGAGACCATCCTGGGCGACCTGCGCGCGGACAGGTCACCTGACGACAGATTCGACCCGGGCGCCTTGCCCCTCCTCTCGCAGGCGCTGCGCAACACCTGGCACAAGCGGGAGAACGGCCGTCTGACCATCCGGAGCTACGAGGAGGCAGGGCAGGTCCGCGACTCCGTGCGCCGCACGGCCGACGAGGTCCTCCAGCGGCTCCCGGCGGAGGACCGCAAGATCGCCTTCAAGCTCTTCCGGCGCATGACGGTGATCACTCCGGGCGGCCGGGCGGCGCGGCGCCCGGCCACGCTCGCCGAGCTCCACGCCGCCGCCTTCGCGCCGTCCATACCCGCGGCGGAACGGCGGGACCGGGTCGGCGCGCTGCTGTCCGCGTTCGCCGGCCAGCGCCTGATCACCCTGCACGAGGAGACCGTCGAGATCGCGCACGACGCGCTCCTGACCGCCTGGCCCGCGCTCCGGCAGTGGATCGATCCCGATCTGACCGCGCAGACCGTCTACGAAGGGCTCATCGACGACGCCGGGGAGTGGGCGGGGCACGGCCGCGACCCCGCGTACCTCTACCGGGGGGTCCGGCTGCTGTCGGTCGACGACAGCCGGCCGCGCTGGGAGAACGACCCGGCCAGCTTCCCGCCACCGGGCCCGACGGCGGAGGCCTTCCTCGCCGCGTCCACGCGGGAGGCCCGCCGCGTCGGTCGCCGCCGCCGCGTCGTCATGGCCGTCCTCGCGGTGTCGTCGGTCCTCACCCTCATCGCCGCCGTCGCCGCCCTCGCCGCCGCGAACGACGCCGACCGCCAGCGCGACCTGGCGATCTCGCGCCAGCTCGCCGCCCAGAGCGAGGTCGCCGACGATCCGGTCGCCGCGTCGCTGCTGGCCGTGGCGGCATGGCGCATCGCGCCCACCTCCGAGGCCCGCCACCGCCTGCTGGCCGCGGCGGCGCGCCCGGGCAGGGGAACGCTGAAGGGGCACGGCTCGGACGTCCGGACCGTCGTGTTCAGCCCCGACGGCAAGCGCGTGGCCACGGGGAGCGAGGACAGCACCGCGCGGCTCTGGGATCCCGCGACGCGCCGTCAGATCGGCGCCCCGTTCGCCCATCCCAAAACGGAGTGTTCGACCTCGGGCGTCAAGGCGGTCCTCGGGCTCCAGGGCCGGATGCTGGCCACGGCCTGCCTCGGGACGGTCCGGTTCTGGGACGTCGCCGCGCACCGGGAGACGGGCGCCCCGCTGGACGGAGGCGGGGTCGTGTCGGCGCTCGCGTTCGCCCCGGACGGGAGGACTCTCGCGATCGCGAACCTGAAGGGCACGGTCCGGTTGTACGACGTGACCGCGCGCCGCTGGAGCGGAGCTCCCATGGGCCGCGAAGCCCCAGGCCTGATCGCAGTGAACCCCGTCCACGCGGTGGTCTTCACCCCCGACGGGAAGCGCCTGGCCACGGCGAGCGCGGACAGGACCGCGCGGCTCTACGACACCGCGACCTCCAAGCAGATCGGTGAGCCGTTCGAAGGGCACACCCGCGAGGTCAACGACGTGGCCCTGAGCCCGGACGGAACGACCCTCGCGACCGCGGGCGGGGACCGCACCGTCCGGTTGTGGAACATGGCCACCCACCGCCAGATCGGCACCCCCCTGGAGAACTCCCAGGGCGGGGCGGCCTTCCACTCAGTCGCCTACGGTCCGGACGGCACGAGGCTCGCCACCGGAGGAAGCGACGGCGCCACCCGCTTCTGGGACGTGACCACCCACCAGCAGGTCGGGGTGGCGCTGGACGAGAGCCACTTCCCCGTCCGGCGGGTGACGTTCAGCCCCGACGGGAGGTTCATCGCCGCCGCCGGCGCCGACGGGGTGGTGCGGCTGGGAGACCCGGTGACCTATCAGCAGATCGGCGGGGCCATGCGCGGATCGACCACGGTGGCGCTGAGCCCCGACGGGAAGACGCTGGCGGCGAGCGGCCCCGAGGGCACCGGGACCGCGATCCGGCTCTGGGACGTGGCCACCCGGCGTCCGATCGGCGACCCGGAGGACACCGCGAACGAGCGTCCGGCGACCGGACGCCCGGCGAGCGGACGTCCGGTGGTCAAGCGCGCGGGCATCCACGGCATCGGCTTCAGCAAGGACGGGCGCACCGTCGCCTCCGTCGGCTCGGACGGAGTGCGGACGTGGGACACGGCGAGCGGGCGGCAGACCGGCCCCGTCGCGCCGCTCGGCCGGCGCATGGGCCTGGTGGAGTTCAGCCCGGACGGAAACCTCCTCGCCGTCCAGCTGAACGACGCCATCCTGTTCTGGGATGTCGGGGCACGCCGCGAGACCCGGCCCCGGATCCGCGTTCCCGGGCACACCGAGGTTCTGTCGGCGATGGCGGTCAGCCCCGACGGCAACACCCTGGCCACCGCCGGCTTCGACCGTAAGGTGCGCGTCTTCGACATCGCGACAGGCCGGCCGCGCGGCGGCCCGCTCGGCGTCACGTCCAACGGCCTCGTCGACGCCCTGGCGTTCAGCCCCAACGGCGTGACGCTGGCGATCACCGCCGACGACGAGTCCGTGCGGCTGTGGGACCTGGCGCGCGGCCGCCCGGTCGGGGCCGCCCTGACCGGCTTCGACAGCGCCGTCACCACGATCGCGTTCAGCTCGGACGGCGCGGCGCTGGCCACGGGGGCCATGGACGGCTCCATACGGCTGTGGGATCTGCTGACCTATCGCCAGGTAGGGCATCCGCTGACCAGCCGTGTCCGCGGGGGCGTGAGCGGGATCGCCTACGGCCGGGACGGACGGACCGTGGCCGCGGCCAGCGCCGAGGCCGTGCGGCTCTGGAACGTGGCGCTGCCGGCCGATCTGGCCGCCGCCGCATGCGCGAACGCCGGCCGGTCCTTCACTCGCGAAGAGTGGGAACGCTACGTGCCTCAGGAGGCGTTCCGCGAGATATGTCACTGAGCGTACAGGCCGGCTTGGAGAACGACCCCCACGTGGACGGACAAGGCAAGGATGTTCCTTCGAGGTTTCCGGCGCCGGACGGGCCGCCCCGTCCCGGAACTGGCCGGGCTGTTCCGCTCGATCGTGGCCGAGAGCCGGGAGATCCACCCGATGGCCGCGGACTTCCTGGACCACTTCATGGACGGCGCCGGCGCCTCCAGGGCGATGTCACGGCGGTGGCTGCGCTCGTTCCGTGTGATCAGGAAGGCCGAGCGCAAGAACCAGCGCAGGTTCGAACGGCAGCTCACGCGGGCGGCGCGGCAGCTGGCCGACGGCGACTCGACCTGGGTGAAGGACCACTGGGACGCGCGGATCAACGCGTTCATCGGCACGGAGCTCTTCTATGTCAGCAGGATGAGCCAGCTGCGCTCGCGCGGGTCGTTCGTCCTGACCCGGACCGGACCTGACGTGCGGGTTTCCGGCACGGTCCGGCACCACTGGTTCGACCCCTATGACTGGGACCGCGGCCGCTGGGTCTATATCCCGCGGCACGGGTTCGTCCCCATCGCGGTCGGCAGGGAACTGGTCGAGTCCGACGAGGCGCGCAACTTCCTGATGGAGTCACACCACGTCCAGACGCTGGTGGGCACGTGCCGGGACGGCGGCCGGTGGCCGCGACGTGAGAGGGCGACGTTCGAATGGGCACTGGTGGAGACTGAGCACCGATGACCACGAGCACCCCCCGTCCTCCCGATCCCACTGGGGCCCGTACGACGGCCGACTTCGTCCAGGCGCTGGTGGGCCTCAGGCAATGGGCGGGCGAGCCGTCGCTGAGCAGGCTGCGCTCCCTCGGCGGCCAGACAGTGATCCCGGACGGCACCGCGATCGACGCACTGCCGAAGAGCACCATCTCGCACGTGCTGCGCCAGACGGGCAAGGTGCCGCGGTGGGACTTCGTCAAGGCCTTCGTCACCGCGTGCCTGCAGTACAGCGACTACCCAGCCGACCTCATACCCGCCGAGCTAGAACGCTGGCGTGCCGCCAGGACGGCCTTGGCCGAACCGTCGACCCGTCCGGTGGCCCCTCCGGATGCTCCGGCGGACCACGCCGAGGCACCGGAGACCGCGGAAGCGGAGACCCTGGCGGCGGAGACCGCGGAAGCGCCGGCGGCCGTGGCGGTGCCGGAGGCGGTCAAGACCTGGATCATGGCTCAGGTGGAGGCCTCCGACCGCCCCCATGCCGACCAGGCCCTCGAGCTCCTGGCGCGGCGCGTGGCGGGGGAAGCGGACAGGGCGCGCAAGGGGCTGCTCGGCGGCTACAACATCGCCCCGGTCTCCTTCGGCCCGCACGCCGACCCGCTCCTCCCCGGGGAGGACGGCGAGGTGATCGACGATCTGCGCTCGATCGGCCGGTTCTTCAGCGGGCTGCGGCCACGCCGCCTGCTCGTCGTGGGGGAGTCGGGCGCGGGCAAGACGGTGCTCGCCATCGAGCTCGTACTGCAGCTGATGGAGACCTTCACGGCGGGCGGCGCGCCGTCCGGCGGGCGCCCGATGGTTCCGGTACGCCTCGATGCGGCCCGCTGGACGCTGGGAAGCCCGTTCGAGCCCTGGGTGGCCGGGCAGCTGACGCAGGAATACGGGCTCTCGGCCGAGGACGCGGACCGGCTCGTACGCGATCGCCAGGTACTGCCAGTGGTGGACGGGTTGGACGAGCTTGACCCCGCGCCTTCCAGCGGCCTGCCACGCCGCGCGATCGGATTGCTGGCCGAGCTCAACCGGTACAGCGACCTCTCCGGGCGGCACGCGGGGGCGGTGGTCGTGACCTGCCGCGCCGACCGTTACGCCGAGCTGGCCGAAGTCCGGGCCGGTCTCGAAGACGCCGCCCGGATCCACCTGCACTCCCTGACCGCCGAGCAGATCGGCGCCTACCTGCATGCCCGCTGGCCCGAGGGCCATCCGTGCGGCGAGCACCGCGACCGCATCGTCGCGATGTTGTCCGGCCCGGCGGCCGTGCACCTCGCGCTGTCCACGCCGTGGCGGCTGCTGCTGACCGTGACCGCCGTGGAGTCCGGCGCCGACCCGGCCGAACTGCTGCACGCCGACCCGGACTGCGATCCCGGCAAGGCGGCGGCACGGATCACCCGGCGGCTGCTCGACGCCTACGTTCCGGCGGCGACCGACCTGACCCCGCGCGGCGCCCGGCGTAGCCAGGGGGGCGGGACACGCGCTCCGTACCGTCCCGAACAGGTGCGTACCTGGCTGGTCCATCTCGCCGCGCACCTGCGCTGGCAGGCCGTCCACGCCATCGAGATCGACCGGCCCCCGCCCGGCCTGACGGCGATCGACGTCGTCCCGCATCTGCTGTGGCCGATCGGAGGCCGGCGCCGGGTCCGGGTGCTGCACGGGCTGTGCTGCGCGGCCTTCGCGATCGTCGCCATGCTGGCGTTCTGGACGGGCTCGGCGGTCGACCCGCCCGACGGCCCGAGCGCCGGGATCGGCCTCGCCGAGGGGTTCACCTTGGCGCTCATGGCGGGCTGGGTGGCCATAGCGATCGGCCTGGCGTTGTCGCCGTGGCCCTCCGCCGCCGGTGGCCGGGCCAATGTGCCCCGCCGCCAGCGGGTGATCGGTGGCCTGCTCGGCGGGCTGGTGGGTGCGCCGGCCGGGGCGCTCGGCGGCCTGGGCGGGCTCTGGCTCACCGGCGGCAAGGTCTTCGGCTTCGGCTTCGCCCTCATCGGGGGCTCCATCGGCGGATTCGTCCTCGGCGCGGTCATCGGGGTGACCGCCGCTGGACGGCGCGGCGCCGAGCGCATGACCGTTATCGAGGCGATCCGGGCCGAGCCCGCCAGCCTCATGGGGTTCGGGCTGTGCGGCGCGCTCACCGGGCTGCCGCCGTTGCGGCTAGCCGGGGCCGGTCCGGTCGCGTTCACCCTCGTCGTCACAGGCGCCTTCGGCGCGGCGTTCGCGCTCGGCATCGCCTTCAAGATCGCCACAGGCGGCTGGAGCACGGACGCGGAGCTGGCCCACCCCCGCGAGGCCCTGCACCGCAACCCGACGATCGGGCTGGCGTTCGGCCTCACCGGGGGCGTCGCCGCCTTCCTGGTGTTCGTCATGAACCAGGACTTCCTCGTATCGGTCCTCTGCGCTCTCACCGGCGGCGTCACGTTCGGGCTCGCCTTCGGCGCGATCGCCTGGTCCCGCACCATGATCGGCCTGGTCGTCGCCGCCTCCCGCGGCCTGCTCCCGCTCCGCCTGTGGACGTTCCTGGACTGGGCCTGCGAGGCGCGCCTGCTCCGCGTCAGCGGCGCCACCTACCAGTTCCGTCATCGGGAGCTCCAGGACTTCCTCACCCCTGAGCCGGCCGACCCCCGCCGGTAGACCGCCACCGCCGCAAATCGGACCTGTACCGCGAGGCGGAATCGGCTCTGCCGTGAAGTCCGATCCAGAGCGAGGATCGCTACCAGTACCGAGAAAGGATGAAGACGATGCTGGTTCTCGCTCTGGCCGCCGCCGTGCTCTACGGCGCCTCCGATTTCTACGGCGGACTGCTGTCGCGACGTGCTCATTACGCGTTCGTCGGGCTGGTCGGGCAGACCGCCGCCGCGACCACAGCTGTCCTTGCGGCCCTCGCCATCGGGTCGGCCGCGCCCAGCGGCGCAGCGACAGTGTGGGGCCTGGCCGCCGGTGTCGGTGGAGCCGTGGGGACGCTCGCGCTCTACCGGGGACTGTCGCTGGGACGGATGAACGTAGCGGGGCCGCTCTCGGCCGTCGGGGCGGCGGGCGTTCCCGTGCTGGTGGACATCGCGCTCGGGCAACGTCTCACGACCGCCGCCGTGCTCGGTGTCGGGCTGGCCATCCCCGGGATCTGGCTCGTGTCGTCGGAGTCCGGGCGCCGCGGCCTGGGTGCCGGGGGAGTGGGCGAGGGGTTGCTGGCCGGGCTCGGCTTCGCGGTGCTGTTCGTCTGCCTCGACCGGGCCGGCGACGGCGCAGGACTCTGGCCGGTGGCCGCCGGTCAGGTGACCGCCGCCGTGGTGCTCGGCGTCATCGCGATCAGCAGCGGTCGCGGTGTGCCGAGGCGTGCGGCTTCCTGGACGGCGGTGTGGCCCGGGATCCTCGGCGCCTCCGCGACGATCCTCTACTTCTTCGCCGCCCGCGAGGGAGCGATGGCGATCGCCGCCGTCATCACCTCGCTCTACCCCGCGTTCACCGTCGCCCTCGCGACGCTGGTGCTGCGGGAGCGGACGACCCTGACGCACGGCGCCGGGCTGGCTCTCTGCGGAGTGTCGGTCGGGGCGTTCGTCGTGGGATGAGCGCTGTGGGATGAGCGCCATGGGATGGGCCCCGGTGGGATGAGCGCCGTGGGCGGGCGGGGACTAGCCTGCGACCGTGGGCAGGACGACAGTGAACTCCGGGGTGGTGCACGAGCTTCTCGTGGAGCTCGACCGGACGATGCCGGTCCCGCTCCATCGGCAGATCGAGGCCGCCCTGCGCGCGGGAATCCGTGCGGGGCGGCTTCCGCTTGGCACGTCCGTCCCGCCGTCCCGGCGGCTCGCCGCTGAGCTGGGGGTCTCGCGGGGTGTCGTGGTCGAGGCCTACGACCAGCTGGTGGCCGAGGGGTACCTCACCAGCACGCCCGGCTCGTACACCCGCGTGGCCGCCGGCCCCGGGCAGGCCGCCCCGCACCGCGCGCCGGCGCCCGCAGCCCCGCCGCGCATCGACTTCGGGTACGGACGCATGGACGCGACCGCCTTCCCCCGTGCCGCATGGCTGCGCTCCCTCAAGAGGGTGGTGACCCACGCGCCGCACGACAAGCTCAACTACCTCGACGGGTACGGCATGCCGGAGTTGAGAGAGGCGCTGGCCGACTATCTCAACCGGGCTCGCGGAGCCTCGGCGTCCGCGTCGCACGTCGTGATCACCAGCGGGTTCGGCCAGGCGGTGGGCCTCATCGTCGACGTCCTCGCTCGGCGCGGCGCGCGGCGGATCGCCGTCGAGGATCCCTCAGCCGACGATGACATCCGCCCGCTCGCGGAGGTGCGGGGGCTCGAAGTCGTGGGCCTGCCGGTCTCCGAGGACGGCGTCTCGTCGTCCTGACCCCGTCCCACCAATGGCCGCTCGGCGGGGTGCTGCCCGCCGAGGCCCGCGCGTCGGTGGTCCGGTGGGCGCGGGACCGGGGCGCGGTGGTCCTGGAGGACGACTACGACGCCGAATTCCGCTATGACCGGGCGCCGGTCGGCGCGATCCAGGGGTTGGCGCCCGACGTGGTCGTTCATGCGGGCTCGGTGAGCAAGACGCTCGCGCCGGGGCTGCGCCTCGGGTGGCTGGTGCCGCCGCCGCACCTCACCGAGGCCGTTGCCGAGGCGAAGCTCCTGGCCGACCGCGGGTCGCCCGCGATCGAACAGCTCGCCCTCGCGGACTTCCTGCTGCGCGGCGAGTTCGACCGGCATTTGCGGCGGATGCGCCCGCTCTACCGGCGCCGCCGGGACGCGCTGCTCGGCGCGCTGGGCGAGCACCTGCCCGGCTTCGAGCCCACCGGCGTCGCCGCCGGGCTGCACCTGGTCGCGTGGCTCCCCGAGGGCCTGCGGGAGGACGACCTCATCGCGGCGGCTGCCCGCGAGGGCGTGAAGGTCGCGGGCGTGGCGCCGTACCGGATCGCGGGCGAGGGACGCCAGGGCCTGATCCTGGGTTACTCCGACCTGAACGAGGCGCGGATCGTCGAAGGCGTACAGGCCCTGGCCACCGCCACCCGGGCTCTGACGGCCAGGCCGCCACGAGACCGATGATCTCGCGGGGGAGGGACGGGTCATGGCTGGCCGCCATGGTCGCCTTCACATGGCGCGGGGGTCGAGGCCGAGCACGCCTGCGACGGCGGCGGCCACGAGGGCCTCGTCGTGGGGAGCGTGGCCCGCGAGCGCGATGACCGTTCCCTCGATCGCTCCGACGAAGGCGAGCGCCACCGTTCTGGCAGGTGGGCCGTCAGGGATCGATCCCGCATTCCGGGCGGCTTCGATGAGGGCGACGCAACGCGCGGTGAGCTCCTCGTAGCCCTGCTCGATCTCCCGCCCGACCGGATGGTCCTGTTCGGAGAACTCGAGCCGCAGGGCGATCGCCACGCGGGCGATGGCGCGCCGGCAGAAGACGGCGTGACCGCGCGCCAGAGTGAGCAGCGCGGCGACCGGGTCCGGCTCCCGCTCGACGTGCAGGCCGACCTCCTGCCACCAGGTGGCGTAGACCCACTCTATGGCGGCCAGGGTCAGGTCCTGCTTGTCCTTGAACTGGTGATAGAGCGCGCCGCGCGTGTACCCGGCGTCCTTGGCCACCTGTTCGAGAACGAGATTGCCGTAGCCGAAGCGGGACAGCCCCCGAGCGGCAGACTCCAGCAACGCCTCGCGCGAGCGCGCCCTACGATCAGCCTGCGTACTGCGAGGGCGAGCTTCACCTTGACCTACATGCATGTACGTATGTTAGTGCACAAGCGGCAAAAGAAAATCACGAGGCGCCGCTGACGAATGGGGTGAACAACTGTCATCACACAGTCACTTCCCACCGGGCCACTGGCGGAGTTATTTTCAAATTAATCGCGCTGTGACCTGGCATTTCGCCCGCCCTAACCCAGAGAGGAGGGGTTGGCCTGGCCACGCAGCGAGGTTGGAGACACGACCGCTGGCCCGTTGTCGGCACGCACGCCCCCGGCCGCGGCGGCCAGCGGCCGTGCCGTGCTCAGGTGATCCGGAGCTCTTCTGCCTGGACGACGGGATCCTCAAGGCGAGCCGGCTCGCGGAGGCGGCAGGCGAAGATCAATGCCAGGACCGGGAACACGGTCAGCACCGCCAGCATCGTGCGCAGGGACGTCGCATCCGCCAGCGCGCCAAAAGCAGGAGCGAGGACGCCGCCGACGCTCACCGCCAGGCCGAGGGTCACCCCGCTCGCCGTGCCCACCCGGTTGGGCAGGTAGTCCTGCCCGAGCGTGATGTGCAGCGAGAACGGCACGTACAGTGCGATTCCCGCGATGGCGACGAACCCGTACAACGCCGGCCCCGGAACGAGCGCGACCCCGGCGATCGCAAGCACAGCCACGCCGTAGGCACGCCGCATCGTGCGGACCCGTCCCCACCGCCTGGCCAGGCGCCCGCCGAGCACCGTGCCCAAGGCACCGCCGGCGAACAGCACGAACAGCGCGGCGCCGCCCGCCGCCTCCCCGGGATGGACCCGCTGCTGCACGAAGAGCCCCAGGAACGAGCTGAGCCCGATGTAGGAGATCGAGCGCAGTATGACGACCGCTGACAGCACGCGGAAGGCCGGCCAGTCGTCGCGGCCACGTGCCCTCGTCGTGCCGCCCGTGCGCCGCCCGAGCAGCGGCAATGTGATCAGCGTGCCGAGCACCGCCGGCAGGAGCAGGAACGGCGCGGCGGCGAGCCCGCCGGCGGCCAGCACCGGCGTCGCGAGCACCGGAGCGAGCGCGAAGCCGACGTTGCCGCCGAGTGAGAACCAGCTCATCCCCACGTGATCGCCGCCGGTCACCGCGCGGGCCAGCCGGGCGGCCTCCGGATGGTACGCGGCGACCCCGAAGCCGGTCAGCGCGATGGCGGCGAGCGCGAGCGGATAGGACTCGGTCAGCCCGACCAAGGCCACGCCCAGCCCGGCCGCCAGCGTACTGACCGGAACGAGCCACGGCATCGCCCACCGATCGGTCAGCACCCCGAACAGCGGCTGGACCACCGACGACAGCAGCGAGGCGGCCAGCACGAACCCGGACACGCCGAGGTAGCCGTAGTGCCGTTCCGCGACCAAGAACGGGACCAGCACCGGCACGATGCCCTGATAGAAGTCGACGCTCGCATGCCCGACAGGCAGCAGCAGCCGTTTGTTCGCTCCCATGCCCTCAGCGTCGGGCGCCAAGAGGTCTGCTGGCTTCCGATAAACTGCCGAGTAATGTCGATTCCCCGCCACACTCCCGTCGCGCCCACCGGGCTGCGCCGCCTCGACCCAGGGGCCGGGATCGACGCGCATCACCACGATGAGCACCAGATCGTGTATGCAGCACGGGGTGTGCTGTCTGTCACCACCGGCCGGGGCCGCTGGATCGCCCCGGCGACCCAGGCGATCTGGGTGCCCGCCGGCACCGTTCACGCGCACCGCGCGTACGGCCGGACCGACGTGCACCTGGTGGGCCTTCCGATCACCACCAATCCGCTGGGATTGGAGGCCCCCGCCGTGCTCGCGGTCGGGCCGCTGCTCCGCGAGCTGATCATCGAGTACACCGGCGATGCCGGGGATCCCGGCGAACGCGCCCGGCTCCGGGCCGTCCTGCTCGACCAGCTCCGGCATTCCCCGCGGCACCCCGTGCACCTGCCCACCCCCAGCGACACGAGGCTCGCCGCCGTGTGCGCACTGCTGAATGACGACCCCGCCGACAGCCGGACGCTGTCGGAACTCGGTGCCCAGGTCGGTGCCAGTGAGCGCACCCTGTCCCGGCTCTTCCGAGCCGAGCTGCACATGACGTTCCCCCAATGGCGCACCCAGCTGCGCCTGCACCACGCGCTGATCCTGCTGGCCGACCACATCCCGGTCACCACCGTCGCGCACCGCTGCGGCTGGGCCTCGGCGAGCGCGTTCATCGACGTCTTCCGCCGCACGTTCGGCCACACCCCCGGCCGTAACGGCTGAAAGCGGCGCCCTCACCTGGCGTTTTGAGGCCGGGGGTTTGTTTATTCGGAGGGGTGGGGGTACGGGACGGTCATGGCTACCTTGTTGTGGATCATCGCGGTCGTACTGGTGATTTCCGGTATTTACGTGCTGGTCGCCCGCAGGGACATTCTGTGGGGCGCCGTCCTCATCGTCGTCGGGCTGCTGGTCGGCCCCGGCGGCGTCAGCATCTTCAGCTGACGCGGTCGCAGACGACCCGGGTGACGGCTCGTTCCAGGGTGACTTGGTGACCGGCCTCGCCGTGGCCTTGGGGGAGAGGCCACGGCGGGGCTTAGGCCTGCTCTTCACTTGCCGATGAAGCCCTTCGCCTGGAGCCAGGTCTCGGCGACCTTGGCGGCCTCCTTGCCCTTGACGTCGACCTCGCCGTTGAGCTCCTGGAGCATGGGGTCGGTGATGGCCGCCGCGAGCGGGTTGATGATCTTCTCGAGCGCGGCGTGGTCGCGGTGGACCGACTCCCGCACGGTCAGCGCGGGGTTGTAGACCGGGAAGAACTTCTTGTCATCGGTGATGGGCGTGAGATTCAGCGCCTTGATGCGCCCGTCTGTGGTCGTGACCTCGCCGAAAGTGCAGGGATCACGCTTGGCGATCGCGTTGTAGATGGCGCCCTCGGCCAGGGTGGCGAGGGCGCTCTTCGGGAGGGTGAAGCCGTACGACTTCTGGAGGCCGGGCCAGCCGTCGTCGCGGCCCGCGAACTCACTGGCCACGCACATGGAGGCCTTCCCCGGGTCGCTCTTCGCGAGGCGTGCGTAGTCGGAAAGGTTCTTGATGCCGAGCTCCTGCGCGACGGTGGTCTTCACCCCGATGGCGTAGGTGTTGTTGGCCGGCGCCGGGGCCAGCCACTTGACCCGGTTCTTGCTCAGGTCCTGCTGCGCGGCCTCCTGATACTGCCTGGCAGGGTCGTCGATTGGCTTGGTGTTCTTGAGGTAGTTGATCCAGGCCGTTCCTGTGTACTCCCAGTACATATCGATGCTGCCCGACGTCAGGGCGGCCCGGGTCGTGTTGCTGCCCTGGAGCCCGCACTTCTCCCGTACGGTCGCGCCGGCAGAGCGGAGCGCGAGGGCGGTGATCTGGCAGAGGATGAGCTGTTCTGTGAACTCCTTGGACCCGACGGTGAACGAGGCGCCCTTCAACGAGTTTCCCTTGGCGAGGCTGCCTTCCTTGGCGTCGGTGGTCGACGAGCTGAAACAACCCGTGGTGGCGAGAACGAGGGAGCAGGCGGCGATCGGGAGCAGGCGCATGGTGTCTCTCCTCAGCTTGAGCCGGTCAGACGCCGCGAGGGCGCAGGTAGTGCTCGACGATGCCGACCAGCCAGTCGGCGGCCACGGCGAGCACGGCGGTCAGGACACTGCCGGTGAGAAGGATCGGGGTCCGGTTCAGCGCGATCCCGGTGTTGATCAGGTCGCCCAGGCCGCCCGCGTTGGTGAACGCGGCCAGCGTCGCGGTGCCCACGTTCAAGATCACCGCGACGCGGACGCTGGCGAGGATCACCGGGACGGCCAGCGGCAGTTCGACGCGGAACAGCACAGCGGTCTTGGTCAGCCCGATGCCCCGTCCCGCGTCGATGAGGGACCGGTCGACGCCCTGGAGGCCGACCATGGTGTTGCGGAGCACCGGGAGCGCGGACACGAGGACGAGCGCGACCACCGCGGGCCGGAAACCTATGCCGACCGTCACGGCGAGGAGCACGAGCACCCCCACCGACGGCACGGCCTGCCCGACGTTGGCCAGTGCCAAGAACGGCGTGGCCAGCCAGCGCAGCCGTGGCCGGGTCAGCACGATGCCGAGCGGGATCGCCAGCGCGAGGACCAGCACGGTGGACACCGCCACCAGCTGGATGTGCTCGATGAACCGCTGGACGATGATGTCCTGGTTGATGGCACGGCGCTCGATGTCGTCGAGGTCTTGGCTCTGCAGGTAGACCGCGAGCGCCGCGCACGCCACGACCAGGAAGAGCGGCGTCACCAGCATGCCGAGCGCGGAACGGCCGCCGCTCCGGTCCTCGTCGCGCTGGTCGAGCATGGACGTGACGGTCATCGGCGGCCGCCGGTCACGTCCGCCGGGCCCGCCGGGTGAGGCGACTCCTGCACGATCGTCGACCAGGAGAGCCGGCCGACGGGCGTGCCGTCCTGGCCTGTGACGATCGCGGCGTCGTCGCCGGCGCGGAGCATGACGTCCAGCGCCTCGTACAGGCTCTGGTCCACCCGTACCGTCGCCGTGCCGGGAGCTGTGCCGGAAGCAGGGTCGCCGGCCGCCGGTTCGAGGTCGATGGAGCCGACCGGCACGAGCCGCAACCGGCGCATCGCGGCGCCCGATCCGACGAACGAGGCCACGAACTCGTCGGCGGGCTCGCCAAGGATCGCGGCGGGGGTGTCGTACTGGACGAGCTGCGCCTGCTGGCCCAGCATCGCGATGCGGTCGCCGAGCTTGAGCGCCTCGGTGAGGTCGTGCGTCACGAGCACGATGGTCTTGCCGATCTGGGCCTGCAACTCCAGGAACGCGTCCTGCAGCCGTTCCCGCGTGATCGGGTCGATGGCCCCGAACGGCTCGTCCATCAACATCGCGGGCGGGTCGGCGGCCAGCGCGCGGGCGACCCCGACGCGCTGCTGCTGCCCACCCGACAGCTCCTTGGGATGGCGGCGGCGGAACGTCCCGGGTTCGAGCCCTACCAGGTCGAGCAGCTCGTCGACACGGGACCGGATCCGTTTCTTGTCCCAGCCGAGCGCCCGGGGAACGAGCCCGATGTTGTCGGCGATCGTCATGTGGGGGAACAGCCCGACCTGCTGGATGACGTACCCGATCCGGCGGCGCAGCTGGTCGGGGTCGACCCGGGTGACGTCCTCGCCGTTGAGGAAGATCCGGCCTGCGGACGGTTCGATCAGGCGGTTGATGAGGCGGAGCGTGGTCGTCTTCCCGCAGCCCGACGGGCCCAGCAGAACGACGATCTCGCCGTCCCGGACGCTGAGCGACAGGTCGGCGACCGCGGGCGCGGCCTGCCCGGGGTAACGCTTGCTCACCCCGTCGAGCCGGATCATCTCCTTCGGTTCGGTCATCGGATGCCCCTGGAGGTGGTGAGCCGGAACAGGACGACGAACAGCAGGTCCAGGGCCAGCGCCAGCAGGGCGACGCCCAGCGTGCCGGCGAGCGTGTCGTTCAGCGCGTTGGCCCCTCCGATGCGGGCCAGGCCGCCGAAGATGAGCTCGCCGAGGCCAGGCCCGGCGACCGCGGCGGCGATGGCCGCGATGGCGACGGTCATGATCGTGGAGACGCGCACGCCGGTGAGCACGACCGGCCACGCCAGAGGGAGGCGGACCCGCAGCATGACCCGGGCACGGCCCAGGCCCATGCCGCGGGCCGCCTCCTCCACGGCGCCCGGCACCGACTCGAGGCCGGTGATGGTGTTGCGCAGAATCGGGAAGACGGCGTAGAGGACCAGGGCGGTGATGGTCGGGGCCAGACCCAGCCCGAAGAGCGGGATGAGGAGGCCGAACAACGCGAGCGAGGGAACGGTGAGCATCGTGCCGGTGAGCCCGAGTGCCAGCCTGCTGGCCCGGGGCCGCCCCTCGACCGCGATCCCGAGGCCGATCCCGATCGCGGCCGCGATGGCGACCGCGAGCAGGACGACCTGGGCGTGTTCGGCGGTCATCTGGGCGATCGTCGGCCAGCGATCAGCGAGGTATTCGGAGAAGGACATCGCTGCCTCCTGTGGGGGGTCGCTTCGAGCCTTACCCACGGGTGATCAGTCCTACAAGCGATGCCCTCGCGGCTCCTGGCACAAGAGACAGGCCGTCCGGTCCGTTACATCGTCCGTTGCTGTGCCTTGTGGCGGCGGGCGGCGACAGCGGAACCCGACTCACGCCGCGCCATGCGCCGGAGCACGATCGGCGCCAGCAGGAGGCCGGCGAGCGCCCACACACCCAGCATGGCCGCCGTCTCCAGGTGCCGCCAGGAGTCGCCGATCTCGGCGGCGGCCATCGCGTCCGGCAACATCGCCGAGCGCAGGCCGAGGCCCAGCCAGTAGAGCGGGAACGCCTGGGCGACCCACTGCAGCCATTCGGGGAACGAGCTGACCGGATAGAACACGCCCGAGATGCTCATCAGACCCATGATGGGCAACCCCACGAAGCCGGCCCCCTGCGCGGTGTCGAAGAGAGAGCCGAGGATCGCGCCGATCGGCAATACCGCGACGAGGCCGAGTGCGAGAACCCAGATGAGCGTCAACCATGACGATGCCTCGCCCAGCCGCAGGCCGTCGAAGAGGAACGCGACAGGGACGAGAGGGACGAGCAGCCCGACGACTGCCGTCCCCGCACGGCTGAGGACCTTGCCGGTGAGGTAGCCGACCATGCCGTTCGGCGTCGCCTTGGCTCGCAGGAGGGTGCCGTCCTCACGGTCCATGGTCAGGGAGATGGCCAGCATCATCATCCCGGCGAAGACGACGTTCGCCCCCAGGATGCCGGGTGTGGACTGGGTGCCGAGCGAGAACCCGGTGCCCGGCACCGCGTTGTCCCGCAGCACGTACATGACGACCAGCGCGATGACGGGGAAGAACATCACCGACCAGAGGTCCTGCGGGCTGGTCGTGATCTGCCGGAACTCGATCCGGCCGCGCTGCAGGCCCGCGCGGAGCGCGGCGGCGTGCGGGCTCATCGGGCCACCTCCGTCAGCTCGCGCGGCGCCTCGGTGCGCCGCCCGGACTCGAACTCCTGCACCAGCGTCATGTAGACGTCCTCCAAGTTGCTCCTTCGGATCTCCAGATCGCGGATGTCCTCGCCGTCCTTGGCGAACAGCTCGCGCACGTGGCCTGTCGCGTCCTCGACCACGTCGACATGGTGCTCGCCGCCCTTGCTGTAGCGGACCTCGGCCTTGCCCGAGAGCTGTTCCGTCAACGCCGCCGCGCTGCCGTCGGCCACGATGAGCCCGCCCGCGAGGATCAGGATCCGGTCGGCGAGCCGTTCCGCCTCGTCCAGGTCGTGGGTGGTGAGCAGGATCGAGGTGGCCTCCAGACCGGCCAGGCGCCGCACCAGCTCATGGAACTCGCGCCTGGCCTGCGGGTCGAAGCCGACGGTCGGCTCGTCGAGGAACAGCACGTCCGGCCGGCCGGCGAGGCCGATGGCCACGTCGAGCCTGCGGCGCTGCCCGCCGGAGAGGGTCGCGATGACCGCGTCCGCCCGGTCGGACAGCCCGACGAGTTCCAGCAGCTCGCCGGCACCGTACGGGCGGGGGCGTTGCGGCGTGGTGTACGGGGCGTAGTAGCGGCCGAGGTGGTCGAGGAGCTCGCGGACCCGCCACCTGCCGTGGTCGCGCCACGACTGCAGCACGATGCCCAGGCGTGCGCGCCACGCCTCGTCGCCGTCGTCCGGGTCGACGCCCAGCACGCGCACGTCACCGGACGAACGCCGCCGGAAACCTTCCAGGATCTCGATCGTTGTCGTTTTGCCCGCGCCATTCGGCCCCAGGAGCGCCACCACTTCGCCTTGACCGACATGGAGGTCCACTCCATGCAGCACATCGACGGTTCCGTAGCGCATCCGCAGGCCTCGGGTCGCGATGGCGGGCGTACCGTTTTCACCTGCATTCATACCTTCAAGTTTGTCATTGAACAACGCATTTGAGAGTTTGAGCGATTCTCGTCCACATAGCATGGGCAGATGGCTGCCAAACCCTCAAATAGCGGTGTGAGGTCCAGGGAAGCGGGCGGACAGGTGCGGCTGCGCCCCGTGGACCTGGCGCGGATCGTGGGCGTCTCCACCCAGCAGATCCGCAACTACGCCGACGCGGGCATCCTGCCGCCGACCGAGCGGACGGCCGCCGGCTACCGCAGATTCGAGACCCGGCACCGCGAGGCCATGCTCACCTACCGGGTGATGGCGAAGGGATTCGGATGGGACGCCGCCCGTTCGATCATGCAGGCCCTGCACGCGGACGGCCTTCCGGCGGCCCTCACGATCGTCGACGCCCGCCATGCCGGCCTCCATGAGCAGCGGTTGTCCCTGCACGCCGCGGCCGAGGCACTCGAAGCGGTCGCAGGGCAGACATCGGAGATGCCAGGTCCGCCGAGTTCCGCCATGCGCATCGGAGAGGTAGCCGCATACCTCGGCGTGCGCACGTCGGCTCTGCGGGTGTGGGAGTCCGCAGGATTGCTGATGCCCCAGCGTGAGGCGGGCACGGGCTACCGCCGCTACGGCGCCGCCGACGTTCGGGACGCCCGCATGGTCAACATGCTCCGGCAGGGCCGCTATCCGCTGCCCCAGATCAGAGCCGTCCTCGACGGCCTGCGCCGCACCGGCAGCACGGCAGAGCTGCGCGCCGCCATCGCCGAACGCCACGCGGCACTGGACAGAACGTCGGCGGCCATGCTGGAGGGCGCCGCCCGCCTGCACCGCTATGTCACCGAGGACCTGTCTGTCACCGAGGATCCGCGTGTCACCGAGGACCTGCCGGACCCGTCAGGTAGCGCGTGAGCATGTCGACCAGCTCGTTCTCGAACCGCTCGGCGTCCTGGAGACGGCCGCCCGGATGGCTGTGGGCGACGAAACGGTGGACCAGCGACTCGATGGCGCTCACCACCAGGCGCGCGGCCATCGGGACATCGGCGACGGTCACCCGCGGATCGGCGGTGAGCAGCTCGCATGCCGCGGCGACGGCCTTCTCCTCGGCCGCGTGGAGGAACTCCAGGAGCTCTGGCGGGCGGGGCGCCTGCTCGAACAGCACCCGGTGAAGGGCGGGGTCGTCGCGGTGGTTGTCGATGGCCGCGCGGACGAAGAGCCGGATCTTGTCCTCGAGCGTGTCCGGCAGCGGGCCGCCCGCCAGGTGCCGTTCGATGGTCGCGATCCCGTCGCGGGCGTGCGCGGTGGCCAGCTCGACGAGCATGGCGTCCTTGTTCGGGAAGTACTGATACAGCGAGCCGATCGAGTGTCCCGCCGCCTCGGCGATGCGGTTGGTGGTGCCGGCGGCGTACCCGTGCTCGGAGAAAACGCGAGCAGCCGCCGCCAGCAGCCGTTCCCGGGTCTCGACGGCGCGCTGCTGGCCCGGCTCCTTCCTGGGCCGCAGCCGTTTGTCCGGCACGGTCGTGACCTCCGTGAAAGCGAGTAGCGGACAAGCCGAGTAATTGCTCACAATCGTGGCGAGGCAAGCGTAACCGCCGAACCCGATTCCCGCCTTGGAGGTCGTCGTGGCCGTGTCCGCATTGGTGATCTATCTGGTCTGGGCGCTCCTGGCGTTCGGCCTGCGGAGCTGGGTGCAGCGGCGCCGCACCGGCGACGCGGGATTCCGCGGCACAGGCCTGGACCCGCGCACGGCACAGTGGCGGGTCCGTGCGTTGTTCGCCGGTGCCGTGCTCACCGGCTTCGCCGGTCCGGTCGCCGAACTCGCCGGGCTGGCAGCCGTCGGCGTGCTCGACCACCCGGCGGTGCGCGGCGGGGGACTGGTCGTGGCCGTCGCGGGTGTGGCCGCGACGGTGGCGGCCCAGTGGTCCATGGGTGCGTCCTGGCGGATCGGCGTCGACGAACGCGAGCGAACCGAGCTGGTCACGACCGGCGCGTTCACCCTGGCCCGGAACCCCATCTTCACCGCCATGATCGCCACCAGCGCCGGGCTGGCCGCCATGGTGCCCAACCTGATCGCCCTGGTCGCCCTCGCCCTCACGGTCGTCGCGATCGAACTCCAGGTCCGGGTCGTGGAGGAGCCCTACCTGGCACGCGTCCATGGCGACGCCTACGCGCGCTATGGCGCCGACGTCGGCAGGTTCGTGCCCTGGATGGGCCGCCTCCACAGCTCGCGGCCGTCGGCTTGAGCGGGTGGCTCGGCGCCCAGCAGCGCGCTGATCGTGGGGATCACGTCGATCGTGCGCGGGGCGAAGGGCGCCCGCAGGGGCACACCGGAGCCCGCGATGACGAGCGGCACCCGCATTTCAGCGAGCGTGGCGTGCGCGCCCTTCTCCGTGCCGGCCGGTGGCATGGCCGAGGGCGGCACGAAGGACCACGGACGGCGCGCTTCGAGGACGAAGTCGCCCTCGCTCGGTGCCGCGTGCAGCCGTCGCAGGTCCGCACGGTCGTGGACGCGTGCGATCTGCCGCGTACGGGCGAACAGGCGGCGGAGCTCGCCGCGCCGGCCGGTCGCGGAGCCGCGCAGGTGGACGGCGGCGGCCCGTTCGTTCTCGGCGAGGATGACCTCGGTCTCCGGCCGGGGCGACTGGCCCCGGAAGACGATCTCGGCTCGGAAGCCCGCCGACGCGAGCCTGGCCAGCAGCCGGTCGTGCATCGTCTTGCTGAACGCGGTCATGCCGTGGTCAGACGTGACCACGAACGCGGTGTCGCCGAAGGTCCCGGCGTCGCGGGTCGCCTGGACGATCCCGCCGAGGTAGGTGTCGAACCTCTCCAGCAGCGCCGGGAGCCGTGGCGACCGGGGGCCCTCGGCATGGCCGAGCGTGTCGGCCTCGGAGCAATAGACGGCTAGGAAGGCGGGCACCTCAGGGACGGTCACCAGGGTGTTGCCGGAACGCACCGGTTGCCGCCGGATGATCCGCGCGGCGTTCTCGGAGTTGCCCTCACACGACGACTCCTGGGTGTAAAGCCGTGCCGGGTCGCCGTAGTAGGCGCCCTTGTTCTCGACGATGTACCAGCCCGCCGACGCGATCGTGCGGCCCTGGCGGGTGAGGCTCTCGGCGATGTTCTCCGCGTCGATCGTGCGGTTCTGACCGGTGATGACATTGCTCACGGGGTCGTAAACATAGGCCGAGTTGTGGTGGGTCGACGGAAAGGCACCCGTGGCGAGCGAGGCGCGGTTGGGGTTCGAGATCGCGCGGTAGGTGCCGGTCGCGAAGGACAGGCTGCCCCGCTTGCGCAGTGCGTCAAGGTGGGGCATCGAAGCGCGGCGCAGGTACGACGGATCGATCCCGTCCCAGTCGATGAGCACCACATGCCGGGCCCGCGGTCCCTCCGCGATCGCGGCGACGGGGGACAGGGAAACCGTCACAGCGGTCACCGCGCTGACAGCGGTGACCGAGCTGAGCAAGGCCCGAGACATGGGGGGTCCCTTCGTACGGCTCAGCAGGCGTGGCCGGCTTCGCGGGCCGCCTTCTCGGCGGCGTCGAGCTTGCGTTCCACGAGGTCGAGGCCGCGATCCCAGAAGCCGGGATCGGCGAGGTCGATGCCGACGATCCGGCCGAGCTCCTCAGGGCTGCGCGACCCGCCCGCCCGGAGCAGGTCGAGGTACCTGGGCGCGAACGCCTCCCCCTCCGCCTCGTACCGCCCGTACACCGCCAGCGCGAGCAGCTGCCCGTACGCGTAGGCGTACACGTACCCGGGCGTGGCGATGAAGTGGGGCACGTACGACCACCACGTCCGGTAGCCCTCGGTGACCTCGACGGCGTCGCCGAGCATCTCCTGCTGCGACGCCGCCCACAGCTCGCCGAAGCGCTCGACCGACAGCTCCCCCTCCTCGCGCCGGTACGTGTGCACGAGGTGTTCGAAGCGGTTCATCGCGACCTGGCGGAAGACGGTCAGGATGGAGCCCTCGACCGACTCCGCCAGGAGCGCGAGCCGCGACTCCGGTGTGGGTGCGCGTTCCAGCAGGCGCCCGAAGACCAGCGTCTCGCCGAAGACCGACGCGGTCTCGGCCAGCGTCAGCGGCGTCGCCATGTGAAAGATGCCCTGCTCCGCGCCCAACGCCGCGTGGACCCCATGCCCGAGCTCGTGCGCGAGAGTGAGCACGTCGCGGCGGAGGTGCGTGTAGTTGAGGAGCACGTAGGGATGGACGCGCGGCGAGCCGTACGAGCAGAACGCGCCGCCGCGCTTGCCAGGCCGGACGGGTGCGTCGATCCAGCGTTCGTCGTGGAAACGCCTGACGATGGCGCCGAGCTCGGGTGAGAAGTCCGCGTAGGTCTCGTTGACGAGCTCGCGGGCCTCGTGCCATGGCACCCGCTCCTCGTCCCGGGTGACCGCGGCCATGCGGTCGTAGTCGGCGAGCCTGCCGAGGCCGAGCAGCCGCGCCTTGAGCCGGTACCAGCGGCGTGGCAGCTCGTAGCGGCCGCGCACGGCCTCGATGAGCGCTCGCACCGATTCGTCTGTCGCCTCGTTCGCGAGGTTGCGGGAGGCGAGCCAGTGCGGGTAGGAGCGCAGGCGGTCGTCGGTCGCCTTGTCGGCGAGCAGCATGTTGAACGCGTAGGCGCGGGTGCGCAGACCGGGCTGGAGCGCGGCGCTCACCCGTCCGGCGGTGTCGCGCCTTACGTCACGGTCGGGGGAGTAGAGGCCCGCGAACGCGGTTTCGAGTGCGACCGGCCCCTCCTCCAGCTCGACCTGGATCGCCGCCCGCTGCTCATCGAACAGCCGCACCCACGCGCTGCGCCCGGACACCGCCTTCTCAGCGAGGATCTTCTCCTCCGCCTCGTTCAGCAGATGCGGGCGATGGCGCCGTGCGGTGACGAGGTGATGGCGGACGAAGCCGAGACCGTCGGCCGCCAGCAGTTCCTCGGCCTTCGCATCGGGCAGCGCCGCCCATTCGAGCTGGAAGAACACCAGCGCCGTCTCGATCCCCGTGCGCTTCTCCTCGACCCGTTGCAGCAGCGCGCCGCGTGCGGGGTCGGCCGTGTCGATCGAGAACGAGAGGTGCGCGTACGTTCCGGCACGCGCGACGAGCTCCTTGATCTCGCCCAGCTCCGTGGCGGCGCCGACCAGTCCCGGCCCGTCCAGCTCACCGACCGTGCCGGCGTACTGGGCGGCGAACGCGTCGGCGCGGCGCCGGGCCTCGCCGAGGAGGGCATCGACCGCGGACGCCGGGTCGCCGGCGCCCGCGATCAGATGGCCGAGATCCCAGGAGACCTCATCGGGCTCGGGGTCATGAGGGTCATGAGGTGTCATGGTTCCTCAGGTGTCATGGTTGCTCGGACTCAGCTCGCGAGCCGCGGAAAGGCGACGGGGCTGCGAAGCCCCTGGCGGTCGACGGCGCGCAGGCCGAACTGGACGTTGTCCTTGGCGAGATCGATGGTGGCCGTGGTGGCGTCGCCGACGTCGATGCGGTGGGTCCAGTCCGCCGCCGTGGTCTCCCGCCAGACGACCTCGTATCCGGTGAGACCGGGGTCGGTGCCGCGATCCCAGGTGAGCGTGGTGCTGTTGGTCAGGAGCGCCGAGACGATCTGCACGTTCTTGGGGGTGCCGGGGCCCTGGGCCAGCGACCACAGGGCGGCGCCGTTCACCTTGGCGACGCGCACCATGTAGTCGAAGTCGACGAACTGGACGAGGTCGCCGAACTGGACTCCGTTCTCGATCCGGACGTCCTGGTGCTCGTGGTTGTAGTTCTCCCTCGGCTCGGTGAACCTCGCCGCCGGGTAGCTCTGCCTCAGGAACGAAATGTGGTCGCTGCCGCGCAGGTAACGGTCGCGACGCCAGATCACCCGTACTCTCATGCCGGTCTGCTCGTTCTGCGCGACGTTCTGCACGAAGCGCGCGAGCTGGCGGGACGGCCCGTCGTTCTCACCGCCGATCGACTGCCGGACCGACGCCTCGGCCGGCGTCTCGGTGGTCGGCACACCCTCCACGAAAAGCCGCACGGTGTGGGGATCGGGCCGCGTGCCGTCCCAGGCCCGGCTCGCGCCGACGATGTCGTTGCTGAACATGCCCTGCACGTCCGCACCGGACTCCTTCATCCGGGCGGCCATGTGGGCTGAGCCGTAGAGACCCTGTTCCTCGCCGGAGACCGCGGCGAACACCAGCGTGCCCCGCGTGCGGCGGGTCGCGAACAGGCGGGCGAGCTCCATCACGACGGCGACCCCCGACGCGTCGTCATCGGCGCCCGGCGCGTCGCCGGTGGCGTTCATGACGTCCGTGACGCGGGAGTCGAGATGCCCGGTGATCACGTACACCCGCTCGGGCGAGGCGTCACCGCGGAGCGTGGCGATGACGTTGGTGATGGTGGTCGGCGCCGGTATACGCGGCGAGACGGGCTGCACGAACGACTGTTTCTGCACGGTCATGCGGCCGCCTGAGGCCGCAGCGGACTCCTGCATCCGCGCGTACACCCATTCGGTGGCCGCGCCGATGCCGCGTGCGGGATCGTCCTGGCTGGACAAGGTGTGCCTGGTGCCGAAGCCGACCAGCCGCTTGACGGTGGCGGTGATCCGGTTCCGGTCTATCTCCCGCAGCAGGTCTCGCAGGTCCTTGCCAGGCCGCTGGGGGGCGATGGGCCGGCCGGGCCCGGGAGCGGGTGCCTGGCCGGCATCCGCGGACGCGTGGTCCGCGAAGAGGGGAGTCGAGGCGGCGGTGACGGCGGAGGCGGAAAGGAACGCACGGCGGCTGGAGCCTGTGCGCCCGTGAGCGTCACGTTTCTCCATGCACCGAACCAATACGACATTCAGCCACAAGTCCACCACCAGATCCCGGTATCTCTCAGCTGACCGGATCCGGGCGGCCCCCTGCGTGGCCGGTCCCGCTCGAGCGGAGCAGGTGGGCCCCTCGCCTGCCCGAGGAGGGCGCGTTCACACCACCCAGGAGACCCCGGCGCGAGAGGCCGCCATATTGACGTCTGAGAACCGTCGCGAGTCCACCTGCGAGAGCGGGATCATGAGCCTTCCCTTCTGAATTGCCATTTCCGAGGCTATCGGCGGAGGCCGACATGGCGGAACGGTAAGAAAGGCTTAGGCGGAAGGGACCAGAAAAGGCGAGGCCTGCGCGGAAGGGTCCGGAAACGGGCTGCTCGGGCGAACGAGACGACAGGTCCAATGCGCACAAGACCGTACGATCGACCATATCTTTGCATGTCGGCAGGTTAATTTCGGCCCATCTTGAACATACACTCATCATCCGATGGCCGGGTGCCAGAATATGCGCCATAATGATCACGGAGTGGAACGTGGGCGAAAACCTCCTGCCACTTACGAACGAGGATGGCGGAGATCGCGAAACCGCCGAGATGCTGATCATTCGAATGTCCGCCCGCGCGCTCATCCGGGAGGCCGCCGGTCATGTGCGGAGCCTCAACAACGTCATCGAGAGGCTGGAGCGCCTCGTCGGCCCCGACGCCGGGCCGGAGGTCACCGTGCCGTTCCAGCGCCCGGGCGCCGGCAAATGCGAGCACGAGCACGAGGACGAGGCCGCGGTGGCGGCGCGCTCGGAAGCGGTCGACAAGCTCACCGTGCGCGAGAGGGACGTGGTGGATCTGCTCGTCCAGGGCCTCTCGAACCGGCTCATAGCGCGGGCCCTCCGCATCTCCGAGCCGACCGTGAAGAACCACCTCCACGCCATCTTCCTCAAGCTGGAGGTCGCCGACCGTACCCAGGCGATCGCGAAGGTCCTCGGCACCGCCCCTCCGGAGGGCGTGCGGAGGATAAGCGGTTGATCTTCCCACCGTGCCCGGGCCAGGGCGATGCGGATGATCCTCCCGTGCCCGGCTAGGCGTCGGCGGAGGTGCCGGGGAGTCCCTCCAGTCCCTCCATGGCCTCGCGGATCATGGCGCGGCTCGCCGGGGGAGGCAGGGCGACCTTCTCAAGGAGGCGCCAGGTGCCGGTGAGATCGCCGTAGGCGAGGTCGATGCCGAGCGCGCCATGGACCATCGACACCCGGTCATCGAGATGGGGGAACTCCATCACGTCGAACGCGCCCTCCAGCCCGGCGTGGGCGCCCACGCTCATCGGGATGACGCGCACGGTCGCCCGGGCGTCCTCGGACAGCGCGATCAGGTGGCCGAGCTGGTCCCGCATGACCACCGGCCGCGGCGCCGGCCGCGTGATCGCGGTCTCGTCCACGATGACGTCGAGGACCCGCTGCCGTCCGCCGGGCCGGTGCCGCTGCCGGTTGTCCAGCAGGTCCCACTCGCGGTCCACGTCGACGCCGGGGACCTGGTATTCGAGGCACATCCGCGCGTACGCCTCGGTCCGGACCAGCTCAGGCAGGACGAGGATGCCGTACGTGTGGATGACCGGCGACTCGGACTCCAGCGTGAGGAGGTCGCGGACCAGCGCCTTGATCCGCCCGGCGTGCCCGGCGAGCCAGGGCGGGCCGGCCTGGCGGGTCGCCAGGTCGAGGAGCACGGTCCGGATCCGGTGCTGGGGTACCTCGTACCGGTCGAGCGTCAGCCGCACCTGCTCGGGAGTGACCTGCTCGAATCCGGTCTCGAGGCGGATGAGCCAGGTGACCTCGCAGCCCACCACCTCGGCTGCCTCGTCGTAGGAGAGCCGGAGCGCCTCCCGGATCTGCCGGAAGTGCCGCCCCAGCCTGCGGGCGTTGATGTTCGGGGCTCGGTAGTCGACCGCCATGACTGACCTCCTCAGCCAGTGTCGGTCACACTGAGCGACGCCGTCCCACAAATGGGTGAAGAGGTGCCCGCTATCCAGGATGGATCTCGCCTCCGGCCGGGACGAGGTTCTGGCCGGTGTAGTACGACGACAACCTGTTGCTGGCGAAGAAGACGTAGGACGGCGCGATCTCGTCGGGCTGGGCAGGCCGTCCCATGGGTGCCTGCTCCCCGAAGCCCTCCACCCGGTCCGAGTCGAACGTGGCCGGGATCAGCGGGGTCCAGACCGGGCCCGGCGACACGCAGTTGACCCGGATGCCGCGTTCCAGCAGGGACTGCGCCATCGACTGGCCGAACGTCATGGCCGCGGCCTTGCTCGCCGAGTAGTCGATGAGGCTCTTGTTGCCGCGCAGCCCGTTGATCGACCCGGTGATGACGATCGACCCGCCGTCGGGCAGGTGGTCCAGCGCGGCCTGCACGGTCCAGAAGAGGCTGTAGACGTTGACGCGGAACGTGCGGTCGAGGTCACGGGTGTCGATCTCCCGCACGTCCTTGACGGGTTCCTGGGTGCCGTGGTGGAGCACGAGCACATCGACGCCGCCCAGCTCCTGGACCGTTCGCGTGACGGCGTCCCGGCAGTGCCCCTCGTCGGCCATGTCCCCGCCCAGCGTGAGGCACCGGCGCCCCTCGGCCTCGACCAGGCCGGCCGTGTGCCGGGCGTCGGCGTCCTCTTCGAGGTAGGTGATCGCCACGTCGGCGCCCTCCTTGGCGAACGCCGCCGCGACCGCCCGGCCGATCCCCGAATCGCCGCCGGTGATCAGCGCCCGCCTGCCCGCGAGGAGCCCGCGCCCTTCGTAGCCGCGCATCTCGTCGTGCGGCTCCGGCTCCATCTCGCCGGTCACGCCTGGATACGGCTGGCTCTGGCCGGGAGGTCCGCCCATGACATCCCCTCGTGGTCGCTGCTGATTCCGCAGTCGCCCTACCCCGATTACGGCCGTCAAACGTGTTCTCGCACACCATTTGCCCTGCATAAGGGCCAGATGGCCGGGTAGGCGAGGAGAAATCCACCCAGCAGAAAAAGGGATGATGATCATGCCTGATCCCCAGCAGCCTGAGATGCGGCGGTCGGAACAGACGGCGGTGACCGAGGACGCCGTTCCCGAGGCCGCCGATCCGAAGAAGACGGGCGGCAAGGGGCATGCCCACGGCACCGACAAGGGCGACAAGGGCGGCGGCGAGGGCGGTGGTGTCCCGCCCGATCAGCAGCCCCCGCATCCGGCGTAGCCGGGTGACCGAGGTGAGCGCGGAGGGCGCCTGAGCCCCGGCCGAGCGGCTGAGTCCTGACCGATCCGCTGACCCCTCCTGATCAGGTTCTGAAGAAGAGATCCCGGTAGTCCCGCCTGGAGGTGAACCTCCAGGCGGGGTGACGTCCGTACAGGGGATGAGCCGGTGCTTCGGTGAACTGACAGGGGAGACGATGCGTGATCAAGACATGAAGCTGACAGAAGTGGCCGAATCGGGCCTGACCACCCGCCGGGGCATGTTCCGCGCAGTCGCGTTCCAGGACCCGATCGACCGGCACGAGCACATGGCCCTGGTCTTCGGCGAGACGAGCCAGCACCAGGACGTCCTGGTCCGGATGCATTCCGAGTGCATGACGGGAGACATCTTCGGCGCGATGCGCTGCGAGTGCGGGGAACAGCTCAACGCGGCGCTGGACGCGATCGTCAGCGAGGGCGCCGGCGTCCTGGTGTACCTGCGGGGGCACGAGGGCCGCGGCATCGGCCTGGTCGCGAAGGTCCGCACCCACATCCTCCAGGACGAGCAGGGACTCGACACGATCGACTCCGCGACAACGCTCGGGCTGCCCGTGGACGTGCGCGACTACGGCCCGGCGGCCCGCGTGCTGGACTACCTGGGCATCCCCTCGGTGCGCCTGATGTCCAACAACCCGGAAAAGGTGAGCGCCCTCGAGTCGTACGGGATCACGGTGGCGGCGCGCGTCCCGATCCTGGCGCCCGCGCACGCCGGCAACATCGCCTACCTCACGGCCAAGCGCGACCGGCTCGGGCACGACCTGCCGCAGATCGCCCGCGACAACGTGGGAGGTGCGTGTGGCTGAGCAGAACGGCCAGGGGCACCTGCTGCCCGTCGCCCGCGCGGCCGTGGCGCTGGGACGCGACATCGTCCGGACGCGCGCGCCGCTGTCGGTGACGCCGAAGGGCGACCGCGACATGGTGACCGATGTCGATCTGGCAGTCGAAGACGCGGTCCGGGCGTTCCTGACGAGGGAGACCCCGGAGATCGGGATCCTGGGCGAGGAACACGGCCACTCCGGCGCCGCCGAAGGCTCGTTGTGGTGGGCCTTGGACCCGGTGGACGGGACCGCGAACCTCGCGCGAGGCATCCCGCTGTGCGCGGTCTCTCTCGCGCTCGTCGACGGGCTGCGGGGAGTGCTCGCGGCGATCGAGCTGCCGTTCCTGGACGTGGGTTACAGCGCGGCCGAGGGCCAGGGCGCCTATGCGGGAGACCAACGCATCCACGTCTCGGGCGTCACCGACCTGCCCGACGCCATGATCTCCATAGGTGACTTCGCGCTGGGCGGGAGCCCGGAGGCCGAGGCGAAGAACCGGATCCGCCTCGCGTTGCTGAGCAGCATGGGCGCGCGTGCCCAGCGGATCCGGATGATCGGAACGGCGGCGATCGACCTGGCGTGGGTGGCGCAGGGCCGCCTCGACGCGACGGTCATCCTGTCGAACCAGCCCTGGGACACGATGGCGGGCGTGCTCCTCGTCCGCGAGGCGGGTGGGATCGTCCTTGATCGCGACGGCACCGACCACACGGCCGGGTCGGCGGCAACGATCGCCATGACGCCCGGGCTGCAGGCCGAACTCATGGCGAGCCTCGGGAGTTCCTATGCGGCCGCATGATGCCTGGCAGCTCGCGGGTAGCGGCGCGCAGCCGGCCCTCCTGGGGTTCCTGTGGGCGGGCTTCGGCCTGAGCCCGGCGGCGTGGCTGGCCGGAACCGCCTATGCCGTGAGCCTGCCCACCCTGCTCACCCTCGCGCGGCGGCGAGCGGGACGCCGCCGGCTGGGACCGGCCGATCGCGTCACTTTCGCTCGTGCGGTTCTCGTCGGCGGCGTCACCGCGCTCGTCGTGGACGGTGCCGTCCACGGCGCGGTGGAGGGCGCGGCACTCGCGATCCTCGTGGTGCTCGCCTCCGTGGCGCTCGTCCTGGACGGGGTCGACGGGCAGGTCGCCCGGCGGACCGGAACGGTCTCCCCGCTCGGCGCGCGGTTCGACATGGAGGTCGACGCCTTCCTCATCCTGGTGCTGAGCGTCCACGTGGCGTTCGTCGCGGGGCCCTGGGTGCTGGCGATCGGAGCCATGCGGTACGTGTTCGTCGTGGCCGCGTGGATCATGCCGTGGCTGCGTGCGGAGCTGCCACCGAGCCTCGCCCGCAAGGCCGTCGCCGCGCTGCAGGGGGTCGCGCTCGTCGTGGCAGGTGCCGGAGTGCTTCCCGTGTTGGCCGCGAGCGCCCTTGCCGGGCTGGCGCTGATGGCTCTCGTGTGGTCGTTCGGACGCGACGTCGCCTGGCTGCGGCGTGCGTCCCTGACTCCGGAGGGTGAGGATGGAACGCGTCGCACGCGCATTCTGGCTGCGGTCTCCTGAGCAGGGCGAGATCCGGGCGACCGGGCTCCCCGAGACAGGTCCGGACGAGGTTCTGGTCCGGACGCTGTATTCGGGAGTGAGCCGGGGCACGGAGACGCTGGTCTTCCAGGGCCGTGTGCCCGAGAGCCAGTACGAGGTGATGCGGGCCCCCTTCCAGGACGGCGCCTTCCCCGCGCCCGTCAAGTACGGCTATCTCAACGTCGGCGTGGTCGAGGAGGGACCGCCCGGACTCCTCGGCCGGACCGTGTTCAGCCTCTACCCGCACCAGACCCGCTTCGTCGTCCCCGCGAACGCCGTGACGATCGTTCCCGACGCGGTGCCACCCGAAAGGGCGGTGCTGACCGGGACCGTGGAGACCGCCGTGAACGCGTTGTGGGACGCGGCGCCGCTGGTGGGGGACCGGATCGCCGTCGTCGGGGCCGGCATGGTCGGCTGCGCCGTCGCCAGGCTGCTCGCCGGTCTTCCCGGCGCGCGGGTCCAGCTGGTGGACATCGATCCGGAACGCGAGGCCGTCGCCAAGCAGTTCGGCGTCCCGTTCACCTCGCCCGAGCAGGCGGAGGGGGAATGCGACCTGGTGCTGCACGCCAGCGCCACCGAGGCCGGGCTCGTCCGTTCCCTGGAGCTGCTCGCCCGGGAAGGCGAGGTCATCGACCTCAGCTGGTACGGCGACCAGCGGGTGGCCGTGCCGCTGGGGGAGGACTTCCACTCCCGCCGTCTCTCCGTCCGCAGCAGCCAGGTGGGTTCGGTCTCCCCGGCGCGACGCGCCCGGCGGACCCACGCCGACCGCCGGGCGCTGGCGCTCGACCTGCTCACCGACCCCGCGTACGACGCGCTCATCACCGGCGAAAGCGACTTCGAGGACCTGCCGGACGTGCTCTCCCGGCTGGCCTCCGGCGCGCTGCCCGCCCTGTGTCACCGCATCGCTTACAGCTGAGAGGAACACCTGTTGTTCAGCATCACCGTCCGCGACCACGTAATGATCGCCCACAGTTTCCGCGGCGAGGTCTTCGGGCCCGCGCAGCGGCTGCACGGCGCGACCTTCGTCGTGGACGCGACGTTCCGGCGGGCCGAGCTCGACGCGGACAACATCGTCGTCGACATCGGGCTCGCCACCCGGGAGCTGGGCGCTCTGCTCGGCGACCTCAACTACCGCAATCTCGACGACGAGCCGGCGTTCGCCGGGGTCAACACCTCGACCGAGTTCCTGGCCAAGGTCATCGCCGACCGTCTCGCGGAGCGAGTGGACGAGGGACTCCTGGGCGAGGGGGCACGCGGCCTGGCGGGGATCACCGTCACGCTGCACGAGTCGCACATCGCATGGGCGAGTTACGAGCGCACCCTATGAACCTTCCCTACGTCGTCCTGCCGGGCGATGTCGACGACACGTCCGTCCCCAGTGGCGGAAACGTCTACGACCGTCGCCTGTGCGAGCACCTGGCCACGGCGGGCGAGATCCCGGTGCCGGGAGCGTGGCCACGGCCCGACGAGGCGGCGAAGGCCGAGCTGACGCGGGTGCTGTCGGCCCTGCCCGACGGTACGGTCGTGCTCCTCGACGGGCTCGTCGCGTGTGGGGTCCCGGACATCGTGGTGCCGCAGGCACACCGGCTCCGGCTCGCGATCCTGGTGCACCTGCCGCTCACCGACGAGACCGGGCTTCCAGCCGAGGTGGCCGCCGAGCTGAACGTGCTGGAGCGCGAGACCCTGCACGCGGTGGACGCCGTCGTGGCCACCAGCTTCTGGGCGGCGCGGCGCCTGGTCGACCACCATCAGCTCCCGGCGGAACGGGTTCATGTCGTGCCGCCGGGCGTCGACCCGGCCGCCCCGGCCACGGGCACGGAGGACGGGACGCGGCTGCTCTGCGTCGGCTCGCTGACTCCGCGTAAGGGACACGACGTGCTTGTCGAAGCCCTTGCGGCGGTCGCTCACCTGCGGTGGAGCTGCGTGTTCGCCGGTCCGTCGAGCCGCGACCCTCGCCATGCCGACGGCCTGCGGCGGTCGATCGAGGACAACGATCTCACTGGCCGGATACAGCTGGTGGGCCCGCGCTCCGGGGAGTCGCTGGACGCCGCGTACGCCGACGCCGACCTGCTGGTCCTGCCGTCCCGCGCCGAGACGTACGGCATGGTGGTGACCGAGGCGCTGGCGCGGGGCATCCCCGTGCTGGCGACGGAGGTCGGCGGCGTGCCGGAGGCGCTCGGGCACGCTCCGGACGGCGGGACGCCTGGGCTCCTCGTGCCACCGGACGACGTGACGCCGCTCGCCGGCGCCGTGCGGCAGTGGCTGCGAGACGGCGAATTGCGGCGGCGGCTCAGGGCCGCCGCGCAGGAACGGCGGCGGACCCTCGCGGGGTGGGAGGAGACCGCACGCCGCATGGCCGCCGTCCTGGACCGGCTCGCTCCAGGCTTCAGCCCCGAGTGGCTGGCCTTGCGCGAGCCCGCCGATGCCGCTGCCCGTGCCCCCCAGCCGCTCGACGAGCTGCCGGTGAACGAGTCGCCGTGGGTCATCCGCGATCTCGGCTGCGGCACGGGTTCGATGGGGCGCTGGCTCGCCGGGCGGCTGCCCGGCCCGCAACACTGGATCCTGCACGACCTTGATCCAGAGCTGCTCCGGCACGCGGGCCGGACCATGCCGGACAAGGCGGCCGACGGCAGCGCCGTGACCGTCGAGACGCAGCAAGGCGACCTTTCCGATCTCCGTGCCGCCGATCTGGCGGGGACGTCGCTGGTGACCGCCTCCGCACTGCTCGACGTGCTCACGCCCGCCGGGATGACCGCGCTGGTCGAGGCGATCGTGACGGCCCGGTGCCCGGCCCTGCTCACGCTCTCGGTCATCGGCATGGTCGAGCTGTCCCCCGCGGATCCCCTCGACCGCGTGATCGAGGCCGCGTTCAACGACCATCAGCGGCGGTCCGGGCTTCTCGGCCCGGCCGCCGCAGCCGCCGCCACCGAGGCGTTCGAGCTCCGTGGCGCCAAGGTGCGCTCCTATCCCAGCCCGTGGCTGCTCGAACAGCCCGACCAGGCCGCGCTGACCGCCGAGTGGCTCCGCGGCTGGGTCGGGGCCGCCTGTGAGCAGCGGCCCGACCTGAAACCCCAGGCCGGCTACTACCTTCGCCGCCGCCTCGACGCCTGTGCGCAAGGCGAATTGCGCGTCGCGGTCCACCACACCGACTTGCTCGTGGAGCCAATGTGAAGCAGACCTTGTGCGGAGTGGTCATCCTGAGCGTCCTCGTGTGGTGGCAGAGCACGGACGCCTTCGTCGACGCGATCCGCGTGATCGACGCCCGGTCGGTGGTGGCCGCGCTCGCCATCGGCGCGCTGACCACCGTGCTCAGCGCCGCGCGGTGGAACCTGGTGGCCCGGAGCCTCGGGTTGCGGCTGCCGATGGCGAGGGCCGTCGCGGACTACTACCGGGCGTTGTTCCTGAACGCGGTGCTCCCGGCGGGCGTGCTCGGCGACGTCCACCGCGCGGTGAGCCATGGCAAGCTCGAAGGCGACGTCCGCCGGAGCGCCCGGGCGGTGTTCGTGGAACGGGCCGCCGGCCAGGCCGTGCTCATCGTGGTCGGCCTCGCCGTCATGTTGTCGGCGGGCGGCCTGGTGCCGGGCTGGACCGTCGGGGCAGGGCTGCTGGGCATGCTCGCCGTGCTCGCCGCACTGGCCGTGGGCTCGCGGAGCATCTGGCCGGGCGTGCTGCTCCTTTCGGCAGCCACCCTGGCCGGGTATGTCGGTCTCTTCGTCGTGGCGGGACGGCTCGCGGGCGTGACCGCTCCGATCATCGACCTCGTGCCGCTGGCGCTCGTGGCCCTGGTCGTGATGGCGCTGCCGGTGAACGTGGGCGGCTGGGGACCGCGCGAGGCCGCCTCGACCGTGGCGTTCGGCGCCGCCGGGCTCGGCGCCACGCAGGGCCTCACGGTCGCCGTGGTCTACGGCGTCCTAGCGCTCATCGCGAGCCTGCCGGGAGCCGCGGTCCTACTGCTCGGGCGCCGCAGCGTCCCGGCCCAGGGCAGCGTCCCGGTCGGGGACCGAGTCGCGGTCGGGGACGGCGTCCGGGTTGGGGACGACGTCCCGGTCGAGGACAGCGTCCCGGTCCAGGAGCTCGAGGTATTCGCCGAACGCCGCCACCAGGCTCGCGAGAAGGTCCCGGCCCTTGTCGGCGGAGGCCAGTGACGGCCGCCCGACCACGCCCGATTCGGTGTAGGCGGCCATGCCGAGGGTGAGCAGGTGTTTCCGGTCGTCCGCCAGGTGGTCGCCGGACTCGTAGCCGGGCCGGACGAGCTCCGGATGGGCGTGCAGGAGGATGGAGGTCTCGATCTCTCCCGCGTGCATGTCACTGTCGAGGGAGGTCTGGACCCCGGCAGCCGCCCGCGCCTCCTCCCAGTCCTGAATACCCGGGAAGAGGGCCATCTCGCCGCGCGCCTCCTGGACGATGTTGCCGAGCACGTAGTTGCCGCCATGGCCGTTGACCAGGACGAGCCGGGTCACGCCTGAGCGGCGGAGCGACCTCGCGATGTCCCGGATCACCGCGTGCAGCGTGCTCGCCGAGATGCTCACGGTCCCCGGCCAGGCCGCGTGCTCGTGCGAACACGAGATCGTCACGGGCGGGAGCCGGAGGACGGGATACGCCGCGGCGATCTCCCGGGCGATCGTGCAGGCGACCACGGTGTCGGTCGCCAGCGGGAGGTACGGGCCGTGCTGCTCGAAACTGCCGATGGGCAGCACCGCGACCCGGGCCTGCCGGTCGCGTTCGTCGGCCGTGCTGCTCTGCGGGAGGAGGGAAGAGATCACGCCGTCCATTGTGGGGTGCCGTCCGTTCCCGCGACATGGAGGGGCACGCCGCGGGCGCGCAATCCCTCCACCGTTGGCTTCGGCGTCTCGGCGTCCACGATGACCAGGTCGAACGCGGTGAGGGGCGCGAGCTGGTAGAGGCCGTTCTTGGCGAACTTGCTGTGGTCGACGAGCAGCACGCGGCGGTCGGCCGACTCCATCAGCGCGCGCTTGACCGCGACGGTCTCCTGAGACTGGTGGTAGCAGTGGCCGTTCGTGATCGCGGTCGTGGACATGAACAGGATGTCCGCGTGCAGTGACCGGATGGCCTCGCTCGTGCGGAGGCCGAGGAAGGCGTCGTAGGCGGGATAGTACGCGCCGCCCAAGGCGATCAGGTCGACGCCGGGCTCGCCCGCCAGGAGGTTGACCGCGGTGAGGAAATTGGTGATCACCGTGAGCGGGCCGCGGGCGGGTAGCAGCCCGGCGAGCGCCAGCCCGGTGGTGCTCTCGTCGATCATGACTGAGGCGCCCTTCTCCACGAGGCTCTCCGCGGCCCGGGCCAGCTGCTGCTTGGCGTCCGACATCGCCTGGAGGCGGTGGTGAACGTCGCCGTGGTGCACGGCGGAGGGTTCGGCGGTGGCGCCGCCCCGGACCTTGCGGAGCCAGCCGCGGCTCTGCAGCTCGTCGAGATCACGGTGGATGGTCATGAGGCTGACGCCGTAGGCCTCGGCCAGGTCCTTGGCCTGGACGAACCCCTCGTCCGCCACGCGCCGCCGGATGCCTTCGCGGCGGTCCCGTGCGCCCATCCCATCGTTCGTGCTGGGCGTCCTGGCGGTGGATTCGTCGTCTGTCACCGGGCTGCGCCCCCTCGCTCGGCTCGATCACGCTGGTGTGAAGTAGATGTGAAGATAACACATCCTGCCCATGGTGCACGGCCTGCTCCTGCCCAGGCTGGCACGGTCCATCAACTCGCCATCACGCCTTATCACGCTTCTGGGTGTTAAGTTCTCGTGGATCATTGACACTTCTACCGGGAATCGTGTTGTGTTCATCACCGCAGCTCAGACGCCGCCCGTCTGCCCGGGCGGGACCCCGAGGAGAACCAGTGAAGATGCCTCACTTCAAAGCGTTCGCCGCGACCGCCGCCGCCCTGGTCGTGCTCGCCCCCGTGGCGGCCTGCTCGTCCGGCGGCTCTGGCGGCTCCGGCGGCGCCAAGGGCGCCAAGATCGCCTTCCTGATGCCGGACATCGCCTCCACCCGGTACGAGCTGTACGACGCGCCGCTGTTCAAGGCCAAGATCAAGCAGCTGTGCGGTGACTGCGAGGTGCTCTACCAGAACGCCAACGCCGACGCCGCCAAGCAGCAGCAACAGGCCAACTCGGTGCTCGCGCAGGGCGTGAAGGCGATCGTCATCGACCCGGTCGACTCCGCCGCGGCGGCCTCCACCGTGCGGATGGCGCAGTCGCGCAAGGTGCCGATCATCGCCTACGACCGGCCGATCCCGGCGGCGAAGGCCGACTACTACATCTCGTTCGACAACGAGAAGATCGGCTCGATGATCGCCCAGTCGCTGGTCGACCAGCTCAAGAAGACCAAGGCGCAGGGCGGCGTCCTCCAGGTCAACGGCTCGCCGACGGACGCCGCCGCCGGGCTCATCAAGAAGGGTGTCCACAGCTCGGTCGACCCCAGCGGCTTCAAGCTGCTCGCCGAGTACGACACGCCGGGCTGGGAGCCGAGCAAGGCCCAGGACTGGGTGAGCGGCCAGATCAGCAAGTTCCGCGGCCAGATCGCGGGCGTGGTCGCCGCCAACGACGGCACCGGCGGCGGCAGCATCGCCGCGTTCAAGGCGGCCGGCCAGAAGGTCCCGCCGGTCACCGGCAACGACGCCGAGCTCGCCGCCGCGCAGCGGATCATCGCCGGCGACCAGTACAACACCATCTCCAAGCCGATCAAGATCGTGGCCGAGGCGGCCGCCAACGCCGCGTACCAGTTCGTCGAGGGCAAGACGCCGAAGGGCAACACCACGCTCTTCAACACCCCGTCGGAGCTCTTCACGCCGACCGTCGTCACCAAGGACAACATCGCCGAGGTCCTGCTCGGCCCGGGCGGCGCGCTCAAGATCTCCGACGTGTGCACCGCGAACTACAAGGCCGCGTGCGACAAGCTCGGCCTCAAGTGAGCTCAATGATGACCGCTTCTTCCGTTTCTCCCGCGGCCACCATGACGGCACCGCTGTTGTCGCTGCGCGGGATCACCAAGTCGTTCGGCGCGGTCGCCGCGCTGACCGACGTGGACCTGGACGTGGCCGCCGGTGAGGTCGTCGCCCTGGTGGGCGACAACGGCGCCGGGAAGTCCACCCTGGTCAAGGTGCTCTCGGGCGTGCACGCCCCGGACTCGGGGACCATCACCTTCGAGTCCCAGGAGGTGAGCATCCCCAGCCCGGCAGCCGCTCAGCACCTCGGCATCGCCACCGTCTTCCAGGACCTGGCGCTCTGCGAGAACCTCAACGTGATCGAGAACCTGTTCCTCGGCCGCGAGCTGCGCGGGCACCGCCTCGACGACGTGCGGATGGAGGTCCGGTCGCGGGAGCTGCTCCAGCAGCTCTCGGCCAAGATCCCCTCGGTCCGTGCCCCGATCGCGGCGCTGTCGGGCGGCCAGCGGCAGACCGTGGCGATCGCCCGGTCGCTGCTGGGCGACCCGAAGGTCATCATCCTGGACGAGCCCACGGCCGCGCTCGGCGTGGCCCAGACGGCCGAGGTGCTCAACCTCATCGACCGGCTCCGCGAACGCGGCCACGGCGTCATCATGATCAGTCACAACATGGCCGACGTGACGGCCGTGGCCGACCGGGTCGTGGTGCTCCGGCTCGGCCGCAACAACGGCGTGTTCGACGCCGAGACCGTGACCGCCGAGGAGCTGGTCACCGCCATCACCGGCGCGTCCGACAACGCGGTCACCCGGCGCTCGGCGCGGCGCCGCAGCGGGGCGGCGGGCGCGCCGGCCGGAGTCACGAAGGAGGGGACGGACGATGAGTGACATCGACACGGTGGAGGCGGCGGCCCCGCCGGCCGCGGCCGAGTTCGACCCCGACCGGCCACGCGGCTTCCGGGGCACGCTGACGGTGCTCGCCGAACGTTTCCGCGGCGGCGACCTCGGCGTGGCGCCGGTGGTCGCCGGGTTGATCGTGATCTGGACGGTGATGCAGAGCCTCAACCCGATCTTCCTGTCGAGCACCAACCTGGTGAACCTCGCGATCGAGTGCGTGCCGGTCGGAATCATCGCGCTCGGCGTGATGTTCATGCTGCTGGTCGGCCAGATCGATCTGTCCGTCGGCTCGATCAGCGGCCTGAGCGCGGCGGTCACCGCGGTGTTGTTCGTCGACCAGGGCATGTCGCCGTGGCTGGCGGTGGCGGGCGCGGTGGTGCTGGCGTGCCTGATCGGCTGGTTGTACGCGCAGGTGTTCAACCGCTTGGGCGTGCCGAGCTTCGTCATCACGCTGGCGGGCCTGCTCGGATTCCTCGGCGTGCAGCTGTGGATGCTGGGGGCCAAGGGCTCGATCAACCTGCCGTTCGACTCGGGTCTCGTCACGTTCGCCCAGCTGCAGTTCGTGCCGCCGTGGCTCTCGTACATCCTGGTCGCGGCGGGTGCGGTCGCGCTCTTCGCCAGCGGGTACGCACGCGCCTCGGCCCGCCGCGGCGCTGGGCTTCCGGCGACGTCGACTCAGGCACTGCTGCTGCGGAGCGCCGTGCTGCTGGCCGGTCTCGGCGCGGCGGTCTGGTATCTCAATCGGGACCGCGGCGTGGGCTGGATGTTCGTGCTCTTCCTCGGCCTCGTGCTGGTGACGCACTACGTCCTCTCCCGGACGAAGTACGGCAAGTCGCTGTACGCGGTGGGCGGCAACGTCGAGGCGGCCCGGCGGGCGGGCATCAACGTCAAGGCGATCTACGCGTCGGCCTTCATGCTGTGCACCACGCTCGCCGCGATCGGCGGCGTGCTCGCTGCGGCGCGGCTGGCGGCGGCCAACCAGAGCAGCGGGGGCGGCGACGTCAACCTCAACGCGATCGCGGCCGCGGTCATCGGCGGAACGAGCCTGTTCGGCGGCCGGGGCAGCGCGTTCGCGGCGCTGCTCGGCATCGTCGTCATCCAGTCGATCTCCAGCGGCCTCACGCTGCTCAACCTGGATTCCTCGTACCGGTTCATGGTCACCGGAGCCGTGCTGCTGCTAGCCGTGGCGCTGGACTCCGTCGCCCGCCGTTCCCGTGCCTCCAGCGGGCGGGCGTGATGGCCGTCATCTGTGTCGACGCCGGCACCACGATGATCAAGGTGGTCGGCTACGACGACGCGGGCGCGGAGCTCGCCGTCGTCCGGCAGCCCACCGAGGTCCGGAGCCCCGAGCCGGCCTGGGCCGAGCAGGACATGCCGTCGGTCTGGCAGGCCGTGGTCCGCGGCATCCGCGAGGTCCTGGACGTGACCGGCACCGGCGTGACAGCCCCGAACGTGACATATGTGGCGCTGACCGCGCAGGGCGACGGGAGCTGGCTGGTCGACGCGGACGGCGAGCCGACCGGCCCGGCGATCCTCTGGAACGACGGCCGGGCGGGCTCGATCGTCGAACGGTGGGTGGAGTCGGGCGTGCTGCGCGAGGCGTTCCGCGTGAACGGGTCGCTGGCGTTCGCGGGCCTGCCGAGCGGGATCCTCACCTGGCTGCGCGAGCACGACCCGGAGCGGCTCGACCGGTCGGCGGCGTCGCTGACCTGCGGGGGCTGGATCTTCTCCCGCCTCACCGGGTCGGTGGCCGTGGACGGCTCGGACGCCTCCGTCCCGTTCATGGACATCCGGGCACGCGACTACTCGGCCGAACTGTTCCGCACGTACGGCATGGAGTGGGCCCGGCCGCTGCTTCCGAAGCTGCTCGCCGACGACGATCGCGTCGCCGGGCTGACCGCACCTGCGGCGGAGGAGCTGGGCTTGCCGCCCGGCACCCCTGTCGTGCTGGCGCCGTACGACATCGCCACGACCGCCATCGGCGTGGGCGCGGTGGACGTCGGCCAGTCGTGCGTCATCCTGGGGACCACGCTGTGCACCGAGATGGTCATCGACGCACCGCGCCTCGACGGCGAGCCGTCGGGCCTCACGGTGGCGATGGGCCTTCCGGGCCGCTATCTGAGGGCGTTCCCGACTCTCGCGGGGGGTCAGGTGATCGACTGGGCGTGCCGGCTGCTCGGGCTGGCGGACGACCCCGCCGGTCTCTCAGAGCTGGCCGCGCGGGCTCCGGCCGGTGCGAACGGCCTGGTGTTCCTGCCGTATCTGTCGCCCGCCGGTGAACGGGCGCCGTTCCTCGACCCACAGGCGCGCGGTGCGTTCCACGGGCTCACCGTCGATCATGAACGGGAGGACATGGCCCGTGCCGTGCTCGAAGGGCTGAGCCTGGTGGTGCGCGACTGCCTGACCGCCGCCGGGACCCGGCCGACCGAGCTGCGGGTGAGCGGCGGCGGCTCGGCCAGTCCGGTGTGGCTCCAGCTGATGGCCGACGTCACGGGCGTCCCGGTCGTTCGTACGGCCGACGCCGAGCCGGGTGCGCGCGGCGCGTTCCTCATCGGGCTGCTCGCCACGGGGCAGGCGGCGAGTGCGCGGGAGGCCGCCGACGCGCATGTCCGTGTCGGTGACGCCTACGAGCCCGACCCGTCCCGTGCCGCCGCGTACAGCCGTCTCTACCAGGACTTTCTCGACATCCGAACGGCCGCGGCGGCCACGTGGCCGATCCTCGCGGCGATGCGGGACCGGAACCGATCCGACGGGGGGAATCCGTGACCCGGCGACAGCACCGGGCCGACGACGTCTGGGTGGGGGTGGACCTCGGGACCCAGAGCGTTCGCGCCCTGGCCGTGACCGCCACCGGCGAGGTCGCCGGATCCGGCAGCCGGAGGCTCACGAGCCTGCGGGACGGCCCCCGCCACGAACAGGACCCGGAGGAATGGTGGCGGGCCGTGGGCGAGGCGTGCCGTGCGGCCTTGCGCGACATCCCCGGAGAGGCTGTCCGCGCCGTGGCCGTAGACGGCACGTCCGGGACGATCCTTCTTACCGATCCCGGTTGCCGTCCGCTTACCTCTGCCTTGATGTACGACGACATCCGCGCCGCCGATCAGGTGCAGCGTGTGGACGCTGCCGGGGGAGAGGTGTGGCGGCGGCTCGGATACCAGCGCATGCAGCCCGCATGGGCGCTGCCCAAGCTGCTGTGGCTGCTGGACGAACTGCCCGGCGCCGCTCCGGAGGCGCGGCTTGCGCATCAGGTCGACTTCGTCAACTGGCGGCTCGCCGGGCATGCCGTCGCCACGGACCTGAGCAACGCGCTCAAGACGGGTGCCGATCTGATCAAGGAGACCTGGCCGGAGGAGGTGTTCGAGAAGCTGGGGGTGCCCGCCGGGCTGCTCCCGCCCTTGGAACGTTCCGGCTCCGTCCTCGGCAACGTCTGCGCCGAAGCCGCCGAAGCGACCGGCCTGCCCATCGGCATCCCCATCGTCGCCGGATGCACCGACGGCTGCGCCGCCCAGCTCGGCACCGGACGGCTCACCGTCGGCTCCTGGAACTCCGTGCTCGGCACGACCCTGGTGCTCAAGGGCGTCACCACCGAACTGATCCAGGATCCGCTCGGCGTCGTCTACTCGCACAAGGCACCGGACGGGGGATGGCTCCCCGGCGGCGCGTCCAGCACCGGAGCGGGGATCATCAGCCGTGACTTCCCGGACCGCGACCTTGACGAGCTGACCCGCGCGGCGCGGGGCCATGAACCGGCACGGACGCTCACGTATCCGCTCGCCTCCTCCGGAGAACGATTCCCTTTCGTCGCACCGGAGGCGCGCGGCTTCGTCCTCGACAAGGATGCGGACGAGGGCGACCGCTTCGCGTCGGTGCTCCAAGGCATCGGCTACGTCGAACGGCTCTGTTTCGACTACCTGGACATGCTGGGCGCGCCGATCGGGGGTGACCTGACGTTGACCGGGGGATCGACGAAGAGCACGTACTGGTGCCGGTTGCGGGCCGACATCCTCGGGCGCCCGGTGCTCCTGCCCGAGCAGGCCGAACCCGCCCTGGGCGCGGCCGTGCTGGCCGCCGCCGCGTCGACCGGGAGGCGGGTCGCCGAAACCGCCGCGTCCATGGTCCGCCTCCGGGAGACCATCGATCCTCGCCCGACCCACACCGCCCGCTTCGACGAGGGCTACCTCAGGCTCGTCGCCGAGCTCGAACGGCGCGGCTGGCTGCCGCCGGCCGCCGCCGCACACGCACGGGAAAGGACGTCACGTTGACTTCCTCCCCACGCCTAAAGGCGGGGGATTCCAGCGGTCGCCCGCTGGGTTTCCTGCTTCATCGACGACTGCCCCGTCCGGGAGGACTCCCGTTGAGGTCTTACACCGCCTCCACAGGCAGACACCGCCAGCCCGGCGGCCAGAATGTTACGCGCGGCGTTGACGTCGCGGTCATGCACGGTCCCGCAGTCGCACGTCCACTCGCGGACGTTCAGCGGCAGTTTCTCGCCGACCGTGCCGCAGGCCCCGCACAGCTTCGAGCTGGGGAACCAGCGGTCGACCGTCACGAGTTCGCGCCCGTACCAGGCGCACTTGTACTCCAGCATCATCCGCAGATCCGTCCACGCCGCATCGGAGATGGCACGCGCGAGCGAGTGGTTCTTCACCAAGTTCTGGACCGACAGGTCCTCGATCACGACCGTTTGGTTCTCACGGACGAGCCGAGTCGACAGTTTGTGCAGGAAGTCCCGGCGCCGGTCAGCGATCCGCGCGTGCACGCGCGCCACCTTCACCCGCGCCTTGGCCCGGTTCTTCGATCCCTTCTCCTTACGGGCCAGCTCCCGCTGCGCCTTTGCGAGGCGTTCCCGGTCGCGGCGCTCATGCTTCGGGTTGGTGATCTTCTCCCCGGTCGACAGCGTCACCAGAGACGTGATCCCGGCGTCCACGCCGACCGCGTTCGTGGTGGCGGGGGCCGGGGTGATGGTGTCCTCGACGAGCATCGAGACGAACCAGCGCCCGGCGCTGTCACGCGACACCGTCACCGTCGTGGGCTCGGTCCCCTCAGGAAGGGGACGCGACCAGCGAATGTTCAGCGGCTCGGCCATCTTTGCCAAGGTCAGGGTCCCGTCGTGCCAGGTGAACGCGCTGCGGGTGTACTCGGCCGACACCCGGGACTTCTTGCGCGATTTGTACCGCGGGTACTTGGCCCGCTTGGCGAAGAAGCTGGTGAACGCCGCCTGAAGGTGCCGCAGCGCCTGTTGAAGTGGCACGCAGGACACCTCCGCCAAGAAGGCGAGCTCCTCGGTCTTCTTCCACTGCGTCAGCGCTGCCGACGACTGCACGTAGGAGATCCGGCGCTGCTCGTCGTACCAGGCGCGGGTGCGTTCCTCCAGCGCCTTGTTGTACACCAGGCGGACACAGCCGAACGTGCGCGACAGCTCCGCCGCCTGCTCGCCGGTGGGGTAGAAGCGGTACTTGAACGCCCGCTTGACCTGCTGCGCCACGCCTCACGTTCTATCAGATTCAATGTGAGCGAGTGTCGGGTTGTGGTTGGTGGACGCCGAATCGCCCTGACGGCGATCCGGCTTTCCCTGTCCTGCTCCGCAGAAGTTCGATTCCTCCCCACGGCCAAAGCCGGGGGTTTCCTCGGAGGTATCCGATGACCCGACTGGTTCTGGTGCGGCACGGAGAGACCACGTGGCATGCGGAGAACCGCTACGCGGGGGTCACGGACGTTCCGCTCACCCCGCGCGGTCTCGACCAGGCACGCCAGCTCGCCGACTGGGCGAGGACGGCCGAGGTCGCCGCCATCTGGTCGTCGGACCTGACACGGGCACGGCTGACCGCGGCCCCGTGCGCCGAGGCCGCAGGGCTCCCGCTCCAGATCGACCAGCGGCTCCGCGAGCTGAACTTCGGACGCGCGGAAGGCCTCACGCGGGCGGAGATGAGCCAGCGGTTCCCCGACGCGCTCCAGGCGTTCCACGCCGATCCGGTGAACGACCACCTGCCCGGGGGAGAGGACCCCGCCGCCGCCGCGACGCGCTTCACCGCTTGCCTGAACGACATCGTCAGCCGGCACCCCGGCGACCGGGTGCTCGTGATCGCCCACACCACGGCGATCCGCCTGGCCCTCTGCACCCTCCTGGGGCTGCCCCTGCCGGACTACCGGCGGCTGTTCCCGGCCGTGCGCAACTGCGCCCTCACCGAGGTCCGCGTCGAAGACGGCGAGGTCGCCCTGCTCGCGTTCAACACCCCGATCGAAGCCCTGGAGCCGCAATGACCGTCCGCGTCCTGGCCGCCGGCGACCACTTCGTCCTGAACGAACTGCTCATCAAGGCCATCCGCGCCGAGGCCCCCTCCGCCGACCTGGCCTTCACCGAGCTGACGCTCCCCTGGCCGGTGGAGCCGTTCGGCAGGGTCGCCGAGGTGGACGAGGCGTCCGGCACCGAGGACCAGCTCATCGAGGCCCTCCAGGGCGCCGAGATCTGCGTGACTCAGATGGCCCCGCTCACCCGCCGGATTCTGAAGGCGTCCCCGGACCTCCGTCTCTTCGGTGTCAGCCGAGGCGGCCCGATCAACGCCAACCTGGAGGCCGCCGCCGAGCACGGCGTCGCGGTCTGCAACGCCCCCGGCCGCAACGCCGGCGCCACCGCCGAGCACACCCTGGGCATGATCATGGCCGCCGCCCGCCGCATCCCCCAGACGCACACCGACCTCCATACCGGCCAGTGGCGCAGCGACTACTACCGCTACGAGGCCGTCGGACCGGAACTGGACGGCAGCACGGTCGGCTTGGTCGGCTGCGGCGCGGTGGGCCGCCGCGTGGCCCGCATGCTGACCGCCCTAGGGGCGCACGTCCTCGTCCACGACCCGTACACCGACCTGGGCGACCTAGCCGAATCAGTCAGCCTCGAAGAACTCCTGGCCCGCGCGCAGATAGTGACGCTCCACGCCCGCGTAACCCCCGAGACCACCGGCATGATCGGGGCCACCCAGATCGCGGCGATGCCCCCAGGCGCCATCATCGTGAACTGCGCCCGTGGCGCCCTTCTCGACTACGACGCGGTCTGCGACGCCGTCGACACGGGACACCTCTTCGGCGCCGCCTTCGACGTCTTCCCCGAGGAGCCGATCCCGCCGGACTCGCGTCTCCTCTCAACCCCCAACATCACCCTCACCCCGCACCTGGCGGGCGCGAGCAAGCAGACCGCCGCCAACGCCGCCCGCATCATCGCCGAAGAAGTGGGCCGCTACCTCCGCGGCGAACCCCTCGCCCATTCCGCCAACGGCCTCGAAAAACCCTTTGTCCGCAACTGACAGAGATGATGTAAGCGATGACGCTCGTGTAACCGAGCTGATCGAGCTCGCCTGGGAGGACGCCGACGCTCTGGGACCGGCGCCTTGAGCTCCGCCCGACCCTGCCGATTACGTCCTGCTCGCTCGCCTCGCTCTGGGCGCCAGTCGGCCTGGCCTCGCAGCCGCCGCCGCAGACCGTGCCGCGAGCCTCGATCCCGGATTCACTCTTCTGCGGGGTGTTGCCGCGCAGGCGCGCGGACTCGTCGACGACGACCCCGATCTCCTGTTGCAGGCCGCCGAACTTCTCAAGGACGGCGAGCGGCCGCTGGCCCACGCATCAGCGACCGAGGACGCGGGCGGCGCTCTCAGCGCTCTCAGCGCGCACGGCGATCCCGCTGCGCGGGGACTCCTGAACACCGCACTCGATGTGTACGAGGAGGCGGGCGCCGCACGTGATGCGGCCCGTGTGCGGAGGCGGCTGCGCCTGCTCGGCGTGCGCCGGGTGCGGCCCCGTGGCAACGCGGAGGAAGGCCGGTGGGGACTGACGGCGGCGGAGGTCAAGGTGGCCCGGCTGGTGGCGCAGGGGGCCACCAACCGGCAGGTCGCTGAGCAGCTGTTCCTGTCGTCCCACACGGTCAACAATCACATGCGGAACATCTTCACCAAATGGGACATCAGCTCCCGGCTGGACCTGGCCCGCCTCGTACTGGCCCATGAGGCCGCCTGACCCAAAGGGTCACGGCAGCGCACGGGCAGTCTCCGGCGAGGCCCGGCACCCGGCGCCCGGCAGGAGACCGTTCCCATAGGCCTACGCGGTGGCATGGGCTCCACGCGTAGTGACCCGTGATCGAACGTCCGTTCATCCGCGGCGACGTCGTGCGCACCCACAGGTCGTCGGCGTCCCGCCCGCCGGGAGGCGTGGTGGCGCCGCCCTCGCATGCGCCGGTCCGATGCTTCCCGACCGCCCAGACCGATGAATCCCTCGTGCCTTCGGTCTCTGGCTCGACGCCTTCCGGACCGGCTCGTTGAGTGGGCCGTTCTAATGAGATATTGCATTAGACAACGAGATCTTGCATTGAATGACGGCCGTCCTGGTATCACCGGCGACGCGCGGGCGCGGAAGACATGGTTGAAATGCTTGAAGAGACTGAGCCTGCGGTTGGATGGTCGGCGGCCGGAGCCTTGCGGCCGGGCTCGCTGGTGGGCAGAGACGTTGAGTGCGAGACACTCGACCAGCTGCTCGCGGACGTCCGCGGCGGTGAGAGCCAGGTACTGGTGCTGCGCGGCGAGGCAGGAGCCGGCAAGTCGGCGCTGCTGGACCACCTTGTCGCGAAGTCCTCCGGGTGCCGGGTCGTGGCCGCCACAGGGGTCCGGTCTGAGATGGAACTGGCCTTCGCGGCCGTCCACCAGCTGTGCGTGCCGATGCTGGACCTCCTGGATTCCCTGCCCGAACCGCAGCATGAGGCGCTCGGCACGGCATTCGGGATGCGCGCCGGTCCCGCTCCCGACCAGCTCCTCATCAGCCTCGCCGTGCTCAACCTCCTGGCTCAGGCCGCCGACGAGCGTCCGCTCGTGTGCGTGATCGACGACGCGCAGTGGCTCGACAGCGCCTCGGCGCAGATCCTCACCTTCGTGGCCCGCCGCCTCAAGGCCGAATCCGTGGCCTGTGTCTTCGCCGTCCGCGATACCGGCGAGACCGACGTGCTGTCGGGCCTGCCAGTGCTGGAGGTCGGTGGGCTGCGGGACACCGACGCACGAACGCTCCTCAGCCGGGTGGTCGCCGGGCCACTGGACGAGGAGGTGCGCGACCGGATCCTGTTCGAGGCGCGGGGGAACCCGCTCGCCCTGCTCGAACTGCCCCGCACCGTGCCCGAGGGCGGATTCGTGGCGGCACCCCGGTGGTCGCTGCCGGACCGCCTCGAGGACGGCTTCCAGCGTCGGCTCAACGACCTGCCCTCCGACAGCCTCATGGTGCTGCTGCTGGCCGCCGCCGAACCCCTCGGCGATCCGAGCCTGCTGCGGCGCGCCGCCGACGTCCTGGGCGTGGATGTCACGGCGGCCGACGAGGCCGACGAGCTGATCGACTTCAGCGACCGGGTGCGTTTCCGGCATCCGCTGGTGCGCTCCGCGGTGTACGACTCGGCCGCTCCGAGGGAGCGCCGACGGGCGCACCGGGCACTGGCGGAGGCGACGGACGCCGTCACCGACTCGGACCGGCGGGCCTGGCATCGCGCCCACGGCGCCGCGCACCCCGACGAAGGCATCGCCGCCGAGCTCGAACGCTCGGCCGGACGCGCCCAGGCCCGCGGTGGCCTGGCCGCCGCCGCGGCTTTTCTGGAACGGGCGGCCGCGCTCACCCCCGATGCCGGACGCCAGGCCGAACGTGCACTCGACGCCGCCCGGGTCAAGCTTCTGGCCGGCGCGCCCGACTCCGCACTGAAACTACTGGCGGCGGCCGAGTCCGGACCGCTCAGCGAGCTCCAGCAGGCAAACGCCGATCTTCTGCGAGCCCGTCTCGCGTACGTCACCGACCGCGGCCGTGATGCTCCGCCCATCCTCGTCAAAGCCGCACAAGGATTCGAGCCGGTCGACGTTCGTCTTTCCCGGGCGACCTATCTGGATGCGATGTCCGCCGCGGTGTTCACCGGCCGTCTGGCCCGTCCCGGCGGCGGCACGCTGGAGGTGGCGAAGGCCGCGGGTGCGGCGCCACGGCTACCGCACCCCCCGCGTGCGCCCGACCTCCTGCTGGACGGCTTCGTGGCGCTGTTCAACGAAGGGTACATGGCGGCGGCGCCGATCCTGCGGCGGGCCTTGGCCGCCTTCCCTGACGGCACATCTGCGGACGAGGAACTGCGCTGGATGTGGCCGGCCTGCATCGCCGCCGTGCATACCTGGGACGACGATCTCTGGGAGGCGCTCTCCGGCCGCTTCGTCGAGCTGGCTCGCGGCGTCGGCGCGCTCAGCGAGCTTCCGCTCGCCCTCACCATGCGTGCCCACCTGCTCCTGTACACCGGCGACCTGGCCGCCGCGGGAGCACTGATCGACGAGGCACAGGCGGTCATCGAGGTGACGGGCAGCAGCCTCGCGGGCTACGGCGCCATGACGCTCGCCGCGCTGCGCGGCCGTGAAGCCGAGGCCTCCGCGCTGATCGAGACCACCACCAAGGACGTGACCAGGCGCGGGGAAGGCATCGGGATCACTGCGGCCGAGCTGGCGACCGCGGTGCTCGGCAACGGCCTCGGCCGGTACCGCGAGGCGATGATCGCCGCCCGGCGGGGTGCCTCGCATGAACGGGACCCGGGCTTGGCGAACTGGGCCGCGGTCGAGTTCATCGAGGCGGCCACCCGCAGTGGGAAGAACGAGGCGGCGGCCGGTGCCCTGCACCGGATATCCGAGGTCGCCGCCGTCAGCGGAACCGACTGGGCGCTCGGGGTCGAGGCCCGCTCGCGCGCGCTGCTTGCGGACGAGGAAGTCGCCGAGCCCCTCTACCAAGAGTCGATCACGCGCCTCGGCCGGACCCGGATACGCCCGGACCTCGCCCGTGCCCACCTGCTCTACGGCGAATGGCTGCGCCGCGAACGCCGCCGCGCCCAGGCTCGCGAGAATCTCCGCACTGCCTTCGACCTGTTCACCGAGATCGGTATGACGGCGTTCGCCGACCGGGCCGCACGCGAACTCCAGGCCACCGGGGAAACCGCCCGGAAGCTCGCCGTCGAGGCCGCCGGGCCGCTCACCCCGCAGGAGGCGCAGATCGCCAAGCTGGCCCGCACCGGCCTGACCAACAAGGAGATCGCTACACGCCTGTTCGTCAGCCCCCGCACCGTCGAGTACCACCTGCGTAAGGTCTTCACGAAACTCGGCATCACCTCGCGTCATCAGCTCGAAGATCTCCTCTGACTCGGAGCCTCGGGAAGCGGCGCGTGCCCCGGCGCGTGCCCTGGGCCGTGGCCCCGGGCCGTGCCCCCTAGTGCCTAGCGACTGCTGCCTAGGGACCCTGGCCAGGCTGTCCCTGATGCGACTGCGGTACATGACCGGCCACAGTGTGCATTGTCGGCGAAAGGCGTCTGCCTGCAGGCCGATGGGAGGAGCCCATGGCCGTCGAGGAGATGAAACAGAGGCAGCGCGGCGGCACTTGCCGCGCCCCGGCACTGCCGTCCAGTACGGTCCGCGATCTTCCACTCCGCGCAGCGGGCCGTCGAGATCCTTCACCGGATCCCCTGTCCTCTGCCGCTCGCCTCAGCCTTGGAGGACGCCGGGAGGTTGCTCCTGAAGTTCGACCGCGACGCCGCCATCAGGCGCCTCACCAGGCCGAAAGCATCACGGGAAGAGCAAATCGGAACCATTTCTCTCAACGGCACCGACTTTGGTGTGCCTGAAATAGCTCGCGTCAGAATCATTCTACGAACTGGCGAAGAAGTGTAAAGAACTGCCGTTTCCGATCTCATGTGTTCGTGTCATGCCTTTTCTTGGCCGAGTAGAGATCGTGAGGGCGTAGATCCGGTTTGTCCAATGAAACGCCCGGCCATGGGAGACGGAATGTTGAAGGCGTCAGTGAACATGCATCGTGCAGGACAAGACCAGACGAGTCCCCTCGAGCAGGCCGCCGCAATCTTCGTCGAAATGCGCCCGCGCCTTTTCGGCATCGCCCACAGGATGCTCCTCAGCACGGTGGAAGCCGAGGACATCGTCCAGGAGGCCTGGATGCGCTGGCAGAACACCGAACGCTCGACCATCGACAATCCGGCGGCGTTCCTGACCCTGATTACGACACGACTGTCCATCAACGCCCTGCAGTCCGCCCGGATCCGCCGCGAGACCTCCATCGGCCCCTGGGTGCCCGAGCCCATCGACCTCAGCGCTGATCCTGCCGACGGAGCCGAACGGGGCGAGGCGCTCGAACTCGCCCTGTTGCTGCTGCTCGAGAAGCTCACCCCGGCCCAGTTGGCCGCCTATGTCCTCCGTGAAGCCTTCCTCTACCCCTACGGGCAGATCGCCGAGATCATTCAGCTCACCCCGGCCAACGTCCGCCAATTGGTGAGCCGCGCCCGCAGGCACCTGAAGACCAACCGGTGCGGGTCGATCGACACCGGCGAGCACCGGATCCTCGTGTCGACCTTCCGCGCGGCCCAAGAGGGGAACGTCGCGGCCCTGGAAGACCTCTTCGCCGCGGACGTGGTCAGCTCCTCCGATGGCAAGGGCACCTGCACGGCTGCGCGGCTCCCCCTGGTCGACATCAATCGGTGGCGTGGCTCGTCCCGGCGTACGTGTGGTCCTTTCGCCGAGCGCCGACCTGAGCCGGCACACGCCTGATCACGTCGCTGACCGAAATCACGCCGCGCCCTCGAAGCGATGCACGTTATGTACAGGAGCCACTGGCCATGATCACGAAGACGACACTGCCCCCCGCCCGGCGAGGACTGACCTCAGATGAGGCCGCCGCGAGGCTGCGGGTGGACGGGCCGAACACGCTCCCGGCAGAGCGGCCGCCTTCTCCGCTCGCGCATGCCCTGGCGGCCGATGAGTCGATGCTTACCGGCGAGAGCGTCCCGGCGCGGCCCGAGGCGGGCGCACACGTGCACGCGGGGACGTTCGTGACCGAGGGTGAGGCCGAGGCCGGGGTCACAGCGACGGGAATGCGTACCCGGCTGGCGGGCATCGCAGCGTTGACCCGGGACGCCCGGCGACGCCCGAGCCCGCTGGCGTCGCAGCTGCACCGGGTGGTGCGGGCCGTCGCGGTCCTCGCGGTCGCCGTCGGCGCGGCGTTCTTCACCGTCGCCGTGCTGCTCGGACTGGAGCCTGGCCAGGGGTTCCTGCTGGCCGTGGGCGTCACCGTCGCGCTGGTGCCGGAGGTGCTGCTGCCGACCGTCACGCTTTCACTGGCCTGCGCCGCTCAGCGGATGGCAAGGCGCAAGGCTCTTGTGAGGCGGCTGGAGGCGGTGGAGACCCTCGGCTCCACCACGTTCATCTGCACCGACAAGACCGGCACGCTGACGTGCAACGAGATCACGGCCGTTCACGTCTGGACGCCGTCCGGGACGGTGCTGGTCGAGGGCGAGGGGTACTCCCCGGACGCACGTCTCGTCGGCGGGCCGGACGCGGTGGAGGCGGTCCGGAGGCTCGCCGTCACCGCCTACCGCTGCTCCACCGGGCGGGCACGGCGCCAGAACGGCCATTGGCGTGCGGTCGGCGATCCGATGGAAGCGGCCCTGCACATGCTTGCCCTACGCGCCGGGGCGGATCTGTCCGACGAGCACGAGCGGCGCCGCTATCCCTTGACGCGCGGCGGCGGCGCCCTTCCTCCCTTGCTGCTGTGGGCGGTCGCGACCGATCTCGTGCTGATGTCCGTCTTCCTCGCGATTCCGCCGGTGGCAGACCTGCTCGGCGGCGGGCCTCCGTCCCCGTTCGGCTGGCTGGTCGCCTTCACCGTCATCCCGGCCGTCCTTCTGGTCGACGCCGCAGCCAAGGCCGTCCGGGGCCGCAGAAACCTGGGGGCAAGCCGTCCGGCCACGGCCGGAACGCGCTCGGCCGGTTGATCAGCTGGAACCGCGGCGCTCCGCCGCACTGAAGGAGGTATTCATGAGCGCGAAACCCGCCCGCCGGAAGCTGGGGTTGTGGATGGCCACGGCCTTGGTGGTGGGGAACATGATCGGGTCGGGCGTTTTCCTGCTACCGAGCTCGCTCGCCGCGTACGGGCCGATCAGCCTGGTCGCCTGGGGGTTCACCGCGGCCGGCGCGATTCTGCTGGCCTTGGTGTTCGCCCGCATGGCGCGGGCCTATCCGCGCACCGGTGGCCCGTACGCCTACGCGCGGCGGGCGTTCGGGGACTTCGTCGGGTTCCAGACGGCCTGGGGCTACTGGATCGCGGTGTGGGCCGGCAACGCGGCGATCGCGGTCGCGTTCGTCGGTTACCTTGCCCACTTCTGGCCGGCGCTCGGCGACGACAAGATCCTGGCCGCCGGTGTGGGGCTGGCGGCGATCTGGCTGCTGACCGGAGTCAACGCCTACGGCGTCCGCGAGAGCGGCGCCGTCCAGGTCGTCACGACGGTGATCAAGCTGGTGCCGCTGCTGCTGATCGCGGTGGGCGGGCTGTTCTTCGTCAAGTCCGGCAACTTCGGCGACTTCAACGCCAGCGGCGACAGCGCGTTCGGCGCGGTGACCGCCGCTGCGGCGCTCACCCTGTGGTCGTTCATCGGCCTGGAATCGGCGACTGTCCCCGCCGAGGACGTCCAGGACCCGGAGAAGACCATTCCGCGCGCCACCGTCGCGGGGACCGCGGTCACCGCGCTGATCTACATCCTCGGCACCGTGGCGGTCCTCGGCCTGGTGCCGGCGGCCGCGCTGGCCGCCTCCACCGCTCCGTTCGCCGACGCCGCCGACGCCGCGTTCGGCGGGTGGGCCGCCGACCTGGTCGCCGCCGGAGCCGCGATCAGCGCATTCGGGGCCCTGAACGGCTGGATCCTGCTGCAGGGCCAGGTCCCGTTCGCCGCCGCGCGCGACGGGTTGTTCCCCCGCGGATTCGCCCGCACCGGACGCGGCGGCACCCCGATCGTCGGACTGGTCGTCTCCAGCGTCCTGGCCTCCGGGCTGATGCTGATGAACTACAACGCCAGCCTGGTCGACCAGTTCACCTTCATCATCCTGCTGGCCACCCTCACCACCGTCATCCCCTACGCCTACGCCGCCGTCGCCGAGCTGGTGCTGCTGGCCACCGACCGCGCCGCGTTCTCCGGCGGCCGTCTCGCCCGGGACGCGGTGATCGCGGTGCTGGCGTTCGGGTACTCGGTCTGGGCGATCGGCGGCGCCGGCTACGAGGTCGTCTACAAGGGCACGCTGCTGATCTTCGCCGGGATGCCGGTCTACGCCTGGCTGAAATACCGCGCCCAGCTCACCCAGTCCCAAGTGGTGGAGGCCGAAGTCGAGGCCGCGGTGGACGACGCGGAACTCTACGGCCCGACACCTGACCAACCCGACAAGCCCGAACCACCCATCCAGGCAGCATGAAGGGACCGATCGCCGTGTCCACCGTTACTTCCGAGGTCGGGCGGCTGCGGCAGGTACTGCTGCACCGTCCTGACCTGGAACTCCTCCGCCTGACACCGGCCAACAAGGACGACCTGCTCTTCGACGAGGTGCTGTGGGCCACCCGCGCCCGCCAGGAGCACGACGTGTTCGCCGACGCACTCCGTGAACACGACGTCCAGGTGCACTACCTCGCCGACCTGCTCGCCGAGACCCTCAAGATCGACGATGCCCGTGCCCAGGTCCTCGCCCACACCGCGTCCGAGGCGACGCTGGGAGCGACACTCGCCGGGCCGGTGCGGGCCGTGCTGGACGACATGGACGCCCAGACCCTGACCCGCCATCTGATCGGCGGGCTCACCAAGGCCGAACTGGGGCTTGCCGTGCACAGCCTGCTGCTGTCGGCCATGGACGACGGCGACTTCGTCCTGCCGCCCCTGCCCAACCACTTGTTCACCCGCGACCCGTCCGCGTGGATCTACGGCGGAGTGACGCTGCACCCGATGGCCAAGGCCGCCCGACGCCGCGAGGCGGTCCACCTTGACGCCATCTACCGGCACCACCCGATGTTCACCGGCGGTTTCCCGGTCTGGTATCACGGCACCGACTCCGCACTGCCCACCCTCGAAGGCGGCGACGTTCACGTCCTCGGTGACGGCCTGGTCTTGATCGGGATGAGCGAGCGCACCACGCCGCAGGCGGTCGAACTGCTCGCCCGGCGACTGTTCACCGCCGGGGCCGCCCGGGAGGTGATCGCCGCCCAACTGCCGCGGCGCCGCGCCTTCATGCACCTGGACACCGTCGTGACGATGGTCGACCGGGACGCCTTCACCGTCTACCCCGAACTGCCGGCGCTGCGCTCCTACAGCATCACACCGGGCCACGGCGACGAGGTCGTTGTGGACGAGAACGAATCGCTGTTCCCCACGATCGCCCGCGCGCTCGGTCTGCCCCGCGTGCGCATCCTGAGCGCCGAGCAGGACGTCAGCGCCGCCGAACGCGAGCAATGGGACGACGGCAACAACGTGCTGGCCCTCGAGCCCGGCTTGGTCGTCGCCTACGAGCGCAACGTCACCACCAACACCATGCTCCGCCGCAACGGAATCGAGGTCATCACCATCCCCGGCGGCGAACTGGGCCGCGGACGCGGTGGCCCACGCTGCATGAGCTGCCCGCTCCAGCGCGATGAGGCGCTGCCCACGAACGAGGTGACACCGTGAAAGATCTGCTGCGCGTCGCCGACCTGACCGGCGACGACTTGACCCTCCTGCTGCGGCTGGCGACCGACGTTCAGAACGCTCCAGAGTCGGCGCACGACCTGCTCACCCATCGGATCGTGGCGATGTACTTCGCCAAGCCGTCCACCCGGACGCGGCTGTCGACCGCGGCGGCGGTGGTCCGGCTCGGCGGAACGCCCGTCGCCCTCGGGCCCGACGAGCTCCAGCTCCGCCGCGGCGAGACCATCGCCGACACCGCCCGGGTGATGGGCTCCTACGCCGCCGCGATCGTGATCCGCACCTTCGCCGACGCCGACGTCGCCGACCTGGCCGCCGCGGCACCCGTCCCGGTGATCAACGCGCTGACCGACGGCCACCACCCGCTGCAGTCCGTGGCCGACCTGCTCACCGTCCAGGAGCACTTCGGCCACCTGCACGGCCACCGCATCGCCTACCTCGGCGACGGCGGCAACGTCGCCCGCAGCCTGATGGAGGCCGCGGCCCTCGCCGGGATGGACGTCGCCGTCGCGACTCCGCCCGGCTACGCGCCGCCGGACGAGGCCGTCGCGTTCGCGACCGCCGAGGCCGAACACGGTGGCGGGACCGTCACGCTCACTCATGATCCCGTCGAAGCGGTCAAGAACGCGAGCGTCGTCTACACCGATGTCTGGCTGTCCATGGGCGACCCCGAAGATCAGCGGGAACGCCGTACCAAGGCGCTCGCGCCCTACCAGGTGAACGAGCAGCTGATGCTCCAAGCCCGGCACGACGCCGTCTTCATGCACTGCCTGCCCGCGCACCGCGGCCAGGAGGCCACCGCCGACGTCATCGACGGCGCACGTTCGCTGGCCTTCCGGCAGGCCGCCAACCGGCTGCCCGCCACGCAGGCGGTGCTGTACGCGCTGCTCACCGAGCGGCTGGTGGGGCGGCGATGAGGATCGTCGCCGCCCTCGGCGGCAACGCGCTCCTGCGCCGCGGCGAGCCGCTCGACGCAGCCGTGCAGATCGCCCACGTGCGCAAGGCCGTCGGCGGGCTGGCCGCGCTGGCGGCCGACAACGAGCTGATCATCACGCACGGCAACGGCCCGCAGGTCGGGCTGCTGGCCGTCGAGAGCGCCGCCGACCCGGCACTCTCGGCTCCGTACCCGCTCGACGTGCTCGGCGCCGAGACGCAAGGCATGATCGGCTACTGGCTGGCCCGCGAGCTGCGCCGCGCCCTTCCGGGCCTCGAGATCGTCGCCGTCCTCACCGAGACCGTGGTCGACCCCCATGACCCCGCGTTCGACGCCCCGGCCAAATTCGTCGGCCGCACCTACAGCGCCTCGGAAGCCGAACGGATGCGCGCCGATCACGGTTGGACCATGCGTCAGGACGGCACTACGTGGCGCCGTGTCGTCCCGTCTCCAGAGCCGCGCGACATCGTCGAACTCCCGACCATCGCCCGCCTCACCGATGAGGGGTGCCTGGTCATCGCCGCTGGCGGAGGCGGTGTCCCCACCGTCGGTGACCATCGGGGCATCGAAGCCGTGGTCGACAAGGACCTGGCCGCCGCGCTGCTCGCAACACGGCTCAAGGCCGACACGCTGCTGCTCCTCACCGACGTCCCCGCGATCATGCGTGACCACGGCACCGCGCACGCCCGGCCCATCCGCCACATCGCTCCTGGCCTGCTACGGCGCCTGCCGCTGCCGCTCGGATCCATGGGTCCCAAAGCTGAGGCGGCCTGCCGCTTCGCCGAGCACCGCCACGGGGCCGTCTCGGTGATCGGCGCGCTCACGGACGCACCCGCACTCCTGTCCGGAGCCGCAGGCACCCGCATCGAGGCCCGGTGACCGAACTCCAAGGTGCATGGCACCGCCAAAGAGAAGGGAGAACAGCATGAATGATCAGGTTGACGTGGTGGTGATGGGGTTGGGGCCGGGCGGTGAGTTCGCCGCGGGTGCGCTGGCCGAAGCCGGATTGGACGTTGTCGGGATCGAGGCGGAACTCGTCGGAGGCGAGTGCCCGAACTGGGGATGCATCCCCAGCAAAATGATGATCCGCGCCGGAAACGCGCTCGCCGAAGCCGCCCGCGTCCCCGATCTGGCCGGCGAGGGAAAGACGGTTCCCGACTGGAGCAGGGTCGCCGCCCGCATCCGCGCCGAGGCCACCGACGGCTGGAACGACCAGGCTGCCGCCGACCGCCTGGTGGCCAAGGGCGTGCGACTGGTTCGTGAAAAGGGAAGGCTCGCAGGCCCAGGCCGAGTGACCGTGGGCGACCACACGTTCCAGGCCAGGCGCGGCATCGTCCTGGCCACCGGCTCCTCTCCCCGCGTCCCCCCGATCCCGGGTTTGGAGGGGACGCCGTACTGGAGCAACCGGGACGCCATCGCGGCCGAAGAGGTTCCCGCCTCGATGCTCGTGCTCGGCGGCGGTGCGATCGGCGTGGAACTCGCCCAGGTCTTCGCCCGCTTCGGAAGCACCGTCACCGTCCTGGAAGGCCAGGACCGGCTGCTGACTCAGGAGGAACCGGAAGCCGGGGAGCTGGCAGCGAAGGCGCTGCGGGCGGACGGCGTCACCGTCCGCACCGGCGCCCGGGCCGTTGATTTCGAACATGACGGCGCGACCTTCGAGGCCCTGCTGGAAGGGGGGCTGGAACCGATCCGAGCCGAGCGTCTTCTCGTCGCGACAGGCCGCCGCGCAGACCTGGCCGCTCTGGCGGTCGACACCGTGGGAATCGACCCGGCCGCGCCGACACTGCGCACCGACGGGCAGATGAGGGCCGGCGAAGGGCTCTGGGCGGTCGGCGACATCACCGGCCACGGCGATTTCACCCACATCTCGATGTACCAGGCGCAGATCGCCGTCCGCGACATCCTGGGAAGTCCCGGTCCTGATGCCGATTATCGGGCGCTGCCTCGCGTCACTTTCACCGACCCCGAGATCGGGGCCGTGGGGCTCACGGAACGGCAGGCACGCGACCAGGGCGTGCGTGTGCGCACTGGCTCGGCGCAGATCGCCTCGTCCGCACGCGGCCTGATCCACGGGCCGGGCAACGAGGGATTCATCAAGCTCGTCGAGGACTCCGACCGCGGTGTCCTGATAGGAGCGACCTCGGTCGGCCCCACGGGAGGCGAAGTCTTGTACGGGCTGAACGTCGCCGTCCATACCGAGGCTCCGACCGATCGCCTGAAGCACATGATCTACAGCTATCCGACCTTCCACCGGACGGTGGAAGCGGCGCTGCGCGCCCTCCGCTGATGCCGCCGAACTCGAAACTCCTAAGGAGCCGTCCATGACCTCATCAGTGATCACTGCATCGTCCAATCCCGAACCAAAGGCTGGAGCATGAGCGACAAGGCACTCACTGCCGACGTGGAAGTCATCGACAACCCGAAGAAGAACCGATACGAGGCGTGGGTGAACACCGGCCTGGCCGGGTTCGCCCGATACTCCCGTAAACCCACCCGGATCACCTTCGTGCACACGGAGGTGAATCCTGCTTATGCGGGGCACGGTGTCGCCACGGCCCTGGCACGGACTTCATTGGACGCGGCTCGTGCACAGGGCTTGACCGTGCGCGCGGTGTGCCCGTTCTACGCCGCCTGGATCGCTCAGCATCCCGAGTACCAGGACCTGCTGTCACCTGGCGTTGGCCACCCTGCCGGATGAAGTCAATGGCGCCCGCCTCGTCTCAGCGAGGCGGGCGCCACAGCACACCGCGCATCAGGCGGCTCTGCGGCTCGCCGACGGCCGTCCGGGTGGAACACGGTCAAGGCCCGCCTTGGCGGCGCTGGTCAGCAGGGGTCAGCAGGGCACCCTCGGTCGGGTCGCCCACAATGCGCCATCCGTCGTCGTGGAGGAGTCGCGCGTCGTTACAGCCGAGGCCCGCCAGCAGCGTCCCGCGCAGGGCCGGGTGCTCGATGAGATTCACCGCGGCGCCGTCCCGCTCAACGGTCCCGGTGGGGGAGTAGCCGGTGCCGGTGACGGTGTAGTCGTATCCGCCGGCGGTGACGGCGGTACCGTCATCTGGTTCTTGGTGAGGGTACCGGTCTTGTCCGTGCAGATGACGGTGGTGCCGCCGAGCGTCTCCACGGCGGCCACGACGACCCCCGCGCTCCGGCCGCCGATGACCAAGGTGCCGGAGAAGGCCATCGCGGTGTGGTCGGCCAGGGACGCCGCTCCCGGCAGCGGCGCCGGGTCTTTGGAAACCGGCGCCGATTCCCCGGTCAGCGCCGACTCGTCCACCACGAGCTCACTGGTCGTCAGCAGCCGCAGATCGGCGGGGACCTTGTCGCCGGCCTCCAGCTCGACGAGGTCTCCGACGACCAGTCCGGCGGCCGGAACCCGGCGCCGCACGCCGTCTCGGACGACCGCCGCGGTCGTCTGCGCGAGTACTGCCAGGGCCGTGAGTGCCCGCTCCGCCCGGGATTCCTGCGCGAACCCGACGATTGCGTTCACGATCACTACCGTGGAAATCACCGGTGCGTCCATGTGCTCGCCGAGCAGGGCGGTCACGACCGCGGACGCCAGCAGGACGTAGATCAGGGGGCTGTTGAACTGAAGCACGAACCGGGCTACCGGGCCACGCCCGCGGGCGGCGGGCAGCACATTCGGCCCCTCCCGCGCGAGCCGTTCCGCGGCGTCCTCATGGGACAGCCCTCGTTCGGTATCGGTCCCGAGTTCGCCGGCCACCTGGTCGGCGGGTCGCTGGTACGGCGGCGACACGGGCGCGTGGACGCCCGTCATGCGAGCTTGGCCTGGCGTTCGTCGTTACCCTCGCGTCGACCGCGCCCGTAGGCACTCCCGGGGCGGCCGTCCCCCCGAACGAGCATGACCAGGCCGGAAATCTGGCTCCACCCCACCACGTCCATCAGCTTGGCCAGATGGGGCGCGACCGACCGCAACACCAGCCGCCGGTCCCGGACTCCCAGCCGAGTCGCGGCAGCGGCCAGGGCACGGAGTCCACCGACGTCGATGAAGCTCAGCTTCTCCACGTCGACCCACACGTCACCGGGACTGTGTTCGAGCATGCGGGCCAGCGCGGCGGTGAAGTTTGCGAGCGTGGTGAGGTCGACCTCCCCATCGACGACCAGATGCGGAGGTTCGAAGGTGCCGTCCAGCCGCAACAGCGCGGTGTGGCATCGCACGCCGTCGGCGAGTTCGACCTTGGCCTGCGGCGCCTTCCCACCGGTACCGTTCACCAGGACAGGTCTCGCCGCGCGTTGCTCAAAGGGATCCATTGTCTACTTCCTTGTAATCGACGGTCAGGGCTGCCGGACGGCCGTCGGCCCGGTCCCGGATTCCGCGCAGCATTCGGCGCATCATCGCGAAGTCGGCGCACTCCATCAGCACCGCCGTCACCAGGGCCCACGGTCGCGGCCACTCGTAGACCGCCTTCATCCTGGTGATCAACCGGGTGCGCCCGTCGGCCAACGGGATCAGGCGCCAAGCCCAGCTGCGGTTCGGCATGCGCCACAGCAGCCATGATGGTTCGTCGAAGCCGTCGACGACGAACGACGTCCGTTCAGTGGGCTTCGGGGTCGTGGGCAGCCATTGACCGACTCGAAGGTCCTGCAGCTCGGGGACGATCCGCCGAACACTGGGACGGGCGAAGTTGCCGAGAAGGTCACCGGCATACCAGCCGGCCCGCCGGTACCCGACCTGGACCAGCCAGGGCCACACCTCGTCTGGGGTGGCGTCGATGGTGATCGCACGAGTGGCGCGGTACTGAGCCCGGGGGAGCAGGTGGTCGCCGGGCATCGCCGCGGCCGCCTCTTCCGGGGTGGCCCCCCAGGTCAGGTGCCAGTGCCGCAACAGCGGCGCGACGAGGATCCGCGGAAGATCGGCCATGGCGTCACGGACCTGGCGGACCAGATCTGTCCCGATTCTCGGCGCCGCCGCCCAATTCTCAACGTTCTGCCGTTCATGCGCATTGGACTTCCGGAGAGCATGTGGAGAGTCGGACTGCCCGCTCACAATGGTTCCTCCATTCGCCTTATGTGAAGGCCTACATACGGGACGACCGGATGGTGGGCAAAGGTGTGACACCTTCGGAGCATATTTTCCTGTGACGGACGGACTCGGATATCGCCGCGCGATAGGTGTCACAGGACGGGTTTGAATCCGGTCGATACATATGAGTCGGCATCACGCGCTCGACTCCGAATCAGACTGCGGCGATCCTCTCCGCGGTCGCCCTCATCCTGGTGAGCCTCAGCCAGACGCAGAGCGCCTTCTCGCCCGCACGGGAGGCGCGTTTGCCGCTATGGCCACTCCATCCGCCGGGCAGGGTTCCGTTCGATGTGCGTTGTGCACGGTTGACCGTCCGGTCCACCGAAGCCACCAGCCGGCAATGGTGGGCGTCAACCGTTAGGGACTGCCTCCCCGCCAGCTGATCAGCTGGTCCTTGGTAATGCCGTACTGGGCCAGAAAGTTCTCCGCCCGGTCGTATTCGACCGGGTCGGGCAGCGCCTTGTCGGCCTCGTCGGCCACGCCCGGCATTCCCACTTCCTGGAGTAGTCGAACTACATGCTGCTTTGGGACGTCCATCCCGTTCACCGGCCTTTCGTCTAGGGCGTTTCGAGTTGAACTGAGGATCGGCGGATCTATGGGCTGGACGCGGTGAGGCCTCCGGTGAAGGGCTCACCGGGGGCCTCACCGGGTCCAGAGGGCTGGGCTTCGTTCAGCCCTGGCCGTGGGCGACGGCGTCGAGGATGGCGGCGGTCATGGCGTCGGGCTGGGAGGAGGCGATCGCGTGGGAGGCGCCGCTGATTTCGCGGGTTCCTCGTGAGGAGGCGCGTTCGGCCATGAACCGCAGCGCCGCGGCCGGAATGTTGCGATCGCTTTCACCGAAGACGAACCAGGACGGCTTGCCGTGCCAGGCCGGCTCGCTCACGGTCAGCACGTCGCTCAGCGCCCGCTCGGTCACTGGTCGCTGGGTCGCCGCCATCAGGGCGGCCTCGTCGGCGTCCAGGTCGGCGCAGAACTGGTGGTGGTACTTGTCGTCGGCGATCCGGAACTCGTTGCCGCCGGAGGCGACCGGATAGGCGATCAGCGCGTTGGCCAAGGTGCTGCCCTCGAACTTGCCGGCCAGCAGCAGGGCGCTCTCGCCGGATTCGGGGGCGAAGGCGCCGGCGTAGACGAGGGAGCGGACGGCCGGATTGCCGGCCGCCGCCTGGCTGATCACCATGCCGGCGTAGGAGTGGCCGACGAGGATGACCGGCCGACCAATACCGTTGATCACGTCGCGCACGTAGGTGGCGTCGCCTGCCAGGTCGCGTAGGGGGTTGGCGACGGCGACGGCGGTGAGCTCGTGACTGTGCAGGCGCTGGATGACGCGGTTCCAGCTCGCCGATTCGGCGAAGGCGCCGTGGACCAGGACGACGACGGGCTGTTCGACGGTGTTCATGTGCGTGCCTTTCCGGTGTGGAGCGCGGTCTTGAGGACCGCGATGGCCTGGGCGGTGGCGGCTCGTGCCGCGTGGGCGTCGCGGACGGGGTTGAGCATCATGAAGTCGTGGAGGGTGTTGTTGTAGCGGACGCCGGTGGTCGGGACTCCGGCCTCGATGAGGCGGCGGGCGTAGGCTTCGCCCACGTCGCGCAGCACGTCGTTCTCGCCGACGATGAGGAAGGCCGGCGGAAGGCTGGCCAGGTCGTCGAGGGCTGTGCCGCCAGCTCCAGGATGTGCGAGCTCATGATGTCCTTCCGTGTTCCGTGCTGTTCGTGTCATCGGTTGTGCCGGTCGCAGTGCCCGGCTCTTCCTCGCGGAAGTCGATCTCTCGATGGGTTCCGTCGCACAGGGGCTTGCCTGCCGAGTGGCCACAGCGGCACAGCGTCATCCGGTTGCGGGTCTCCAGCGGGCGTCCGTCCGCGCGCTCGACGGGCACGCCGCCGGTGACCCACAGTGCGCTGGCCAGGCCGTCCTCTTCCTCGAGGATCGAGATGGCCTGCGGGAGGTCGGGCTCGATCGATTCGCCGCCGCGCTCCAGGGCGTAGCTGTACGACCCGGAGGGGCAGTGGTCGATCCGGCCCATGACGTTGGAGCGCACGTCGCTGTCGCCGGTGTCGGCGAGCATGTCGGCGATCGGTCTGGTGCGTCCGATGCAGAAGGCCGCGTGGATGCACAGTTCGCCGACCCGCTGCGCCGAGATGCCCACCCCGTCGTGCACGTGCTGCAGTTCCTTGTACGGCCGGAGGTCGGCGGACTCGGTGCCGTCGAACCCGACCACGGCGTGCGTACCGTCGCAGAACGGTTTGTGGGACGAGCGGCCGCAGCGGCACAGGGCGTAGGTGGCCTCGGTCTCCAGGATGTCGCCGGTCTGCCAGGTCAGCGCGGCGTTGTTCGCGGCGTCGACGATCTTGCGTTTGCGATTGAGTGGAACGCCGCCGTGTACGACGTAGGGGCCGTCGGGAAGTACGATGATCCGCTGCCGATCGCCGGCGGTCCACCGGCGGTGCTCAGGCGGCACGTACTCGAAGGTGGGGCCGGCCGTCGCGCCCTCCCCGTCGGGCATCCGCATCAGGGCTTGGGCCCTCGCCTTGAGCTGGTACATGGTGGCGATGGCGACCGGGAGCAGCTTCGGGCTGCCGTTGAACACGTGTTCCAGCAGGTGCAGGATGATGCAGTAGGTGTGGTTGAACTTTTCCTGGGCCGCGCGGATCGCGTCCCCCTCGGCGTGATCGGCGAGGCGGGGGTTGGGCCGCATCGGGAGGACACCGGCGGGATCCACCCCGATCGCCTCGCCGGTGGGCCCGGATTGCGGGGTGTCGCCGCGCCGGTAGCGCCGGCCGGCTCTGAGCTCCTGAAAGCGGTAGTAGTGGGCGACCTGTTCCCGATCGGGATGGTGGACGCTCCGGTCGCCGTCCCAGACCACGCCGCGGGAGGTACCCTCACCCTCCTCGACGATCTCCTCCAGGGCTGCCAGCGCCGAGCTCAGGTCGGTGACCGCGATCATCTGTCCGGTGGTGTTCCGGAAGTGCCCGGTGTGGATCTGGCGAGCCGGATCGCCTCGAAAGATCTCGCGCTCGCCGAACTGGTCGCACAGACGCCGCAGCCCGTCCGCGATCGCGTCGTAGAACTGACCGATCGTCTCGTAGCCATCGCCCTCCGGAGGGGCACCGGGTGGTGCGGGCCGTTCGAGTCGGAGGAACATCTCGAGCGCCTCGTCGCCGAACGGCAGCAGCGACAGGTGGAGGGAAGCGTCGGCGTGCGGCAGCCGCCGGGGATGCGATGGCAGCATCCGCGGCGTGTCCAGCCGCGGACGTCCACCGACGGCGTTGAGCAGGTTCGCGGCCAGCGTCAGGTGGAGCATCTCTTCGATGAACACGCCGGTCACCGCCTCGACGGCGTCGGGGTTGCGTTCCGGGTCAAGCGAGTACAGCGCGCACAGGTACGGCGGCAACGTCGCGTGTTCCAGCTCGATCGCCCACTGCAGGTGCTCACGCAGATCGTCGAGGGCGGTGATCCGCGCGGACGTGACAGAATCTGCGGCAGGCCGCAGCCGTGCTGAGTGATTCATGGTGATCAGGAATTCCGGGAAACTCGGAGGTGCTTGCGCTGGGCGAGTTCCGCTTCGTCCACCACTGCCGCCCTGGCCACGGCATCGGCGAGCCCTTCGCCGGTGAGGGTGTTGACGCCGGTGTCCAGGGAGGCCACCACCCCCTCAAGGCCATGCTCGCCGAGCCTCCTCACGACCTTCGACCCGATCAGCCCGGTGCCACCGACTACCACGATCCTCATGACAGGCCTCCTGTTCACCCGGGTAACGGTCGCTTCCCGGTCACCAATTACGACCGGCCACCGAACCGGCCTGTGACAGTTCCGGCTGCGGATTCCTGAGACCGGCCGGATCGGGCGTTCGGCGTCACAAACAGAAGCGGTGCCCGGTCGTCAGGGCGACGGAGTCATGGAATGACGGGGCCGCACTGTGCCGCCAGCAGCTACCAGGTCGCGGGCATCCGGGCCCGGATGCCCGCGCGCGAGATCGATGAGCCGCACCGCACCGCGAGCCAGCTGGAACTGTTGTTCGACCTCACCTTCGTGGTGGCGATCGCGGCCGTCACGGCCTAGTACTACATCACTAGATCGCGCGCGCACCTGGCTGAAGGTCCCGGTCGTGGACCGGATGGAGGAGGTCATGGCGGCCTCGACGCTGCCCGCCCTCCTGCTCGGCGGCGAGGTGCCCGACGATCCGGACGCCGCGCTGGCCGGCTGGCAGAAGGCGCTCGCGCTGCCCACCGTCCGCGGCCTGGTCATCGGCCGGAGCTTGCTTTACCCGC